>NZ_BQXO01000099.1:0-300 GCF_045862785.1 Furfurilactobacillus curtus | reverse complement strand
GATCGACAAAATTTTCTTGCACATATTTTGTCAGTAATTCTTTCTGTTCGGATTCACTTAATTCTACCGGTAAAGCTAGGTTAAATTCTTTTGCATACCGTGAGTTTGATTTACGATCGTTCTTTTCAACTTCATTCCATAATTGTTCTCGATCACTGGCCCATTCTGGTGCATTTCTGGGGGTTAAAATAAAGCTTTCTGGAATTACCGATCGGGCATATAAATATCGGCGACCTTCTTTATCATCAAATAATTTTTCACCACTTCGATAAGCCGCACTGGCAATCGCACTTCGTCCTT
>NZ_BQXO01000098.1:0-303 GCF_045862785.1 Furfurilactobacillus curtus | reverse complement strand
GAAGTTACGGGATCATTTTGCCGAGTTCCTTAACGAGAGTTCGCTCGCTCACCTGAGGATACTCTCCTCGACTACCTGTGTCGGTTTGCGGTACGGGTAATTAAACGCTCACTAGAAGCTTTTCTCGGCAGCGTGACATCAACGACTTCCCTACTAAATTCGGTCCTCATCACAGCTTGGTGTTAAGCCCATAAGCATTTAACTCATGAACCACCTTGCTGCTTGACCAGACATTTCCATCCGTCTGGATCGTTTAGCCTTCTGCGTCCCTCCATTGTTCAAACACGTTTAACTAGTACAGGA
>NZ_BQXO01000097.1:0-303 GCF_045862785.1 Furfurilactobacillus curtus | reverse complement strand
AGAACAATGAAGCGAGTGGCGAACGGGTGAGTAACACGTGGGTAACCTGCCCTGAAGTGGGGGATAACATTTGGAAACAGATGCTAATACCGCATAACAACGAAAACCACATGGTTTTCGCTTGAAAGATGGTTTCGGCTATCACTTCAGGATGGACCCGCGGTGCATTAGCTAGTTGGTAAGGTAACGGCTTACCAAGGCGATGATGCATAGCCGAGCTGAGAGGCTGATCGGCCACATTGGGACTGAGACACGGCCCAGACTCCTACGGGAGGCAGCAGTAGGGAATCTTCCACAATGGGC
>NZ_BQXO01000096.1:0-303 GCF_045862785.1 Furfurilactobacillus curtus | reverse complement strand
GATAGCTCGTCAGTTAACGCGTCAAAATGTTCATGATTTCTTATCTTTTCGTCAAGATTATGATATTTAGCTTGAGCGTTTCTTTGTGCGCTAACTTGTTGATTAAATGCTTTTCGATTTTTTCTTTGGCTGTTAATGCCTTCGTGTTGGGTAGGTGTCTCTTGAATCCCTTGATCGACAAACGATTTTTCACTAATCCGATCCGGAATATTTTTTTGTGCTAAAGACTGATTAACACTTGTTGCCCAATTACGCCGCCACTCATTAATTTTTTCCTTTTTATCCCAATCAACCAACCAAATT
>NZ_BQXO01000095.1:0-306 GCF_045862785.1 Furfurilactobacillus curtus | reverse complement strand
GATTCAACGGTCTCATGCTGATTTCCGTTTTTCGGAAGTCTGCTCGTATCAAGGGATTGGGAGCTATTTAGATTCTTTTCTCTTAAATAAACATCTTTTTCATTAACTTTTAATTCCGCTAAATACAATCGGTTGGGTAATTGGCGGCCGGCTTTTGGTTGAAAACCCATTCTTTTCTGCATTAATAAATGAGCACCTTCAAGCTCTTTTTTAATTTTTGCAATTTTTGTATTTGAGCAGTCAAATAGTTTTTTTAATTCTTCGTTTGTGAAGACAAAATAAACATTGTCATTTTCGTCAACCCAG
>NZ_BQXO01000094.1:0-321 GCF_045862785.1 Furfurilactobacillus curtus | reverse complement strand
AGGACTTGATATTGTCATTAGATAAATTAGCATAATCTAAATTGGCCTGACTGATGATTTGTTTACCTAGACGTTGTTCAATCTTATTTTTTTCGTCCTTAATTTTTTGAGTAAGGGCTTTTAATTTAGCTTCTTGTTTTTCTAAGTTACTTTGAGACATAACGATCCCTCCAATCATATTAGAAATAATCACCGACACTATATCAGAAGGGAAACGTTAAGTCAAAGTATACAATTTGAAATAGCGAAGCGGAAGGCATACACTAAGTTAAAGTTAAGAGAATCAGAAGACCGAGTGAAACGAGGTCAATGCGCACTTAC
>NZ_BQXO01000093.1:0-324 GCF_045862785.1 Furfurilactobacillus curtus | reverse complement strand
TCTTGATCTAACTATGACTGATCCAGCGAGACGCGCTTAGGAGTTAGGTTTCAAAAAGGCTAAAGGAGAAATGAAAGCCAGCATTATTGAAAGCCTGTTGGCGACCATTTCGAAGTTTGTTGACAAAGAAGTGGCCAATTTTACCAGCTTTTCAGACTCTGATTTAAAAGAGATTGGCAAAGCCAAAGTAGTACTGTATGTGATTATTCCGGTCATGGATAATACCTATGAAAGCTTCATCAATCTGTTTTTCTCACAATTATTTGATGAATTATACAAATTAGCCGCCGATCATCACGCTAAATTGCCCCACCAAGTCGACTT
>NZ_BQXO01000092.1:0-329 GCF_045862785.1 Furfurilactobacillus curtus | reverse complement strand
TCTTGGTGCACATCGTTTAACTGATTTTTTAATTGCGCTTTTTGTTGGGGACTAGTTGTTTGTTGAATTTGTTGTTGCAAGCCTTGATAGGACTTATTAAGATCCTGGGCTGATAGCTTTTTTAGATCATGTGCAGGCTCTTTTGGGGCTTCTTGTAAGCCTAATTGTTTGGTTAAGCCATCGCTAAGTTCAATCACTTTGTTGCTCACTTGTTGGATCTCACTTAAAGCGCTATGGATTACGGCTTTATCTTTGGCCCAGGTGGCCACGTAACCGAGTGAGTAGTTGCTGGTATCAACGCCAATATTTTGCATGGCAACATATGCGAC
>NZ_BQXO01000091.1:0-331 GCF_045862785.1 Furfurilactobacillus curtus | reverse complement strand
TGCTCTTCCGATCTATGAAAGCCAGCATTATTGAAAGCCTGTTGGCGACCATTTCGAAGTTTGTTGACAAAGAAGTGGCCAATTTTACCAGCTTTTCAGACTTTGATTTAAAAGAGATTGGCAAAGCCAAAGTAGTACTGTATGTGATTATTCCGGTCATGGATAATACCTATGAAAGCTTCATCAATCTGTTTTTCTCACAATTATTTGATGAATTATACAAATTAGCCGCCGATCATCACGCTAAATTGCCCCACCAAGTCGACTTTATCCCTGATGAATTTGTCAATTTAGGTAAATTCCCAAAGTATGAAGAATTTTTAGCAACGTG
>NZ_BQXO01000090.1:0-332 GCF_045862785.1 Furfurilactobacillus curtus | reverse complement strand
CGTCTTTGAGGACTATGGCGCGTTTCTGATGAGTACCTTGGGTGAAGGTGTTGATGACACGCTACAGTTCTTAGAACCGACGATTCCCGTCAATATGACGGCTTATCTCAATGGTCTCAAGCGTCGGTATCTTGCGTTACAAAAAGATCACTCGGAGCAACAGTTCAAAATCCAGCTCATAGCCAGTTATTTGGACCACTTTACTAAAGTCCAGGAATCCAAAAACATGACAACTAAGCAACACCCGCTAATCGTTAAGGTACCGATTAAAGACAAGAGCGTTAAAAGCTTAAACTTAGCCGTCACTCATTTAGACGAAAAGATCGACCAGG
>NZ_BQXO01000089.1:0-337 GCF_045862785.1 Furfurilactobacillus curtus | reverse complement strand
AAACCAGACAGTGCCCATTCAAAAAACTTAGCAATCGCTCCCTGAACCAGTCCTGAAATATCACCTAAAACAAACATATCTATCACTTCCTTTTTTGCAATTCAAAGCTTCCTACTCCGTCATCTGCTTTGGCAGTTTTATTTATTGCTTTAGCTTTATAACCATCGCTAATTTGAGTTAATTCAAATTTTTGATTCTTCTCATCATCAGTATTTACTTTTAAATATTCTTTACCAGAAGTATTACCGACTGAATAATTGGCATTTACATTCATCAAGGGGCTTTCAATAATCATTGTTTTTTTATTAAATTGGGTTTTGTAGCTTTGTCCTTTTGG
>NZ_BQXO01000088.1:0-338 GCF_045862785.1 Furfurilactobacillus curtus | reverse complement strand
CCTCACAATTAGAACTACCAATATTTTACGCACCACCTACTTGACTTCTGACCACAAGTCTTTAAATCAATCGGAATAATTGTTCTCTGGACGTTCCCCTAACCCGCCCTGTAAAATGGATTATTAGGAGGGTGACACCTAGAAGGCGTATTTCTAGGTGCTGATCCCCGTTAGCACCTTTATTGCTGACGAGGACGCCCTCTTTTTTTATGCGATCTCTGATCCATTCAATTCCTTGTGCTGATATTAGTTTGCTTTTGCCACCCTCCAAAATCATATTTTCGGGTACTTCGCCCTTATGACGGCGTAGCCCTAAACTTACATAAGAACGACTGCGG
>NZ_BQXO01000087.1:0-339 GCF_045862785.1 Furfurilactobacillus curtus | reverse complement strand
GTATGGTTCGCCGTGAAAAGCTCTTGGTATAAATCCATTAACATGAGGTAAATTCCCATTATATAGAAGACCATGCTAAATAAGTTATCAAAATAGTAAGACAACTTAGTCCGCCGTGAAGGTGTTGTAAAAGGATCGGTTCGCATATCTTTTTTGGCTTTTTCCAATAACCAGTGTGCGATTTTCTTCATAACTATTTTTCCTCCTAGTGGTTACGGAAATAATTTTGAAACATTCTCATGGCACCCATACCAGCACTTTTAGTCACACCGGTTGAAGCCCAAAAGTCTTTAACGGCGTCAGGTGTTTTGACCACCAGAAAACCGAATCCGATTGAAG
>NZ_BQXO01000086.1:0-348 GCF_045862785.1 Furfurilactobacillus curtus | reverse complement strand
CCAACATCTTTTAACCCAGGAACTTTATTCATGCCGGTAATTGATTTAGCGGTGAACTGCTGATCAGAACTAAACATATACTTTAGCAGGGGCAAGGTAATTGAACCGTGAATAAAGCCCTGTAAGAACACGAAGACCGGGATCACGGCCGCTGATTTAATCCCGTCCATGATGATATTAGCCCAAGTAACATCGGTACTTTCATCTGCCTCTTTTAGAATTGTCATCACAATGCGGCCAAGGACGACCACAACGACTAACGATGTCGCAAAGGACAGGAAAATGGCATACCACGTTTTAACAACTGGCAAGCTTTGATTGGCTTGGTCAATAATGGCCTTGCAGATG
>NZ_BQXO01000085.1:0-350 GCF_045862785.1 Furfurilactobacillus curtus | reverse complement strand
CGGGATCACGGCCGCTGATTTAATCCCGTCCATGATGATATTAGCCCAAGTAACATCGGTACTTTCATCTGCCTCTTTTAGAATTGTCATCACAATGCGGCCAAGGACGACCACGACGACTAACGATGTCGCAAAGGACAGGAAGATGGCATACCACGTTTTAACAACTGGCAAGCTTTGATTGGCTTGGTCAATAATGGCCTTGCAGATGTTGAATAAGCCGTCCAACAAACCATACAGTGCCCATTCAAAAAACTTAGCAATCGCTCCCTGAACCAGTCCTGAAATATCACCTAAAACAAACATATCTATCACTTCCTTTTTTGCAATTCAAAGCTTCCTAATCCGTC
>NZ_BQXO01000084.1:0-355 GCF_045862785.1 Furfurilactobacillus curtus | reverse complement strand
CATCTGCTTTGGCAGTTTTATTTATTGCTTTAGCTTTATAACCATCGCTAATTTGAGTTAATTCAAATTTTTGATTCTTCTCATCATCAGTATTTACTTTTAAATATTCTTTACCAGAAGTATTACCGACTGAATAATTGGCATTTACATTCATCAAGGGGCTTTCAATAATCATTGTTTTTTTATTAAATTGGGTTTTGTAGCTTTGTCCTTTTTGGTTGAGATACCATTTATTACTTTGCAAATCCTGTGCTGTAGACTTTCCACAAGCGGTAAGACCAACAACAATCAGCAACACTGTCATCACAGCGATTATATATTTCCAATATTTTTTCATTAATATGTCCTCCATTAT
>NZ_BQXO01000083.1:0-361 GCF_045862785.1 Furfurilactobacillus curtus | reverse complement strand
TGTGACAAGCTTATATAACGCGTTCAAAGATTATTTAAACCAGCAAACCGACCTTAAAGTCAGTGAAGTGCCTTTAGCGACGCTAAATGGGGCTAAGGGGTATTTTCAACCCAGCACTAATGAAATCGTCATTGGTGGCGATGAGCCCGACAATGCTTTGAAACTAAAGACGTTATACCACGAATATGCGCATAGCCAGCTACACGGCTTAAAATCAGCTTTTAAAGATCGGCCCCGAGCCTATCAGGAAACCCAAGCCGAAGCGGTTGCGTATGTTGCCATGCAAAATATTGGCGTTGATACCAGCAACTACTCACTCGGTTACGTGGCTACCTTGGCCAAAGATAAAGCGGTGATCCAT
>NZ_BQXO01000082.1:0-361 GCF_045862785.1 Furfurilactobacillus curtus | reverse complement strand
GCCACTCTTAGTTTCATAACTAACGACGGCCAAGCCTTTCATATCTTGGCCCTGCTTACTTTGTGTATACAGGTTCAGCTGATCTAATTTGGCTGAAACACTATTGCTATCACCATACGTGCCCTTATTTGAAAAGTATTGCTGATATAGCTTGTCGGAAATCAAGTCTTTCACGCCATCTTTACGCTGACCGTAGGTCTTGGGCTTGAAGTTATTCATGACCTCAAAGAACTTGGTGACCACCGTATTAAAGCTAAGTTCAGCCTGACTTTTATCTTTATTATTTTGGTAGGTCTTATAACTGTCAATTTGAGCGCTCAATAACTGCTTTTGTTGATTAGTTTTGGTTAATTGCTGGCTG
>NZ_BQXO01000081.1:0-363 GCF_045862785.1 Furfurilactobacillus curtus | reverse complement strand
AAAGCTTAAACTTAGCCGTCACTCATTTAGACGAAAAGATCGAACAGGTTAAACGAGACATTGAAAATGCGTTAACGGATTTTGATGTGACGGCCAAAGTTTTGACTAGTCAGGAAGTCCAAGAGATTTTAAAGAACTTAATCAGTTTCAATGGATAGGAGGCAACAGGATGAGTTTTGGTGATAAGGTCATTGATTTATTTATGCCAACTAAAAAAGAAAGACATCAAGGCGATAGCGGCCAAACGGGTAGTAACCCTAAACCGGAGGTTGAAGACTTTACCAAGCTGATTGATCGCGATAGCTTGCATTCACTATTCCCGTTTAGCTGGGAACAGTACCCCACCTACGTCCAGTCGGGCGA
>NZ_BQXO01000080.1:0-378 GCF_045862785.1 Furfurilactobacillus curtus | reverse complement strand
CACATAGAATGAATTCTATGTTGTAATAACCCCAAAATCCTGTATTAGAAGTCGCCGATGGCGACAACAAAGTCAAGCCCATAGAATCAAAGTAAAGAGGTGACTAACATGGCAATATTTCATATGAGTTTTAGTAATATTAGTGCTGGTAAAGGACGAAGTGCGATTGCCAGTGCGGCTTATCGAAGTGGTGAAAAATTATTTGATGATAAAGAAGGTCGCCGATATTTATATGCCCGATCGGTAATTCCAGAAAGCTTTATTTTAACCCCCAGAAATGCACCAGAATGGGCCAGTGATCGAGAACAATTATGGAATGAAGTTGAAAAGAACGATCGTAAATCAAACTCACGGTATGCAAAAGAATTTAACGTAGCT
>NZ_BQXO01000079.1:0-380 GCF_045862785.1 Furfurilactobacillus curtus | reverse complement strand
GGAGTTCGAGTTACCGGTGTTGCTGGCGCCGGTGTTGTTTGAACCTGAGTTCGAATTACCTGTGTTGGAATCACCAGTGTTATTCGAGCCAGAGTTACTGTTCCCAGTATTGCTGTCACCGGTGTTGTTTGAACCCGAGTTCGAATTACCTGTGTTGCTGTCACCAGTGTTATTCGAGCCGGAGTTCGAGTTACCGGTGTTGCTGTCGCCGGTGTTGTTTGAACCTGAGTTCGAATTACCTGTGTTGGAATCACCAGTGTTATTCGAGCCAGAGTTACTGTTCCCAGTGTTGCTGTCACCAGTGTTATTTGAACCTGAGTTACTGTTCCCAGTGTTGCTATCACCAGTGTTATTCGATCCACTGTTCGAGTTACCACTGT
>NZ_BQXO01000078.1:0-383 GCF_045862785.1 Furfurilactobacillus curtus | reverse complement strand
TTGAACCAGAGTTCGAGTTACCGGTGTTGCTGTCACCGGTGTTATTCGAGCCAGAGTTCGAATTACCGGTGTTGCTGTCACCGGTGTTGTTTGAACCAGAGTTCGAGTTACCGGTGTTGCTGTCACCGGTGTTATTCGAGCCAGAGTTGCTGTTCCCAGTGTTGCTATCACCAGTGTTATTCGAGCCAGAGTTGCTGTTCCCAGTGTTGCTGTCACCGGTGTTGTTCGAACCACTGTTTGAGTTACCGGTATTGTTGTCACCGGCGTTGTTCGAGCCAGAGTTCGAGTTACCGGTATTGCTGTCACCGGTGTTGTTTGAACCACTGTTACTGTTCCCAGTGTTGCTGTCACCGGTGTTGTTCGAACCACTGTTCGAGTTACCG
>NZ_BQXO01000077.1:0-390 GCF_045862785.1 Furfurilactobacillus curtus | reverse complement strand
AATAAATGGTGTATAGGACCACAGCAATACTGACGATAATTAATACCGGGTTCTTTTGACCCAAATACAAGTTGTAATAGTGCCAGGGGTGTAAGGCTAATTGTTTTAATACGGCTGGCATATGATCCGCAAAAGTTAGCTTATAGTGCGACAAGGCCATGACTAATCCAGCCAAAATCTCCGCTAAATACAAGCCAATGATTAGCGTTAGTAGATATGGCCAGCTGACTTTAACGCTGTTTAATAATTTGTCTTTCATCTAATCCCCTACTATCTGTTTAATCCTTTGTTGGTTGGTACCGGAGTATCGTTGCTTGCCATGGATCAAGGTTGGTACTGACGTTAATTGATATTTTTGAATGTAATGCCGATTCTGCGATTGATTCATAT
>NZ_BQXO01000076.1:0-393 GCF_045862785.1 Furfurilactobacillus curtus | reverse complement strand
TAGCCTTCTGCGTCCCTCCATTGTTCAAACACGTTTAACTAGTACAGAAATCTCAACCTGTTAGCCATCGACTACGCCTCTCGGCCTCGCCTTAGGTCCCGAGTAACCCTGGGTGGACGAGCCTTCCCCAGGAAACCTTAGTCATTCGGTGGATCAGATTCTCACTGATCTTTCGCTACTCATACCGGCATTCTCACTTCTATGTGCTCCACCAGTCCTCACGGTCTGACTTCTCCGCCCATAGAACGCTCTCCTATCGCGCCACTTACGTGGCACCCACAGTTTCGCTAATGTGCTTAGCCCCGGTACATTTTCGGCGCAGAATCACTCGACTAGTGAGCTATTACGCACTCTTTAAATGGTGGCTGCTTCTGAGCCAACATCCTAGTTGTC
>NZ_BQXO01000075.1:0-405 GCF_045862785.1 Furfurilactobacillus curtus | reverse complement strand
AAACCTTCTTTTGTCAGCGTCACCGTGTATGATCCAACATTCGTCAGCTCGGAATCTGAACCACTAACGGTGTAATCCGTCCCTTGACTCAAGCCAGTCGTCACTAGTCCATTTGGCATGGTGGTCACTGCCGTGACGGCTGCCGTAATTGGCTGCCCATCGTAAACTTTACTGCCACCTTGCAGGGTGACATCAGTCACTGCGGCTGGTGTGATCTTGCAGGTTGTAGTCACCTCACTGGCGGTGATCCCCGTAAAGTCATAGTTAGGATTCTGTGCTTCTAACTTTGCCAAACCTTCTTTTGTCAGCGTCACCGTGTATAATCCAACATTCGTCAGCTCGGAATCTGAACCACTAACGGTGTAATCCGTCCCTTGACTCAAGCCAAGATCGGAAGAGCGTCGT
>NZ_BQXO01000074.1:0-413 GCF_045862785.1 Furfurilactobacillus curtus | reverse complement strand
ATCACCGGAATCAATCACATTCGCTTGTTTTACTAATGCACCAAGCTCGTAGTAACGTCCAATATAATCTCTTGCAGTCATAATCATTCCCTCATTTCGTCAACTGGCCAGCTAACAACCACTCTCGTATGTAAAAGGTAGTGAATCACGGCTCTAGCCCGTCCAATATAATTGGAAAAAACCAACGTTTTTTCGATTACGGACGTGACAAGATTTAATGAGGGCTAAATGCCGTTATTATCAAGTTGTCTTTTAATGTCTGACGGTAAAAGAATAGCTGGAAAAAACGTTGGTTTTTTCCAATTATATTGGACGGGCTAGAGCCGTGATTCACTACCTTTTACATACGAGAGTGGTTGTTAGCTGGCCAGTTGACGAAATGAGGGAACGATTATGACTGCAAGAGATTATAT
>NZ_BQXO01000073.1:0-422 GCF_045862785.1 Furfurilactobacillus curtus | reverse complement strand
AATCACCAGTGTTATTCGAGCCAGAGTTACTGTTCCCAGTGTTGCTGTCACCAGTGTTATTTGAACCTGAGTTCGAGTTACCGGTGTTGCTATCACCAGTATTGTTTGAACCTGAGTTCGAATTACCTGTGTTGCTATCACCAGTGTTATTCGAGCCGCTGTTACTGTTCCCGGTGTTGTTGTCACCAGTGTTGTTCGAGCCAGAGTTACTGTTCCCAGTATTGCTGTCACCGGTGTTGTTTGAACCCGAGTTCGAATTACCTGTGTTGGAATCACCAGTGTTATTCGAGCCACTGTTCGAGTTACCCGTGTTGCTGTCACCAGTGTTATTTGAACCTGAGTTCGAGTTACCGGTGTTGCTATCACCAGTATTTTTTGAACCTGAGTTCGAATTACCTGTGTTGCTATCACCAGCGTTATTC
>NZ_BQXO01000072.1:0-431 GCF_045862785.1 Furfurilactobacillus curtus | reverse complement strand
TTAGTTTCTTTAATCAGTTCCCGTCGTTCAGCTGCGGTTGTCTGTTCAAAATTAAGTTCCGGATAAAGCTTTTTCGTTGCTCGTTCCACCACTTTATTTAACAACTGGTTAGCTTGTGCTAGTGATGTCGTTTGCTGGTCAATAGTCAGCAGTTGCTTGGTTACATCTTCACCAATGGCATGTTTGATTAATAAGCTGTTTTTCCAATTAAACAGCATGCGCTGTTTATCATCTAAATGTTCTAAATCGACATAGGTTTTCAATTGCTGACTTAGATGACTAATTGTGTGTTGTTCAGAGAATGATAGCTCGTCAGTTAAAGCGTCAAAGTGTTCATGATTTCTAATCTTTTCGCCAAGATTATGATATTTAGCTTGGGCGCTTCTTTGTGCGCTAACTTGTTGATTAAATGCTTTTCGTTCGTGTCGTTT
>NZ_BQXO01000071.1:0-447 GCF_045862785.1 Furfurilactobacillus curtus | reverse complement strand
AAAATAATCACCGACACTATATCATACAGAGAACGTTAAGTCAAAGGATGAAAGTTGAAATAGCGAAGCGGAAGTTATACACTATAAGTAAATTTAGGGGAATCAGCAGGCCGAGTGAAACGAGGTCAATGCGCACTTACACATAGAATAAATCCTATGTTATGTTAACCCCCAAAATCCTGTATTAGAAGTCGCCGATGGCGACAACAAAGTCAAGCCCATAGAATCAAAGTAAAGAGGTGACTAACATGGCAATATTTCATATTAGTTTTAGTAATATTAGTGCTGGAAAAGGACGAAGTGCGATTGCCAGTGCGGCTTATCGAAGTGGTGAAAAATTATTTGATGATAAAGAAGGTCGCCGATATTCCTATGCCCGATCGGTAATTCCAGAAAGCTTTATTTTAACCCCCCAAAATGCACCAGAATGGGCCAGTGATCGAGAAA
>NZ_BQXO01000070.1:0-456 GCF_045862785.1 Furfurilactobacillus curtus | reverse complement strand
ACCCAAATACAAGTTGTAATAGTGCCAGGGGTGCAAGGCTAATTGTTTTAATACGGTTGGCATATGATCCGCAAAAGTTAGCTTATAGTGCGACAAGGCCATGACTGATCCAGCNAAAATCTCCGCTAAATACAAGCCAATGATTAGCGTTAGTAGATATGGCCAGCTGACTTTAACGCTGTTTAATAATTTGTCTTTCATCTAGTCACCTACTATCTGTTTAATCCTTTGTTGGTTGGTACCGGAGTATCGTTGCTTGCCATGGATCAAGGTTGGTACTGACGTTAATTGATATTTTTGAATGTAATGCCGATTCTGCGATTGATTCATATTAATCAAAATGATGTTGTGACTGATAACGTTATGCCAATAAATCCGATGGAAAATAGATTGACAATCCGAGCAATCCTCACGGTAAAAGAACAGAACTTTATCAGAATGCTTAGCCAGCGTCAC
>NZ_BQXO01000069.1:0-458 GCF_045862785.1 Furfurilactobacillus curtus | reverse complement strand
TTACAAGGCTTTATTCAAGGTTCAATTACCTTGCCCCTGCTAAAGTATATGTTTAGTTCTGATCAGCAGTTCACTGCTAAATCAATTACCGGCATGAATAAAGTTCCTGGGTTAAAAGATGTTGGCATTTCGCTACCCTTACAGATTTTGTTTCTGCTAATCTTCACTGTCGTAACCGTCGTGTTCTTTATCAAAATGTGTGTGTTTGTGGCTGATATGGCGTGGTATAACCTGACAATTCCTTTAGCTGCAATGAGCATGGCGACCGAAAGCTTTGATTACAGTGGCACGTGGTGGAAGAAGTACATTTATTACAATGCTTCTATTATTAGCCAGGTGCTTTGTATGTCACTATCAGTATGGTGTTTCACTAATATGGCTAAATACGGGTTTATTGCTTTTATTGCTTCCATCGGATTCGGTTTTCTGGTGGTCAAAACCCCTGACGCCGTTAAAGA
>NZ_BQXO01000068.1:0-459 GCF_045862785.1 Furfurilactobacillus curtus | reverse complement strand
CACAGTTTCGGTACTGTGCTTAGCCCCGGTACATTTTCGGCGCAGAATCACTCGACTAGTGAGCTATTACGCACTCTTTAAATGGTGGCTGCTTCTGAGCCAACATCCTAGTTGTCTATGCAACTCCACATCCTTTTCCACTTAGCACATATTTTGGGACCTTAACTGGTGATCTGGGCTGTTCCCCTTTCGACGGTGGATCTTATCACTCATCGTCTGACTCCCGGATAACACATCAATGGCATTCGGAGTTTATCTGAATTCAGTACCCCATGACGGGCCCCTAGTTCAAACAGTGCTCTACCTCCATGATGCTCTAATCCGAGGCTAGCCCTAAAGCTATTTCGGGGAGAACCAGCTATCTCCAAGTTCGTTTGGAATTTCACCGCTACCCACACGTCATCCCAGCCTTTTTCAACAGACACGGGTTCGGTCCTCCGGTGCGTATTACCGCACTTT
>NZ_BQXO01000067.1:0-461 GCF_045862785.1 Furfurilactobacillus curtus | reverse complement strand
CATCTAAATGTTCTAAATCGACATAGGTTTTCAATTGCTGACTTAGACGACTAATTGTGTGTTTTTCAGAGAATGATAGCTCGTCAGTTAAAGCGTCAAAGTGTTCATGATTTCTAATCTTTTCGTCAAGATTATGATATTTAGCTTGGGCGCTTCTTTGTGCGCTAACTTGTTGATTAAATGCTTTTCGTTCGTGTCGTTTGCTATTGATTCCCTCATGCTGAGTTGGGGTATCATCTATTCCTTGATCGACAAAAGATTTCTCACTAATCCGATCCGGAATATTTTTTTGTGCTAAAGACTGATTAACACTTGTTGCCCAATTATGCCGCCACTCATTAATTTTTTCCTTTTTATCCCAATCAACCAACCAAATTTTTCTTTGTTTTGGAAACCCGCTTTTGGTTAAAAGTTGCTTGCCATTTTCATCTTTAATGTACTGCGTCTTTGCTTTTAATCCC
>NZ_BQXO01000066.1:0-466 GCF_045862785.1 Furfurilactobacillus curtus | reverse complement strand
GCTGTCACCGGTGTTGTTTGAACCAGAGTTCGAGTTACCGGTGTTGCTATCACCAGTGTTATTCGAGCCGGAGTTTGAATTACCTGTGTTGCTGTCACCAGTGTTGTTCGAGCCACTGTTCGAGTTACCTGTATTGCTGTCACCAGTGTTATTCGAGCCGGAGTTTGAATTACCAGTGTTACTGTCACCGGTGTTGTTCGAACCACTGTTCGAGTTACCTGTATTGCTGTCACCAGTGTTGTTTGAACCAGAGTTCGAATTACCGGTGTTGCTGTCACCGGTGTTATTCGAGCCAGAGTTACTGTTCCCAGTATTGCTGTCACCAGTGTTGTTCGAGCCAGAGTTACTGTTCCCAGTGTTGCTGTCACCGGTGTTGTTCGAACCACTGTTCGAATTACCTGTATTGCTGTCACCAGTATTGTTTGAACCGGAGTTTGAGTTACCAGTGTTGTTGTCACCGGTGTTG
>NZ_BQXO01000065.1:0-492 GCF_045862785.1 Furfurilactobacillus curtus | reverse complement strand
GCCGGAGTTTGAATTACCTGTGTTGCTGTCACCAGGGTTGTTCGAGCCACTGTTCGAGTTACCAGTATTGCTGTCACCAGTATTGTTTGAACCGGAGTTCGAGTTACCAGTGTTACTGTCACCGGTGTTGTTCGAACCACTGTTCGAGTTACCTGTATTGCTGTCACCAGTGTTGTTCGAGCCAGAGTTACTGTTCCCAGTGTTGCTGTCACCAGTGTTGTTTGAACCGGAGTTCGAGTTACCAGTGTTGCTGTCACCGGTGTTATTCGAGCCAGAGTTACTGTTCCCAGTGTTGCTGTCACCGGTGTTGTTCGAACCACTGTTCGAATTACCTGTATTGCTGTCACCAGTATTGTTTGAACCGGAGTTTGAGTTACCAGTGTTGTTGTCACCGGTGTTGTTTGAACCAGAGTTCGAATTACCTGTGTTGCTGTCACCAGTGTTATTTGAGCCGGAGTTTGAATTACCTGTGTTGCTGTCACCAGTGTTGTT
>NZ_BQXO01000064.1:0-500 GCF_045862785.1 Furfurilactobacillus curtus | reverse complement strand
AGGTTAAGTTAACAAGGGCGCACGGTGGATGCCTTGGCACTAGGAGCCGATGAAGGACGGGACTAACACCGATATGCTTCGGGGAGCTGTAAGTAAGCTTTGATCCGGAGATTTCCGAATGGGGGAACCCAGCCAGTTTAACCGCTGGTTATCACTAGGGGAATACATACTCTAGTTGAAGGTAGACGTTGTGAACTGAAACATCTCATTAGCAACAGGAAGAGAAAGAAAAATCGATTCCCTAAGTAGCGGCGAGCGAACGGGGAAGAGCCCAAACCAGACTGCTTGCAGTTTGGGGTTGTAGGACTGAACATTTGAGTTACCAAGGACCTTGATAGTCGAAGACGTTGGGAAGCGTCGCCATAGGGTGTGAGAGCCACGTAGACGAAATCAAAGTCCCTCAGTTCAGGATCCTGAGTACGGCGGAGCACGTGAAATTCCGTCGGAATTTGCGGGGACCATCCCGTAAGGCTAAATACTCCCTAGTGACCGATAGTGAA
>NZ_BQXO01000063.1:0-500 GCF_045862785.1 Furfurilactobacillus curtus | reverse complement strand
AGTTCGAGTTACCTGTGTTGCTGTCACCAGTGTTATTTGAACCTGAGTTCGAGTTACCGGTGTTGCTATCACCAGTATTGTTTGAACCTGAGTTCGAATTACCTGTGTTGCTATCACCAGTGTTATTCGAGCCGCTGTTACTGTTCCCAGTATTACTGTCACCAGTGTTATTCGAACCACTGTTCGAATTACCACTGTTTGAGTTCCCGGTGTTGTTGTTACCAGTGTTATTCGAGCCGCTGTTACTGTTCCCAGTATTACTGTCACCGGTGTTATTCGAGCCGGAGTTCGAGTTACCCGTATTGCTGTCACCAGTATTGTTCGAACCACTGTTCGAATTACCACTGTTTGAGTTCCCGGTGTTGTTGTCACCAGTGTTGTTCGAGCCAGAGTTACTGTTCCCAGTATTGCTGTCACCGGTGTTGTTTGAACCCGAGTTCGAATTCCCAGTGTTGGAATCACCAGTGTTATTCGAGCCACTGTTCGACTTACCCGTGTTG
>NZ_BQXO01000062.1:0-510 GCF_045862785.1 Furfurilactobacillus curtus | reverse complement strand
TGATCTCCGGATTCTGTTCAGCAAATGTTTTCAGTTGTTTTTGAGTTCGATCACTAAGTTCTTGGTGCACATCGTTTAACTGATTTTTTAATTGCGCTTTTTGTTGTGGACTAGTTGTTTGTTGAATTTGTTGTTGCAAGCCTTGATAGGACTTATTAAGATCCTGGGCTGATAGCTTTTTTAGATCATGTGCAGGCTCTTTTGGGGCTTCTTGTAAGCCTAATTGTTTGGTTAAGCAATCGCTAAGTTCAATCACTTTGTTGCTCACTTGTTGGATCTCACTTAAAGCGCTATGGATTACGGCTTTATCTTTGGCCCAGGTGGCCACGTAACCGAGTGAGTAGTTGCTGGTATCAACGCCAATATTTTGCATGGCAACATATGCGACCGCTTCGGCTTGCGTTTCTTGATAGGCTCGCGGGCGATCTTTAAAGGCTGATTTTAGGCCGTGTAGCTGGCTATGCGCATATTCGCGATATAACGTCTTTAGTTTCAAAGCATTGTCGGGCT
>NZ_BQXO01000061.1:0-516 GCF_045862785.1 Furfurilactobacillus curtus | reverse complement strand
CGAAAGCCTGATGGAGCAACGCCGCGTGAGTGAAGAAGGGTTTCGGCTCGTAAAACTCTGTTGTTAAAGAAGAACGAATCTGAGAGTAACTGTTCAGATTGTGACGGTATTTAAGCAGAAAGCCACGGCTAACTACGTGCCAGCAGCCGCGGTAATACGTAGGTGGCAAGCGTTATCCGGATTTATTGGGCGTAAAGGGAGTGCAGGCGGTTGCTTAAGTCTGATGTGAAAGCCTTCGGCTTAACCGGAGAAGGGCATCGGAAACTGGGTAACTTGAGTGCAGAAGAGGGTAGTGGAACTCCATGTGTAGCGGTGGAATGCGTAGATATATGGAAGAACACCAGTGGCGAAGGCGGCTACCTGGTCTGTAACTGACGCTGAGGCTCGAAAGCATGGGTAGCAAACAGGATTAGATACCCTGGTAGTCCATGCCGTAAACGATGAATGCTAGGTGTTAGGGGGTTCCCGCCCCTTAGTGCCGCAGCTAACGCAATAAGCATTCCGCCTGGGGAGTAC
>NZ_BQXO01000060.1:0-526 GCF_045862785.1 Furfurilactobacillus curtus | reverse complement strand
ATCGACAGACGGGTCATTCAGTCGCTACCGCAGTGACCCAACAGGTAACTTTTGTACGTACTGCAATTATTGACAAGGTAACTGGTGCGTTGTTAGGTTATGACACCACTGGTGACGGCCAAGTCGATACGTCCGATGCAGATGAAGCTTGGCGGATCGAAGGATCTAACCAATTAGCCACGGTAGTTTCACCGGATCTCGTTGCTGATGGCTATCAGGCCGCTGATCCACAAAGTGTGAATGCATTGACACTAACGAATAGCTACAGTGGTGATCCGGCCATGATTGTGAATGTTTATTATGACCACGCAACACTGCCGGTAACGCCAACTACCCCAGGTCAGCCTGGTCAACCAATTAATCCGAATGAGCCAAATGGGCCAAAATGGCCAGCAGGAACGGATCAGGCGGATTTAAGCAAAACTGTGACTCGTACGATTAACTATTTGGATCGACAGACAGGTCATTCAGTCGCTACCGCAGTGCCCCAACAGGTAACTTTTGTACGTACTGCAATTATTGACAA
>NZ_BQXO01000059.1:139-529 GCF_045862785.1 Furfurilactobacillus curtus | reverse complement strand
TAGTGCAGTTCCTACAAAATCGGTATGGTTCGCCGTGAAAAGCTCTTGGTATAAATCCATTAACATGAGGTAAATTCCCATTATATAGAAGACCATGCTAAATAAGTTATCAAAATAGTAAGACAACTTAGTCCGCCGTGAAGGTGTTGTAAAAGGATCGGTTCGCATATCTTTTTTGGCTGTTTCCAATAACCAGTGTGCGATTTTCTTCATAACTATTTTTCCTCCTAGTGGTTACGGAAATAATTTTGAAACATTCTCATGGCACCCACACCAGCACTCTTAGTCACACCGGTTGAAGCCCAAAAGTCTTTAACGGCGTCAGGTGTTTTGACCACCAGAAAACCGAATCCGATTGAAGAAATAAAAGCAATAAACCCGTATTTAGCC
>NZ_BQXO01000059.1:0-130 GCF_045862785.1 Furfurilactobacillus curtus | reverse complement strand
AAACACCATACTGATAGTGACATACAAAGCACCTGGCTAATAATAGAAGCATTGTAATAAATGTACTTCTTCCACCACGTGCAACTGTAATCAAAGCTTTCGGTCGCCATGCTCATTGCAGCTAAAGGAA
>NZ_BQXO01000058.1:0-534 GCF_045862785.1 Furfurilactobacillus curtus | reverse complement strand
ACTTCACTGGGCTGGGGGAAGTATATTCTCCTCACAATTAGAACTATCAATATTTTACGCACCACCTACTTGACTTCTGACCACAAGTCTTTAAATCAATCGGAATAATTGTTCTCTGGACGTTCTCCTAACCCGCCCTGTAAAATGGATTATTAGGAGGGTGACACCTAGAAGGCGTATTTCTAGGTGCTGATCCCCGTTAGCACCTTTATTGCTGACGAGGACGCCCTCTTTTTTTATGCGATCTCTGATCCATTCAATTCCTTGTGCTGATATTAGTTTGCTTTTGCCACCCTCCAAAATCATATTTTCGGGTACTTCGCCCTTATGACGGCGTAGCCATAAACTTACATAAGAACGACTGCGGCCTAACTTTTGGCTAGCTTGGCCAAGGTTATACCATTCTTCTTTTGACACATCTTTTACCCTCCTTTCTTTAATCTATGGCTCTATTATACACTAAATGTACTCATTGTGTACATTTAATTATTACGTTTAGATTACAAGTGCATGCCCCCATCTTCATGCCGGTTC
>NZ_BQXO01000057.1:409-547 GCF_045862785.1 Furfurilactobacillus curtus | reverse complement strand
CCAATGTTCTGCCCGGTATCCGTTGTGCCTTCAATCACGTCTTGAATTTGCTGCGTTCCGGCAATGGCCTCGGCATTGTATTTTCTAAACCGTTTGTATGCTTGATGGAAAAAGGTGGCGGCCGCTTTATGCAAGGTC
>NZ_BQXO01000057.1:0-379 GCF_045862785.1 Furfurilactobacillus curtus | reverse complement strand
TTGCGGCTATGCCGATCTTTGGTAATTTCGTCCCACAGGTATTGAAAAGTATTCAGATAAGCCGCTGATTGGACTTCCTGCTCACTTTGTAGCGGTTTTAAATCAAAGGAAATGATTTTCCCTTTTAAGTTAACGTTGGTATGGCCGTCAAATAAACTGTTAGAACCATGTGTATAACTGCCTAAGATGTAGTAGAAGTCTTTGACCCGATTGAATTTGTCGGCGTCCTTATCTGCCAGTTTTTCCAACTCGTCATAAACATTGGATAAGGTCGGCCACTGCTCGTCTTTAATCTCTTTTAAGCGGCTATATTTCAAAACGCCACTGTTGACGTAAGCTTGTTTAACGACATCATCAAGGATTGCCAGCTCAACTTGGG
>NZ_BQXO01000056.1:0-549 GCF_045862785.1 Furfurilactobacillus curtus | reverse complement strand
ATTACCTAAGATACTCTCGGCCTTATCCTTGCCATACAAGGCTTGTAGCTGGGTTAAGGTTTGACAAATGGTGGTGACACCAATGCCGTACCCTCGACACGTTGCTAAAAATTCTTCATACTTTGGGAATTTACCTAAATTGACAAATTCATCAAGGATAAAGTCGACTTGGTGGGGCAATTTAGCGTGATGATCGGCGGCTAATTTGTATAATTCATCAAATAATTGTGAGAAAAACAGATTGATGAAGCTTTCATAGGTATTATCCATGACCGGAATAATCACATACAGTACTACTTTGGCTTTGCCAATCTCTTTTAAATCAAAGTCTGAAAAGCTGGTAAAATTGGCCACTTCTTTGTCAACAAACTTCGAAATGGTCGCCAACAGGCTTTCAATAATGCTGGCTTTCATTTCTCCTTTAGCCTTTTTGAAACCTAACTCATAAGCGCGTCTCGCTGGATCAGTCATAGTTAGATCAAGAAACAAGGTATCTAGCGGACTATCCGCACCCTTTTCCTCGGCTTCCACATCGTTTTCTTGCAACAC
>NZ_BQXO01000055.1:172-554 GCF_045862785.1 Furfurilactobacillus curtus | reverse complement strand
AAGCCATTCTCAGTTCGGACTGTAGGCTGCAGCTCGCCTACACGAAGTCGGAATCGCTAGTAATCGCGGATCAGCATGCCGCGGTGAATACGTTCCCGGGTCTTGTACACACCGCCCGTCACACCATGAGAGTTTGTAACACCCAAAGTCGGTGGGGTAACCTTTTAGGATCCAGCCGCCTAAGGTGGGACAGATGATTAGGGTGAAGTCGTAACAAGGTAGCCGTAGGAGAACCTGCGGCTGGATCACCTCCTTTCTAAGGAAATAAATCGGAACCTTACACATTAGTGGAAACGTTGTTCAGTTTTGAGGGATTTACTCTCAAGCTTAGTCATGTGATGACCTATGGGGGATTAGCTCAGATGGGAGAGCAGCACTTGCT
>NZ_BQXO01000055.1:0-108 GCF_045862785.1 Furfurilactobacillus curtus | reverse complement strand
GCACATTGAAAACTGAATCTTGATTCTTTTTATTAAAAACCGAGAACACCGCGTTTTTTGAGTTTTTTAACAAGTAATTGTTATTCGCTAAACTCACAACCGCAGTTC
>NZ_BQXO01000054.1:0-568 GCF_045862785.1 Furfurilactobacillus curtus | reverse complement strand
GCTAAAACATCTGACTTGTTTTAAAATACAAATCTGGTATGCTTTAACTGAATTACAAAGCGAACATTGGACGTGATCGGCTTGGTAAATTCACCGGCATGTGTCTATTCTGGGTTGCCTATACGGCAACTTTTTTTAATTTCTAACAACAAAAATGGACTAAATAGCATTGGTTAGCTACTTAGTCCATTGGATTTAATTTGTTTTTAACTATCCTTCACTTGTCCCATAGGACTGGTTTGCGGTATAATTAACCTACAAATTAAGAACAATGTTCAGACGATTTTAACTTGGCGGTCTAAATTGTCTGAATCTAAGTAGCTCTCTATTAGCTACTTGCTAAATCCAAAATCCCTGATTCCTCGAGAATCGGGGATTTTTCTGTTTAGCTTGATCTCTTTATTCGGTTGTTAAATTAATCTTAGTCTAGCATAGCGCTTACCTATCGGCAACTTTATTTGGTCTTGTATATTTTACCAGCTTTTGGTTGAAACCAGTAGGCGATAGAAGATACCAGTAAATATTCCAATAATATAAAAACACTAAAATGCTTGGCTGTATTAATATC
>NZ_BQXO01000053.1:0-569 GCF_045862785.1 Furfurilactobacillus curtus | reverse complement strand
GTTTGAACCAGAGTTCGAATTACCTGTGTTGCTGTCACCAGTGTTATTTGAGCCGGAGTTTGAATTACCTGTGTTGCTATCACCAGTGTTGTTTGAACCAGAGTTCGAGTTACCGGTGTTGCTGTCACCGGTGTTATTCGAGCCAGAGTTCGAATTACCGGTGTTGCTGTCACCGGTGTTGTTTGAACCAGAGTTCGAGTTACCGGTGTTGCTGTCACCAGTGTTGTTTGAACCGGAGTTCGAGTTACCAGTGTTACTGTCACCGGTGTTGTTCGAACCACTGTTCGAATTACCACTGTTTGAGTTACCGGTATTGTTGTCACCGGTGTTGTTCGAGCCAGAGTTTGAATTACCTGTGTTGCTATCACCAGTGTTGTTTGATCCAGAGTTCGAGTTACCGGTGTTGCTGTCACCGGTGTTGTTTGAACCACTGTTACTGTTCCCAGTGTTGCTGTCACCGGTGTTGTTCGAACCACTGTTCGAGTTACCTGTATTGCTGTCACCGGTGTTGTTTGAACCAGAGTTCGAGTTACCGGTATTGCTATCACCAGTGTTATTCGAGCCGGAGT
>NZ_BQXO01000052.1:0-575 GCF_045862785.1 Furfurilactobacillus curtus | reverse complement strand
TATCAGCAATACTTTTCACATAAGGGCACGTATGGTGATAGCAATAGTGTTTCAGCCAAATTAGATCAGCTGAACCTGTATACACAAAGTAAGCAGGGCCAAGATATGAAAGGCTTGGCCGTCGTTAGTTATGAAAGTAAGAGTGGCGACAACGACTGGCAAAAGGCGACGGTACTTTATCAAGTGACTTTCGATACCACCACGGATCGAATCACCGCAGTCCAAAATTTAGGTAGTAGCTTTAAAGCCAGTGACCTTAATTAAACGCGTTGGCAAAGCCCTAGCGGTAATCGTGGTGGTTTCAGCCGTTAGCGGGTTTGCTGGTCATCAATATGTCAACCACGTAGAAAAGCATCGACCAATCGTGACGCTGGCTAAGCATTCTGATAAAGTTCTGTTCTTTTACCGTGATGATTGCTCGGATTGTCAATCTATTTTCCATCGGATTTATTGGCATAACGTTATCAGTCACAACATCATTTTGATTAATATGAATCAATCGCAGAATCGGCATTACATTCAAAAATATCAATTAACGTCAGTACCAACCTTGATCCATGGCAAGCAACGATACT
>NZ_BQXO01000051.1:0-590 GCF_045862785.1 Furfurilactobacillus curtus | reverse complement strand
GGTATTGCTGTCACCGGTGTTGTTTGAACCAGAGTTCGAGTTACCGGTATTGCTATCACCAGTGTTGTTTGAACCGCAGTTACTGTTCCCAGTGTTGGAATCACCGGTGTTGTTTGAACCAGAGTTCGAGTTACCGGTGTTGCTGTCACCGGTGTTATTCGAGCCAGAGTTCGAATTACCTGTGTTGCTGTCACCGGTGTTGTTTGAACCAGAGTTCGAGTTACCGGTGTTGCTGTCACCGGTGTTATTCGAGCCAGAGTTGCTGTTCCCAGTGTTGCTATCACCAGTGTTATTCGAGCCAGAGTTCGAGTTACCGGTATTGCTGTCACCGGTGTTATTTGAACCACTGTTACTGTTCCCAGTGTTGCTGTCACCGGTGTTGTTCGAACCACTGTTCGAGTTACCTGTATTGCTGTCACCGGTGTTGTTTGAACCAGAGTTCGAGTTACCGGTATTGCTATCACCAGTGTTATTCGAGCCGGAGTTTGAATTACCTGTGTTGCTGTCACCAGTGTTGTTCGAGCCACTGTTCGAGTTACCAGTATTGCTGTCACCAGTGTTGTTTGAACCGGAGTTCGAGTTACCAGTGT
>NZ_BQXO01000050.1:0-590 GCF_045862785.1 Furfurilactobacillus curtus | reverse complement strand
AAACTAAAGACGTTATATCACGAATATGCGCATAGCCAGCTACACGGCCTAAAATCAGCCTTTAAAGATCGCCCGCGAGCCTATCAAGAAACGCAAGCCGAAGCGGTCGCATATATTGCCATGCAAAATATTGGCGTTGATACCAGCAACTACTCACTCGGTTACGTGGCCACCTGGGCCAAAGATAAAGCCGTAATCCATAGCGCTTTAAGTGAGATCCAACAAGTGAGCAACAAAGTGATTGAACTTAGCGATGGCTTAACCAAACAATTAGGCTTACAAGAAGCCCCAAAAGAGCCTACACATGATCTAAAAAAGCTATCAGCCCAGGATCTTAATAAGTCCTATCAAGGCTTGCAACAACAAATTCAACAAACAACTAGTCCACAACAAAAAGCGCAATTAAAAAATCAGTTAAACGATGTGCACCAAGAAATTAGTGATCGAACTCAAAAACAACTGAAAACATTTGCTGAACAGAATCCGGAGATCAAACAACCCAAATCCGAACTGGATCAAAGTTTAAAGCGTTAGCCAGTTTTTAAAGGTCATGCTATAACATAAACAGAAAAAGGAAGTCCCGCCGAAAA
>NZ_BQXO01000049.1:0-612 GCF_045862785.1 Furfurilactobacillus curtus | reverse complement strand
CACCGTTAGTGGTTCAGATTCCGAGCTGACGAATGTTGGATCATACACGGTGACGCTGACAAAAGAAGGTTTGGCAAAGCTAGAAGCACAGCATCCTAACTATGACTTTACGGGGATCACCGCCAGTGAGGTGACTACAACCTACAAGATCACACCAGCCGCAGTGACTGATGTCACCCTGCAAGGTGGCAGTAAAGTTTACGATGGGCAACCAATTACGGCAGCCGTCACGGCAGTGACCACCATGCCAAATGGACTAGTGACGACTGGCTTGAGTCAAGGGACGGATTACACCGTTAGTGGTTCAGATTCCGAGCTGACGAATGTTGGATCATACACGGTGACGCTGACAACAGAAGGTTTGGCAAAGTTAGAAGCACAGAATCCTAACTATGACTTTACGGGGATCACCGCCAGTGAGGTGACTACAACCTACAAGATCACACCAGCCGCAGTGACTGATGTCACCCTACAAGGTGGCAGTAAAGTTTACGATGGGAACGCGATTATCAATGCCGCGACGGTTACCTTACCAACCGGTCTGACGGTGCCTGAATTAACTCAAGGCATCGATTATCTAGTGACCGGTGATAGCGACAGTTTAATCAATGC
>NZ_BQXO01000048.1:0-622 GCF_045862785.1 Furfurilactobacillus curtus | reverse complement strand
TTAGCTGCGGCACTAAGGGGCGGAAACCCCCTAACACCTAGCATTCATCGTGTACGGCATGGACTACCAGGGTATCTAATCCTGTTTGCTACCCATGCTTTCGAGCCTCAGCGTCAGTTACAGACCAGATAGCCGCCTTCGCCACTGGTGTTCTTCCATATATCTACGCATTCCACCGCTACACATGGAGTTCCACTACCCTCTTCTGCACTCAAGTTGCCCAGTTTCCGATGCCCTTCTCCGGTTAAGCCGAAGGCTTTCACATCAGACTTAAGTAACCGCCTGCACTCCCTTTACGCCCAATAAATCCGGATAACGCTTGCCACCTACGTATTACCGCGGCTGCTGGCACGTAGTTAGCCGTGGCTTTCTGGTTAAATACCGTCACAATCTGAGCAGTTACTCTCAGATTCGTTCTTCTTTAACAACAGAGTTTTACGAGCCGAAACCCTTCTTCACTCACGCGGCGTTGCTCCATCAGGCTTTCGCCCATTGTGGAAGATTCCCTACTGCTGCCTCCCGTAGGAGTCTGGGCCGTGTCTCAGGCCCAATGTGGCCGATCAGCCTCTCAGCTCGGCTATGCATCATCGCCTTGGTAAGCCGTTACCTTACCAACTAGCTA
>NZ_BQXO01000047.1:0-625 GCF_045862785.1 Furfurilactobacillus curtus | reverse complement strand
GGCTGGGGGAAGTATACTCTCCTCACAATTAGAACTATCAATATTTTACGCACCACCTACTTGACTTCTGACCACAAGTCTTTAAATCAATCGGAATAATTGTTCTCTGGACGTGCCCCTAACCCGCCCTGTAAAATGGATTATTAGGAGGGTGACACCTAGAAGGCGTATTTCTAGGTGCTGATCCCCGTTAGCACCTTTATTGCTGACGAGGACGCCCTCTTTTTTTATGCGATCTCTGATCCATTCAATTCCTTGTGCTGATATTAGTTTGCTTTTGCCACCCTCCAAAATCATATTTTCGGGTACTTCGCCCTTATGACGGCGTAGCCATAAACTTACCTAAGAACGACTGCGGCCTAACTTTTGGCTAGCTTGGCCAAGGTTATACCATTCTTCTTTTGACACATCTTTTACCCTCCTTTCTTTAATCTATGGCTCTATTATACACTAAATGTACTCATTGTGTACATTTAATTATTACATTTAGATTACAAGTGCATGCCCCCATCTTCATGCCGGTTCTGGGTTTGGTGTTGCCGTTGCTTTTTCGTCATTTCCCACTCGGTCTCTTTTAAGCCACGTAATTGCTGCTTTCTTAGATAGTCTGTGTTCTTCGCATATA
>NZ_BQXO01000046.1:0-625 GCF_045862785.1 Furfurilactobacillus curtus | reverse complement strand
TAGTGAATGCAAGCTATCGCGATCAATCAGCTTGGTAAAGTCTTCAACCTCCGGTTTAGGATTACTACCCGTTTGTCCGCTATCGCCTTGATGTCTTTCTTTTTTAGTTGGCATAAATAAATCAATGACCTTATCACCAAAACTCATCCTGTTGCCTCCTATCCATTGAAATTGATTAAGTTCTTTAAAATCTCTTGGACTTCCTGCCTAGTCAAAACTTTGGCCGTCACATCAAAATCCGTTAACGCATTTTCAATGTCTCGTTTAACCTGTTCGATCTTTTCGTCTAAATGAGTGACGGCTAAGTTTAAGCTTTTACCGCTCTTGTCTTTAATCGGTACCTTAACGATTAGCAGGTGTTGCTTAGTTGTCATGTTTTTGGATTCCTGGACTTTAGTAAAGTGGTCCAAACAACTGGCTATGAGCTGGATTTTGAACTGTTGCTCCGAGTGATCTTTTTGTAACGCAAGATACCGACGCTTGAGACCATTGAGATAAGCCGTCATATTGACGGGAATCGTCGGTTCTAAGAACTGTAGCGTGTCATCAACACCTTCCCCCAAGGTACTCATCAGAAACGCGCCATAGTCCTCAAAGACGTCTTGCTGTTCGGTTTCATTAAGTA
>NZ_BQXO01000045.1:0-630 GCF_045862785.1 Furfurilactobacillus curtus | reverse complement strand
GGCATCGGAAACTGGGCAACGTGAGTGCAGAAGAGGGTAGTGGAACTCCATGTGTAGCGGTGGAATGCGTAGATATATGGAAGAACACCAGTGGCGAAGGCGGCTACCTGGCCTGTAACTGACGCTGAGGCTCGAAAGCATGGGTAGCAAACAGGATTAGATACCCTGGTAGTCCATGCCGTAAACGATGAATGCTAGGTGTTAGGGGGTTTCCGCCCCTTAGTGCCGCAGCTAACGCAATAAGCATTCCGCCTGGGGAGTACGACCGCAAGGTTGAAACTCAAAGGAATTGACGGGGACCCGCACAAGCGGTGGAGCATGTGGTTTAATTCGAAGCTACGCGAAGAACCTTACCAGGGCTTGACATCTTCTGCTAATCTTAGAGATAAGACGTTCCCTTCGGGGACGGAAAGACAGGTGGTGCATGGTTGTCGTCAGCTCGTGTCGTGAGATGTTGGGTTAAGTCCCGCAACGAGCGCAACCCTTATGATTAGTTGCCAGCATTAAGTTGGGCACTCTAATGAGACTGCCGGTGACAAACCGGAGGAAGGTGGGGACGACGTCAAATCATCATGCCCCTTATGTCCTGGGCTACACACGTGCTACAATGGATGGTACAACGAGCAGCGA
>NZ_BQXO01000044.1:0-670 GCF_045862785.1 Furfurilactobacillus curtus | reverse complement strand
CCAGTATTGCTGTCACCGGTGTTGTTTGAACCCGAGTTCGAATTCCCAGTGTTGGAATCACCAGTGTTATTAGAGCCACTGTTCGAGTTACCCGTGTTGCTGTCACCAGTGTTATTTGAACCTGAGTTCGAGTTACCGGTGTTGCTATCACCAGTATTGTTCGAACCACTGTTCGAATTACCTGTGTTGCTATCACCAGTGTTATTCGAGCCGCTGTTACTGTTCCCAGTATTACTGTCACCAGTGTTGTTGTTACCAGTGTTGTTTGAACCTGAGTTCGAATTACCTGTGTTGGAATCACCAGTGTTATTCGAGCCAGAGTTACTGTTCCCAGTATTACTGTCACCAGTGTTGTTCGAACCACTGTTCGAGTTACCTGTGTTGCTGTCACCAGTGTTATTCGAGCCAGAGTTACTGTTCCCAGTGTTGCTATCACCGGTGTTATTCGAGCCGGAGTTCGAGTTACCGGTGTTGCTGTCACCAGTATTGTTCGAACCACTGTTCGTATTACCACTGTTTGAGTTCCCGGTGTTGTTGTTACCAGTGTTATTCGAGCCACTGTTGGAGTTCCCAGTGTTGTTGTTACCAGTGTTATTCGAGCCGGAGTTCGAGTTACCGGTGTTGCTGTCGCCGGTGTTGTTTGAACCTGAGTTCGAATTACCTGTGTTGG
>NZ_BQXO01000043.1:0-670 GCF_045862785.1 Furfurilactobacillus curtus | reverse complement strand
CGTTGACTACCATAGATCATCAGGGCTTCGCTTTGTCTACGACGTTCTAGTAGCTTCTTTTCTTTATCCGAGAACGTCATACGCAATTTGGTAATCACATCATCAACGCCTTTACCGTCAAGACCAAAGAACACTTTGGTGTAGGAGTTCCCAATAATGGCTTCCCCAATGTTCTGCCCGGTATCCGTTGTGCCTTCAATCACGTCTTGAATTTGCTGCGTTCCGGCAATGGCCCCGGCATTGTATTTTCTAAACCGTTTGTATGCTTGATGGAAAAAGGTGGCGGCCGCTTTATGCAAGGTCAAAAAGTGAAATTCATCAACAAACAATTTCTTGCGGCTATGCCGATCTTTGGTAATTTCGTCCCACANGTATTGAAAAGTATTCAGATAAGCCGCTGATTGGACTTCCTGCTCACTTTGTAGCGGTTTTAAATCAAAGGAAATGATTTTCCCTTTTAAGTTAACGTTGGTATGGCCGTCAAATAAACTGTTAGAACCATGGGTATAACTGCCTAAGATGTAGTAGAAGTCTTTGACCCGATTGAATTTGTCGGCGTCCTTATCTGCCAGTTTTTCCAACTCGTCATAAACATTGGATAAGGTCGGCCACTGATCGTCTTTAATCTCTTTTAAGCGGCTATATTTCAAAACGCCACTGTTGACGTAAG
>NZ_BQXO01000042.1:0-676 GCF_045862785.1 Furfurilactobacillus curtus | reverse complement strand
GATTTTCTTCATAACTATTTTTCCTCCTAGTGGTTACGAAAATAATTTTGAAACATTCTCATGGCACCCATACCAGCACTTTTAGTCACACCGGTTGAAGCCCAAAAGTCTTTAACGGCGGCAGGTGTTTTGACCACCAGAAAACCGAATCCGATTGAAGCAATAAAAGCAATAAACCCGTATTTAGCCATATTAGTGAAACACCATACTGATAATGACATACAAAGCACCTGGCTAATAATGGAGGCATTGTAATAAATATACTTCTTCCACCACGTACCACTATAATCAAAGCTTTCAGTCGCCATGCTCATTGCAGCTAAAGGAATTGTCAGGTTATACCACGCCATATCAGCCACAAACACACACATTTTGATAAAGAACACGACGGTTACGACAGTGAAGATTAGCAGAAATAAAATCTGTAAAGGTAGCGAAATACCAACATCTTTTAACCCAGGAACTTTATTCATGCCGGTAATTGATTCAGCAGTGAACTGCTGATCAGAACTAAACATATACTTTAGCAGGGGCAAGGTAATTGAACCTTGAATAAAGCCCCGTAAGAACACGAAGACCGGGATCACGGCCGCTGATTTAATCCCGTCCATGATGATATTAGCCCAAGTAACATCGGTACTTTCATCTGCCTCTTTTAGAATTGTCATCACAATGC
>NZ_BQXO01000041.1:0-684 GCF_045862785.1 Furfurilactobacillus curtus | reverse complement strand
TTCTGACAACCAGTTGCCATACACCCGCTTGGGATAGTCAGCAATCGCTAACACCCGAATAAAATTCTCGCCCGACTGGACGGAGGTGGGGTACTGTTCCCAGCTAAACGGGAATAGTGAATGCAAGCTATCGCGATCAATCAGCTTGGTAAAGTCTTCAACCTCCGCTTTGGGCTTACTACCCGTTTGGTCGCTGTCGCCTTGATGGCTTTCTTTTTTAGTTGGTATAAATAAATCAATGACCTTATCACCAAAACTCATCCTGTTGCCTCCTATCCATTGACATTGATTAAGTTCTTTAAAATCTCTTGGACTTCCTGACTAGTCAAAACTTTGGCCGTCACATCAAAATCCGTTAACGCATTTTCAATGTCTCGTTTAACCTGTTCGATCTTTTCGTCTAAATGAGTGACGGCTAAGTTTAAGCTTTTAACGCTCTTGTCTTTAATCGGTACCTTAACGATTAGCAGGTGTTGCTTAGTTGTCATGTTTTTGGATTCCTGGACTTTAGTAAAGTGGTCCAAATAACTGGCTATGAGCTGGATTTTGAACTGTTGCTCCGAGTGATCTTTTTGTAACGCAAGATACCGACGCTTGAGACCATTGAGATAAGCCGTCATATTGACGGGAATCGTCGGTTCTAAGAACTGTAGCGTGTCATCAACACCTTCACCCAAGGTACTC
>NZ_BQXO01000040.1:0-713 GCF_045862785.1 Furfurilactobacillus curtus | reverse complement strand
TTTATCGGGAAAGATCGGTAAATTAGATAGGGCCCATTGCTGGTATTTCTGATCGTATTTATCCGGTGTGGCCAGTTCAACTAAATGTCCGAGACCATACGTCACAAGCGTATTCTCGGGCAAAACAGGGTCACTAACCGTATAGTAACCCTGTTTTTTTGTGCTCTTTTGAAAGGCTTGGACGTATGAACGGGCTTGACTGGGTTTTTCAGCTAAGATAACAGTGGTCATGTTCGTTCACTCCTTGTGATTAAGTTTTTGATCTAATTCTGTTTTACCTTGTTCAGCCGCTTTCAACCAAGTTTCACGGCGCAATTCTTGTTGTTGCTCTATCGATTGTTGCTTCAAATAATGTTGATACCGGTTGATGGCTTTGAGATCTGCATAGGCTGACCAACGGAATAATAAGCCACCCAGCAGTAAAACTAAGGCCATTAGCGCAGTTCCTAAAAAATCGGTATGGTTCGCCGTGAAAAGCTCTTGGTATAAATCCATTAACATGAGGTAAATTCCCATTATATAGAAGACCATGCTAAATAAGTTATCAAAATAGTAAGACAACTTAGTCCGCCGTGAAGGTGTTGTAAAAGGATCGGTTCGCATATCTTTTTTGGCTTTTTCCAATAACCAGTGTGCGATTCTCTTCATAACTATTTTTCCTCCTAGTGGTTACGGAAATAATTTTGAAACATTCTCATGGCACCCATACCAGC
>NZ_BQXO01000039.1:0-736 GCF_045862785.1 Furfurilactobacillus curtus | reverse complement strand
ATAACACAGCAATGGCATTCGGAGTTTATCTGAATTCAGTAACCCATGACGGGCCCCTAGTTCAAACAGTGCTCTACCTCCATGATGCTCTAATCCGAGGCTAGCCCTAAAGCTATTTCGGAGAGAACCAGCTATCTCCAAGTTCGTTTGGAATTTCACCGCTACCCACACGTCATCCCAGCCTTTTTCAACAGACACGGGTTCGGTCCTCCGGTGCGTATTACCGCACTTTCAACCTGCACATGGGTAGGTCACCTGGTTTCGGGTCTACTTCAACATACTCAATCGCCCATTTCAGACTCGCTTTCGCTACGGCTCCGGTCTTTCCACCTTAACCTTGCATGCTAACGTAACTCGCCGGTTCATTCTACAAAAGGCACGCTATCACCCATTAACGGGCTCTAACTACTTGTAGGCACACGGTTTCAGGAACTATTTCACTCCCCTTCCGGGGTGCTTTTCACCTTTCCCTCACGGTACTGGTTCACTATCGGTCACTAGGGAGTATTTAGCCTTACGGGATGGTCCCCGCAAATTCCGACGGAATTTCACGTGCTCCGCCGTACTCAGGATCCTGAACTGAGGGATTTTGATTTCGTCTACGTGGCTCTCACACCCTATGGCGACGCTTCCCAACGTCTTCGACTATCAAGGTCCTTGGTAACTCAAATGTTCAGTCCTACAACCCCAAACTGCAAGCAGTCCGGTTTGGGCTCTTCCCCGTTCGCTCGCCGCT
>NZ_BQXO01000038.1:0-741 GCF_045862785.1 Furfurilactobacillus curtus | reverse complement strand
AGGCTTTGATCGGGTTCAGAATCTGGTCGTTTAATTTCTGGATTTTCTTCAGCAAGTGCTTTCAGTTGTTTTTGCGTTCGATTACTGATTTCATGGTGTACATCATTTAACTTATTTTTTAGTCCTAACTTTTGTTGTGGATTAGTCGCTTGCTGAACTTGTTGTTGCAAGCCTTGATAGGNCTTATTAAGATCCTGGGCTGATAGCTTTTTTAAATCATGCTCAGGCTCTTTTTGGGCTTCTTGTAAGCCTAATTGTTTGGTTAAGCCATCGCTAAGCTCAATCACTTTGTTGCTAACTTGCTGGATTTCACTTAAAGCACTATGGATCACCGCTTTATCTTTGGCCCAGGTAGCCACGTAACCGAGTGAGTAGTTGCTGGTATCAACGCCAATATTTTGCATGGCAACATACGCAACCGCTTCGGCTTGGGTTTCCTGATAGGCTCGGGGCCGATCTTTAAAAGCTGATTTTAAGCCGTGTAGCTGGCTATGCGCATATTCGTGGTATAACGTCTTTAGTTTCAAAGCATGGTCGGGCTCATCGCCACCAATGACGATTTCATTAGTGCTGGGTTGAAAATACCCCTTAGCCCCATTTAGCGTCGCTAAAGGCACTTCACTGACTTTAAGGTCGGTTTGCTGGTTTAAATAATCTTTGAACGCGTTATATAAGCTTGTCACATTCTGATGATCGGCCAAATTTTCTTTGACAAAGTCTTTAGCACTTAACACTGGTTCA
>NZ_BQXO01000037.1:0-794 GCF_045862785.1 Furfurilactobacillus curtus | reverse complement strand
TCAATCTGGGCTTGGCTCATGATCGACCAGGCAATATTAGAACCCTCTCGGCCACTATCGGTGGCAACAATAATGGTATCGGCCTTCGTTAACAGGTCTTTGACGATCCCGTATTGGTCCTTTTTACTAGCTGACACTTCAAACTTGTATTTATCGGGGAAAATCGGTAAATTAGATAAGGCCCATTGCTGGTATTTCCGATCATATTTATCCGGTGTGGCTAGTTCAACTAAGTGTCCGAGACCATACGTGACAAGCGTATTCTCGGGCAAAACAGGGTCACTAACCGTATAGTAACCCTGTTTTTTTGTGCTCTTTTGAAAGGCTTGGACGTATGAACGGGCTTGACTGGGTTTTTCAGCTAAGATAACAGTGGTCATGTTCATTCACTCCTTATGATTAAGCTTCTGTTCTAATTCTGTTTTACCTTGTTCAGCTGCTTTCAACCAAGTTTCACGTCGCAATTCTTGTTGTTGCTCTATCGATTGTTGCTTTAAATATTGTTGATACCGGTCGATGGCTTTGAAATCTGCATAGGCTGACCAACGGAATAATAAGCCACCCAGCAGTAAAACTAAGGCCATTAGTGCAGTTCCTAAAAAATCGGTATGGTTCGCCGTGAAAAGCTCTTGGTATAAATCCATTAACATGAGGTAAATTCCCATTATATAGAAGACCATGCTAACTAAGTTATCAAAATAGTAAGACAACTTAGTCCGCCGTGAAGGTGTTGTAAAAGGATCGGTTCGCATATCTTTTTTGGCTTTTTCCCATAACCAGTGTGCGATTTTCTT
>NZ_BQXO01000036.1:0-803 GCF_045862785.1 Furfurilactobacillus curtus | reverse complement strand
CCAGCGTTGCTATCACCAGTGTTATTCGAGCCACTGTTCGAGTTACCACTGTTGGAGTTCCCAGTGTTGTTGTTACCAGTGTTATTTGAACCTGAGTTCGAGTTACCTGTGTTGCTATCACCAGTATTGTTCGAACCACTGTTCGAATTACCTGTGTTGCTATCACCAGTGTTATTCGAGCCGCTGTTACTGTTCCCAGTATTACTGTCACCAGTGTTATTCGAGCCAGAGTTACTGTTCCCAGTATTACTGTCACCAGTGTTATTCGAGCCAGAGTTACTGTTCCCAGTGTTGCTATCACCGGTATTATTCGAGCCGGAGTTCGAGTTACCTGTGTTGCTGTCACCAGTATTGTTCGAACCACTGTTCGAATTACCACTGTTGGAGTTCCCGGTGTTGTTGTTACCAGTGTTATTCGAGCCACTGTTCGAGTTACCACTGTTGGAGTTCCCAGTGTTGTTGTTACCAGTGTTGTTTGAACCTGAGTTCGAATTACCTGTGTTGCTATCACCGGTGTTGTTTGAACCCGAGTTCGAGTTACCGGTGTTGGAATCACCAGTGTTATTCGAGCCGGAGTTCGAGTTACCGGTGTTGCTGTCGCCGGTGTTGTTTGAACCTGAGTTCGAATTACCTGTGTTGGAATCACCAGTGTTATTCGAGCCAGAGTTATTGTTCCCAGTATTGCTGTCACCGGTGTTGTTTGAACCCGAGTTCGAATTACCTGTGTTGGAATCACCAGTGTTATTCGAGCCAGAGTTACTGTTCCCAGTATTGCTGTCACCGGTGTTGTTTGAACCTGAGTT
>NZ_BQXO01000035.1:0-926 GCF_045862785.1 Furfurilactobacillus curtus | reverse complement strand
ATTGCTGTCACCAGTGTTGTTTGAACCGGAGTTCGAGTTACCAGTGTTACTGTCACCGGTGTTGTTCGAACCACTGTTCGAGTTACCTGTATTGCTGTCACCGGTGTTGTTTGAACCGGAGTTCGAGTTACCGATATTGCTATCACCAGTGTTATTCGAACCAGAGTTCGAATTACCTGTGTTGCTGTCACCGGTGTTGTTCGAGCCACTGTTCGAGTTACCAGTATTACTATCACCGGTGTTGTTCGAACCACTGTTCGAATTACCTGTATTGCTGTCACCAGTGTTGTTTGAACCGGAGTTCGAGTTACCAGTGTTACTGTCACCGGTGTTGTTCGAACCACTGTTCGAATTACCACTGTTTGAGTTACCGGTATTGTTGTCGCCGGCGTTGTTCGAGCCACTGTTCGAATTACCACTGTTTGAGTTACCGGTATTGTTGTCACCGGTGTTATTCGAGCCAGAGTTCGAGTTACCGGTATTGCTGTCACCGGTGTTGTTTGAACCAGAGTTCGAATTACCGGTGTTGCTGTCACCAGTGTTGTTTGAACCAGAGTTCGAATTACCGGTGTTGCTGTCACCGGTGTTATTCGAGCCAGAGTTACTGTTCCCAGTATTGCTGTCACCAGTGTTGTTCGAGCCAGAGTTCGAATTACCGGTGTTGCTGTCACCGGTGTTGTTTGAACCAGAGTTCGAGTTACCGGTATTGCTATCACCAGTGTTATTCGAGCCGGAGTTTGAATTACCTGTGTTGCTGTCACCAGTGTTGTTTGAACCAGAGTTCGAGTTACCTGTATTGCTGTCACCGGTGTTGTTCGAACCACTGTTCGAATTACCACTGTTTGAGTTACCGGTATTGTTGTCACCGGTGTTATTCGAGCCAGAGTTCGAGTTACCGGTGTTGTTGTCACCAGTGTTGTTTGAAC
>NZ_BQXO01000034.1:0-967 GCF_045862785.1 Furfurilactobacillus curtus | reverse complement strand
CCCATCTTCATGCCGGTTCTGGGTTTGGTGTTGTCGTTGCTTTTTCGTCATTTCCCACTCGGTCTCTTTTAAGCCACGTAATTGCTGCTTTCTTAGATAGTCTGTGTTCTTCGCATATAAAATGGTTATTAAGGCTTCGTCCAAAATATTAGTCAGGTAGTTTTTCGGGCTAGTTGGGTAATAATTGATCGCTTGATAGCCCTTAATTTGGTCTTGCTTATATTGATCAAACCGCGTTGTCTGTTGTTTCAAACGGGCTTGCACAGTTTCAATTTGTTTGTGATCCAACTTAGGATCTTGGCCACATTCGCCGATAAACAGTTGCCGGGTGCCATCATGTTTTAAAACCCGTTGTAATCGGTGGTTCTGAATATCTTTTAATTCAATTTTACCTAACAGGTAATTCAAACCGGCTTGGTGTTGCTGACTAGTAAAGACTACCGGTGGCTGCTGTTGCAATTGACTAAGATCATCGGCGCTTAATGGCTTTAATTCTGGGTCATAGTAAACCACAGCGGTATAGATTTGCTCCTTGTCAATCGTCTCTAACTTATCGAGGTCACTGTCCGGAAAAGCAGTCGTTAGAATGCTGTCATATTGGGTTTGCACCACGGCTTTAACTTCCCGCATAACCCGTAAATCTTTCACCGCTTTAGAAATGAATTCGAGTTCGTTAGGTTCATAAGCGGCTAGCATGCCCCGATCAGTATGCTTCAAATCGTCTAACTGGTGGCCATGTTTGGCTAGTACCGTGGTTAATTGCTTCTCAATCGTCTGGACTTGCTGATTAACTAACTGCCAGCTGGTATATGGCCGCTTGGTAAACGTCAATAATTGCTGGGTTAATAAGTCGTTTCGAATATCCGCTAACCGTTCTGCCAATTCGCTACCTTTAAAAATCGTTTGTTCGCTATTAGTCTCTTTAATTAGTTCCCGTCGTTCAGCCGCGGTTGTCTGTTCAAAATCA
>NZ_BQXO01000033.1:0-1002 GCF_045862785.1 Furfurilactobacillus curtus | reverse complement strand
AATTGCACGGCTTCTGGTTCTAAGAAAACCGGTAAACCACTGTCTTCATCAGTTAAGAAGTCATTAGCATGGTTCACCAAATCCTGGTTTTGCTTTTGAATTTCTGCTGGTGAGAAATTGGCTGTGGAAAAGTCCAACTTTTGAGTATCTATATTGTATCTATTAGTATCTAAATTATTAGTATAGTCTAGATCTTGTCTCTTTTTGAGAAGTCCGCTTGTACCAAGGGATTCAGATGTATCAGAAACGGTATCATGCGGGTTTCTCTTTTTGAGAAGTCCGTTTGTACCAAGGGGTTCAACGGTATCATGCGGGTTTCTCTTTTTGAGAAGTCCGCTTGTACCAAGGGGTTCAGGCGATTTTAATGGCTCTCGCTTAATATAAACGTCTTTTGCTGTTACTTCCAAATCTGCCAAATATAATCTATTTGGTTCGTTTTTGCCTGATCTTGGATTAAAACCCATATGTTTTTGATACAAAAGGTTTGCGTCGATTAATTCGTGTTTAATCTTATTGATTTTATTATTTGACCAGTTTCGTAAATCTTTTAGTTCATTGTTTGTGTATATGAAATATACGTTGTTATTTTCGTCAACCCAATTATTGCTTAGTGAGTAACTTAGACGATCGCGTAACACCGAATAAAGTAAAATGGCACTATCGCTAAGATCCTTATATTTTTCTCCTTGGAGTAAGATCTGCGGCAAAGCGTAGAACTTTACTTCATAGGCTCTTTTAGCATTTGTAAAGTTAAAGTTTGATTGATCCATAATAAAAGCTCCCTTTCTTAACTGACACAGGCCGTCTTAAAAGAGAGTTGCTAAAACATCTGACTTGTTTTAAAATACAAATCTGGTATGCTTTAACTGAATTACAAAGCGAACATTGGACGTGATCGGCTTTGTAAATTCACCGGCATGTGTCTATTCTGGGTTGCCTATACGGCAACTTTTTTTAATTTCTAACAACAAAAATGGACCAAATAGCATTGGTTAGCTACTT
>NZ_BQXO01000032.1:322-1005 GCF_045862785.1 Furfurilactobacillus curtus | reverse complement strand
CTTTATAACCATCGCTAATTTGAGTTAATTTAAGTTTTTGATTCTTCTCATCATCAGTATTTACTTTTAAATATTCTTTACCAGAAGTATTACTGACTGAATAATTGGCATTTACATTCATCAAGGGGCTTTCAATAATCATTGTTTTTTTATTAAATTGGGTTTTGTAGCTTTGTCCTTTTTGGTTGAGATACCATTTATTACTTTGCAAATCCTGTGCTGTAGACTTCCCACAAGCGGTAAGACCAACAACAATCAGCAACACTGTCATCACAGCGATTATATATTTCCGATATTTTTTCATTAATATGTCCTCCATTATCCAAGCATTTTCTTATGTCTAGACTCTAATTCTTGATCGATATTGTCCTGCAATTTGTCTTCTTCGTCATCGGTTGTTTGATCGTCTTTTTTTGCTTGGTGTTGTGCTTTAACCGTCTGATTCCACTTATCTACCTTATTCTTAAAGTTGGTTTCTTGGCTGGCTTCTGGTTGGCCTTGATACTCATTCTGTGACAAGTTAACCAAATGATCAGCCCCTGGAAATAGTTTAAATTGGAACGCTTTTGTAGCTTTGACCGGCCGTGCATTACTAAAGATTAATACGCTCTGGTCTTCGGGCATCCGCATAATTTCATCGGGCGTCATGAGCGAACGGCTCGTATAGCTGTAACTATCGCTCT
>NZ_BQXO01000032.1:0-221 GCF_045862785.1 Furfurilactobacillus curtus | reverse complement strand
TTAGTAAGCTCTGGGCTTCGGGCATCCGCATAATTTCATCGGGCGTCATGAGCGAACGGCTCGTATAGCTGTAACTATCGCTCTTGCTGTGGCTTTCTTCCTTGCTATGACTGGTACTCTCACTACCGGTTTCCACTTTCACGGTTGATTTTCCTAACAGATCACTAAAGTATTTAGCGGTCACGTCATTAGCGGCATTCAAGCAAATTTTAACGGCATGA
>NZ_BQXO01000031.1:0-1012 GCF_045862785.1 Furfurilactobacillus curtus | reverse complement strand
GCTTGTTTAACGACATCATCAAGGATTGCCAGCTCAACTTGGGTAATCCCGGTTTTAAGCACTTCAAAGAATCCCTTTAATCGCTGGATTTTATCTTTGACTAGTAAATCAAGGTTTGTGACCGCTTCATCGGCGCTTAAGATTTCTTCGGAAAAGATTTGTAGCGGGTTAATTTTGTACTTCGCATTAGAAGTTAAGTGCAAGACTGCCCCACCCAGGGCTTCGACAATCTTGGTATATTCGTTTTCTGGATCAATAATGTAGAGTTGATAGTCTTGAATGGCGTAGCGTAGGATTTTCTGAATCATATAGGTGGTCTTGCCGACCCCCGAGGTCCCGATAATCACTTGATTTTGATTTAGGGTCTTGTTGCGATCCAACATATCTACGGCAATTAAGCTGTTGGTATCTTTGTTAACCCCTTCAATATCGCTTCTCGGCTTTAAGTCCAGAATTTCAGCGTCATCAAAAGGAAACATGCTGCTGGCGACTTCGGTATTACTCTCTTTATAGGTGTAATCCCCCATGAGGTTCTCGTTAATTGGCATGGTTGACCAAAATGCTTGGAAAGTCGCTTTAACGGGCACTAGGGGCTTCATTTGTAGTTTAATCAACGTATTCTTGACGTTTTCGGTTAAATCGTCTAGTTCTGCTAAACTGTTGGCCCGCAGATAAATGAGCATATGTTGGTACACAAATGTGGTAGAATTATCGAGGTATTTATCTAGTTGCATGTTGGCTGAATCAATATAATTTTGCAGAATTTTCTTTTTATACGGGTCGAACGTATTCAGCTTCTGCGCTTCTTTATTTTGAATCGTCTTCTTGTAATAGGTAATCATTGAATTGTTACTGGCGCTGTCGATATATTGCACAATATCGATGACGCCTTTTTTTCGCTTCAATTCTGACAACCAGTTGCCATACACCCGCTTGGGATAGTCAGCAATCGCTAACACCCGAATAAAATTCTCGCCCGACTGGACGTAGGTGGGGTACTGTTCCCCGCTAA
>NZ_BQXO01000030.1:0-1028 GCF_045862785.1 Furfurilactobacillus curtus | reverse complement strand
CGAGTTACCCGTGTTGCTATCACCAGTGTTATTCGAGCCGCTGTTACTGTTCCCGGTGTTGCTGTCACCAGTGTTATTTGAACCTGAGTTCGAGTTACCGGTGTTGCTATCACCAGTATTGTTTGAACCTGAGTTCGAATTACCTGTGTTGCTGTCACCAGTGTTATTTGAACCTGAGTTACTGTTCCCAGTGTTGCTATCACCGGTGTTATTCGAGCCAGAGTTCGAGTTACCTGTGTTGCTGTCACCAGTGTTATTTGAACCTGAGTTCGAGTTACCGGTGTTGCTATCACCAGTATTGTTTGAACCTGAGTTCGAATTACCTGTGTTGCTATCACCGGTGTTGTTTGAACCCGAGTTCGAGTTACCAGTATTGCTGTCACCAGTGTTGTTCGAACCACTGTTCGAATTACCACTGTTTGAGTTCCCGGTGTTGTTGTTACCAGTATTGTTTGAACCTGAGTTCGAATTACCTGTGTTGCTATCACCAGTGTTATTCGAGCCAGAGTTACTGTTCCCAGTATTACTGTCACCAGTGTTGTTCGAGCCGGAGTTCGAGTTACCCGTGTTGCTGTCACCAGTGTTGTTCGAACCACTGTTCGAATTACCACTGTTTGAGTTCCCGGTGTTGTTGTTACCAGTGTTGTTTGAACCTGAGTTCGAATTACCTGTGTTGCTATCACCGGTGTTGTTTGAACCAGAGTTCGAGTTACCAGTATTGCTGTCACCGGCGTTGTTCGAGCCAGAGTTCGAGTTACCGGTATTGCTGTCACCGGTGTTGTTTGAACCACTGTTACTGTTCCCAGTGTTGCTGTCACCGGTGTTGTTCGAACCACTGTTCGAGTTACCGGTATTGCTGTCACCGGTGTTGTTTGAACCAGAGTTCGAGTTACCGGTATTGCTATCACCAGTGTTGTTTGAACCGCTGTTACTGTTCCCAGTGTTGGAATCACCGGTGTTGTTTGAACCAGAGTTCGAGTTACCGGTGTTGCTGTCACCGGTGTTGTTCGAGCCAGAGTTCGAATTAC
>NZ_BQXO01000029.1:0-1064 GCF_045862785.1 Furfurilactobacillus curtus | reverse complement strand
CTTGGGTCACACCCGCCAAATTTCGTTGTTCTGGTGACCGGTGGTTCATGACAAACAGGATTAGTGCCTTCAAAAGTTGCCGTTGGGTACTGAACCACACGTCTTTTTTACCTTCGGCATTTTCACTTTGCACGATCTTTGTTGCCACGGTTTCAGCTTGAATATCTCGTTGAATATAATCAAAAGGATTGTAGCGATCACTATGCGCCATGTTGGCAAAGTTGACGACATGCACTTGATAACCCTGGGCTAACTTAATACCGGCTGTTTTTTCGTATAATTCACCTTTCGGATCAGTTACAACAATGCTGTTCTCCGTTTCATTAAACAGGTTGGTAATGACGACTGACTGGGTCTTATACGATCCTGGGCCCCCAACCACAAAGATATTCCGATTTGGTTTGGTGCTGTTATTCTGGTAAACAATCCGTTTATCCACGATCCCTAAAATCGTCCCATTCATGTTAATCTCCCCCTTTCGCTGACTTTTCTCGATCCACTAATGATTTGAGAATTTCTGCCTTGGTACTCTTGTTAAATGCTGTGGTGAGGTCTTTGGCATTGATACTAAAGTAATGGTCACTCAATTCTTTTAAATTCCCCCAGGTCGCACTCCCGTGGGTTTCAGTGTCCGCAGTTTCCCACGCTTTGTGCTTGCTATTGCGTTTCAAAGCAAAATAAATGGTGTATAGGACCACAGCGATACTGACGATAATTAATACCGGGTTCTTTTGACCCAAATACAAGTTGTAATAGTGCCAGGGGTGCAAGGCTAATTGTTTTAATACGGTTGGCATATGATCCGCAAAAGTTAGCTTATAGTGCGACAAGGCCATGACTGATCCAGCTAAAATCTCCGCTAAATACAAGCCAATGATTAGCGTTAGTAGATATGGCCAGCTGACTTTAACGCTGTTTAATAATTTGTCTTTCATCTAATCACCTACTATCTGTTTAATCCTTTGTTGGTTGGTACCGGAGTATCGTTGCTTGCCATGGATCAAGGTTGGTACTGACGTTAATTGATATTTTTGAATGTAATGCCGATTCTGCGGTTGGTTCAT
>NZ_BQXO01000028.1:0-1236 GCF_045862785.1 Furfurilactobacillus curtus | reverse complement strand
AAAACTGAATCCGATTCTTTTTATCTTAACCGGACCACCACTTCGTGGTTAAGTCCTCGACCGATTAGTACTAGTCCGCTCCATGTGTCGCCACACTTCCACTTCTAGCCTATCTACCTCATCATCTCTGAGGGGTCTTACTTCCATATAGGAATGGGAAATCTCATCTCGAGGCGAGTTTCACACTTAGATGCTTTCAGCGTTTATCTCATCCATACATAGCTACCCAGCGATGCGCCTGGCGGCACAACTGGTACACCAGCGGTATGTCCATCCCGGTCCTCTCGTACTAAGGACAGCTCCTCTCAAATTTCCTGCGCCCGCGACGGATAGGGACCGAACTGTCTCACGACGTTCTGAACCCAGCTCGCGTACCGCTTTAATGGGCGAACAGCCCAACCCTTGGGACCGACTACAGCCCCAGGATGCGATGAGCCGACATCGAGGTGCCAAACCTCCCCGTCGATGTGGACTCTTGGGGGAGATGAGCCTGTTATCCCCAGGGTAGCTTTTATCCGTTGAGCGATGGCCCTTCCATACGGTACCACCGGATCACTAAGCCCGACTTTCGTCCCTGCTCGACCTGTCTGTCTCACAGTCAAGCTCCCTTGTGCCTTTACACTCTACAAATGATTTCCAACCATTTTGAGGGAACCTTTGGGCGCCTCCGTTACCTTTTAGGAGGCGACCGCCCCAGTCAAACTGCCTACCTGACACTGTCTCCCGCCACGCTAAGTGGCGCGGGTTAGAGTGGCCGTATAACAAGGGTAGTATCCCACCAACGCCTCCTTCGAGACTAGCGTCCCGAGCTCTACGGCTCCTACCTATCCTGTACAAGTTATACAGACACCCAATATCAAGCTACAGTAAAGCTCCATGGGGTCTTTCCGTCCTGTCGCGGGTAACCCGCATCTTCACGGGTAATATAATTTCACCGAGTCTCTCGTTGAGACAGTGCCCAGATCGTTACGCCTTTCATGCGGGTCGGAACTTACCCGACAAGGAATTTCGCTACCTTAGGACCGTTATAGTTACGGCCGCCGTTCACTGGGGCTTCAATTCTGAGCTTCGCTTACGCTAACCCATCCTTTTAACCTTCCAGCACTGGGCAGGCGTCAGCCCCTATACGTCATCTTACGATTTTGCAGAAACCTGTGTTTTTGATAAACAGTCGCCTGGGCCTTTTCACTGCGGCTGCACGTTAGTGCAGCACCCCTTATTCCGAAGTTACGGGGT
>NZ_BQXO01000027.1:906-1241 GCF_045862785.1 Furfurilactobacillus curtus | reverse complement strand
AATTCAAAGCTTCCTAATCCGTCATCTGCTTTGGCAGGTTTATTTATTGCTTTAGCTTTATAACCATCGCTAATTTGAGTTAATTCAAGTTTTTGATTCTTCTCATCATCAGTATTTACTTTTAAATATTCTTTACCAGAAGTATTACTGACTGAATAATTGGCATTTACATTCATCAAGGGGCTTTCAATAATCATTGTTTTTTTATTAAATTGGGTTTTGTAGCTTTGTCCTTTTTGGTTGGGATACCATTTATTACTTTGCAAATCCTGTGCTGTAGACTTCCCACAAGCGGTAAGACCAACAACAATCAGCAACACTGTCATCACAGCGAT
>NZ_BQXO01000027.1:408-753 GCF_045862785.1 Furfurilactobacillus curtus | reverse complement strand
GGCTGGCTTCTGGTTGGCCTTGATACTCATTCTGTGACAAGTTAACCAAATGATCAGCCCCTGGAAATAGATTAAATTGGAACGCTTTTGTAGCTTTGACCGGCCGTGCATTACTAAAGATTAATAAGCTCTGGTCTTCGGGCATCCGCATAATTTCATCGGGCGTCATGAGCGAACGGCTCGTATAGCTGTAACTATGGCTCTTGCTGTGGCTTTCTTCCTTGCTATGACTGGTACTCTCACTACCGGTTTCCACTTTCACGGTTGATTTTCCTAACAGATCACTAAGGTATTTAGCGGTCACGTCATTAGCGGCATTCAAGCAAATTTTAACGGCATGATTAC
>NZ_BQXO01000027.1:208-336 GCF_045862785.1 Furfurilactobacillus curtus | reverse complement strand
AGTATTTAGCGGTCACGTCATTAGCGGCATTCAAGCAAATTTCAACGGCATGATTACCTAAGATACTCTCGGCCTTATCCTTGCCATACAAGGCTTGTAGCTGGGTTAAGGTTTGACAAATGGTGGTG
>NZ_BQXO01000027.1:0-148 GCF_045862785.1 Furfurilactobacillus curtus | reverse complement strand
AAATTGACAAATTCATCAAGGATAAAGTCGACTTGGTGGGGCAATTTAGCGTGATGATCGGCGGCTAACTTGTATAATTCATCAAATAATTGTGAGAAAAACAGATTGATGAAGCTTTCATAGGTATTATCCATGACCGGAATAATCA
>NZ_BQXO01000026.1:0-1292 GCF_045862785.1 Furfurilactobacillus curtus | reverse complement strand
CTAGATGGCGTATTTCTAGGTGCTGATCCCCGTTAGCAACTTCACTGCTTACGAGGACGCCCTCTTTTTTTATGTGGTTTTTAACCCACTCTATCCCTTCATCAGATATTAATTTATTGGTACCTGAACCAAGCAAAAATTGATCAGGGAACTCTGGATGTCGTTTGATCCAGTTGCTGACATAATTTCGGCCACGCCCCAGCTTATGATTAGCTTGCGTTAGGCTGTACCATTCCTGATTGCCTGTCACATGTAAGTTCTCCTTTCTTAATTTAGTCATAGTTTAACACTAAAAGGTGTAACTTACACCATTTATTTTTTTTACATTTAGGTTACAAGTGCATGCCCCCATCTTCATGCCGGTTTCTAGTTTGATGTTGCCGCTGCTTTTTCGTCATTGCCCACTCGGTCTCTTTTAAGCCACGTAATTGCTGCTTTCTTAGATAGTCTGTGTTCTTCGCATATAAAATGGTTATTAAGGCTTCGTCCAAAATATTAGTCAGGTAGTTTTTCGGGCTAGTTGGGTAATAATTGATCGCTTGATAGTCCTTAATTTGGTCTTGCTTATATTGATCAAACCGCGTTGTCTGTTGTTTCAAACGGGCTTGCACAGTTTCAATTTGTTTGTGATCCAACTTAGGATCTTGGCCACATTCGCCGATAAACAGTTGCCGGGTGCCATCATGTTTTAAGACCCGTTGTAATCGGTGGTTCTGAATATCTTTTAATTCAATTTTACCTAACAGGTAATTCAAACCGGCTTGGTGTTGCTGACTAGTAAAGACTACCGGTGGCTGCTGTTGTAATTGACTAAGCTGGTTTGCATCTAATGGCTTTAATTCTGGATCATAGTAAACCACAGCCGTATAAATTTGCTCCTTGTCAATCGTCTCTAGCTTATCCAGGTCACTGTCCGGAAAAGCAGTCGCTAGAATGCTGTCGTATTGGGTTTGCACCACGGCTTTAACTTCCCGAACGACCCGTAAATCTTTCACCGCTTTAGAAATGAATTCGAGTTCGTTAGGTTGATAAGCGGCTAGCATGCCCCGATCAGTATGCTTCAAATTGTCTAACTGGTGACCATGTTTGGCTAGCACCGTGGTTAATTGCTTCTCAATTGTTTGGGCTTGCTGATTAACTAACTGCCAGCTGGTATATGGCCGCTTGGTAAACGTCAATAATTGCTGGGTTAATAAGTCACTTCGAATAGCTGCTAACCGTTCTGCCAATTCGCTACCCTTAAAAATCGTTTGTTCACTATTAGTTTCTTTAATCAGTTCCCGCCGTTCAGC
>NZ_BQXO01000025.1:0-1451 GCF_045862785.1 Furfurilactobacillus curtus | reverse complement strand
TATCTTTGGTGATTTCGTCCCACAAATACTGGAAGGTATTCAGATAAGCCGCTGATTGGACTTCCTGTTCACTTTGTAGTGGTTTTAGATCAAAAGAAATGACCTTCCCCTTTAGGTTGACGTTGGTGTGACCGTCAAATAGGCTGTTAGAACCATGAGTATAGCTGCCTAAGATGTAGTAAAAGTCTTTAACCCGACTGAATTTGTCGGCGTCTTTATCAGCCAGTTTCTCCAATTCGTCATAAACATTGGATAAGGTCGGCCACTGATCGTCTTTAATCTCTTTTAAGCGGCTGTATTTCAAAACACCACTGTTGACGTAAGCTTGTTTAACGACATCATCAAGGATTGCCAGCTCAACTTGGGTAATGCCAGTTTTAAGGACTTCAAAGAACCCCTTTAATCGCTGAATTTTATCTTTGACCAGCAAATCAAGGTTCGTGACGGCCTCATCAGCGCTTAGGATTTCTTCGGAAAAAATTTGTAGTGGGTTAATTTTGTACTTAGCGTTAGAAGTTAGGTGCAAGACTGCACCACCTAGGGCTTCGACAATCTTGGTATATTCGTTTTCTGGATCAATAATGTAGATTTGATAGTCTTGAATGGCGTAGCGCAGGATTTTCTGAATCATATAGGTGGTCTTGCCGACCCCCGAGGTTCCGATAATCACTTGATTTTGATTTAGGGTCTTGTTGCGATCCAACATATCTACGGCAATTAAGCTGTTGGTGTCTTTGTTAACTCCTTCAATATCACTTCTCGGCTTTAAGTCCAAAATCTCCGCGTCATCAAAGGGAAACATGCTGCTGGCAACTTCGGTATTACTCTCTTTATAGGTGTAATCCCCCATGAGGTTCTCATTAATTGGCATGGTTGACCAAAATGCTTGGAAAGTGGCTTTAACGGGAACAAGGGGCTTCATTTGTAGCTTAATCAACGTATTCTTAACGTTTTCGGTTAAGTCATCCAGTTCTGCTAAACTATTGGCCCGCAGATAAACCAGCATATGTTGGTACACAAATGTGGTAGAATTATCGAGGTATTTATCTAGTTGCATGTTGGCCGAATCAATGTAGTTTTGCAGAATCTTCTTTTTATACGGGTCGAACGTATTGAGCTTCTGCGCTTCCTTATTTTGAATCGTCTTCTTGTAATAGGTAATCATTGAATTGTTACTGGCGCTGTCGATATATTGCACAATATCGATAACGCCTTTTTTGCGTTTTAACTCCGATAACCAGTTGCCATACACCCGCTTAGGATAGTCGGCAATCGCTAACACCCGAATAAAATTCTCGCCCGACTGGACGTAGGTGGGGTACTGTTCCCAGCTAAACGGGAATAGTGAATGCAAGCTATCGCGATCAATCAGCTTGGTAAAGTCTTCAACCTCCGGTTTAGGATTACTACCCGTTTGGCCGCTATCGCCTTGATGTCTTTCTTTTTTATTT
>NZ_BQXO01000024.1:0-1867 GCF_045862785.1 Furfurilactobacillus curtus | reverse complement strand
ATGGCCAGCAGGAACGGATCAGGCGGATTTAAGCAAAACTGTGACTCGTACGATTAACTATTTGGATCGACGGACAGGTCATTCAGTCGCTACCGCAGTGACCCAACAGGTAACTTTTGTACGTACTGCAATTATTGACAAGGTAACTGGTGCGTTGTTAGGTTATGACACCATTGGCGACGGCCAAGTCGATACGACCGATGCAGATGAAGCTTGGCGGATCGAAGGATCTAACCAATTAGCCGCGGTAGTTTCACCGGATCTCATTGCTGATGGCTATCAGACTGCTGATCCACAAAGTGTGAATGCATTGACACTAACGAATAGCTACAGTGGTGATGCAACTATGGTTGTGAATGTTTATTATGACCACGCAACACTGCCAGTGACTCCAACAACACCAGGTCAGCCTGGTCAACCAATTAATCCGAATGAGCCAAATGGGCCAAAGTGGCCAGCAGAGACTGCTGCTAGCGATTTAAGCGAGACAGTAACGCGAACAATTAACTATTTGGATCAACAAACCGGACAAGTTGTATCTACGCCGGTTGTTCAACAGGTCAGTTATGACCGGACGGCGATTATTGATCAGGTTACTGGGCAACTTTTGGGTTATGATACGACTGGTGACGGAAAAGTGGATACGACAGATGGCCAGCAAGCATGGGTAAGCGTCGGAGCGACTCTTCTAGCCGCAGTGACTTCACCAGATTTAAGTGCTCAAGGTTATCAATCAGCTACACTTAAGCAAGTCGCGGCTCAAATGATTTCGGCAAATTACAAAGGAGAGATGAATCTCGTTGTGAATGTTTATTATGATCACGCAACCACTTCAGTAACGCCATTCTGGCCGGAACAGCCCGGTCAGCCAATTGACCCAGCGCAACCTAATGGACCAAAGTGGCCACAAGGCACAGCTGCTGATGATTTAACGCAGACGGTTACGCGAACCATCAACTATCTCGACCGGCAAACCGATTTGCCACTGGCTACACCAGTCGTGCAAACGGTCAGTTACCGTCGAACGGCCATTGTTGATCGGGTTACTGGACAGTTACTTGGTTATGACATCAATGGTGACGGACAGGTAGATACAGATGATGGGACTACTGCCTGGCAGGCGGACGGTTCAACTGAATTGGTGGCCGTAGTTTCACCAAACTTACAAAGTCTCGGGTATTCGGTAGCTAGTCAGTATATGGTCGATGAATTACCAATTCCAGCTGATTATCGTGGAGCGCGTCAATTAACTGTCAACGTGTATTATGATCATCAGGTGGTATCCACGACTCCAACTCACCCTGGCAACCCCGGTGAACCAATCAATCCGGCCGATCCAAACGGACCAAAGTGGCCAGCAGAGACCAGTCCTGATCAATTGACAAAGACGATTACACGGACGATCACTTATTTGAATCGGTCAACAGGCACTCCGGTAGCAACCCCAGTGGTTCAGACGGTCACTTATCATCGAACCGCGTTAGTTGATGCCGTGACTGGGCAATTACTTGGCTACGACATCGATGGGGATGGGATGGTTGATACGACAGACGCATTAAATGCTTGGGTCGTTGATGGAACGGATGTCTTAGGGACGGTTACTTCACCACAATTAGATGGTTTTGGTGAACCTTCCCTACCAGTTATCGGTGAAAAGGTCATTCCTGGTTCATACAATGGTGATCGAGCAATGCATGTGATTGTCTACTACACACCATTAACTCAGCCGGTTAACCCAGTTGAACCGACTCAACCAAGTGAACCAACAACACCGGTTGAACCGACTCAACCAAGTGAACCAACAACACCGGTTGAACCGACTCAACCAAGTGAACCAACAACACCTGTTGAACCGACTCAACCAAGT
>NZ_BQXO01000023.1:0-2070 GCF_045862785.1 Furfurilactobacillus curtus | reverse complement strand
ACCGCTAGTTTGTGCCACATCAAAGACGGGTAGATAGCGATAACCGACAATGGCGCGCTCATCGGTGGTATCAAGATGCTTCTGCTCGGCTGGTGTTAGCTTCTTAATGATCGGAGCCGCAATCCGAATGGATTTAGCGCCCTTATTAACGGTGCGGTTAAAAGCCTTCTGCCATTGCTTAAAACCGGCGACTTGAGTGGCTTGAGGATTTTGCGCATAAATTAAATCAATGTTTCTGGCGCTATAACGATGAAATTTAGCCAGGGTATTGAGATACTTTTTAAATTGGTCACTATCAGTTAATTTTAGGATTTGCTGTTCAGCCTGGGCGACTAATTGTGCTTTCCAAGCCTTAACATCTGCTTTATTTGGCATAAGTTACCCCTCCTCATCTTCAAAAATATCATTCAATGTTGGCAATGATCTTATTTGAATCGGGGTCGTGCCATAAAGGGCAACGTAGCCATCGGCTAATTTTTGCCAAGCCACTTGATAGTAAGCTCCATTTCCAGTAATTTCTTTTAAATACTTGTAGGCTCCTTTAGTCTGCAAAACCGGTAATTCACTCCCAATGACTGTTAATTCGTTATCCATTTCATGATCTCCTTTGCTTTGCTAATCTCACCCGTTGTTTGGGTTTACTTTTAGGGTTGTAAAAGTGAACCTAAATGACGGGTTCACCAACCGGAACGTAGTGCAGGGCGGTAGGCAGGTTCTAATCAAAATCAAAACTTAATTTATGACCGTCAAGTTTTAGCTTGGCGTCAAACGACTTTCCCTTTTTGCTCTTGAAACCCTTTAATTTTCTGGTTTTCCCTTTGGTGACCAACGCTTTAATTGCGGTCTTACCGAGGGTCTTACTGCTCCATTTCTTGGGCAGGGTAAAGTCTTCGCCTTGCTTAGGCTTTACAATGTAAAACTTCTGTTTATTTAAAACGGTCGCTTGCGGTGTTTCTAAGAAGACCTCGTCGGACTTTTGTGCTTGCTGTTGGTGATTGATTTGTTGCTTAATGGCTGCATTGCCGGTTAATTGTGTGGGAACATCAGCGATTAACTTCGCCACAAACTTCTTGATTTGGCTCAAAAAATTATCCGGAGTGCGTTCTTCGGTACTGATTTGCTGTAACGCTTGCTCCCATTTAGCCGTCATTTCTGGGCTAGTTAGCAAGGGTTCGAGTTCAACCGCTTTACATAAAGTAATCCCCGCTTCACTGACGTGCAGCTTATTTTTTTCAGTGACGAGATAGCCGCGTTTTTTTAATATTTCCAGTACATTTGCCCGGGTCGCACTTGTCCCAATGCCTTGCACATCTTTGAGAATCGCCTGGGCTACTTCATCATCAAGCGTTTTGCCAGCGGTCTTCATGGCCGTAATCAGGGTACCTTCGGTAAAGGGTACCGGAGGTGTTGTTTCTTTTTGCGGCGTTTGCAGATTCGCTTGAACTTGGTCGCCTTGGTGAACGATCGGTAGGGTGGCTGCCTCTTGCTGGTCGGTTTTGTGATCATCAAATAAAGCTTGCCAACCTTGCTTAGTTGGGACCTTACCGGTTGCTTTAAAATTGGCGTCACCAACTTGGGTGATAATAATGGTTTCCTCGTACTCGTACGGATCAGCAAACATGGCTAATGTGGTTCTTAAAACCAAGTCATAGACTTGTTGCTGTAATTTAGGCAAGCTGGCTAGTTTCTCTTTCGTCGGCACGACTTTAGTCATGATAATGGCGTAGTGTTCTTCAACCTTTTTTCCATTAACATAGCGCTTATTTGGGGTGGTATTGGTTAAAGCGACTTGTTTAGAGACTAACCCCAGATACTTCGTCAGATTAGCCACTAAATAATCAAATTCTTCATCAGTGATATAAGCACAATCGGTGCGGGGATAACTGAGTAGTTTGTCTTCGTATAAGCTTTGAATAGCCGCTAAGGTTTGGCTGGCGCTGGCGTGATAACGTTTATTCATGGCACTTTGGAGACTAGATAGCGAGAATAGTTGGGGACTAGCACGCTTCTTGCCTTGCTTTTGGACGTTCTTGATTAAACCGGCCTGTGAGCTTTTCTGAACGCGTTTAG
>NZ_BQXO01000022.1:0-2191 GCF_045862785.1 Furfurilactobacillus curtus | reverse complement strand
AGGATTTATTCTATGTGTAAGTGCGCATTGACCTCGTTTCACTCGGCCTTCTGATTCCCCTAAATTTACTTATAGTGTATGACTTCCGCTTCGCTATTTCAACTTTCATCCTTTGACTTAACGTTCTCTGTATGATATAGTGTCGGTGATTATTTTTAATACGATTGGAGGGATCCTTATGTCTCAAAGTAACTTAGAAAAACAAGAAGCCAAATTAAAACAGCTTAATCAAAATATTAAAGCTGAAAAAAATAAAATTGAACAAAATCTCGGTAAGCAAATCATTAGATCAGCCAATTTGGATTATGGGACACTTACCACTCCACAGATTAAAATGATTGCTAAAAAAGTTGCCGCCTTTTTAAATCAAGCTCAAAATAACCGATAATAGTTAGGTGGTAATGACTATGCCTAATCAATATGAAAAACTAGTTGAACAACAAGCGCGTTTAAAACAAAAAATTGAGCGAGAAGATTTTAAATTACGGCAATCTAAATACTACGAAAATCGGCAAGCCCGCAAAGCCCGTTCTCGCCGATTAATTCAAAAAGGGGCTTTGCTCGAAAAATACTTTCAAGCTGATAACCTATCGGTCGAACAAACCGAAGAACTTTTAAAAATATTTGCCAATTACGTTAATGCCCATAAACCGAATAAATTTAAAGACGATCAGCCTAATAACTAGGCCGATCGTTTTTATTTTCTGAATCATTCATGGGATTTCTAACTTTTAAATCTGGATTGTTTTTAACAAAGTCATTTAGTTGTTTCTGTATAGCTGCTTCAAAGGTAATTTTGGAATTTATCCAAGGAAAATCACGCAAATTATTTTTGATCACCTGGTCATGCTCTCGTCTGTAAACTGATACAAATTTTTGGCTATTATCGTAGATCACAACGTTATCAGCTTTGAATGCAACCGCTGCTAAATTATGGTTTGATTGATTATAGCGTTTTTTTACAACTTCGTCTGGTACTCCGTGCCCACCTTTTTTGACTCGTTCATGAACCCGATTAATTGCGACTTTTTCGTTTTTTAACGCCACGTATAAAAGCGTTACTTCAAAGCCATTCTTGTGGGCCCGATCGATTAAATTCAATTGCGTCCTACCTTGGCCAGCCAGGTTGTTTCAACATGAATACTCTGCCCGGTATCTAAAGCCGCGTGGAGTTGTTTTATTTCTTCGAGCATTGCCCTAAAATTATCACGCTCTTTATGCCAATCACCACCCATTTTTTGTAGGATTTCATCGGCATTTAATCGTTTGGAGTGAGTAAATAATTCGGGCCTCGCGCGATATAAAGTGCTTTTACCAGCGCCGTTTATCCCAGCCACAATGATGTATCTCTTTAGCTCACTCATGTTAAATCACGAAATGCTTTTCATTGATGATTTGTTCTTGGCGTTTATCTAAGAGGTAAGTGTGTAACGCGTCAAACAGCTTGCGTTTATCAGGATCTGGATTATGGGCTGCTTGCTCCCAAACGTCTTGAATATCGACTGCCCATGGGTCAGCCAACAATTGCTCAATTGTTTCGACTTCTTTGCTGGATTTGGTCATTTAAAAAGCTCCTTTCACATTCCCTTAGTTCAGTCATCGCCAATTCAGCCACTCAAGGTGTCTATTTTTGCTTCTAAGCGATTTTAAAACGATTTTAATATAATTATGCATGTAACACTTAAAACGGCTTAAATGAGCCTATATGACGTTTAATTCCAAGAAGGCCCATTGTCAGTGTTCTGTTCTTCGGGGTGTTTGGCCGCATATTCTCTAGCCGCTTGTTTATTCCACCAAATGCCAAATAGGTTTTGCATAGTACCGTATAAGTAGTTCTCCACGTTCTTGATATGGTTCTCATTGCTTCTAAGGGCGTTAAAGTAGCGTCTCAAGGCTTTAGTCATCAAAGGTTTAAGTTCTTCATCGTCCAGTGGGATTAGAACCCCAATATCTTGATGATCCTTTTCAACTCGATATTTAGCATTCAGGATGATACTAATAAACCGGCGCATTTGTTGCGGAGTTCGGCACCAGAAGCTAAGTAATTGCACGGCTTCTGGTTCTAAGAAAACCGGTAAGCCACTGTCTTCATCAGTTAGGAAGTCATTAGCATGGTTCACCAAATCCTGGTTTTGCTTTTGAATTTCTGCTGGTGAGAAATTGGCTGTGGAAAAATCCAACTTTTGAGTAT
>NZ_BQXO01000021.1:0-2217 GCF_045862785.1 Furfurilactobacillus curtus | reverse complement strand
TTAGTTGGTATAAATAAATCAATGACCTTATCACCAAAACTCATCCAGTTGCCTCCTATCCATTGAAATTGATTAAGTTCTTTAAAATCTCTTGAACTTCTTGACTAGTCAAGACTTTGGCCGTCACATCAAAGTCCGTTAACGCATTTTCAATATCTCGTTTAACTTGTTCGATCTTTTCGTCTAAATGATTGACCGCTAGGTTTAAGCTCTTAACACTTTTGTCTTTAATTGGCACCTTAACGATTAGCAGATGTTGCTTAGTGGTCATGTTTTTGGATTCTTGGACTTTAGTAAAGTGATCCAAGTAACTGGCTATGAGCTGGATTTTGAACTGTTGCTCCGGGTGGCCTTTTTGTAAGGCGAGATACCGCCGTTTGAGACCATTGAGATAAGCCGTCATATTGACGGGAATCGTTGGCTCTAAGAACTGTAACGTGTCATCAACGCCTTCACCTAAGGTACTCATGAGAAACGCGCCATAGTCCTCAAAAACGTCCTGTTGTTCGGTTTCATTAAGTAGATCAAGGTTGATCCCACTAACTTCCAAAATGCCAACGAGATTACCGGTTTTGGTAACTTCGTAATTACCATACATACCCACCACCAAGCTCATGTCATCAATGGTCTCTTTGCCACCATTGATTTTAGGCGGTTGATAATCCCAATCTAGCTTGGCTGTTTTATTGGCGGTTTTGCTCTTTTTCAAACGCATTTAGTTCACCTCGCTTCTTCGGTTTCAAATAAAACAGTTTCTGACCATTGGCATAGTGGCGTTTCAACTTAAAGTTATCCCGCACTTTAATATTCTTCCGCGCCGCAACTGGCCTAATTGTTAAAATAGCCATGACAATCGTCATGGCTAAGACAACAATCACTATTTTTATCAGGACTAAGATCAGACCATAGGGTGGGATCGCAATAAAAATTAAGCCCACTAGTCCTGCCAGCGCCGCATAGCCAAAATCCTTCAAGGTGTAGTCTTTCCAGATCCCGTAATCTTTATCTACGTTCTCTGGAAAGATAAATTCTTTTCCTTTCTTCATTTGGCAGGCTCCTTTTTAAATTAAGTGAATAGGCTGTAAACCCAAGGTAATAGCCAGATAATGGCTGCCGCTAAGGCCACTAAACCAGCCACCCGGCCAACCGCGTGATAAACTTCTGATTTCTCTCGCGGATCGTCTGCGTCAGGCATTCTTTTGATAATAATAAATAGCGCGACACAAATCCCAACTAAAACGACCAAGCCAGTTAAAATACCTTGAATCGTCTTACCAGCGCTGGTTAGCTTGCTTTTAACTTCGCCACCGTCCGCTGCCAAAACGACCTGGGCATTCATCAAGCCCAAGTAAATTGCAGTAGTCCCAGCAGTTGCTAGCGCTTTCATTTTTCTGTATTTTGACATGTTAGTCCTCCTTCCTATCGTCTTCTGATGTTCGTAATTGAATTTGTTCTGCCTGCGTTTCTTCTGGCTCACGCTGATAGAACTTGTTCAATTGTTCCTCGGCAATTTGCTGGCTTGGTAACGGATCAGTGGCTAATTTGACGCGGCCATTTTCACTCGTGGCTAAGTAATACTCTTTTTCTGACTGGCCTACTTCTTGGGTCTCTAAGACATGCAAATTATGTTCGTAACGGTCTAAGGCGTTATCAACTTCTAAGCCATAGAAACCTAAGAAGCCTTCCAGGAAACTCTCACCAAAAAAGGTCATTTCATTTTTAATCTGCTTATATTGATGAGTCGGTTTATCACTTACCAATTTTTCGGTCTTTTTAGCATTTTGACGGTCTTGATGGCGATTAAACCAGCCCCTAAGCTTTAACGGCTCAGTCTTCAACTGGCGTTTAACGGTCTTCTTAATCATTGCTTGCCGGACTTCGTCAATTGGCTGACCGTCTTGATCTAAAATTGCTTGTAACTGTTTTGGATCAGTTAATGCGTGGTCATCATCAACCACAATCGCCTTTTGATCATCATGAACTAGCTTGCCATTAATGCCTTGCCAGCTTTCTACTTTCATTGGATCACCTCCTTATGTTGTTTGTTGGGTTAGAAATATTAAACAACTAGCTTTCCCCTAACCCGCCCGGTAAAATGGATTATTAGGAGGGTGACACCTAGAAGGCGTATTTCTAGGTGCTGATCCCCGTTAGCAACTTCACTGCTTACGAGGACGCCCTCTTTTTTTATGTGGTTTTTAACCCACTCTATCCCTT
>NZ_BQXO01000020.1:0-2433 GCF_045862785.1 Furfurilactobacillus curtus | reverse complement strand
TCATCGCCACCAATGACGATTTCATTAGTGCTGGGTTGAAAATAGCCTTTAGCGCCACCAAGTTCTGACAATCTCTTTTCACTGACTTTAATATCAGTATTGTTATTCAAATAATTTTTGAGTTCGTTATATAGGTTAGTAACGTTTTTATGATCCGCTAAATTTTCTTTGACAAAATCTTTAGCACTTAGGACTGGTTCGCCGCTTGTCTGTGATATGTCAAATACTGGAATATAGCGATAACCAACTATGGCTTTTTCTTCGGTCGTATCAAGCCTTTTCTGATCCTCTGGAGTTAGTTTTTTAATAATAGGGGCCGCAATCCTGATCCCTTTTTCTCCTTTATTTACTGATCGTTTAAAATCATTCTGCCATTTTTTAAAGCCTGCAACTTGGCTGGCACTTGGATTTTGAGAATAGATAAGGTCAATATTACGTTGGCTATACCGGTGAAACTTTGCTACGGTATCAAGATAACTTTTAAACTTTTCACTATCAGTTAAGTTCAAAATTTGCTGTTCTGCATTATCTACAAGTTGTTTCTTCCATTCTTCTGCTTCTTCTTTAGTTGGCATATTTAAACCTCCTCGGCGTCTACAAACTCTACAGAATTATCAATTTGGGGTAACTTGATAGATTGTGTGCCGTAAAGTGCTAAATATTCAGCATTCTTTTTTTGCCACGCAACTTGAATATATTTGCCATTACCCGCAACTTCTGATAGGTACTTATAACTGCTTTTATCCGTCAAAATAGGTAATTCGCTTGCTAATGCTTCCAGTTCATTTTTCATGATATATCCTCCTTCTTTTACAATTACACTCGTTGGTTAGGTTAACTTTTTGGTTTTTGAAAAGTAAACCTAAATGACGAGTTCACCAACCGAAACAACGTGCAGGGCGGTAGGCAGGTTCTAATCAAAATCAAAACTTAATTTATGGCCGTCAAGCTTTAACTTGGCGTCAAACAACTTTCCTTTTTTGCTCTTGAAACCCTTTAATTTGCTCGTTTCCCCCTTGGTGACCAACGCTTTAATGGCGGTCTTCCCGAGGGTCTTACTGCTCCATTTCTTGGGCAGGGTAAAGTCTTCGCCTTGCTTAGGCTTTACAATATAAAACTTCTGTTTATTTAAAACGGTCGCTTGCGGTGTTTCTAAGAAGACCTCGGCGGACTTTTGTGCTTGCTGTTGGTGATTGATTTGTTGCTTAATGGCTGAATTGCCGGTTAATTGTGTGGGGACATCAGCAATTAACTTCGCCACAAACTTCTTAATCTGGCTCAAAAAGTTATCTGGGGTGCGTTCTTCGGTACTGATTTGCTGTAATGCTTGCTCCCATTTAGCCGTCATTTCTGGGCTAGTTAGCAAGGGTTCGAGTTCAACCGCTTTACATAAAGTAATTCCGGCTTCACTGACGTGTAGCTTGTTCTTTTCAGTGACGAGATAGCCGCGTTTCTTTAACACTTCCAGCACATTGGCCCGGGTTGCACTTGTCCCAATGCCTTGCACATCTTTAAGAATCGCTTGGGCTTCTTCATCATCAAGCGTTTTGCCGGCGGTCTTCATGGCCGTAATCAGGGTACCTTCGGTAAAGGGTACCGGTGGTGTCGTTTCTTTTTGCGGTGTTTGCAGATTTGCTTGGACTTGATCGCCTTGGTGAACGAGCGGTAAGGTGGCTGCCTCTTGCTGGTCGGTTTTGTGATCATCAAATAAAGCTTGCCAACCTTGCTTAGTTGGGACCTTACCGGTTGCTTTAAAATTGGCGTCACCAACTTGGGTGATAATGGTGGTTTCTTCGTACTCGTACGGATCAGCAAACATCGCTAACGTCGTCCTTAAAACCAGGTCATAGACTTGTTGCTGTAATTTAGGCAAGCTGGCTAGCTTCTCTTTCGTTGGCACGACTTTAGTCATAATAATGGCATAGTGTTCTTCAACTTTTTTCCCATCAACATAGCGTTTGTTCGGAGTGGTATTGGTTAAAGCGACTGGCTTAGAGACCAAACCCAGATACTTCGTCAGATTAGCCACTAAATAATCAAATTCTTCATCAGTGATATAAGCACAATCGGTGCGGGGATAACTGAGCAGTTTGTCTTCGTATAAGCTTTGAATAGCCGCTAAGGTTTGGCTGGCGCTGGCGTGATAACGTTTATTCATGGCACTTTGTAGACTAGATAGCGAGAATAGTTGGGGACTAGCTCGTTTTTTGCCTTGCTTTTGGACGTCCTTGATTAAACCGGCCTGTGAGCCTTTCTGAACGTTTTTAGCTTGCATGAATGTTATTAGCCCTGTTTCGTCTTTAAATCGCTGATAGGGGTCTAATTTTGCGACGAATTTTTGCTGATTAGCTAAAATTTCCGCATTTAGTTCAAAATAGGGTTCCGGCTTAAAGTTTTTGATTGCCTGGTCTCTTTGATAGACCATATACAAGG
>NZ_BQXO01000019.1:0-2553 GCF_045862785.1 Furfurilactobacillus curtus | reverse complement strand
GAACCTAGAAGCTTAGATACTAATAGATACAATATAGATACTCAAAAGTTGGACTTTTCCACAGCCCATTTTTCGCCAGCAGAAATTCAAAAGCAAAACCAGGATTTGGTGAACCATGCTAATGACTTCTTAACTGATGAAGACAGTGGCTTACCGGTTTTCTTAGAACCCGAAGCCGTGCAATTACTAAGTTTCTGGTGCCGCACTCCGCAACAAATGCGGCGCTTCATTGGCATTATCTTAAATGCTAAGTACCGAGTTGAAAAAGATCATCAAGATATTGGGGTTCTAATCCCGCTTGACGACGAAGAACTAAAACCTTTGATGACTAAAGCCTTAAGACGCTACTTTAACGCCCTGAGAAGCAATGAGAAGCATATCAAGAACGTGGAAAACTACTTGTACGGCACCATGCAAAACCTATTCGGCGTTTGGTGGAATAAACAAGCGGCTAGAGAATATGCGGCCAAACACCCCGAAGAAGAAAAGTCGGCCGACAACGATAACAGTGGGTTGTACTACTAGTCCTAAAAGACTACAAAATCCTTTCTAAGCGGTTTTAAGACTTACTAGTCTATTTATACTTAAGTTAGATTTAAATGGCTTAAACAGAAGAATAGGGGGCTTTTAAATGAGTGTCAGAGCTAACCAGGCTAACCAGCTCAAAAGTTCAGCCTTTAGGATTGATAAAGATTTGGCCGATGATACCGAAGCAGTTTTAAGCGAAGAAGAAAGAGCTAATTTACGCTTTTTAAAGGCGACCGAAGGGACACCAGTCACCGAGTTCAAAGACGCTAAAGAGGTCGCTGATTGGCTCAACGATCCAGATGAGGACTAATGACTTAGTCAGCCTATACGTTAGTTTTGTAGAAACTAACGGTGGCAAGTCTCGACCAGTTTTAATTCGTCGGGTATCAGAACAGACGGTCGAGGCTTTTAAAATTACTAGGGTCCGTCTGAAAACTACTTAAGTAAGATGCAAATTGAGGCAATGTAGACCGTAGCCAGATAAACATGAGCGAGCTTATCATAACGCGTTGCAATCCTACGAAAGTTCTTCAACTGATTGAAGAAGTTCTCAATCAAATGGCGCTCACAATAAACGTGGTAATCACAGGTCCACTTGTCTTTGGTATTTTCCTTTGGCGGAATGGTATAGACGCCTGCTTTATCTTCAATATACTGGCGAAGTTTCGCGGTGCCATAGGCTTTATCCGCGATAATATTTGATTGAGAAATATCGAAGCCTTCCAGCAACTCACTGGCAACTTGGCTATCATGTACTTGACCACCTGTTAGGCGAAAACCCAAGGGATTCCCTAATCCGTCAACGAGTGCGTGAATCTTGGTCGTTCGGCCACCTCGACTTAGTCCAATAGCTTGATTTTCGACCATACATTCGGCGTTTTTTTTGCCCCAGTGGCCTTTTGATGCGCTCGAACGATCGTTGAATCTAAGCTCAAGTTTTCCATGTCGGGATCGTCAATCAATTCGAGAAAAACCTGTTCGAACAAGCCTGAACTTACCCAGGCTCGGAAGCGACTATACACCGTTTTCCAAGAGCCATAGCGTTCAGGTAGATCACGCCAAGGAGCCCCGCTGCGCATGAGCCAGAGGATAGCGTTGAGGGCGGTACGGTTGTCTAGGCTTGATGGACGGCCAGTCCGGTATGGCGGGAAGTATCCTTTGATTCGGTCCCACTGAGCATCTTCCAGTTCGTATCGTTTAGGTGTTGTCATCGGAATGCCTCGATTCGTTTTTCCTCAGATTATACCTGAATTTTTAGTTTTCAGACAGTCCCTAGTCAGTATGAAAAGAAGTCTCCTTATATCAAGCAACAATATTATCCGATTCAAGATTGGCAATCCGCTGGGTTGAAGAAACCTTCCTGGGTCGATCTCGGTAATATTTATCGCTTTCCCAAAGCCGGGCTAAAGTTTAAAGAAATCGGTCATTTAAGTAAGCTAGATCAAAATAAAATTTTAGATTTTACGCTTGACCTAAAATCAAAAAGAAGAGGTAAGGGTCAAAAGATAATTCAACAGCGATCAAGTAAAAGGAAGCACAAAGAAAGTAAAGCAGAGCTTACACAAAGAATTCAAAAACAGTTAAAAGACTTTGCTAAACACAATCCAGAAGTTAAGCCAAAAAACAATCCTGAAAATAAAAACGATCGGCCTAGTTATTAGGTTGATCGTTTTTTAATTTATCCGGTTTATGGGCGTTGACATAGTCAGCGAATGTTTTTAAAAGTTCTTCGGTTTGTTCGACCGAGAGGTTATTAGCTTGAAAGTACTTTTCTAATAAAGCCCCTTTTTGAATTAATCGGCGAGAACGGGCTTTTCGTGCTTGTCGATTTTCATAATACTTAGATTGGCGTAACTTAAAATCTTCCCGCTCAATTTTTTGTTTTAAACGCGCTTGTTGTTCAATTAGTTTTTCATATTGGTTAGGCATGGAATTCCCCATCTCCTATGACTAATGATCTACGGACTTTTCCTTTAAAAACTCGGATACTTTTTTGGATAAGGACTTGATATTGTCATTAGATAA
>NZ_BQXO01000018.1:0-2748 GCF_045862785.1 Furfurilactobacillus curtus | reverse complement strand
ACAGGACTTCCCGTGCAAGCCGCTTCAAAGGCGGTGGTCTAGATTACAAAACTACATTGTCGCCCTGTAACCGACCAAAGTTACGCAGGGCGGCTTTTTTATTTGTGGTGCTTGTCGATATTGACCTAATTTTTATTTGCTTTTAGCCAATAGGGTATACCTCAAGAACATTCTCTGCCTCTATACAATTCAGAATTTTTATATACATTTACACAAAATATTTCACACTCTCTTTTTTTTTGAGGGAATTGTTGCTAAATGGATCATCAAAAAATAGTCAATCAATTGATTGGCTATTTTTGATGATATGAATAATTGGGTTTCATGTTTTGTTTAATTATTTATTTTGCGGTGTGGGCGAACCGTGAACAAATAGTGTTTTAAGTATCCTGAACTATACATCAAGATAGCAGCGACAAATCCAATTATTAACAAGACTAATAATGATGACATGGTGGTACTCGATCCATTATGGAAATACAAAGTATTTGTTAGTGTTTGCATGCTAAATCGCATTGGAACCCAACTGTAAATTCCCTTTCGGTACAAAGGATCAAGGGCTTCCGGTGCATAAGATATCACGGCAATTGCTAGGAACCAGACTACGAGTACTAATGGGTAGACAAAAAATCCAAACCAATCCAGGGCACACGTTATAATAAGATAAAAGACAAAGATACTAATAAACATTAATCCGATAAAGTTAATTGGGTTTGGAATTGTTAGGTTAAATACATTAGCAAATAAGAACCCAATTGTTGCTGAAAGAATACTTGCTACCAAACCGGTAATTAGTTGACTAGTTATTGTTGTAGCATTTAAAAATTTTGAAGCGCTTCTTTTTGTATGTTCGCGCCATAAAATAAGAGAGGGAATTAAAGCGCTAAACCACGCCAATGCCACTAGAAGCATGGGTGCTGCGCCACCAATCGTGTTCTTTTCAATTTTATTAGACTCATGAGTAGATACACTAATAGGGGTCGAAACCAAATCCCAAGATTTTGCGGATAAATTAATCTTATTTTTGCTAAGAACACTTTGTTGCTGTGCGCTAATTCGTGATGAAAGCGTATTTGCAATCTGAGGAAGTGCTTGGGATAGCAATTGCGATACTTGAGCATTCATTCCTTGATTAATACTGATCTTAATCTGTGCAGGGTGAACGGGTTTCTGTGTAACAAATTTAGCTTGAAGCAATTGTGATTTTGCAGAATCTGGTAATTCCTCCTTTTTTTGAAGAGTAGTGAGCTTTTGGCTAATAATTTGGGCCTTTAGCGATTCATTTTGCTGCTGTAACTCTTTTGAAAATCCTGATCTAATAATGAAAGCCCCATAATACTTTTGATCATTAAAACCATCTTTTTGTGGAGATACCCATTTGATTTTTGAATCTTTTCCATTGAATTTCTTTCGCAACTTACTTTCAATTTTATTGCTGAGAATTCCTTTGTCTTCGTTGACAAGTGCTACAGGAATTTGTTTTACTTTGACAGAGTTACGTATGCCAATTAAGGCAAATGAAACTATTCCAATAATTGCTCCAACAAGCAATAATGCTAACCAATATCTTTTACTACGAATTACATCGAACATCTGATATTCCTCCCTTTTAAGCTAAGTACTAATAATAGTGGATATTATTTTGGAAAGACATAGACAACTTTTTTTGAAACGTCACTTAGGCATACAAAATGTTATTTGTGTATACTTAAGTTACATATGGATCTATACTGATGTTTGGAGAAAAGGAGGAACTTATGACTGATTTAAGAAATAAGAGAACAGAAATGTTAATTGAAAATTCTTTTATACAATTAGTAAGACAACAGGGATTTAATAATGTATCGGTAATTGATATCTCTAATAAAGCCTTGATCAATCGTCAGACATTTTATAGGCACTATCAGGATAAGTATCACTTGGCCGCGAAAATGATTCAGGATTTTGTGTCGACTTATGATTCAGTATTGAAGAAAAGAAGTAATTTAAATAAACAAAATCAAAACTTTTTGAGCATTACATCCATATTGGCACCTGATATAAAAAATCTTTTAATCAAACAACGTGAAAAGATTTTAGCATTGCGCTCTATTCAATTGGATAGCAAAGATTTGAGTAGTGAGATAAAAAGGGTTTTAAGAAACAATCTTGTAAGTATGCTGGAGGAAAAACCTGATAAGTTTGAAATGTCATTATTAACTTCACTTATTCTGGGTAGTTTTAATTACCTAATTGATGAACAAGAATTGCCTGATACAAGTAAAATACAACATGCAATTACAGGAATCCTTTGTTTGATAAGCTAAACCTGAATTATTCATATAAATCCCAAAATTTACGACAGTTACTGTAGTATCAACGTTGTCTAATGTTTTCACTTTTCACCTGTTGGGTGATAAAAAAAGAACCCCAATCTGTTAGATTGAAGTTACCACAACCATCAATCGAAGAGAGGGATTCCAATGTTTAGCGTTCCGAAAATTCATCTAGAAAGCAACCAGCAAGTGATTTTAACACATGATGGTGGGCATTTATTGACATAAGAGCATTTAGGGAAAGTAGAATCTTTCTATTTTCAATAAGTTAACGTGACGGCCACTAGGGTATACCCTAATGGTCTTTTTTATTTCTGTGCTATACTAGGAATTACAAGTGTTCATTAGAACTGTCCAAAAGGAGAATTGGAAATGGCTAAAATCGGTTATGCTCGTGTGAGTTCCAAGGAGCAACATTTAGATCGACAGTTAG
>NZ_BQXO01000017.1:2700-2811 GCF_045862785.1 Furfurilactobacillus curtus | reverse complement strand
TTTGAGTTAATTCAAATTTTTGATTCTTCTCATCATGAGTATTTACTTTTAAATATTCTTTACCAGAAGTATTACCGACTGAATAATTGGCATTTACATTCATCAAGAGGC
>NZ_BQXO01000017.1:1994-2689 GCF_045862785.1 Furfurilactobacillus curtus | reverse complement strand
ATTGTTTTTTTATTAAATTGGGTTTTGTAGCTTTGTCCTTTTTGGTTGAGATACCATTTATTACTTTGCAAATCCTGTGCTGTAGACTTTCCACAAGCGGTAAGACCAACAACAATCAGCAACACTGTCATCACAGCGATTATATATTTCCAATATTTTTTCATTAATATGTCCTCCATTATCCAAGCATTTTCTTATGTCTAGACTCTAATTTTTGATCGATATTATCCTGCAATTTGTCTTCTTCGTCATCGGTTGTTTGATCGTCTTTTTTGGCTTGGTGCTGTGCTTTAACTGTCTGATTCCACTTATCTACCTTATTCTTAAAGTGGGTTTCCTGGCTGGCTTCTGGTTGGCCTTGATAATCGTTTTGTGACAAGTTAACCAAATGATCGGCACCTGGAAATAGTTTAAATTGGAACGCTTTTGTAGCTTTGACTGGTCGGGCATTACTAAAGATTAATAAGCTCTGATCTTCAGGCATACGCATGATTTCATCAGGTGTCATCAGCGAACGGCTCGTATAGCTGTAACTATCGCTCTTACTGTGGCTCTCTTCCTTACTGTGACTAGTACTTTCACTTCCCGTTTCCACTTTCACCGTTGATTTTCCTAGTAAATCACTAAAGTATTTAGCAGTTACGTCATTAGCGGCATTCAAGCAAATTTTAACGGCATGATTACCTAAGATACTC
>NZ_BQXO01000017.1:583-1840 GCF_045862785.1 Furfurilactobacillus curtus | reverse complement strand
ACTGTGACTAGTACTTTCACTTCCCGTTTCCACTTTCACCGTTGATCTTCCTAGTAAATCACTAAAGTATTTAGCAGTTACGTCATTAGCGGCATTCAAGCAAATTTTAACGGCATGATTACCTAAGGTACTCTCGGCCTTATCCTTGCCATACAAGGCTTGGAGCTGGGTTAAGGTTTGACAAATTGTCGTCACGCCAATGCCGTACCCCCGGCACGTCGCTAGGAACTCCTCATACTTGGGGAACTTCCCTAAATTGACAAATTCATCAAGGATAAAGTCGACTTGGTGGGGCAATTTAGCGTGATGATCGGCGGCTAATTTGTATAATTCATCAAACAATTGTGAGAAAAACAGATTGATGAAGCTTTCATAGGTATTGTCCATCACCGGAATAATCACATATAGCACCACTTTGTCGTTGCCAATCTCTTTTAAATCAAAATCCGAAAAGCTGGTAAAATCGGCCACTTCTTTGTCAACGAACTTCGAAATGGTCGCCAGCAGACTTTCAATAATGCTGGCTTTCATTTCCCCTTTGGCCTTTTTGAAACCTAACTCATAAGCGCGTCTCGCTGGATCAGTCATAGTTAGCTCAAGAAACAAGGTATCTAGCGGACTATCTGTACCCTTTTCCTCGGCTTCAACGTCATTTTCTTGTAAGACTTGCGTTACGCCCGCCAAATTTCGTTGCTCTGGTGACCGGTGGTTCATGACAAACAGGATTAGTGCCTTCAAAAGTTGCCGTTGGGTACTGAACCACACATCTTTTTTACCTTCGGCATTTTCACTTTGCACGATCTTTGTTGCCACGGTTTCGGCTTGAATATCGCGCTGAATATAATCAAAGGGATTGTAGCGGTCACTGTGCGCCATGTTGGCAAAATTGACGACATGTACTTGATAGCCTTGAGCTAGTTTGATACCGGCCGTCTTTTCGTATAATTCACCTTTCGGGTCGGTTACGACAATACTGTTCTCCGTTTCATTAAACAGGTTGGTAATGACGACTGACTGGGTCTTATACGATCCTGGGCCCCCGACCACAAAAATGTTCCGGTTGGGTTTGGTGCTGTTATTCTGGTAAACGATCTGTTTATCTACGATCCCTAAAATTGTCCCATTCATGTTAATTTCCCCCTTTCGCTGACTTTTCTCGATCCACCAATGATTTGAGAATTTCTACCTTGGTACTGTTATTAAACGCCGTTGTAAGGTCTTTAGTATTGATACTAAAGTAATGGTCACTTAATTCTT
>NZ_BQXO01000017.1:0-438 GCF_045862785.1 Furfurilactobacillus curtus | reverse complement strand
AGTGTCCGCAGTTTCCCACGCTTTGTGCTTGCTATTGCGTTTCAAAGCAAAATAAATGGTGTATAGGACCACAGCGATACTGACGATAATTAATACCGGGTTCTTTTGACCAAAATACAAGTTGTAATAGTGCCAGGGGTGCAAGGCTAATTGTTTTAATACGGTTGGCATATGATCCGCAAAAGTTAGCTTATAGTGCGACAAGGCCATGACTGATCCAGCTAAAATCTCCGCTAAATACAAGCCAATGATTAGCGTTAGTAGATATGGCCAGCTGACTTTAACGCTGTTTAATAATTTGTCTTTCATCTAATCACCTACTAGCTGTTTAATCCTTTGTTGGTTGGTACCGGAGTATCGTTGCTTGCCATGGATCAAGGTTGGTACTGACGTTAATTGATATTTTTGAATGTAATGCCGATTCTGCGGTTGGTTCAT
>NZ_BQXO01000016.1:0-3136 GCF_045862785.1 Furfurilactobacillus curtus | reverse complement strand
GTTCAGTTGATTTAACTTAGCTGAAACACTATTGCTATCACCATACGTGCCCTTATTTGAAAAGTATTGCTGATATAGCTTGTCGGAAATCAAGTCTTTCACGCCATCTTTACGCTGTCCGTAGGTCTTGGGCTTGAAGTTATTCATGACCTTAAAGAACTTGGTGACTACCGTATTAAAACTCAGTTCAGCCTGACTTTTGTCTTTATTATTTTGGTAGGTCTTATAACTGTCAATTTGGGTGCTCAATAACTGCTTTTGTTGGTTGGTTTTAGTCAATTGCTGGTTAACTTGGCGCTTCTGTTTTTGTAAACGACTAATCTGCTGTTGCGCCTGCTTAACTTGGCTATGTTGATAGGCATTCGCCCCTAATGACATGATTAAGATCAAACTACCAATCGCAATACTTAAAACCATGCTGCGTTTCATTTACTCGTCCTCCTTACTTCTTGATTGGCCGAGCTAACGTTACATCGCTACCACTTAGTAAGCTATAAAAGGCGGTGCCAAAGGTGCTTTCGTTAACCTTGTCGCCTACGCCACCTTGTTCAATGATTTTGGTGGCTTTGCCTTGCCATTTGCTTAGTAGAATGGCAGTATGGCCGTCGTTTCCAGCTCCCACGCCTTGATTAACGATCACAATATCACCGGCTTTCGCGTCAGTTTCACTGATCTGTTTCAAGTATTGATGGCTGCCTTTGGCGTCACTGGCCATCGTGCCGGTAAACCAACCCATGTTGGCCGGTACCTTGTAACCAGCTTTATTAAGCGCTAACCAGACAAAGCCTGAACAATCGGTTCCACCGGTTTTGTTAGGATTCTTTAAATCGCTACCTAAATCGGGGCTAGGGTGAGTTTGAACATAATAGAAGTCGCCCTTCATACTTTCCGCGTTTTTAACAATGCTGCCACCGGAATAGCTCGGGTCACTATCACAACCTAGTTCGGTCAGATCGCCGGAACTTGCATTATCTAACGTATTACCGGCCACGGGATCACTTGCACCCAACACGGAATACCAATGATCGGCATAACCGTATCTTTGGCTTAAATACCATTGTTCCGGGTTCTTACTCATACCCTCGTAATCCATTAACCAGGCTTTGGTCGCTTTATGCACGTCCGCATATTTAAAAATCTGCTTGTTTGACGCATAGTAACTACTGTTCAATTCTTGGTCGAGATAATCCAACTGTACCCCGAGATTGGTCGCTGGTTTATTTTCTTTATGGGCTAAGTCCTCCAACTTATCTTTTCGGCCACCTAACCACTGGGCTAAGCCCGTGGCCCCGGAACTTGAATTAACGGACTTGGGATCAAGCCGACTTTCTAGTTGTAAGACCCCCAAGATACCAGCCGCCGCTTGTGGCGTGGCACCATACTTCTGTTTCCAGTGCGCATAGATATTTTTGGCATTTTCTGTCATGCTCTTACTATCTAACTGTGTTTCTGTAGTGGTTGAGTTATCACAACTGTTTTCTTGCAATTGACCTGTTACTGCCGCAATTAACAAGATGATTAGCAGAAGGGCGCCGCCCACAATATAAGCAATCAACTTCCACTTCTTTTTCTTATATTCGAAAGACAGTACTTGCATTTAATCACCCACTTTGTGCTTGGCCTGATCGACTTGTTTTTGCGCTGCTGATTGGTCACTCTGCGCGTTCTTTAAGTCCGACTTAGCCGAATCCACCTTCTTGTCTTTGTCCTTATCTTTACTGCCATCAATCTTGTTGGCGTCATCTAACTTCTTTTGGGCGTCACTAACTTCGTTCTTAGCGGCATTGAGACTTAACAAGGCTTTTAAATACTTAGCTTTAGGACTGTTCACGCCGGCTAACTTGGTTTGGACAGTCTGGGCGTCTTGCGTATCATTATGGGCGAGGAAAGCTTGCCCTATTCTCAATAACACATCAGCGTTCGTCGTAAAGGATAATTGGTTATTAAGCGTATTGGTATCATAATTAACAATCGCTTTTTCGAGTTTCAATTGATCTTTTTGCTTACTCGTCGCCTTAGTTGGTAACTGCCAATCGGCCACTTGACTGCTATCTTGGTTGGCATAAGCCGCATTAACAACCTTGTTCAACTGACTTGGGTCAACGTTTAAGGCTTGCTGGTACTGACGATGCTTTAAAAAGACACTGACTTGCTTAGCTGAAGGATAGCCGGCCCGTTGCATATCTTTTTGCGCTTCTGACCACTTGTGATCATTTAAAGCGGTTTGAATTTGACCGCTATATTTTAATCGCATGACCTGGGCTTGGGTCTGGTTAGCCAAGCTTTGATATTGCCGTTCGTCACTTTTATGGACTAAGCCGATGGCCAAAACGGCCACAATCGCCACCCCGGCCATACTCAACCATAAACGTTGTTTGGTTTTCTGCTGGGCCGTTTCAACTTCCTGCCATTCGTGATAGCTCACAAAATCCTCAATGCCGTTAACCACTTCCGTTAACTCATTTAACGACGTAGCTTTAGCCACTTGTTGTAAATAGTCATCTGGGTGTTTGGCCAAGGCTTCTTGGGGATTGCTTAATAGCCGTTCGTAAGGCGTCCCCGTCAAGCAAAATAGAATCAGCGCTTTGTATTTGGCTAAATTGCTATGCTTGTCATCATAAGGCATGAGTTCATTGGCCCGGTAGGCGTACCAAACATGTTGCATGGGGTAATACCACAGGTTAGCTGGGTTCAACGCAACGTGATACTGGCTATCGTTAACCACATTTTGCGCCATGATTTCCTTGGCAATTGCTGATCGGATTGCTTTATTTTCATGTGGTAATTCCTTTAATGATCTGACCTTATCCGGCAAGGTATAAGTTAAAACAACCTTCTGGTCTTGCTCAACTACGTTAACCAACTGTAAGAAATTGGCATCAGCTTCCTTTAATTCGTTTAGCTCACTCAACTGGTCATATCGAAATTGATTGTGATTAAGCTCTAGGATTAACTTGTTTCCTTGCCGTTTGAATGTCCCAACCTCGATATTTAATAGTTGGTTTGATTTACTCATTTAAAGTCCCCCCTTCCTCTTCGGTGGTAGTTAAAGCGTCAATTTCACTGGGGGTTAAGACCACGCGCTTTTGATAATCCGGTTGCCCAGCTGTCTCACGGTTGTATTTCTCTTGGTAAG
>NZ_BQXO01000015.1:0-3251 GCF_045862785.1 Furfurilactobacillus curtus | reverse complement strand
CGGGAATCGTCGTTTCTAAGAACTGTAGCGTGTCATCAACACCTTCACCCAAGGTACTCATCAGAAACGCGCCATAGTCCTCAAAGACGTCTTGCTGTTCGGTTTCATTAAGTAGATCAAGGTTGATCCCACTAACTTCCAAAATGCCAACGAGATTACCCGTTTTGGTAACTTCGTAGTTACCATACATACCCACCACCAAGCTCATGTCATCAATGGTCTCTTTGCCACCATTGATTCTAGGCGGTTGGTAATCCCAATCGAGCTTCGCTGATTTATTGGCGCTTTTGTTCTTCTTCAAACGCATTTAGTTCACCTCGCTTCTTCGGTTTTAAATAAAACAGTTTCTGACCATTGGCATAGCGACGTTTCAACTTAAAGTTATCCCGCACTTTAATATTCTTGCGTGCTGAAACTGGCCGAATTGTTAAAATAGCCATGACAATCGTCATGGCTAAGACAACAATCACAATTTTTATGAGAACTAAGATTAGTCCATAAGGTGGGATTGCGATAAAAACCAACCCAATCAAACCAGCCAGTGCCGCATAGCCAAAATCTTTTAAGGTGTAGTCTTTCCAGATTCCGTAGTCTTTATCCACGTTCTCCGGAAAAATAAATTCTTTACCTTTTTTCATTTTGGCATAGCTCCTTTTCTTTAATTATGTGAATAAGCTGTATACCCAAGGTAAGATCCAGATAATGGCCGCTGCTAAGGCCACCAAGCCAGCAACTCGGCCCACTGCATGGTAAACTTCGGATTTCTCCCGCGGGTCGTCTGCGTCAGGCATTCTTTTGATAATAATAAATAGCGCCACACAAATCCCAACTAAAACAACCAAGCCAGTTAAAATACCTTGAATCGTCTTACCAGCGCTGGTTAGCTTACTTTTAACTTCGCCACCGTCCGCCGCAAAAACAACCTGGGCGTTCATCAAGCCCAAATAAATCGCAGTAGCTCCAGTAGTTGTTAGCGCTTTCATTTTGCTGAACTTCATGTTATTCCTCCTTCCTATCGTCTTCTGATGACCGTAATTGAATTTGTTCTGCCTGCGTTTCTTCTGGCTCACGCTGATAGAACTTGTTCATTTGTTCCTCGGCAATTTGCTGGCTTGGTAATGGATCGGTGGCTAATTTGACGCGGCCGTTTTCACTCGTGGCTAAGTAATACTCTTTTTCTGACTGGCCTAATTCTTGGGTCTCTAAGACATGCAAATTATGTTCGTAACGGTCTAAGGCGTTATCAACTTCTAAGCCATAGAAACCTAAGAAGCCTTCCAGGAAACTCTCACCAAAAAAGGTCATTTCATTTTTAATTTGCTTATATTGATGAGTTGGCTTATCACTAACTAGCTTTTCGGTCTTTTTAGCATTTTGACTGTCTTGATGGCGGTTAAACCAACCACTAAGCTTTAAGGGTTCAGTTTTCAACTGGCGTTTAACGGTCTTCTTAATCATTGCTTGTCGGACTTCGTCAACTGGCTGACCGTCTTGATCTAAAATTGCTTGTAGCTGTTTTTGATCAGTTAATGCTTGGTCATCATCAACCACAATCGCCTTTTGCTCATCATGAACTAGCTTGCCATTAATACCTTGCCAGCTTTCTACTTTCATTGGATCACCTCCTCGTATTATTAAAAATGTATTCAAGTATTGACCAGCTTCGCTGTTTGGATGCTGTGTGATATTCTCTAATTGTTCATTGGATTCGGATCCAACTGGTATAGGCTTTCGCCTCCTGTAGTTTATCTACATTTTAAGAATGCCGCCCAGATGAATTGTTTAAGTTCAAACCACAAGCTGTAGTGTTAGCTGATGATTTTGATAGCTCGCGTTCTATCAAGCAGCTAGTCATTGGATGACTTGTCTACTCATAAATTGCGAGGATGTTCTGAAGATTCATAATTAGGGAGTATCACACAGCACCCAAGCCTATCCAAAATAAGAACGGAAAGGAGGTCTGAATCAATGAACTTGAATGTTGGTATTGATGTTTCAAAATTGAAGCTTGATTATTGTGGAATGGATTCAAATAAGCAAGTGTGTTTCCAAGGTGAAGTAACAAACACCCCGAAGGGGGCCGGTCATATTCGTGATGAGATTTTAAAGCGGTCTCAGCAAGCTGACCAAATTATTATCGGCATGGAAGCAACCTCAGTTTATAATTTCCACCCAACCTTGTTCTTTGAACAAGATGATCGCCTTAATCAGTTAAACGTGACTGTGGTCACCTTGAATCCTAAAGTGACGCACCGTTACAGTAAGTTATTTGATGATGATAAGACCGATACCGTTGATGCCTTTCACATTGCCGATTTCTTACGGATCGGCCGGTATCAAGTTCCGGTTACCCGCGATGAAAAGCACATCGCTTTACAACGCTTGACCCGGGAACGATACCACTTAGTCCATCAGATCAATGATTGTAAAAATCACTTTTTAAATAACCTGTACTACAAGGTGAACACCATCGATACGGTCTTGCCTACCTCAGTCTTTGGGTCAACCATGCTTAGCATTCTGAGTGATGAGAAGTATTCCCTAGATGACCTGGTTCAGATACCCTTGTCAGCCTTAACTGATGAGCTAAATCATTTATCTCATGGCCGGTTTGGCGATGCCAAAAGTGTTGCCAAAGCACTGAAGAAAGCCATTAGAAGTTCCTATCGGCTTAGCAAGACGGTTGCCGATTCCGTTGATCAAGTATTGGCCATGTACGCTAATCAGTTGCGGATGCTTAATCAACAGCTAAAGCTGTTAAATAAAAGCATTTCTGATCTGTGCTCGGTCATTTCAGGTGCAGACTCACTCCAAAGTATTCCGGGAATTGGACCAGTGTATGCGGCCGGATTACTGGCTGAAATCGGCCAAATTGACCGTTTCCCCAATGATGCTAGTCTCGCCGGCTACGCTGGCTTATCATGGCAACGCAGTCAATCAGGAAATCATGAGCGACAATTAACGCCGCGAACCAAAAGTGGTAACCAATACCTACGTTATTACTTAGTTGAAGCTGCCAACTCAGTAAGGCGCTATGATCCCACTTATGCCAGGTACTACCAGAAGAAGTTCCGGGAGGTACCAAAGTATCAACATCGTCGAGCTTGTGTGTTGACCGCTAGGAAGCTGGTTCGGTTAATTATTAATCTACTAACTGAACATAAACTGTACACGCCTCCTAAATTGGTCTAGCGCGACGAACATCGCTAACATTGCAAGTTTCTAACCAGTGAATTTTTGTACTTCACTGG
>NZ_BQXO01000014.1:0-3313 GCF_045862785.1 Furfurilactobacillus curtus | reverse complement strand
GACTTGACGCTTTTGTTGTTGTAAGCGACTAATCTGTTGTTGTGCCTGCTTAATTTGGCTATGCTGATAGACATTCGCCCCTAATGACATAACTAAGATCAAGCTGCCAATCACCACACTTAAAATCACGCTACGCTTCATTTGTTTGTCCCTCCTTACTTCTTGATTGGCCGGGCTAACGTCACATCACCACCACTTAGTAAGCTATAAAAGGCGGTGCCAAAGGTGCTTTCGTTAACCTTGTCGCCTACACCACCTTGCTCAATGATTTTGGTGGCTTTGCCTTGCCACTTGTCTAACAAGATTGCGGTGTGCCCATTGTTCCCGGCCCCGGCACCTTGATTAACAATCACAATATCGCCGGCTTTGGCGTCATTTTCACTGATCTGTTTCAGATATTGATGACTGCCTTTGGCGTCACTTGCCATCGTACCGGTAAACCAGCCCATGTTGGCCGGTACCTTGTAACCAGCTTTATTAAGCGCTAACCAGACAAAGCCTGAACAATCGGTTCCACCGGTTTTGTTAGGATTCTTTAAATCGCTACCTAAATCAGGGCTAGGGTGGGTTTGAACATAGTAGAAATCGCCTTTCATACTTTCCGCATTTTTGACGATACTCCCACCGGAATAGCCCGGGTCACTATCACAACCTAGCTCGGTCAGATCGCCTGAACTCGCATTGTCTAAGGTATTACCGGCCACTGGGTCACTCGCCCCGAACACGGAATACCAGTGATCGGCATACCCGTATCTTTGGCTTAAATACCATTGTTCCGGGTTCTTACTCATACCCTCGTAATCCATTAACCAGGCTTTCGTCGCTTTGTGCACGTCCGTATACTTAAAAATCTGCTTGTTTGACGCATAGTAACTACTGTTCAATTCTTGATCGAGATAGTCCAACTGCACGCCGAGATTAGTCGCTGGTTTGTTTTCTTTGTGGGCTAAATCTTCCAACTTATCCTTTCGACCACCTAACCACTGGGCTAAGCCCGTGGCACCGGAACTTGAATTAACCGAATTGGGATCAAGGCGACTTTCCAGTTGTAAGACCCCCAAGATTCCGGCGGCCGCTTGTGGGGTGGCGCCATACTTCTGTTTCCAGTGCGCATAGATACTTTTGGCATTTTCTGTCATGCTCTTACTATCCAATTGCGTCTCTGTGGTGGTTGAGTTATCACAACTGTTTTCTTGTAGCTGACCAGTAATCGCGGCAATCAGCAAGACGATTAGCAGAATGGTGCCGCCCACAATATAAGCAATCAACTTCCACTTCTTTTTCTTATATTCAAACGACAATACCTGCATTTAATCACCCACTTTGTGCTTGGCCTGATCGACTTGTTTTTGCGCTGCTGATTGGTCACTCTGCGCATTCTTTAAGTCCGACTTGGCTGAATCCACCTTCTTGTCTTTATCCTTATCTTTACTGCCATCAATCTTGTTGGCGTCATCTAACTTCTTTTGGGCGTCGCTAACTTCGTTCTTAGCAGAGTTGAGACTTAATAGCGCTTTGAGGTACTTAGCTTTAGGACTGTTCACGCCAGCTAACTTGGTTTGAACAGTCTGGGCGTCTTGCGTATCGTTATGGGCTAGGAAGGCTTGTCCCATTCTCAATAAAACATCAGCGTTCGTCGTAAAGGATAATTGGTTATTGAGCGTATTGGTGTCGTAGTTAACGATGGCTTTTTCCAGCGCCAATTGGTCTTTTTGCTTGCTTGTCGCCTTAGTTGGCAATTCCCACTTGGCAACCTGCCCGCTATCCTTGTTGGCATAAGCCGTGTTGACAACCTTATTCAACTGGCTTGGATCAACCTTCAAGGCTTGCTGGTACTGACCATGCTTTAAAAAGACACTGACTTGCTTAGTTGAAGGATAGCCGGCCCGTTGCATATCTTTTTGCGCTTCCGACCACTTCTGATCATTTAAAGCAGTTTGAATTTGGCCGCTATATTTTAATCGTGTGACCTGGGCTTGGTTCTGGTTAGCTAAGCTTTGATACTGCCGTTCGTCACTTTTATGGACTAAACCGACAGCCAAAACGGCCACAATCGCCACTCCGGCCACGCTCAACCATAAACGTTGTTTGGTTTTCTGCTGGGCCGTTTCAACTTCCTGCCATTCGTGATAACTCACAAAGTCCTCAATGCCGTTAACCACTTCCGTTAACTCATTTAACGACGTAGCTTTAGCTACTTGTTGTAAATAGTCGTCCGGGTGTTTGGCCAAGGCTTCTTTAGGATTACTTAATAGCCGTTCATAGGGTGTCCCCGTCAAGCAAAACAGAATCAGCGCTTTGTATTTAGCTAAATTGCTATGCTTGTCATCATAGGGCATGAGTTCATTGGCCCGGTAGGCGTACCAAACATGTTGCATTGGGTAATACCATAGGTTGGCTGGGTTCAACGCAACGTGATACTGGCTATCGTTAACCACCTTTTGCGTCATGATTTCCTTGGCAATCGCTGACCGGATTGCTTTATTTTCCTGCGGTAATTCCTTTAATGATCTGACCTTATCCGGCAAGGTATAAGTTAAAACGACCTTCTGGCCTTGCTCAACCACGTTGACTAACTGCAAGAAATTGGCATCAGTTTGTTTTAATTCGTTTAGCTCACTCAACTGGTCATATCGAAACTGATTGTGATTGAGTTCGAGAATTAACTGGTTCCCTTGTCGCTTGAAGGTGCCAACCTCGATATTCAATAACTGGTTTGGTTTACTCATTTAAAGTCCCTCCTTCCTCTTCGGTAGTGGTCAAGGCGTCAATCTCACTAGGTGTTAAGACCACGCGCTTTTGATAATCCGGTTGTCCGGCTGTCTCACGGTTGTATTTTTCTTGGTAAGCTTCGGGATCAATCAACCGCAATTCTTCTTCGGTCAACTCGACTTTCATAAAGGCGCGTTGGCTGCCGTAGATCATTAAGGCTTCGCCTTGTCTACGACGTTCTAGTAGCTTCTTTTCTTTATCCGAGAACGTCATTCTCAACTTAGTAATGACATCATCGACACCTTTACCATCAAGGCCAAAGAATACCTTGGTATAGGAGTTCCCAATAATGGCTTCACCAATGTTCTGCCCGGTATCTGTCGTGCCTTCAATCACATCTTGAATTTGCTGCGTTCCGGCAATCGCCCCGGCATTGTATTTTCTAAACCGTTTGTAGGCTTGATGGAAAAAGGTGGCAGCCGCTTTGTGTAAGGTTAAAAAGTGAAATTCATCAACAAACAATTTCTTGCGGCTATGCCGATCTTTGGTGATTTCGTCCCACAAATACTGGAAGGTATTCAGATAGGCCGCTGATTGGACT
>NZ_BQXO01000013.1:0-5987 GCF_045862785.1 Furfurilactobacillus curtus | reverse complement strand
GTTATTTCGTAATGAATATTCTAGCCGATCTTTGAGAACCATGTAAGCCAGTTTAGTATCACTACTTAGGTGTTTATATTTTTCTCCGTACATTAGTACCTTGGGAAATTGAAAAAATAAAGTTCCATAAACGTTATCTTTTTTATAAAAATCAAAATTTGCTTGATCCATCATAAAAACTCCCTTCTTGACTGACACCTGCTGTCCCAAAAGAGAGTTGCCAAAACATTTGATTTGCTTTAAAATACAAATCTGATATGCTTTAACTAAGTTACAAAGCGTACATTTGGTAGTGATGGCTTTGCAATTTCATCAGCATGTGTCTGTTTGTGAGTTGCCCAACCGGCAACTTTTTTAATTTATAGCAACTAAACAAAAATGGACTAGGCAGCTTCTGTTGGCTACTTAGTCCATTGGATTTAATTTGTTTTTTAACTATCCTTAACTTGTCCTTTTGGACCGGTTTGCGGTATAATTAACCTACAAATTAAGAACAATATTCAGTTGATTTTTACTTGGCGGTCTAAATCGACTGAATCTAAGTAGCTGTCAGATAGCTACTTGCTAAACCTGAAGTCCCTGATTCCTCGTGAATTGGGGACTTTTTTCTGTTTAGCTTGATCTTTTATTCGGTTGTCATATTAATCTTAGTCTAGCATAGCGCTTACCCGCCGGCAACTTTATTTGGTCTTGTACACTTTGCCTACTTTGGGTTTGAACCAATAAGAGCCGGAAGATATCAGTAAATATTCGAATAATATAAATGCCTCTGGGTGTTTAAGAAAGTATTCGTTGAAAGCACTGAAAATCAAAAGCATGATCGGTCCGCATAAATAAGTAATAAACAAGGATATCATTTGTAATATACGGATAACTGATCGACGATTACCACTCCATTTTTCAAATAGTACTTGTAACCATTATTGTAACGGGAATAATCATTGTCTAAAAAAGAAACGATTGCCTATTTTATGTCTCTTCAAAATGCCGATAACGGGAAATAGCCAAAAAATAATAATACAAGCAACAAGGAATATCTCGTTCATTGTAGTTTCCATGATTTTACCCCTTTTTCAATTAGCGAAAATCAAAGATTAAATTCTTTTTTTAGCAGTTTCTCTAAATATCTGGAAGCTGTTAATTCTTTCTCTTTTGCACGTCTAGTTAGTTCATTAGCAATATCTTGCTTCAAAGTATAAGATTTTGAAATTCTAGGTGCAGTTGGTTCATTTTTAGCAGGTTTGCTGCTCATACTATTTTTTAGTTGATTCATTTTATCTTCAAATGCCATTATACTAGTCCTTTCTGTCTCATAATATGATATAGCATGACATATCATATTACGCTATTGCTTCGCAAAGGTTTCAAAGATATTGTCGATATTTTCGAAAAATTCTTTGGCCCTTTGTGTTGAATTGTTTTCTTGCTCCATCTTAATCAGCGGTTTGTGATTAAGAGTTGTTTTATTGAATATTTCTCTTTCAGGAATTAGTGCAATTGTCCGCGGGTCTTTTTTCATTTGTTCTACAAACTCATGAGATGACTTAGTATTATGTTTTATCCGGTTTCCAATGAATTTAAGTTCCGCTGTGACAAAACTTTGTCGAGTTTCGACATTAATTACATCTTGTTTCAATTGTTTCATTCTTAATTCCAAATTACTTTTTGAAATAAAACCGTATTCACTTGGTTCAATTGGGCTGAAAACGAAATCAGAAATTACAATCATATTTTGTGTGATAGTTGAAAAATCAGGATGCGTATCTATCAATACATAATTGAATTTTTTTAGTTCATTATAGTTATCTGAAAACCACATGTACATTAATAATTCTTTGTTTGCTCTAGTTTGAAGATCATTGTTAATTGTATCTAGATTCATAGAAGCAGGGATAATTGACAGATTCTTGTGTAACTCAATAATTTCTACTTTTTCATTATCTTTTGTAAAAACATTAGCTAAGGTATCATGATCTTTATAAATATCATAAGTTTGGGTCAAACTACACTGGTGATCACTATCAATCATCAAAACATTGTAACCCTTACTAGATAACCATTCACCATAATTGAAAGTTAAAGTTGTTTTTCCAACTCCGCCCTTAATGGCTGAAAAAGTAATTATTTTCATAGTGTGCCTCCTTATTTGCAAGTAAATAATAGCATATTATGAAATAGCATGCAACAATATATCATGATATGATATATTGTTGCATGCTATTTCATGGAAATAAGATTATGCGAGTAATCAACAAATAAATCAAGGCCCACACAAATTGCTGGTTGGTCTCAAGCAAATGGCACAAAAAGAAGCTTTAATGAATTCTATGGGAAAAATTAAGCATGCTAAAAAGCGACAAATCAGTCATGCCTTTAGTCATACTTATTTGGTAGGAGCGGTGATTATTTTAATTCTTTCACCGATTGCTTTATTAACAGATCGTAAGCAATTTAAAAGTTGAATTAAGCTAGCCAGTATCTTAATTCAATGCGGATTACTAGCTAAATCTAAGAGGGTATTTCGAATGAGATACCCTCTTAGATTTATAAAATAATCCCCTTACTGGCTAAATTAGATAAACATTCTTTCAAATACGAATCATTATGTTCTGGATAAATCGGGTTAGTTATCGGACACTTTTTCAAAATTATATATGGATCGCAATGGATACCACGGTAAAGCGGATCAAACCATTTTTTATTAGGACGATATCCGCGCCGCTACATTTCGTGCATGACCAGCAAGTGAAATTGATAAAGTTTATACGGTGAGTAATTGCCATAGTTAAAGCATTAGTTAGCAAATTTATTCTGCGCGGTGTGCTGCTTTGGCTGGTTGATTATCTAAGTCCGTCCGTACGACGATGACGTCACAAACTGCTGTCCGTGTGACGTATTCCGTTACAGACCCGATTAATAGCCGTCCAACTGCGTTTAACCCAGTAGCACCAATCATAATCAAATCGGTGTCATTACCCCGAGGAACATCTCTGGCAATGATGGTCTTCGGTGCCCCGTATTCAATGGCGTAATCAATCTTGTCAAGACCATCTGCCTTGGCATCAGCCACGTACTTGTCGAGGGTCTTCTTGGCCGTTTCTGTGACTTGTTCAACCATGCTGGTATCAAAGCCAGAAATGTTTTCAACGTGAACGAGATGTAAATCAGCATCGTTACGTTTAGCCACAGCGACTGCTTTCTTGAAAGCTAATTCGGCTTCATAGGAACCATCGACTGGGACTAAAATGTGCTTGTATTGTTGTAACATAATATTCACCTCTCATTACTTTATACTCTTATCATACGTTATTTATCTGCAAATAAAAAGCGATATGGTAAAAAAGCTGCGAGAAAGTGTAACCGATTACGCCTTAGGGAACCAGTGTAATAGAATCAATTGAATACTGATAATCGCAATAACGCCGACTAACAACATGGTTGAAATGAAGACCATGTTGTTCATGATGGTGGCGACTGCCGACAGCACACCAATCAGTAGCATAACAACACCACTGATCGTCAAGACACGACTTAATTCGTGACTACTTTCGGGATGAAAGACTAAGAAAGCACGACGTCGATGAGCATAAAAGTACCAACCAATTCCTAAAGCCAGCAGGGTATAGCAAGCCATTAAAATGGTGATGGCCATGAAGAGACCTCCTTAGTAAAAAAATGGTAGCGTCAAGAATCTTGTGTAAATGAAATGCCTTCGTACGGTAGATTGTATAGAAATAGGGAATGCTGGATGTAAGCTGATTCCTGAGACAACTTTTAAGAGAGGGTATAATGAATAAATCGTCTCTCAAAAGGAAGGAATTTTTACATGCCAACTCGTTACGACAAAGAATTCAAACAAAACATTATCAACCTATATAAGCAAGGCGAATCAGCTGCCCAACTGGCCAGAGAATATGGCATTGGCTATTCAACCGTTCATAAGTGGATCCAGGGCCAGGCCAAAACTCAATCCGGTAAATCGCCAGACGAAATCAAAGCGATGGAAAAGCGACTGGCTTCGCTGTCTGAGGAGAACGAAATCCTAAAAAAGACCTGGGCTTCCTTGCGCAGAAGTAACCAATATCTTTGATTACATTCAACAAGAAAGCCATCACCACCAGGTAACTAAGATGTGCCGAATCCTCGGTGTTTCCAGAGCTCAGTATTATCGTTATCGATCCCCAAAGCCTTCAAAACGCCGGGCCGAAGATGAGGACTTAAAACAACGGATTCTGCGGATCTTTGCGGAATTCAAGCAGCGATACGGCGTTATGAAGATCCACCATGAATGGAATCTGGAACTTCAACCACTGCAGCGTCCGTGCAGCCCAAGACGGATTTCCCGGCTCATGAAGGAACTGGATATCCACTCCGTTACCGTCAATAAATGGAAAGCGGCTTCGGCTTCCAAAACCAAGGTTGAACAGCGTCCCAACTTGCTTAAGCAGGATTTCTCGACCACTGGTTTAAATCAAAAATGGACCGCTGATATGACCTATATTCAAACGAAGCGTAATGGCTGGTGTTACTTATCAACCATCATGGACCTACACTCACGACGGATTATCGGCTATTCGTTCTCAAAAAAGATGGATACTGATTTAGTCTTAAAGACCCTGGAAAGCGCGGTTAAAAATCGAACCATTACTGGGGACCTGATTATCCACACAGACTTAGGATCACAGTACACCAGCGATGATTACAACCAACGGTTAACAGAACTACATATCCGCCACTCTTACAGCCGTAAGGGGTGTCCATACGATAATGCACCAATGGAATCTTTTCATGCTTCCCTCAAAAAGGAATGTGTTTATCCAGTGCCGGTCTTTGAGAATTATGAAACTGCCGCTGCTGTCCTTTTTGAATATGTGCATGCTTTCTACAATAGGAAGAGAATTCATAGTTCACTGGGCTACCAGACCCCCTTACAAGTTGAAATCGCAACACTTACGAGCCAAATGGCCGCCTGATTTAATGCTTTCCATGGTTCAAATAAGTTATTAATCACGATTAATGATTTATTTGAGCTGTGGAAGGTAAACGCGGTTCTGAATGTCTCTTAAAACCTGTCTCAAATATTGACTTCAATCCATCAAACAACGTTTCAATTTGTTCATCTTTCCAAGAATAACTGCGTTGATAGACAGGTATTACATAGTGAACACTACTGTTAGTTTGAAAAATGGCAGCAAGTGTTTTAGTTTCTGGTGTAATTTTCATTTTAAACTCCTCATGAATTTAGTTAACGTTAATACTAATCTATTATAAACCAAATCTTAAGTCTAAAAATTGATTTGTTATTTTCTTAGGTATATGAAGCCATTAGATCAACGTTTATCTTTGTATTTTTCTGGATCGGAACTTTTTAATTACTTATCCAAAATGCACTAACCTCTATTAGTTTTATTTCCATATATCTGTTATTTCACTCCTATTTAAATTTTTTCTTCACTGCCCTGCTTATTTAATGAGAAATTTATCTATACACACTGAATTTCTTTCGATACCGAATAAAGGTTGTCCGCTTAATCCCAGTATTTCGGGACACATCAATGTCACTCATGCCAGCTCGATAAAGCTTAAAAGCATGTTGCAAACGGGGATCATCTTTGGCATATTGGGGTTTGCGCCCATGATATTTACCCTGCTGCTTAGCTAAGGCAATCCCTTGTTGCTGGCGCTCAATGATTCGCTTACGTTCACTTTCGGCCTGATACTTATAGAGTTCAATAATCAAGTTGGTCATCAGTTGACGTAAATTGGGGTCAGCAATCCCTGTCATGGACGGCAAATTTAACACATCTAGGGTGGCACCCTTATTTTGAAGGGTGTTCATGATTTTAGTCAAATCATGGTTGTTTCTGCCTAAGCGATCTAATTCAGTGACCATTACAATATCACCCTCACGAATATAGGCCAGCATTTTTTGCAGTTCTGGCCGATTAGTGCTAGCCCCACTTAATTTATCCGTAAATAATTTATCA
>NZ_BQXO01000012.1:0-8223 GCF_045862785.1 Furfurilactobacillus curtus | reverse complement strand
ACCAACAACACCGGTTGAACCGACTCAACCAAGTGAACCAACAACACCGGTTGAACCGACTCAACCAAGTGAACCAACAACACCGGTTGAACCGACTCAACCAAGTGAACCAACAACACCAGTTGAACCGACTCAACCAAGTCGACCAAACAAACCAACGACACCAGTTGAACCGACTCAACCAAATCAACCAAGTGAATCAATCACCCCAGTTGAGTCAAGTGTTCCTGTTGAAGCAGTACCGGTTCAAACGAGAATGCAACGGTTTAATCACCAACCGCAACCAACTGCACCACAACGTGCCAGCTTACCGAAGACAGATGCGCAACGGCATGGCTTATTAACAACGTTATGGTTAGCAGTGCTTAGCTTATTCGGTCTGGGTAGTTTGCGGAGAAAAAAGAACGTTAAGTAATTTGTTTTTAAGGCTTAAACGTGTTACCAAAAAGACGTCGACTTATGCCGGCGTCTTTTTGGTAACATAAGACTTGAGGGAAAGTGTCTTTCCATATGATTAACTAAAATCTTAAAAGATAGTCTTTTTCGTGAATGTACAGTATTATTATGTACAGAATTTAACGCCAATGGTGTTTATAAGGGAGACAGAATTTGATTAGGAAAATAATTCGCGGGTTGCTGCTTTTAATTTGTCTCGGATCCCTCGGCTACATTGGGTATCAATACAACTGGCTCAACGTGCGTAGTAACGTGACACGGTATCAGACCACGCATCAAGTCGCTAAATTAAGCCACAGCAAGGTTAGCCAAGGGACACGTCAGCGTATTGAACGCCAAATCATGCGACAAACGCAATCTGATCAAGACTTAACTAAACAAGGATTTGTCAGCATTCCTAACGTTGGCATCTTGCAACCAATCTTTAATGACGCGTATTCAGATAAAGGCTTAGCAGCTGGGGCTAACTATGCGAATCGAAGCGCTGTTGATCCAGATGGCAAGACGGTTCCTGTCATGGGTCAAGGTAACTATGGCTTGGCCAGTCACAACTTTAATGACGGTAAAACGGGTTTTAGTGCGTTACAAGATAAGTTAAATGAAGACGCGCCATATTTAGTCAACGGTAAATTAAAGGGTAGCAATTGGTTAAAGGGCAAGATGTTGTATTTGGCCAATGACAAGGGGATCTACGCCTATAAGATTGGTCGGCAAACGTTGGTTAATGAAGATGACGTTAGTGTCTTGAATCCAACCAAGAAACCAGTCGTGACGATCATCAGCTGTCTGTTTCCCAGCACGCAGTATCGTATTATCACGAATGCCAAACTGACGAAGACCTATACGTGGCAGAAAGCGCCGGCCAAAGTGGTTAATCTATTTGACCTTGAGAAGCAAAATACCAATGTTCACGCCAGTTGGTTTAATCCTGGCACTGAGGAAGGTGCTAACGGGGACGCTGGTGGCAGTAAATAATTAAATCATGCTCTACGAATCATCGTGTCGATCAATTTGGTCGGCACTTTTTTTGTGGATTAACTGCTCCAACGACCAATTTTGTAGGTATCGGTCAAGCTGTTTTATGAAATAACATTATTTGACGAGCGACCTAACAGTGGACGTCGGGGAGGATTACAAGTGACAAGAGAATTGGCAAAGAGCATTCTAAGTGATTCATTTAATAGAATTGATTAGGCGCAAAAAAGCTGCCTCTCAGATTTGAGAAGCAGCTTTATTATTTCTAGTTGGGGTCAATGATTAGTGACGGCGCCGGTAGAAGCTCAGTGTAAACAGGGAAGTCAAGAAGAGTCCGATGCCAACCAAGATGGAGGTCTTTCGTGACTGTTGTCGGCCAGTATCAGGCGTTTTTTCAGCAGCCGGCTTTGATAATGATGAAGCGTTTTTATTCGCTGCCGGTGTTGACTTGCGATTGGTTGTAGCCAGTAAGTCTTCAGTGAGGCCAGTGCTTGGTGATTGGACCGTGTTCGCAGTTGCAGTACCGGTTCCACTTGGATCTGCTGGCGCGGTCGGATGCTCAGGACTTGTTGGATCAGTTGGACGGCTTGGGTCAGTCGGACCCTCTGGATCAATCGGATTAGTTGGATCTTCGGGCTCCTCAGGATTACCAGGTTCCGGATCAGCCTGTGCGTAAACGTAAATGACGGTTTGCTCATTAGCAGTAAATTCCCCGTTGGCATTGGCTGGTTTTTTCACCAATTGATAGCCTGGAAGCGGCGATGTGGTATAAGCGTCGCCGACGATACCGCTAGTCCGGTAATCGTGAATGAGGCTACCATCTTCATATTGGTGAATAACGTGAACTTGTCCCAATTGAACAGGTGGTTGTGGGTCTGGATCACCGTTACGGTAGACATAAGTTACCGTTTGCGGTTGATTCGTGTACTGTCCCTTTGCATTAGTAGGTTGAGTTACTAATGATAATCCAGCAATTGGTTCAGTTTGATAAGCTTCGCCCACCGGACCAGCCAATTCGTAACTGTGGATTAACGTACCATCTTCATATTGATGATTAACGGTAACTTGTCCCAGTTGAACTGGTGGCTGTGGATCTTCTGGCTTTTCATAGATGTAGGTGACTTGGATTGTCCCATCAATAAATTTACCAGTTGCATTAGCTGGTTGTCCATTGGCAGTTAAAGTGTAATCTGGCAATGGTTCCGTTAGGTAATCCTGGCCGACTGCTCCGGCCATTGAATATTCAGTGATTTTAGTGCCATCCTCATATTGATGGACCACGTTAACCGTTCCATTCGTCACCGGCGGCTCTGGATCAACATCCTTGTATTCGTAGACAATGGTTTGCGTCTCAGATGCGTAAGTTCCGTTCGCATTGTCCGGTGTGCTAATTAAGTCATAACCAGCTAAAGGTTCTGTCTTGTAGCTAGCGCCTACGACATCCGAAGAAGTGTATTCAGCGATAACTTCGCCGTTTTGATAACGATGAATGACGTGAATGGAACCGATCTCAACAGGCGGTGTTTCCCTTACATACGTGTAGGTCACCGTTTGCGACTCCGAGGTAAAGGTACCATTAGCATTGTCTGGATAACCATCGTCGGCCAACTTATAACCGGTCAATTGTTTAGTCGTATAGGCGGTTGCTACATCACCGGTTAGGTCTTCGGTTGAAATGGTTTCGCCATCCTCATATTGGTGAACGACGTGGACGGTTCCTTTTTCAACTGGATCTGGTGTCTTGGTATAAACGTAAGTCACCGTTTGTGGATCAGAGGTAAAGGTACCGTTGGCATTTTCGGGTTGACCATTTTCAGCTAATTGATAGTTCTCTAAAGGCTTAGTATTATATGGTTCACCAATGTCGCCAGTTAACGTTGCTTCATCAATTTTAGTGCCATCTTCATATTGGTGAACGACGTGGACGGTTCCTTTTTCAACTGGATCTGGTGTTTTGGTATAAACGTAAGTCACCGTTTGTGGATCAGAGGTAAAGGTACCGTTGGCATTTTCGGGTTGACCATTTTCAGCTAATTGATAGTCCTCTAAAGGCTTAGTATTATATGGTTCACCAATGTCGCCAGTTAACGTTGCTTCATCAATTTTAGTGCCATCTTCATATTGGTGAACGACATGGACGGTTCCTTTTTCAACTGGATCTGGTGTCTTGGTATACAAAATGTAAACGTCGCGTTCTTCTTTTTCAAAGAAGCCGGTTGCCTGGCTCTGATCGTAAATTTCATAGCCATCGATATCCTCGACATCGGCTGAATACTCATCGCCAGCAATACCAGTCAACCGCTTAGATGCAATGAGGTCAACGTCTTGTCGGTCTTTGTCCACGTAATGAACGGTGACAGCAGATGCTTGTGGGATTTCATCGTAGTAGTAGATCAGTGTTAAGGTAGGTGTGGATAAAGTACCCTGTTCAATGGGGTAATCCACGAGTTGATAGCCAGGGACTGATTTGCGTAAGTCAGTGATGTTGTATTGAGTGGATAGGGGAACCTCAAGAGTCTCAGGAGTAGCTACTTCTTCGTTAGTTTGTCGGTTACGATATTCAACGGTAATTTTTCCGTACTCAATTGGGTCATTTTGTTCATAATAGTATTTTAAAACAGTGGGTCCTGTTATTTCTGGACTTGCGTAAATGCCAGTTTCGGTTGTAGGACGTTCAACAAGATGCCATCCAGGAATTGCTTTGGGGGTATCAATGTAAGGACTGGTCCAAGTTTCACCTACAAAATCGCTCATTTCCTCTTCACTAGTTAATTGAATATCAGTTCCTTGTTTGAGGAATTGCATTCGCACGACATTACGTAGGCTATCTGGATCGCGAAGATAGTAATAAGTGATTGTTTTGACATTTTCGGAATCAAAAATTTCAGTGGCATTATCTGGTAGACGTGATTCATCCAATTTGTACCCTGAAACAACGGCTGGTTTTGAAATGTATTCTTCGCCATCTTCGCCGATAGCTTCAGTCATTGGTGAGACTTCTCGCTCATTTCCTGAGGACGGATCAACATAGACGTATTTAACGTTAATCTTTGCAGGGGCTTCATTGTCTGGTGTATAAGACATTTTAGTGAATTTGACTTGCTGCAAATTACTCATCGCACCGGTACTGGCTGCAATTGTGAAAGCTTTAGCAACGTCGGGCTCCGAGACGGTCTTCGTCCAAGTGTGAGCACCATAGGTAATTGTCAGTTGATTTCCAGCGGCAGTATAGGTCATTTTGAAATTCTGGAATTGGCCATTCATTTCTGTATCTGGGATTGCTTGTGCTTGGTTGAAGTCATAGCTTGGGTTACCGCTAGCGTCGGTTTGAACCCAGGCACCATACTGATTGGCTTTATCGATTCTTAAGTCAGCTGGCCAACCGAAGAAGTGAGATTCATCGTTTGAATTAGGATCTGGAGCACTATAGTCATTGAAAAAGGTATCCAATTTTAAACCAAAGGTATTCGGTAAGTTCATACCTAATAAAGCGCCATAATTTCCGATTGCTGATGGCTCACCAGCATGAAAGAAGAAGGCGATACCATCCGCGCCACTTGGACCAACTTTTGAACCCAAATCAACGGCGCCTTCAAAGGTGAAGTCTTTGGTAAAGTCTACTTTGTCCTTTAAGAACATGCTGCCTTTTTGTTGTGTTTTATCGGGGGTTAAGGTGACGACACCATTATTATAAGTAGCATTTGATTGGAGCCCAAAGTGATCCAAAAAATTTTCAGGCGTCACTTCGACAATGGATTTGCTTGCCTGATTAGAAATTTCTTGGCTAGTAGCTTGTTGTTTTGACAAAATTAATTCGTTTAACACAGAACTTGTCTTGGGCTTAAAGATCTGAGCGTGTGGCTGCTTATCGGTTTTGTCAGCACTAACAATTAGGGCTGGCATACCCGTTAAGCAGCTACCTGCTACTAATGGCAAAGTGGCAGCTAAAATCGTCTTTTTCATGTAGGCACCTCCACGGTGTTGGCATAATATTATCCTTTTTATAAGAAAAATGTAACATATAGAAATTGAAAACCCAAAAAATAAAACCGCTTTCAAAATTATTGTGATTTAAAACCACTGGTAGAACTTGTTACATGTAGTTTGAATATAAATAAAAAAATCTGCCAGGTTTTGTGATAACCTGACAGATCTAAATTGAATTAAACGCGCGGTTCTTTTCTTTGTGCGACATCATAATAAGCGCCAGCTGCCGTCGTTGGTGCCCCTGTGTGGAAGTGCTCTGTACTGAGGCCCGGACGTTTGACTGGTTCAGGATCCTCTTTAAGGCATTCGAACCGCCGACCTGCGCCATCTTCAATGAAGAAAACGCGGGCATAGTGATTTTGACTGGTTACTTTATGGCAGTCCGTATGGGCCGTCCCAAAAATATCATAGTAAGTCGTAAGGGTAGATCCTTTCTTTATCGATAATAGTTATTTAACAACAGTGACGGTCTTTGCTGATTGGCGAATGACGTAATCTGCCACGGAACCAAGTAGATTACCAGTTAGTCGGTGAGTTCCCAGCGCCCCCATCACTAACTCGGTGACATCTGGTTCACTGACTGCGTCAACTAGACGTTGTTTAGTATTACCCTCTAGCACTTGAATATCAAGGTCGCTTGGATTTAAGCCTTGATCATGGGCAAGTTGTTCTAGGTAATTGTGCGTGTTTTGTAATAAGTGGTCATTTTCGTGTTCAATTTCACCGTTCATTGTGACATTGCGGGTAATGATGTCATTGGCTGTCACACTAATATTGTAAGGGTTACTAGTGGAATGGATAACACTCAATAAACGCAAATTAAGACCATCCAATTTGGCTAGCTTAGCGGCATAGCTCAACACTTTACCAGCTTCAGAAGAGGCATCAACGGCCACAAGAATTACTTTATTCATAATAAAGACCACCTTATTGTTAGTTTGTGAACAGTAGAAAGCTTCAACTTCAGTATAGCATTGCACGTGCCTGACGAATAATTTTGGGGTTCTAAGGTTTAGTCCTGAAGGGTAAATGAAGCATTTTTGCAACCGTCCTCTTATAATGCAGGTGACAATGTTTTATAAAAATCTTGACAAGGGGGTCAGAAAAATGAAATTAATCTTTCATGGTCATTCATGTTTTGAATTGGTGCTATCAACAGGCCAGGTATTAATCTTTGACCCATTTATTACAGGCAATCCGCAGTCCGATCTCACACTGCCCCACCACGTTGACGCAATTTTTGTGTCTCACGGCCATGCCCATCATGTCGGGGATATGATTGAACTTTCGATTGCTAATCAAGCACCAATTATTGCGGTAACCGAACTAGCTAATTATGCTGAGGCGCACGGTGCCATCGCTTATCCCATGAATTTAGGTGGCAGTGCCTCATTGCCATTTGGTTTTGTTAAATTAATGCACGCACAGCATAGTTCTAGTCTAACGCTGAACGGACAGACCCATTACGTTGGCGATGCTTGCGGTTTTCTTATTCGTGCGGAGGGTAAAACCGTCTTTTATGCAGGCGATACCTCTAATTTTGGTGACATGGGCTTGTTCGGTAAGGCCTTTGATATTGACGTAGCAGTGTTGCCAATTGGCGGACGCTTTACCATGGGTCCTAGTGAGGCAGCAATGTGTGCGACAAGGTTGCAGGCTAAAACAGTAATTCCCGTTCATTACAACACTTATGACACGATTCGGCAGGATCCGAAAGATTTACAAGCAAAATTGCCAACTGGTGTTGTGCAGGTGCTTAAATCTGGAGAGACGTTTAACCTTTAAAAGTAAGGGAAGTGTGTAAACGATTATAACTCGTACAATGTTTCGGTGCTGTATAATTGGCTGTTGGAGCATAAAAGATGAGGAGAAACTATGGCAAAAATAATCGCTTATGTACGAACGAGCACCAATCATCAAGACCTTGGCATTGAATTTCAGCGGCAGGCTGTTTCCAAATTTCATCCTGAACAAATTTTTTCAGAACAGGTTTCTGGTCGGAAATCCAGTCGCCCGGAACTAACTAAAGCCTTAGCTTGTTTAGAGGAAGGTGACACATTACTCGTCTACAAGCTTGATCGTTTAGGGCGTAGTGTCCGACAATTGGTAAATATCGTGGCTGAGTTAGATGAGCGTGGGGCACGCTTTCGATCGATTCACGATAATTTAGATACCGGGACAACGAATGGTCGGTTTATGTTTAATATGCTATCAGCTGTGGCGGAATTGGAAGCCGATATGATTAGTGAACGAACTCGGGATGCCTTGAAGGTGACTGATAAGCCACTTGGACGGCGGCGAAAATTGTCGCCAGAGCAAGAAGATAAAGTTTGCAACTTACATGCCAAACGAAGAGTGTCTGTCAGGGAGTTGAGTGAACAATTTGGGGTCAGTGAATCATATGTTTATAAACTTTCAAAAAGTCGTGAACTGAGATAGAACGAAGCTTGATCATTTTTGAATCAAAATATAATCAGTTCGACATTATTAAGGGTTGAGCGGATATGCGAAAAAGTTTATAATAGCAAAGTATAAAGATAGTAATGATTCGGCTGGAAAAAACCAACGTTTTTTCGATTACGGACGTGACAAGATTTAATGAGGGCTAAATGCCGTTATTATCAAGTTGTCTTTTAATGGCTGACGGTAAAAGAATAGCTGGAAAAAACGTTGGTTTTTTCCAATTATATTGGACGGGCTAGAGCCGTGATTCACTACCTTTTACATACGAGAGTGGTTGTTAGCTGGCCAGTTGACGAAATGAGGGAATGATTATGCCTGCAAGAGATTATATTGGACGTTACT
>NZ_BQXO01000011.1:0-11701 GCF_045862785.1 Furfurilactobacillus curtus | reverse complement strand
TCACGAATATAGGCCAGCATTTTTTGCAGTTCTGGCCGATTAGTGTTAGCCCCACTTAATTTATCCGTAAATAATTTGTCAACGTCTTTTAAAGCCGCTAACTGTCGATCTAAATGTTGCTCCTTGGAACTCACACGCGCATAACCGATTTTAGCCATTTCCAATTCTCCTTTTGGACAGTTCTAATGAACACTTGTAATTCCTAGTATAGCACAGAAATAAAAAAGGCCACTAGGGTATACCCTATTGGTTATTAAACTAACTTAGTGAAAAAGGAAAAATTCGCCTTCCTTTAGCTGATCTGTATTTAATCTTGAATCTATAACCTTCTGATCTCCATTTGCCATTTTCAATAAATCTTCTTTGGCTATAAAATTTGAATGAAGAGGAGCTTCTTGATAGTCGATTTCCCAATCTCTCAAAATGTTATAGTCTTCTGAAAACTCTATGTTCTTTTTTACACCCTCAAAATCTGGAAATAATTTTGTACTGGTGACGCCGTTTTCTTGTAAATATTTTTGTAAACAATTTCGATCCCTTTGCGGTAGTTTGTAGGTTATTTTTTCTAAAAGAGTTTCGTTCTTCCATAAGTATTTATTGTCTTTTTTTTCTAAAGAATCACTGGAGTTGTTAGAATGAAGCCAGTCGACTAATATCTGAATTTGAGAATCTTGAACCTTAGAACCTTGCGCCACATTATTTGTATCTATGCTAGATAGCAGCCCCTGTTGTGATTCCATTCTTTTGTTTTTATGATCAGTATCATATACTATTAGCGGTAATTTGGGATATTGCTTCTTTAATTCAGCATACAAGGTCTTATTAAGTCTATATATGCAATACTTGTGCTTATTGAAGTCGTCTCTAAGACAATACATTTTACAAATATCGATATCTTGATCTAAAATTTTTTCGTCAACAAACTGTTTAATATAACTAGTGAACGCAAAGTATAAAGCTACATACACCGAATAACTCCAGTCAAGATAACTAGTGTCTATCCCGTAATGCTGAGAAAGTTCGTTTGAGTTTCCATTCATATTAACTTCTCTATATCCCCGTTTAGCTGCATTTTCTACAATAGCAGCAAAAATATCATATTGGTCAAAACTTATATCTTGGTTTGGCCTTTCGGCTCTTAGCTTTCTAGCTAGAGTTGGAACTAAATCATAATTTTCAAATGCACACCCTCGATAAATGAAATTGTTATTATTCTTAGCTTCTAAAATGATTTCCCCAAATTGCAAGAACAAATTAGCCACGCAATAAATCCCGGCAAGACAGTATTTTCATTGATATTCATATTTTAAAGATTCAATCTTTAGCCAGCGGCAGCGGAGAAAAGCTCTTTTGGGGTTTGGCAACCTGACTGCCGGCGTGGTAAGTTGTTTAGCTTGGCTTCCACTGCTTGGATATCACTAGGGCCTAAAGTATCCATGGACAGGCCCTTAGGCACATCACGACGGATCATTCGATTATGCGCCTCATTTGTGCCTCGTTCTGAAGAGCGGTAAGGGTGGGCATAATAAAGGTCGGCAACCCCGTCAAGCACCGTCCCCGCCGCTGCGAATTCTGCCCCGTTGTCAGCGGTAACGGACTTCATGATGTGCCCGTATTCTTGGCAGATCTTAGCCAGTTCGTAGTTGACTGAATCGGCGTCACGGCCATCAATCAAACGCAGGATCTGACAGCGAGATTGGCGCTCGATCAGCGTTAGAATGACACTTTCTTGGCCGTTACGTTTACCGACTACGGTATCCAACTCAAAGTGACCGAACTCTTGGCGCTGATCAATACTTTTAGGTCGCTCTTCGATACTTCGTCCGGCCAGACGCTTATGCTTGGGTGAATGGTGGTGTTTGGTGCGGCGCCGGTTTTTTTCGAGCAGATCAAGATTACGGACTTCAAGTAGTTGCGCATCGATATAGTGGTATAACGTCTTGGTCGAAACCATCTCCTCAGGTTGATATAAGCCTTCAAGTTTAGCACGGCCCACCGCGGCATCAGGCGACCAACCGTCTTGGTGCAAATGGGCCGTAAAGTAGTTGATAAAGTCAGCGACACCAGCGAGTTTCAAAGGTCGATGACAGGACATTCGGTTAGCTTCGTATTTGGCCTGTGCCGCTTCTGGCGAGTACTCGCGGTGATATTGCCGTTGACCGTTCACTTTTTTAACTTGGTCGATCTCACCACGGCGTAGTTCATTACTGATTGGTTGATGACAAACGCCGATAACTCTAGCAATTGCGCGGTTAGAGTATCCTTGGCTGTGTAGGGTGGCGATTCTGCCGCGCTCAAATGAAGTTAGGTGGTGACCTTTTTCTCGGACTGTGGTATTCTGTTCTTGCATCAAGACAATAACCTCTTTCATTTTTGTGTTGGAACATCAATGATAACAGAGATTTGTCTTGGTGTTTTTTATTTTTTCAATTAGCTGGATCTAATTGGCTAACTTGATTATAAAACGCGCGCTAAAATGATTTCTTGTAACGTAGCCAATATTTTATTCCTCTTGTATAATTGAAGCCTGTAGAGAAGTTAAGGCGGTGGCTATTTCCAATCGGAGGTGGTGCTTATGGTGTTAAACCTTTAAAGCCCATAAATCCTAACGAAAGGAGTAGCCTAGGTGTCCGTGTCGGACGCTTTACAATTAATGCTGGCTTTCGGTACTTTTATCGTGGCCTTAATCGCATTAATTGTTGAGCTGATCAAAAGTCAGCAAAAAAAATAATCCGTCTTAGCTTTGGCGAGCAGATGGATTATTTTTGATCTAATCTATTAAGTTTGCCACCGTCTTAAACGGCTCTACATGGGAAGTCCTGTTATCAGCGGGGCTTCCCTTTTTCTGTCTACATTATAGCATGACTATAATGGACTTTCGACTATTTTTAATCAACTTTCTGCCAGTTCTTAGGGAACACACGTTTGCTTTATATGCTACAATACAGGTAAAAGCTAACGGAAGTGATCTAAATGTTTTTTGATGATGAACCGCATGGCGTGTTCTTCTTAATCGATAACAAGTCCTTTTATGCTAGTTGCGAAGCCGTTGCCCGGGGCCTTAATCCCTTAAAAGTCCCGTTAGTGGTCCTTAGCGAAGCTGAAAATACTAATGGCGGGCTCATTTTAGCCACGTCACCCGAAGCTAAGCACTTATTTCATCTTAAAGCCAACGTCTCCCGTAAACGTGACTTACCCAATGACCCCAGGTTGTGGGTCGTGCCCCCGCGCATGAACCTTTATATTCAACGTAATTTGCAGATCAATCAGATCTTTCATCAATTTACTACTGAAAAAGAGGTTTGGCCGTATTCAATTGATGAAAGCATTCTTGATATGACCCATACTTGGCGGCTGTTTGGCAATTCCGTTCGCGAAGTGGCACGCTTGATTCAAAAGACAGTTCGGCAAAAGCTAGGCTTGTATACCACCGTGGGAATTGGTGACAATCCGGTGCAAGCTAAATTAGCCTTAGACCTTTACGCTAAACATAATCATGAATTGATCGGTGAAATCCATTACGAAACTGTGCCGGATAAAATTTGGTCAATTACTGAATTAACGGACGTTTGGGGGATTGGCCCCCGTATGGCGAAACGTTTGAACCGCCTTCACATTCACAATATGTATGAGCTAGCCCATACCAACCCTTATTTACTCAAACAGCAGCTTGGCGTCATTGGTAGCCAGTTATTTGCTACGGCCTGGGGAATTGATCGCGCGCAAGTTACGGAACCAACTAAGGTTAAAGAAGCTAGCCTGGGTAATTCGCAAGTATTGCCACGAGATTATTTTAACCAAGTCGAAATTGAAACCGTCATTAAAGAAATTGGGGAACAGGTGGCGGCGCGGCTTCGGCACCACCATAAACTGGCGGGGTGTCTATCGCTAAGCATTGGGTTTTCCTATGCCGCAGCTGAAGCAGATGGTCGCGGTGGCTTTAACCAGGCTTTAAAAATTGAACCAACTAATGACAATCAAGTTTTGACGCAACAATTATTGTGGTTATTCCGTCAGAATTGGGACGGTCAAGCTGTCCGGAATATTGGTGTTTATAGCAGTAAACTAAGTGCCAACTCCGGCCAACAACTTAATTTATTTGAAACCCCGCGCAACCAAATTCGCCGTAGCCGGTTAAACCAGGTGATTGATGAAATTCACCGGCAATTTGGGTTCACCAAACTAGTTTACGCGACCAGTTTATTAAAGGGAGGCACTGCTATCAAGCGGGCTTCACTAGTGGGCGGACATAATGGAGGCAATAGCTATGAATAGCGATATCGAGATTATTAAGGGTCGGTTAACCTTATTGTTTAAGCGGCGTCCCAAAACCCGCTATTGGTTAATGTTGACTAATGATACCTACGATCAGACCTATAATCTGTTTTTTAACAGTCAGCGGGTTAACGAGCGCTTGCAATCCGTTCCCTTATATAAATTAGCTAACTATGATTTAGCTGATTTAGAAAATTTACTAAAAGCATTACGACAAGATATAAAGCTAACGATCGAATTTGTCGGCTTTACAGGAGAACGGTGGCCGGCAAGTCAAAAGCTGATTCAACGAAAGCGGGTGCCCCTTGAATAACCAAGACTTTGATTTAGGCACGGTTAAGCATTTTTTTGAACATGATTACCATGACCGGGGCATGATGAAATGGCAGGGATTCTATTTATCCGACCATACTGCTGCTTTAAACCAACAGAAGCAGCAATTGAATGAAGTCTATGTTCCGCGACCGCAACAATCCTTAGCAGAGATAACCCAACAACTGGCAGACGCATATCAGCGTCAACAACCAGTGATCATTCAACTAAAAACGGTTGACCAAAACAACCGTCATTGGCCAGATATCACCACCTTGATTCATGGTTACAATGCCAATGATATTGTGGTTGATGCTGATCGGTTTATCCCACTACCAGAAATTCGAAATGTTTCAACATAAAAGGACGGAACGGTTACTTAATAATTAACCTTCCGTTTTTTTGATGCTTGTCTATTTGGCTTTATTTGTATCCTAGCTATATTAAATTATGAAGCCTAAACGCTAATCTGTTCGCGTATAATAAACTAGTGAGTAATTTAAAAGTGGGGGAAGGACTGTTTTTATGTTGGAACTGTCGTTTGAAAAAGAAGTTGTTAAAACCTTAACGACTGGAAGCAATCAATGGGTGGAACGAAAAGACCTATATGGTGCGACGCCGGATCAATTATGGGCTAATTTTCGTGATAAATTAAATAACAATAACTATGCTAAATTGCAGGGATACCCCCTAACTGATACCGAATTTAATCAAGTTAAACGGGCGATTGAGGTCCGGACACCTTACGAAGCAGCTAAGTTACTAGCCGCCGAAAATGGCATTGGCAAAGTGGAAGTTGAACGTGATGGTGCTAAGCTGGGCACGGTGACACTCGAGTTATTTTGGAAAGCGGACGTCGCTGGCGGTAAATCTAGTTATGAAGTTGTCCGACAAGCAGTGCGACCACGGTTAGCTGGTACTCAAGATGTCGATCCTGATCGCCGTTTTGACGTAACCCTATTGATTAATGGGTTACCCTTAATTCAATTGGAACTAAAAAAAGCCACGGTCGAACTTAACCAGGCTTTTAATCAAATTGAAAAATACGCACAGGAAGGTAAATATACGGGAATTTACTCGCTGTTGCAAATGTTTGTGATTATGACGCCGGATAGTACGGCGTATTTTGCGAATGCCGAACCGGATCATTTCAATAAAGCTTTTTTGTTTAATTGGCGGACGCGGGATAATCACCCCGTGGAAAACGGTTTAGCGTTCACGCGCCAAGTCCTTAATATTCCCATGGCCCACAAAATGGTCAGTGAATATACAGTCATCGACCAAGAGCGGCAAAGCTTAATTCTCTTACGGCCTTATCAGATTTATGCGATTGAAGCCGTGATGCACCGGATTCACGACCATCAAGATGGTTTTGTTTGGCATACCACGGGTTCTGGTAAAACACTCACCTCATATAAAACCGCTAAATTAGCGGCGCAAGATCCCGGTGTCGATAAGGTCATCTTCTTAGTTGACCGGCGGGATTTAGACGAACAGACAACCAGCAACTTTAGTGCCTATGCCGCCAATGATGATATTGCCATTAACGAAGCCCAAAACACCGGTGATTTAATGCGTAAATTGCAACAAAATGACGGTAAGGTCTTGGTCACCTCGATTCAAAAACTTCATCGGGCGGTCAAAAAAACGCAAGCCCAGCTGGCAACCGGTAAGCAATCCCGCTTTAGTAAAACTTTAAAGCAACGGGTGATCTTCTTTGTTGATGAAGCCCACCGGTCGCAATTTGGTAAGATGCAAAAGGAAATTCGGGCAGCGTTTGTCAATAGTAATTGGTATGGTTACACCGGCACCCCCATCTTTAATGAAAACAAGAAACAGCTCAAAGGTGATCTAGCAGTTACGACGGAGGAGCTATTTGGTAAAGTCTGTCATGTTTATAACTTGCGAGACGCCTTAGAGGACCAAACCGTGTTACCGTTTAACGTGGAACACGTAACGACGATTGGGAAAGACACGTTAATAACCCGGGCCCTCGAAAAAGAAACTCAGCGCGTCAAAGCGCGTCGTGATAAGCAAGGCCGCCTGCTGAGTACGGCTGATGAAGCGAAAATTCAAGCCAAGATTCAAGCGATGTCAGTCAAGGACTTGGAAGAAGCGTATTTAACTCCGGCTGACTTTGAGACTGATGAACATATCCAACAAGTTGTTCAATATATTTTACAAAAAGGCCCACGTAAAACGAGTTTGGGTCATGGCAACTACAATGCGATTTTAACCACCAGCTCCATTGAAATGGCGCAACGCTATTATCAAGCCTTTAAAGCCGCGAAAAAGACTACTCACAATCAGCTAGATCCTGATTGGCCCCGAATTGCGATTACTTATTCATTAAGTGAAAACGAAGATCAGAGTGCGCAAAAACATGACCAAATGGCCACCATTTTAAAAGATTATAATCAGCAGTATCACACTAATTTTGATTTAACTGATTTGAATCTCTACAACGAAGATGTCGCGAAACGGGCCGCCCGGCGTGAGGCTGTCTTTGCTCATTTACAAACGGATCAAGAAATAAATTTAGTGATTGTCGTACGCCGTTTATTAACAGGCTTTGATGCCCCTCGGCTAAACACGCTCTTTGTTGACCGCACCTTAGCTTATCAAGAACTCATTCAAGCCTACTCACGCACCAACCGGCTCCAAAACCGGGAATTAAAACAAGAAGGCCAAATTGTGACCTTTCGGGTACCGGCAATCATGGAAGCTAATGAACGTGAAGCTTATAAGTTATATAGTGGCGAAGGCTCTTTTAATGTCATCATTCGTCCCACTTATCAGCAGGCTGTCTTAAAATTTCAAAAGGCTGTGGTGGATTTAAAAGCCATTGCTCCAACACCAACGGCTGCCGATGACCTGAAAGGAACCACTGCCAAGGTACAGTTTGTGAAAGCCTTTCGCCAAGTGAATCAACAATTGAATTCCTTATCCATGTACAACGATTTCACTTGGAAAAATAGTGAAAAGGCCTTTGGTATTGCTCAGCCCGAAGTAGAATCCTATACGGGTAAATATCTGCGGATTAAAGCGGCGGTTACTAACCAAGAGCCTGAGAAAGTCCCCGAAGAGTTGGCCGCTTTAGACTTTTCCTTAGCCGTTGGTTCAGTCGTCTTGGTGGATTATGATTATTTGACGCAATTAATTCAAGATTGGATTGATGAACAGCAACAGTACTCGACGCCTGATCAAGCCCAAGCGCATATGACGGATTATCTGCAAAATAGTGCCAAAGTACAGGCTAGTTTGAATAAATTGGCGGAAACGCAACCGCAACAGGCCCAGTTAATTCGCGAAGCCATGCCTTATATTGAGCAACAAATGCAACAGTTTCAGCAACAGAGTATTCAAAATCAAACTCCAGTAGCGTTAAATGCTCGAGAGTTGGTGGCTGATTACGCTCAGAGACAATTGGTCCAAAAAACGACGGCCTTTGCCCACACGTGGGGCTTAGATCAAGCAGCCCTATTGCGGGTAGCGCGTGAACACACCGTGGGTACTGATGAATGGCACCATGAACAAGAATTAACGCAGTCAGCGAATTTAACAGCGGCCTTACAAGCTCAAACTGCCACTGGGCCGAAGATTCCAGCTATTTTGCCACTATACCGGATTAAATCCCAGGCCGCTTGGCGGCAGTTTATTGAACACGATTTAGCAATCTATTTACAAAAATAAGTGAGGTTAAACAATGTCAGAAAAAACAACGCAAGCTAGTCAGCTTGAAAGCGCCCTATGGAATGCGGCCGATGTTTTACGTGGGAAAATGGACGCTTCTGAATATAAAAATTATTTATTGGGGTTAATTTTTTATCGGTTTCTATCCGAGAAAACCTTAACGACTTTTAGTGATTGGGCAGGCGAAACCGAAAATGTCACTCAGAAATATGCTCAGTATATGGATCCTCAGTTCGAGTTGGAAGGCATCTCGGTGCAGCCCAGTTTAGTGGAGTATTTGCAAAACACGCTCGGCTATTTAATTCAACCCCAGGCGTTGTACGCTACCCTGATTGGCAAGATTCAAGCCCATACTTTTGCATTAGATGATTTATCCCAAGCACTTCACGATCTAGAACAGTCGACACAGAATCTGTCTTCAGCGCAAGACTTTTCGGGCTTGTTTGCCGATGTGGATTTAAGTAGTAATAAATTAGGCAGTTCTTTACAACAACGAAACCAAACTATTAGTGATACTATGTTAGCTTTAAATGCGGTTGATCTTATTCATCATCAAGGCGACGTCCTAGGTGACGCCTATGAATACTTAATCGCGCAATTTGCCAGTGATTCTGGTAAAAAAGCGGGTGAATTTTATACCCCGCGGCAGGTGTCCGACATTATTGCCCAGATTGTGACTTATCAGCGCCATGCAGGTGATAACCAAGTGCGGACTATCTATGATCCAGCAGTTGGTTCTGGTTCGCTGCTGTTAAATGTCGGACAACACGTGCAAGAACCTGGTTTAGTGAGTTATCACGGCCAAGAACTGAACACCACGACCTTTAACCTGGCCCGAATGAATTTAATGTTACATGGGGTCTCGTATGACGATATGCACTTACGCAACGGGGATACGTTAAGTAAAGATTGGCCCGTTGACGAGCCTTACTTATTTGATGCCGTCGTTATGAACCCGCCCTACTCGGCGCACTGGGATAACAGTGATAAACGCTTGTCTGATCCCCGTTTCCGCGACTATGGCGTCTTACCACCTAAATCTAAAGCCGACTTTGCCTTTCTGCTACATGGCTTTTATCATTTGCAGGAACACGGGACTATGGGCATTGTCCTACCCCATGGCGTATTATTTCGGGGGGCTAAGGAGGGCAAAATTCGCCAAAAACTCCTGCTGGATAACCGGATTGATGCCATTATTGGACTACCCGCCAATATTTTTCATTCCACCAGTATTCCAACGTTGATCATGGTTTTAAAGAAACACAAAACCACTGATGACGTCTTATTTATTGATGCGTCCCGGGAATTTGAAAAGGACAAGAATCAAAATAAGCTAACGGCAGCCAATATTCAAAAAATTGTGACCACTTATCAAAACCGGCAAGATGTCGATAAATATGCCCATGTGGCCTCACCGGCAGAAATCAAAGCGAATGATTATAATTTAAATATTCCGCGCTACGTTGATACGTTTGAACCGGAACCCGAGATTGATCTGAACCAGGTCAAAGCTGATCTAAAGCAACTGGACGAGGAAATCAGTCAGAATGAACAAGCCTTTAATGAATTAGCTAGCCAGTTAGTGACCACCCAGGTGAATGACCAGTCAAAACCGGAGGCTCACAATGAAAGATAACCAAGCTAAATATCCGCAATTAAGATTTAAAGGCTTCACTGATCCTTGGGAAAAGCGTAGGTTAAGCGATATGGTCCTTATATCGAAGGATAAAAATACAGATAATCAATTTGGTAAGAATGAAGTTGTATCAGTATCGCGTGAAGCGGGAACTGTTAATCAAATTGAATACCAAGGCAGATCTTTTGCTGCCAACGATGTTTCAAATTATAAAAAAATCAAATTAGGCGATCTTGTTTATACTAAAAGTCCATTAAAAGGTGCTCCATATGGTATTTTCCAATATGCGACAATAGTTGGCATTGTAAGTCCACTATATGCTGTCTACCACTCCACTAAAAAATCATTTGCGCCGTTTGTTGCTCTTCAACTACGAGACGATAATATTGCATCGCATTATCTTTCTAGAATAGTAACAAAAGGTGCAAAAAATACTATCAATGTGACGGATACAGACGCACTAGATGGATATTTGAATTTTCCAAATCGAATCGAACAACAAAAAATCTTTGATTTCTTTCAAAAACTAGATAATCTGATAACTTTAAACCAGCGTAAGTTAGCTAAGCTTAAGGAACTTAAACAGGGCTATTTGCAAAAAATGTTCCCCCAAAATGGGAGCAAGTTCCCGCAATTAAGATTTGCAGGGTTTGCTGACGCTTGGGAACAGCGTAAGTTATCTAATTTGGCTGAACGAGTAACTCGAAAGAACAAAAATAACGAGTCGGGGCGTCCGTTAACTATCTCTGCACAAGATGGTCTGATTGATCAGAATGACTTCTTTGACAAGCAAATTGCAAGCCGTGATGTCAGTGGTTATTTTCTAGTTAAGAATGGTGAATTTGCTTACAATAAAAGCTATTCAAATGGATATCCCTGGGGAGCAATTAAGAGGCTCGATAAATACGATATGGGAGTTCTTTCAACTCTTTATATTATTTTTAGACCGACAAATGTTTCTTCCCAATTCTTGGTTTCATACTACGACACAACTAGGTGGTATAAGGAAGTCGCGAAGAATGCTGCGGAAGGCGCACGTAATCATGGACTTTTGAATATAGCCCCTACTGATTTTTTCAGTACTGTGCTAATAATCCCAAATTCAATCGAGGAACAGCAAAAAATTGGTTCATTCTTCAAACAACTCGACGACACTATTACCCTTCATCAGCGTAAGCTTGAAAAACTCCAAGAACTTAAAAAAGGGTATCTACAAAAGATGTTTTGCTGAGCTTAATTTGATCAAATTTAGGATCCTATGAAACCCCATGACTTAATTTTTATTGTGCTTGGTCAACACTTAATTCACCTGTATAATGGATTACGCAGGAAGTTTTAAGGGCGGTGGCTGTCTTTTCCCTTGCGAGGTGAGGCCCATGGGAACATGGAATAATCTTCAGGAAGGTTGCACAGTCAATGAGCGTCTTCCAGACACTCTCGTTGATGTTGCTATTTGCAATGTTTATTTTAGCGTTGCTAACGTACATCGACAAAAGGAACAAATAAAAAAGCCGCCCTGCGTAACTTTGGTAGAGGTCACAGGACGAGCTAAAATCGTTTATTAAATTTCTGCCACCGCCTTTGAAGCGGCTTGCATGGGAAGTCTTGTTAGCGCAAGGCTTCCCTTTTCTATTACATTATAGCATGTCCCTTAAAAACTGGCTAACGTTTTAGGCTTTGATCGGGTTCAGAATCTGGTCGTTTAATTTCTGGATTTTCTTCAGCAAATGCTTTCAGTTGTTTTTGCGTTCGATTACTGATTTCATGGTGTACATCATTTAACTT
>NZ_BQXO01000010.1:0-12396 GCF_045862785.1 Furfurilactobacillus curtus | reverse complement strand
TTTCCTTTTTCACTAAGTTAGTTTAATAACCAATAGGGTATACCCTAGTGGCCTTTTTTATTTCTGTGCTATACGAGGAATTACAAGTGTTCATTAGAACTGTCCAAAAGGAGAATTGGAAATGGCTAAAATCGGTTATGCGCGTGTGAGTTCCAAGGCGCAACATTTAGATCGACAGTTAGCGGCTTTAAAAGACGTTGATAAATTATTTACGGATAAATTAAGTGGGGCTAACACTAATCGGCCAGAACTGCAAAAAATGCTGGCCTATATTCGTGAAGGTGATATTGTAATGGTCACTGAATTAGATCGCTTAGGCAGAAACAACCATGATTTGACTAAGAAGCTGTCTAAAATCTCTTAAATAATAGTGCTAAAAACGCTAAAACGACCATTTGCAGACTGGTGGTTAATTGACGCTCACAATTTTTCCAAAGTCGCCGACAATTCTCTAGCCAACTAAAAGATCGTTCGACTACCCAACGTTGGGGCATGACTTCGAATCGATGCAACTCATTGCGCTTCGCAACCTGCACGGTTGCGTTTAAATTACTGGCTACATCGAGCTGAAAATTAACGCCTGAATAACCACCATCAACTAAGACATTTTGAACCTGGCGTAAATGCATGGCATGTAAAGCGATCATGGCACTGGCCCCGTCTCGATCAGAGACGTTCGCTCGCGTCATGTGAATGGCCTGCGGAAAGCCATTGATATCAACTGCCAGATGGCGCTTAATCCCCGAGATTTTCTTACCAGCGTCGTAACCTTTGTTTTCAGCAGTAGCGGTGTTTTTGACGCTCTGAGCGTCAACGATAATAAAGGAAGTTAAAGCTGAACGTCCTTGGTAAGTTCGCCGAGCAATGACAATTTTTTTAAAACTTGTTCCAATAAAGAATCAGCCGTAGGCTCAGCTTTAGTTGACCAAATTTTGTAATAGTTGTAAACTGACCGCCATTCTGGGAAATCACCGGGGACTTGACGCCATTGGCAACCGGTTTTCAAGACATATAGGACCGCACAGAAGACCTCGTAGAGGTCATATTTTCGAGGCTTAGTTCGCTTACGAAAATTTTCTAAAGCTGGTCGAATTAATTCAAATTGTTGCCGAGTAATATTGCTGGGATAATTTTTCATAGCTTAAACTCGCTTTTTACATAGAAGTATATCAAAAATCATAGATCTTGGACAGCTTCTTATGAATTATCTCGATGTCAACCTTATCAGGCTGAATTAGCACAAACAGATGCCGAATACAAGCGATCACGATGTGGTCGGAAAACTAAGCTGAGCGATGAGTTAAAGCAAAAAATTCTCAACCATTTACGTCTAAGCTGGTCACCAGGAATGATTGCTCACGAATTTAAACTAGCTACTAAATCTATTTATAATTGGCTAAATCAGGGGAGAATTGGTTTCTCCTTGAATGATCTACCTGAACATGGCGTACGCCAACGGCGTAACGTTGACCAACGATCCAAATATAATCAATCTTTGGGGCGATCAATTGAACAGCGTCCCATGATGATTAATCAACGTAATCGCATCGGCGATTTTGAACTAGATACAGTCGTTGGTCCTCGTGGGCATAGTAAGGCAGTTTTATTAACTTTAATCGATCGAAAATCACGGTTCCTTTGGGCATACCGGTTAAAAGATCGGACGACAGCGACTGTTAATGAAGCACTAACTAAGTTCCTAACCACTTTTAATGGTCCGGTGCACAGCTTTACTGTGGACCGTGGCACTGAGTTTAGTGGGCTAGTATCACTTGAATCACAATATGGTATTAAGACCTATTACTGCCATGCTTATACTCCAGCTGAACGTGGTAGTAATGAACGCTTTAATCGGAATTTACGTTATTTTTATCCTAAAGGGACTCGTTTTGAGCACATTAGTGCTCAAGATTTAACGACGACGTTACTCCAAATTAACCAGCGACCGCTTAAAATACTCGACTGGCAAACACCGTATCAGGTTATGCTGACAAATTTGTCCAAAAATTCGGATTAAATTTGCAATCTACCTAACTAATTCGTTATTCGACCCTAAAAAAGGTATGACTGTGAATGAAAGATCATTTTGTTCACGGTCATGCCTTTTTGTTGTCCATTTAGTTATTGATAATGACCAGGAATGTCGTCTGGACTAAAATCCTTAGTGAATTGACGATCATAGGCCTTTTCATAGGCAGCAACTTTTTGTTGGTAATCAATTTGGCGCATCTTTTCGGCAGCTTCCCGCTGTGATGTGGCCGACTTTTCGACCGCATCCGGATAAATTGGCGGTAACACATGGACCGTATAATTGATGCCATGCGGATCCGATTTGGTCGGGGCGTCAACCATCGAAACAAAGCAGGACACGATTGGCACATTCAATCTAACGGCGTAGTAGTACGCTCCCCGTTCAAGCGGCCGCGGTTTGCGATAGTTGAACCACATTTCCCGTTCCGGATAAATTAGAATTGACTGTTTGCGTGCCAAGCTACTTTGCAAAAGGGCAATAAACCCCTTGCCCATGTAATTGACGCTGTCGCTGACAGGTATCGTATCAGCGTATGTCATCAAAAATCCCAGCATCCCGGGCATTTTAAGGTTGGTGAGCTCAACGACAATCGACAAATCAGGTTGATTCAGGGCTGATCGAACCAGCAGGCTGTCAATCGGGCTAAAGTGGTTACAGGTAATGATTGCCGGCCATTCCAATGCCTTTAAATTGTCAGTCCCCTCAACTTTTAAATTGGGATTCATCATCCTCGCAGCCATATTCATGACCGACCGGGCTTCGGCTGCCCGCCAATGATAACGTTTAGTTTGGTGAAGCTTCAAGAAGTGGTCCAACACCTCATGCTGCTCGGTAAGTGTCAGTACTGGATCATGTAGTTCGACTTTTTGATTAATTTTTCCCTGACGGACGTTTTCAGCAATGTTTTGAATCACTTTGTCACGCTCGCCAAGCTTTACCGGTGTAAAAGTCATAGGGCAATTTTTACTCCTTGCTTGGCCCTTGCGTAAAATGTCGTTGGGGTCTTAATAATATCAACGGCTAATTGAATCAAATCGGACTGATTCTTCTGATCACGGGCAACTTCTTTAGGATTCATATCTGCGAGCTGCTGTTTTAACATGGTCTCGTAATCGGTTTGTTTGGCATAGGTCCAAAAATAGCTTTGTCGAGGGGCATCATCATAGCGCCACGGCTTGGCAAATAAGTTATAGTGAATCAGCCAGGGGTCAACATCCTGTGGCGTGGTGATTTGGATGTTCCATGACGGGTTCAAATAATAAATTCGATTTCTCGCGATGGCATTCATGTAGTCCTGATCCGGGGCCAAACTCTTGAAATGGTACTTGTTCAAGAGCTGCAAAAAGTGTTCAGCGAATTTTGAACGGCGCATTTCAGCCAGGTTCATCAACAACACGCCGGAATTAACGTATTTCTGTGAATCAATCCCAACGGCTTGTTCAGCATAGTCAATCGTTTCCGGAGTGTGGCCGATGAAGTGATCCGGCACTGCGCCAACCAGGTTATCCCCCAGCTGGGTATCAAATAATTCACCCACGTCCTTTAAAACCACCGTGTCCGCATCCAGGTAGAGCGCCTTATCCAATTTGGGGAACAATTCAGCAATAAACAGCCGGAAATAAATTGTAAAGGTAAAGTAGTCACTGCGTAGTTTGTTATTCTTATCAGTAATTTCTTGCTTCAAGCGGTCATTAATTGAAACAAACTGAATTTTGAGGTTGTCCGTTTCAAAGGCTTTAAGCCGCCCTTGATTGTCGGTATTGAGATCATCACACAACACAATCACCTGGTAATGCCTGTCCGGTGATGTATGCGCGACCAGTGAAGCCAGTGAAACTGCCAGATAAGGTGCATAATTGTCATCGACAGCGTAAAAAATTGGCACGGTTTGATTTTCCATAATGAATCCCCCTTAAATCAATGTGATTGATGCTGGTAGGTCATAAATGACACGTTGCTTTGGTGACTGCGGGTCACCATTTGGGCATGAATCTGATCGTGGAGATTTTGTTGGCGTTGTTTACGCGGAAGTGACTTGTCCGGCATAAACGGACCGTCGAAGTATACCACCTGCTTGGGTCGGCTCAACAGTCGGCCTTTTTGATATATAATCGTCATGCTGTAGCTGGGCAGGTCGGCAGCGACTGGATAATGGAATGCGCCAACTGGAAACGGACGAATCTTGGTGTAATACGGCCAAACATGGGCTTCGGGATAGATAAACACTCGTTGATGCTGGTCCAATCGAGCATTCATCGCCCGCTGGAATTGGATCATTTGTGATAATTTCGCGGGTAGGATCAACGCACCACCCATCGCCAAGAGACGACCGACGATTGGAATACCAAGGTTGGCAGGTTCCGCAATCGGATACGCCCGCCGGGGTATTGCGACCAGCATCGGTAAAAGTGCATCCCCCAGCGGCTGGGTATGGTTGGCATAAATGAAGGCGCCCCGTTTGCCTTGGGTGCGCAGACACCGTTTGTTTCGAAAAGACGTCCGCAAATACAGCCGACAATAAACGAAGCTGACAACAACCGCCACCCAGTAGACGACCGTCGCCGTTACGCGGTAAAACCAATTTTGATGCAGCCAAATGTAGCCCTCAGGAATGGTGGCATTTTGATTTTTGGTAAAGACCACGTCATCATCAAAATCATGATACGTAAACACTTTTGATGTCCGTTTAGTCATTACCAATGTCATCCTTTCTTCCGAGAAGTTAAAATCATGAACAGAACCATTCTACCCCAAATATGACATTATTTTATCATACGGGACGTTTAAAAATGGCAATTCACTAAAAATCGCCCTTTAAATGATGAAATTGGTGTAAAATTAAGGCTTGCTATGCTAGGATATTTGGGATAACAATGGATGTATACACATCATTAGAAGCTGTTTGAGGTCTCTATTGACGAGCAAGCAGGATCCCTATAAAGGCCATAGCAACCATGACTTTACTGGTATTTAACTTGCGTTCGCAATTGAACCAAAGCCGTCGCCAGTTGGTTAACCAACTGAAACTACGTTCCACGACCCAGCGCTGTGGCGTTACTTGACCGTTCTTCAGATCACTTTGTTTGGCGATAATGACATCTGCACCAATGATTGCATGGACCGACTGGGCGAAGTTGTCGCCTGTATAGCCACCATCGGCCATCACTCGCTGAACAAGATCAAACTGCTCTTCATTTAACGCGAGTAAAGCGATCGCACCGTCCCGTTCGGAGACATTAGCTGTGGTAATGTGGATCGCGAATGGGAGACCATTAATATCAACGGCAAGGTGGCGTTTAATCCCACTGATTTTCTTGCCGCCATCATACCCTTTATTTTGGGGTGTTGCCGTATTTTTGACACTTTGCGCATCAAGAATTACGAACGACGTTCGTACCGATCGTCCCATTCGTAATCGCTCTCGAGCGACAATTTTTTTAAAAGCAGGTCAATCAGGGAATATTCCGAATTAGCTAATGGTTTTGACCACATGGCAAAGTAAGTGTAAACGGTTTGCCATTTCGGAAAATCATGCGGCAACTGACGCCATTGAGCGCCCGTACGAAGCTCGTAAAGCACTGCATTGAAGACATCAAATAGGTCCACCCTTCGAGGACATGTACGCTTGCGAAACGTCTCAAGGTCAACGCGAATCAATTCAAATTGGTCACGAGTGATATTGCTTGGATAATCAGTCATAATGAAGTCCTTTTTTTTTACATATTTTACCGGAAATTCAAGCGTCTTTCAAAGACCTCAAACAGTTTCTTAGAAGGATTTAGGGGATAATTTTGATGCAAGCTCAGTCCAAGAACAATACCAAGTTTAACTTTAAAACATTTATGGGCCTAATCAACCGAATTCACCCCCGTTACTGGCAACTGCTGCTTGGCTTTTTTCTAGGAGTTGTCGCAACGGCGATGCAATTGATGGTTCCCGGCATCGCCAAGGGGATCATCAACTCAATCGGTCATTCAATGGATGTCGGCCTAATCGTTGCCGTCATTTTACTATTCGTTTTCAGTACCATTATTGGAGCCTTTTCCGGCAGTATTTTAGGCTTCTTCGGTGAAGACGTCGTCTATAAGCTGCGAACAACACTTTGGGATAAAATCTTAACCCTGCCGGTGGGTTATTTTGACCAAACCAAATCTGGCGAAATAACGTCCAGGTTGGTCAATGATTCCACACAGGTCAAGGAACTGTTGGCCAATTCGGTTCCCAAAACCGCAACTTCGATTCTACAACTGGTTGGCGCATTGGTCTTAATGCTCATCATGGACTGGCGGATGACTATCATTATGTTTATCGCCGTTCCGCTCGTCTTGATCTGCCTGCTGCCAATTGTCCGCCAATCCCACAAAGTTGCCAGAGCGAGACAGGACGCACTGGCAGATCTCAATGGTAAAGCCGGTGAAATGCTGGGCGAAGTCCGTCTAGTCAAATCGTCTACCGCAGAAAACTTAGAACGAACAGCCGGCGATAAACGGATGTATCGCCTTTATCGCATCGGGTTAAAAGAAGCGATCTATGATTCAATTGCCGGACCTGTAATGGGCATGGTCATGATGGCCATGGTCCTGGAAATTCTGGGCTATGGTGCGATCCGGGTTCGGGAAGGTGCCATTGATATTGGGACCTTATTTTCATTTCTGATGTACCTGGTTCAAATGATTAGTCCATTTGCGGTTCTCGGCCAATTCATGTCTGATGTTGCCAAGGCAAGTGGCTCAACCACTCGAATCCAGGCATTATTGCAAACTCATGAAGAAGATCGTCTGACTGGAACGGATTTGGATATTGGCGATCAAACACTTCAGATGAACCACGTCAGTTTTTCTTATGATCAGCATCACCCCATTTTATCCGGCGTGTCGTTTACGGCAGAACCCAATTCGGTCATTGCCTTTGCCGGACCATCCGGCGGTGGCAAATCAACCATTTTCAGCTTAATTGAACGTTTTTATGAACCTAACGAGGGCAGCATCACGATTGGCAATACCAATATTACTGATATTCAACTTGCCGATTGGCGCCAGCAAATCGGCCTGGTCGGCCAAGACGCTGCGATCATGTCTGGAACGATTCGTTACAATTTAACCTATGGTTTGCCGGGGCATTTTTCCGATGAACAGCTTTGGCATGTCTTGGAAATGGCTTACGCAACGCAATTTGTCCAGAAGATGCCTCGGGGCTTGGACACGGAAGTCGGTGAGCGTGGAGTCAAGGTATCGGGGGGCCAACGCCAACGATTGGCGATTGCCCGGGCCTTCCTGCGTAATCCAAAAATCTTAATGTTGGATGAAGCAACGGCGAGCCTGGATTCCGAGTCCGAAATGATGGTCCAAAAAGCGCTGGACCAGTTGATGGCCAATCGAACAACATTGGTGATCGCCCACAGGCTAAGCACAATTACCAACGCCGACGAAATTTATTTCATAGAAAACGGCAGGGTAACGGGCCAGGGAACCCACCAACAGTTAGTGAAAACGACTCCTTTGTATAGGGAGTATGTGAAAAATCAGAGCGCGACGAGCAACGGGTGAGGCGGTTTCTAAGGGTACTTTGATTGAAGTCCCTGGGTTTGGGACTTTAATTAAAGTGCACTTAGAAGTTAGCCTCAGTTGCGTCGGAGCGTATTTTAAAGGCCGGAGGGATCTCAAAATCCCCTAACCCCACCAACCAATCGATAATTCTTCCACTTCCTGCACACCAATCCAATCAAGACAAAATATAAAAAGAGCCAATCATTCCAAAAACAGGAATAATCAGCTCGTTCATTAAGATTCTAAGAGCAACACATCTCGCATCGCACCCTCACTCAGTTTTCAATTCCCCTTCAGCATCCAATTCAGCCATAATCTCCTGATACTCGGCTAAAATATCATCATATTCATGCAAATGAAGTTGCTGGTGAACTTTATCAACTTCCCAAGGCTTGACCGAAACCGTGTGGACGATCGGCCATAATTTCCAGCGGGTGGAGAAATGCTGAAAAACGGTGTCAGATTGAACATCCTGTTGCTCATTGTATTTTTCAGGGGCAAAAGCCTTGTGCTTGGCCAGCTTATTCATCGCGGACTGGTCCGGCATAATCATCGGCCATTTTCGGCAGCATTCCCGGCAGCGGGCCAGTAATTTGTCTTGTCGGATCATATCCAGGTTCATCAGGAGCATCCCCGAGTTAATGTAATCAAATGCTCTCAGTTGATGATGGAAGAACCAACGACCGTAATGATCCAATACGCCAACAAAATCAGTTCCTGCCAGTGATTGATGATAAAAATCTTCAAACGGCCGGCGACACACAACGTCAGCGTCCAAATACAGAATCCGATCGGAAAATTGCGGCACCAAATCACTATACAGCCGCAACATACTATAGGGCGTGAATAACGTGTTGATGTTCGCCTTGGGCAAATCCGCCTCAAACTGAGTGGTAATGTCAATTTTGGTAACGCCACTATCGACATTTTCCCGCTTGACCAGTTGATTCAAAAAGGCTGCGTGATCGTCAGTCAGCGCTTGAAATTGCTGATGACGATTATACAATTGTCCAGTTAAAATGTAGATGTTGAGTGGTTCTTGCGCGTGTTTTGTCAGTGAGAGGATTGAAATAATCAACCCCGAAAACATGTGGTCATCTCCACAGTATAAAATATCCAAACCGCATTCATCCCCCAATTCGTGTCTCATCAATCAAAGTGTGTCATATTTCCAGAGAAATCAACGTCCTCGCAAAGTGTTAAACTATGAAACCCCATATGAAGTATTTTTTGACAAACCGTTGCACTTAATTTGACAATTCAAGAAGATTAAATAATTATATTAATCTTAAGTTATTTACAAAGATATACAAAATACCCCACAAACACATGTGCGGTATACCCCCAAAGTTAAAGTAAAAAGCTTTAACTTTGGAGGTATTTTTTTATGACCAAGATTTCAAAAGCCCTCAAATTGCGTGCCCTGATCGACTACTTTGATGATCAAGGTAGTCTGAGAACCATTGCTAATAAGTATCAGATATCACTGGGACTCTTTAGAATGCTGGTTGCCGCTTATCAGACACATGGGGCTAAGGTTCTGTTTGAGCCACCCTAAGTAACGCCGCAATTTAGAATTCAAATTGCCAGCTGGGCGATTAGTCATCATGCCTCATATAGCCAAGTGGCCGCTAAGTTTGGCTATGTTGAACGATCCTTTAGTTGGATAGAAAAATGTCGACGACTGTGGAAAAATTGCGAAAGGCAGTTACATACGAGCGCCACAATGATGACCTTAGCCTTTATGTCAGTTCTATTGCGGCGCTTTTAAAGATTTCAAACAGTTTCTAAGAACAACATTACTAGAAATTAACCAACGATCGTTTAAAGTTAGCAAACACCGTATCAAGGCTTGCTGGATAATTTGACAAATTATTCGGACTAAATTTGCAATCTACCTATTGCATATCTATTCGCGGAGGCAACTCAAATGGGAACAGCAAAAGAAGCGAAAACAATTTTAGATATGCTAACCTACAGATTGGCGAAATCACTGGGGATTCCCAACTATGGGATCAAAAAGGGCGGCACGGCAGATATTGCTGTATTTAATACTAACAAACTAAGAAATGTGCTGCTTGAGAGGCCTCAAGTAATAACCCTGTACAAAGCTGGAAAACAGATTTACTAAAGTTCAATCCCATTACTCTAACAACTATTGCTTGGTCACACCCTATCAAAGATGTGCGAAACAATAAATAGTAGATTAAGTTGACACCACCCGTTGAACGGGGGGGGTGTCAACTGGCAAGCAATCTCAGACGTGGTGGCTGACTGAATCTTTTCCGTTGAGACTGCCACAATTTCTTTAGCCATGGAGCATCATCTTCAATTTAATTGATGCTCCAACTGTATCAAAAGGGACGCCCTCATTAGAAGACGTTCCTTGGTTTATGCTTACCTTTATCGATGGTCTCCAAGAGACCTATGAAACTCAAAAAGAGGAATCTCACTAAGTTCTATCGTTTCTTTACGGCTGATAATTTGTTAAACAGAGAAATTTTCACTGATTCAAATAAGCTCAACTCGGTCAATTTTGACCACTGCCGAAACTTAGCTGATCACAACTAGCCTCTACATCTGGAACTGGTGGACATCCAAGCAATGCCTCAGGCGTAATTGTCAGTAACCAGGCAATTCTTTTACTGGTCAAAGGGCTTGCAATTGAAATGGCTCCGCAGTAATGGGTCAATGCTGTTGCCCCAACTTGGACGGTAACTGGGTTGTGGAGGGATCTTATTCGTGAACAATTGCAGCCCGTGTGCCGCTCTTTTTTTGGAAGCTTTTTTAGGCTCATTTGAACGTCAGAAACAGCACCTTTCCCTAACCAAGGAAAGGAATTACGATGACTGTAAGCCTCAAGACGATCCCCTGCTTGTAGCAATACAAACAGGAGTGTATAACGTCGATGTGACCCGAAACACTGGTATTAAGCGGGCAACCTTTATAAGATACTGAAAGCAATTTAGTGTTAAAAGATAATGAACTTAGCTAGTCTCTACAAAGTATTTATGAATACATACCATATGCATTAATTGTACATATAGTCATTATGTGTTATTATGTTTATAATGATATTCATTAAGCATACTTAGTATATATGAGGAGGAGTACTAATGGAAATTATCACATTTTCAGCTATAAAAGGCGGCGTTGGTAAAACTACCCTAGCTTTTAATTATGGTGAGTGGTTAGCAAAAAATGGCAAGCATGTTTTATTTATTGACTTAGACCACCAAAGTAATTTAACCCAGACTTACAACATTTACGACAATCAAGACACCGTTGGCAACATTTTCTTAGATCGAGGGAAAGTCAAAATACATGAAATAAGTGCTTATATTAGTATAATTGCCGGAGATATGCACCTTGACGATATTGAGCGTACCATTGAAAATAAGACTAACAAAAACATGTTCCTCTACATGTGGTTGTCAGATAATTATGAACGTTTAAATTTAGGAAAATTTGAGTATATTATTTTAGATTGCCACCCAGATTTTTCTACTGCTACCAAAAATGCAGTCATCATCAGTAATGCTATTCTTAGTCCAATCACGCCCAGTGAACATGGGTATAATGCAAAATTTAACCTAGAAGAAAGAATTAACGAGTTACGCAAAGAAGCCATTGATTACTCTACTAGAAAATCTTATGTCACGACCAAATTATTTTTTATCGCCAACATGATTAAACACAACACAAGATCATCTCGCGAGTTATTAAAAGCCTTAAAAGGCGATTCCAGTGTATTGGCTACAGTTCCAGAAAAGGAGCTATTCAATCGTTCAACGTTGGATAAAAAATCTCTTTCAAAAATGGCTGAAGACCACAAAACATATATTGATCAACATGAATTTTTCGACAGTATGGACAAAACATTTAATGAAATCACGGAAAAATTATAAATATTTCGTACACGTATCAATCACATGTATACTCAATACGTGTGCATGTTAATTATAAAGGAGGACTACCTATGGCATTCGATCCAGAGAACAAAAACATAAAAAAGGCACTACAAAAAAATGAAACAGAACAGCCAACTGATACTAAAGATAAACTTGTTATTCCTGTTTTTAAAGATGAAGAGGAACGTACTAAGAACTATACCTTTTCACTTCAACCTAGCGCACGCAAAAGACTTGACGGTCTGGCCAAAGAACATAATTTTAAGTCTGCCTCCAAATTTTTAAATGAGCTTATAAAAAATATGTGATGTCACTTTAAGGGGGGAGTTGTTATGGGAATTTCAATAAGTGTTATGTTTGCCAGCCTTATTGTCTTTTGGATAATCCCAGCCATTGGAATTGCAAAAAATCACCTGGTAGATGACCGCTTTTTTATTCGACAGTGGTTATTTCCAATGCAGTATTGGTTACAGCTATTATTCGAAAGAATCAGCGGTAACCGTCGTATTGTCGTAAGAATTTTACAGATAATGTCTCTGTTTATCACGTATTTTTGCGGGTTACTTATGCTCCTCGTGTTTAGTGCTTTTGATATTAATACAGCCAAGCATTTTAGTGTTTTTATATTATTTGAATATTTACTGGTATCTTCTATCGCCTACTGGTTTCAACCAAAAGCTGGTAAAATATACAAGACCAAATAAAGTTGCCGCTAGGTAAGCGCTATGCTAGACTAAGATTAATTTAACAACCGAATAAAGAGATCAAGCTAAACAGAAAAATCCCCGATTCACGAGGAATCAGGGATTTTGGATTTAGCAAGTAGCTAATAGAGAGCTACTTAGATTCAGACAATTTAGACCGCCGAGTTAAAATCGTCTGAACATTGTTCTTAATTTGTAGGTTA
>NZ_BQXO01000009.1:0-17671 GCF_045862785.1 Furfurilactobacillus curtus | reverse complement strand
ATCTAGTTCGACTGCCAGTGATGCTAGCAGCACAGCTAATTCAGCTTCTGTTGTTGCTAGCACTGCTTCCACTGTAGCCAACAGTGCCAGCCAAATTGCCAGCACCGCTAGTTCCGTCGCTAGTTCAGCAAATACGGTTGCTTCGAGTGCTGCTAGCCAGTACCCGGACAATGGTAGTCTGCAAAGCTTAGCTACAGTCGCTTCCGACGCAAACAGTACAACGGCAAGTTATGCAACAAAAGCCAGCTCTGATGCTAAAGCTGCTAGCGATTTAGCTGCGACTGTTAGTGCTGCTGACACGCAAGCCGTTTCTGCAGCCGGTGCTGCTAACAGTGCCATTGCTGCTGGTGACCTTTCTGCCGCTTCTGGATTCGCAAGTACGGCATCAAGCGCTGCCTCTGTTGCAGCCTCTAATGCAACTTTGACCAGCTCGGCGGCTAGTCAAGCAATGAGTGAAGCTCTCGAAGCCAGCAAGGCGGCAATTATTGCCTCCGCTGCCGGTAGTTCAGCTGGTAGCATTGCAAGTGGTTTGAGCGATGCTAGTTCCGCTAGTTCGACCGCGGATTCTGCTAGTTCAACCGCTACTTCAGCAAGCAGTAAAGCTAGTTCCGCTGCTGTCGTTGCCAGTGCGGCATCAACTACGGCTAACAGTGCCAGCCAAATTGCCAGCACCGCTAGTTCCGTTGCTAGTTCAGCAAATACAGTCGCTTCCAGTGCTGCCAGTCAGTATCCGGACAACGGTAGTTTGCAAAGCTTAGCTACAGTTGCTTCCAGCGCTAACAGTACAACTGCTAGTTATGCGGTAGAAGCTAGTTCTGATGCTAAAGCTGCTAGTGGTTTTGCTTCAGCCGTTAGTGAAGCTAACTTGTTAGCTTCAACAGCTGCATCGATGGCGAATAGCGCGATCTCTGCTGGTGATATTCCGGCAGCAAAACAGTACGCTGATACCGCTTCTAACCAAGCACAAGTTGCTGCTGATCAAGCTGATTTGGCTAGTTCAGCTGCTGCCCAAGCCATGACTGAAGCCCAAGCGGCCAGCAACGCGGCCAAGATTGCCCTGGGTGCTGGGGATTCAGCAAGTAGTATTGCAGCTGGTTTAAGTGATGCCAGCTCTGCCAGCTCACAGGCTAGTTCAGCAAGTAGTCAAGCAAGCTCAGCTTCTGTTGTTGCCAACAATGCTTCAACAGTTGCTAATAATGCGAGCCAAATTGCAAGTACAGCCAGTTCCGTTGCTAGTTCTGCTAATAATGTAGCTAGTTCAGCTGCTAGCACCTATCCAGATAACAGTTCATTACAAAGTTTGGCACAAGATGCCTCAAGTGCTAATAGCGTAACCTCCAGTTACGCAACGGCGGCTAGTTCCGATGCCAGTCATGCAAGTAGCTTAGCCAACGACGTTAGTGCGGCCAACAAAGCCGCCTCTACAGCCGCTTCCTTAGCTAACAGTGCAATTGCAGCTGGGGATAATTCTGCAGCTTCTAATTATGCTGATTCTGCTGCCAGCGCGGCTGTTAAGGCCTCTTCTGATGCAGTATTGACCAGTTCAGCTGCTAGTCAAGCCTTAAGTGAAGCTAACAAGGCTAGTGATGCTGCGCAAATTGCTTCTGCTGATGCAAGTTCAGCTGGTAGCTTAGCAACCAGCATTGCTTCCTCAATTGCTAGCTCAATGGGATCTGATGCAAGTTCTGCCAACAGTACAGTTACTTCAGCTAGCAGCAAAGCTAGTTCAGCAGCCGTAGAAGCAAGTAGCGCTTCAACTGTTGCTAACAGTGCCAGCCAAATTGCCAGCACGGCTAGTTCAGTTGCTAGCTCAGCTAACTCGATGGCTTCGACTGCTGCCAGCACCTATCCATCAAACAGTGCGTTACAAAGTGCTGCTAAGGATACTTCAAGCGCTAACAGTGAAGCTTCCAGTTATGCTGTCTCAGCCAGTTCTGACGCAAGTGCTGCCAGCAGCTTAGCGACATTAGTTAGCTCGGCCAATGCTGACGCTTCTAATGCGGCTTCCTTAGCCAACAGTGCAATTTCAGCTGGCAACATTTCAGCTGCCCAATCCTATGCTTCAGACGCATCCACGGCAGCTTCCGTTGCCGCTTCAGATGCAACATTAACGAGTTCAGCTGCTAGCCAAGCGATGAGTGAAGCTGTTAAGGCCAGTTCCGCTGCTAGTGTGGCTGTTTCAGATGCAAATAAAGCTGGGAGTATTGCTTCTAGCATTGCTTCATCAATGGCCAGTGGCGCTAATTCAGCCAGTTCAGTCGCTAACTCAGCCTCTGTGTCAGCCAGTTCTGCATCAGTTGTTGCTAATTCAGCAAGCAGTATTGCTAGCTCAGCCAGTTCAACTGCCAGTTCTGCTAATGTGATTGCTTCTAGCGCAGCTAGTGCGAACCCGTCAAACAGCGCTTTACAAAGCTTGGCTAGTGATACTTCTAGTGCGACAAGCTTAACTTCAAGTTATGCTTCACAAGCAAGCTCTGATGCCAGTGTAGCTAGCAGCTTAGCCTCACAAGTTAGTGCTGCTAACAGTGTAGCTTCATCAGCGGCTTCACAAGCTAATAGTGCAATTGCAGCTGGTGATAGTTCCGCGGAATCTAACTACACGAGTGTTGCTTCTAGTGCAGCATCAGTTGCTGCTTCCAATGCCAACTTAACGAGTTCAGCTGCTAGTCAGGCGATGAGTGAAGCTCAAAAGGCAAGTTCTGCTGCCAGTGTTGCATCATCAGATGCTGATAAGGCAAACAGTATGGCCTCAAGCTTAGCTTCATCTAACAGCACGGCCAGTTCACAAGCAAGTTCTGCAAGTGACACGGCTAGTTCTGCCAGCTCAACTGCAAACTCAGCATCAGTTGCTGCCAGTTCCGCTTCTGTGGTTGCTAACAATGCAAGCGACATTGCCAGCACGGCTAGTTCCGTAGCCAGCTCCGCTAACAATGTTGTGTCGAGCACGGCTAACAACTATCCATCAAACAGTGCATTGCAGAGTGTTGCCAGTGACGCTTCTAGCGCTAACAGTGCTGCTTCTAGCTATGCAACCCGTGCCAGCTCTGATGCTAGTGTTGCCAGCAGTCTTGCTTCACAAGTTAGCTCTGCTAATAGTGTTGCTTCCTCTGCTGCATCACAGGCTAACAGCGCAATTGATGCCGGTAATGAATCAGCTGCACAATCTTATGCCACTAAGGCTAGTTCCGCTGCTTCAGTCGCTGCCTCAAATGCGACATTGACCAGCTCTGCTGCTAGCCAAGCTATGAGCGAAGCCCAAAAGGCAAGTTCAGCTGCAGCAGTTGCTACTTCTGATGTTACTAAGGCTAGCAGCATCGCTTCAAGCTTAGCTAGTCAAGGTAGTAACTACGCTAGCAATGCTAGTTCAAGTGCTTCATTAGCCAGCTCCGCTGCCAGTCATGCCAGCTCAGCCGCTAGTGAACTCGGTTCTAACAGCGCAATGTCAAGTTTAGCTAGTGATGCTTCGTCTGCTGCTTCACAAGCAAGTTCCGCTGCTTCACAAGCAAGTTCAGCCGCTAATACTGGTGATGAATCAGCCGCTTCAAGTGCCGCTAGTGTTGCTTCAAGTGCCGCCAGTGTTGCCGTATCTGATGCTAATAAAGGTGACAGTATGGCTTCAAGCTTAGCTAACCAAGGTAGTAGTTATGCAAGCAATGCTAGTTCTAGTGCATCTTTGGCAAGTTCCGCTGCTAGTCATGCTAGTTCAGTGGCAAGCAACAATGCTTCGAACAGTGCGATTTCAAGCGCCGCAAGCAATGCTTCATCTGCTGCTTCAGTTGCAAGTTCGGCTGCTTCAGTTGCTTCGTCTGCTGAGCAGACTGGTAATGAATCAGCCGCTTCGAGTGCTGCCAGTGTCGCTTCTAGCGCTGCAAGCACTGCCGTATCTGATGCTAGTCAAGCTGATAGTTTAGCCAACAGCGCTGCTAACCAGAGTCAAGGTAGTAGCTATGCCACGAATGCTAGTTCTAGTGCATCCTTGGCCAGCTCCGCTGCTAGTCATGCTAGCTCAACAGCAAGTAACCATGCTTCGAATAGTGCTTTATCTAGCTTAGCTAGTGACGCTAGCTCAGCCGCTTCAGTTGCAAGTTCGGCTGCTTCGGTCGCTTCTTCAACTGGTAATACTGGGAACAGTTCTGCTGCTTCAAGCGCTGCCAGTGTCGCTTCAAGTGCGGCTAGTGTAGCGGTATCTGACGCCAACAAGGGTGATAGCATTGCTGATAGCCTTGCTAGTCAAGGCAGCAGCTATGCTAGCAACGCTAGTTCCAGTGCTTCAGAAGCCAGCTCAGCCGCTAGTGTAGCAAGTTCTGAAGCAAGCAATCATGCTTCGAACAGCTCGTTATCTAGCTTAGCAAGCAACGCGTCATCAGCTGCCTCAGTCGCTAGCTCAGCTGCTTCACAAGCAAGTTCTGCAGCCGGTGCAGGTGATCAATCTGGTGCTTCGAGTGCTGCCAGTGTGGCCTCAAGTGCTGCTAGTGTAGCTAGTTCTGACGCTAGCCAAGCAACTAGCATTGGTTCCAGCTTAGCTAGTCAAAATAGCAGTTATGCAAGTGATGCAAGCTCAAGTGCTTCATTAGCCAGCTCAGCAGCCTCAACCGCCAGTTCTGATGCAAGTAACAATGCTTCGAACAGTGCAATCTCTAGCTTAGCAAGTAACGCTTCGAGTGCTGCTTCAGTTGCTAGTTCTGCTGCTTCAGTCGCAAGCTCGGCTGCCAGTGCAGGCAATGATTCAACTGCTTCGAGTGCTGCTAGTGTGGCCTCAAGTGCTGCTAGTGTGGCCGTATCTGATGCCAACCAAGCTAACAGTATTGGCTCAAGCTTAGCTAACAACAGTGCTTCAGCAAGCAATGCTGATTCAAGTGCTTCATTAGCTAGCTCCGCTGCTAGTCATGCTGGTTCAGTAGCAAGTAACAATGCTTCAAACAGTGCATTATCTAGCTTAGCAAGTAATGCTTCATCCGCTGCTTCAGTTGCTAGTTCGGCTGCCTCAGTTGCGAACTCTGCTGCTAGTGCCGGTAATGGCTCAGAAGCTTCTAGTGCTGCGAGTGTTGCTTCCAGTGCTGCAAGTACGGCTGTTTCTGACGCGAATGCCGCAGATAGTTTAGCTTCCAGCTTAGCTAATAACGGTTCCAATGCTAATGGCAACAATGGTAATGGTTCAAATGGCAGTGGCTCCAATGCTAACGGCAACGGCGAGAATGGTAATAATGCTAATGGTAACGGTACTGGTACAAACGGTAACGGAACTAACGGCAATGGTTCAAATACTAATGGCACCGGTGCAAATGGAACTACTGGTAACGGTTCAATGACCAATGGTGCTTCTGGTATGGGTACAACAGGAACTGGTGCAACCAGTAACGTCGCAACAAATGCTGCAACGACTGGGAACGCGGCCTCAAGCAAGACTGCTAATACCAATGCTTTACCAAATACTGGTGAATCAGACGAAGTTAATGCGGTTGCCCTCGGTGGGTTAGCATTAATGGCAAGTCTGACCATGTTTGGTGTTGCCCGTCGCCGTCGCGAGGACTAGGAACAAATTGATTTAGATAGTTTAGCCGACAATCAAGAAATCATTTTATGTAGAGAGTGGATGAAATTATGTTAAACAAAGGAATTAATAAGTTTAATTCAAAAAATATTCAGGCTAAAAATACACACTTCCGTTCATGGAAGAAGGGGAAAGTCTGGTTGTACGCTTCAGCAACGATTTTATCAATTGTTGGTGCTGGCGCTGCGACAACTAGCAAAGTCCACGCGGACACAACGGCAACAGTCGCGACAACATCAGCGGCTTCAACTGAAGCTACCAGTGCTGCGGCTACTTCAACGGCGCCAAGCTCAGCTGCATCAAGCTCAGCTGCGTCAAGCTCGGCTGCAACCAGTGCAGTGGCTACAGTAACCCCACAACTACAAACTAAGCCGATCACCCTTACTAAAGGGAGTTCGTTTAGTCCAGTACAAGCTTTTGTCGGAGCTACAGACAGTCAAGGCAATAAAGTAGGCCTCAATCAAATCTCAGTTGCCGGTACGATTGATCCTAATGTGCCAGGGGCATACAACTTGTTGTTTAGCTTTGTTGATCCAACAACCAAAGCGACAATTACTGGTGCGGCTCAAGTAACGGTTCAGGCAGAGGAAGTTGCCACAGCAACACCAGCAGTTACACCTGCTACACCTGCAGATGTTCCTGCCCAATCAGTGACTACGCCTACACCGGTTGACACGCCCGCAAGCGCAGCAACAGAAGCAACCTCAAGCGTAGCTTCCGTTACTGCGACTACCGCACCAGCCGGAATGAGCTTAGCTAGCAATGCGACAACGACTACGGAACAATCTTCTGTGGCAGGGATCAGTCTTGCTTCTTCTACTGCTAGCGAAGGATCTTCATTAGCCCTATCTAGTTTGGCTTCTGAAGTATCTAGCTCATTTGCTTCAGCAACGAGTGAACTTTCGTCATTCGCCCAAACTTCCCAAGGGAAAGTTGCTGCGAGCCAAGTATCTGACTTAATCAATTCTGCAGTTAGTACGTTGTCTTCAGCCGCATCCTTGGCTAGTGACCCAACGGTCGTTCAATTCCAGTCCGCTTTGTCTGCTGCCGTTGCAGCTTCCAACACGGCCTTAGCACAATCACTCGTGGCTTCCTTTAACGCAACTTCTCAAGGAGCTGCTTTGAAGGACTTGGCTGCGACTAGTGCTGCTGCGGAAGCAGCTGCCTCAGACAACGCTTCATTGGCTTCTTTGAAGGCCGCTATCGCTAGCTTGGCTTCTGGTGCAACTGTCAATTCCTCTGCTGCATCGGCTGCTTCCAGTGCTGCTACTTCATATATGGCAACTAGTGATGGACAAGCTCTGCTAGCTAATGCAAAATCTGCGGCTTCAGTTGCATCAGCTGCTAGTGCTGCTGCAGTTTCTGCATTTGCTAATACAGCTGATGGTAAGGCGATGTTAAACGCCTTATCTTCATATGCGGCTAACCCTGAATACAGTGCATTTAATGTGGCAATGTCTTCAGCCATTGCGGCAAAAGATACGACGTTAGCTTCTTCACTAGCATCCTCTTTCTATGCGACTGCCGAAGGTTCACAGTTTATTGCAGACATGAACTCATATGAGGCGACGGATGCCTATAAGACAATGGCTGATGCTATTTCAGCTGCACAGACAAAGGCATTGACCAGTGTGCAATCTTCTGTTACTTTAGCTAGTCAAACGCTTGCAGCCAGCGGATTTGATTTAACAGCAATCATTGGAAATATTACCGGAGGAATTTGGAAAGCTGTTTCCTGGTTCGCTACGAACATTAATCCGATCAAGTTAGTACCTAATTTAACTGGTATGGGACAATTCGGTGAAGCATTAGAGTCGATTTTAGGTTCTGCTGTAGGTTCTGCATTTTATGGAGCAATCGGTGCTGGAGTGGCGGGACAAGTTTCTAACTTAATCGCGGTTGTCCCATCCACCATTGCTAACACACTGTTTGCTTTAATCCCAATCCTTGGCTGGTATGGGAATGCCGGTGCTTGGTATGTCATGGGTGCAGTCGGTGGTATTGCTGGATGGTTCGGCGGTGCTGTGTCCTCAGCGCTAGGCGCCTATTATGGTGGGACTATGTCTGCTGGCCTCAGTAAAGATGGTAAAGTTGACACGATGACTAGTGCAACTGTGATTGGTTCAACAATAGGAGCTCTTATAGGACAAGAAGCCAATGCGTGGGTTTTAGGTTATCTATTGGGAAACTTAGTTTTAGGAGTTCCAGGATTCTTTACCGTTATTGCGGGGACTATCGGAACTATTTCTGCTATTTTTCCACCATTGTCCCTACTGATATCATTTTGGTTTGAACCACTTGTTCAGCTAATTGCGGCTGGAATAGGGTCTCCAGTTGGGTCAGTGATTGGAGGAGTTGTTGGTGCTGGTGTAGGGGCACTTGCCAATTTATTAAAACTCCAAATTAATTTGCCAGATGCAGAACAAGTAGTTAAAAATATTGCTGCTTTGCCTGGACTTTCAGACTTGCTTAACACCATCCAGACTGTTACTGAAAAGGCTGGTACGATCGTAACAAAGGCTGTTTCCGTTGCCAAAGGTGCTAGCTTTAGTCAACTGAGTGGATTCACTAGTGCCACTGATAGCAATGGTGCGACTGTGCCACTAAGTCAAATTTCCTTCAGTGGTTCAGTAGATCCATCGGTTCCAGGAGCTTACATTGTCGATTACAGCTATACCGATGCTGGCACACAGAAGGTTGTCAATGGCTACTCAATCGTAACGGTTACTGATGATGCAACAGCACCAGTAACAACACCAGTAACAACACCTGCGACGGTATAGACAAATGAATGGTTTGCTTAAATTAAAAAAGATAACATTGACCCAAGTAGGTCCCTTTGTTCCATTACATTTAGTTGTTGAAGCGAAGGATTCTCATGGGGAAGCGGTTAGTCCAAAGCAAATTACGATGGAAGGCTCGGTGGATTTACAAGTTCCTGGGGAATACCCAATCTTGCTTCAGTTCATTGATCCTTATACTGAAACTCCAGTTAAGGCCATGACGATGGTAACTGTCGTTCGAGCTTAATAGACTAATAAGCGCAAATTAAGAGTGCTACTAAATTTCGATTTTTGAATTTAGTAGCACTTTTTTTAATGGATATAATGAATTTGTGGCTCGGTGATGTTATTCTATAAAGGTACAATATTAGTTATTTCATAGATGCATTGTTCGTTTGGAGAAGTACTCAAGTGGCTGAAGAGGTGCCCCTGCTAAGGGTATAGACCGTGAAAGCGGTGCGAGAGTTCGAATCTCTCCTTCTCCGTTCAAAGAGAATCAAGCTGAATTATCAAATCCGGCTTGATTTTTTTTGCGTTTATCAACTCACAACGCAAGCTTTGTCAGCTTTAATGTGTCTGGTCCGAGCCCTAAGTGTAGTTGAGGACAATGGAAAAACCAGTGACGCTATTTTTTAAGGCGCTTACCATAAACATGGATGACCACGATATTCGGACTAAAATTTATCATTTGGCGTGTAAATAGCCTTTTTTTGCTTTAACATCGTTCGTAATCGAAACAATGTCTAACAAATAAAATGCTTTTACCTATTTATTAAATTCAAAAACTATAATATCATTAAGATGTTAACACTAAATCAATTACTCGGGTTGATCTGCGCTGGGCTGTTATCGAAATCGGAGTCGTCAACCCGTTAACTTTGATGATGTTTTTCACGAATTAAGTGAAAGAGGAAAGTAAAAATGAAAAATTATCTAGAAAAAAAGCACTTACATAGACAGAGCAAAATAACCAACTTTAGACGATGGAAATCTGGTAAGCAGTGGTTGTACGCGGCAAGTATTTTAACTTTAATGGCCGGTGGGGCCGCCGTTGAGCAGATTGAAACAACGAGTGTGCATGCTGATACGATTTCGACGACTCAATCAAGTGTTGCTTCTTCATCAGTGGCAATTAATAATCTTTCAAATAGCAGCGCAACAACTAGTCAAGCGAGTGTTGCCGTTAGCTCGGCGATAATAAGTTCTGATCCCGTTAGTTCGATGGAGTCAGGCACAGCAATTACGAGGTCTTCAGCAGCTACGGTAGCGGAGGTTAGCAGTTCGGCCGTGGAAAGCTCAGCGACTGCGGTCAACGTTTCTTCAACGGCACCCAGTCAAGTTAGCACAAGTGAGGCGGCTTTAAACAATAACGAGCCTGCTTTAAGTCAGTCCATATCACAAGTTGCTAGTTCAGGCCAAACCAGTGTACTCGACACGCCAATTAGCCAAGCGGATATCGCCTTGGCAACCGTAAGTAGTACGGCTACAGCAACTTCTAGCGCCGTTAGTTCGACCTCAGTAGTTGCCCCCGATCTTAGCGGTGTTGTAGCAGGAATTGGTGCTGCTTATAATGAGACGCTTAGCGGTGTGATTACGCAACTTATCGGAAGTGCTGGCGTTAGCAATGCTGTGACGTTATTAACTAATGTCATTTCACAAGCGGGATCATTTTTTAGCAGCGTTCCAGGGATTAGCAATGTGGTGACGGTTGCTAATGGTGTTTTAAATGGCGTTACTCAAGCGATCAACCTTGCAAATGGTTTAGGAATTGATCCCAGTGGGCTAGTGGTTACAGCAATCACCAATGGCATGAATGGGTTAGGGCAAGCGGCTCTGACAGCGCTGACTCCAATAATTAATAACATTCCAGTCATTGGATCAGGATTACTGTCGGTCGTTAAGCCGATTCTATCGAATCTATCTAACGTCAGTCCATCATTAGTCGTGTCTACCTTAGCCAGTGCTACTGGTCTAGGTGGTGTGTTGTCAACAGTTTCAAATATTGCAGCTAGTGTAGCACCACAAGTTATTAACGCCGTTCAAGGTGTCTTGAATACGGCCGTCAATGTGATTAATGGAGTGAAGGGTTTCATCAACAATGCTATGAATGTAGTAGCCCCAATCCTTCAACCAATTGAAAATGTTATTAATGGATTGATTGCGCCAATTCAAACAGTCTTATCTAATATTATATCTTCAATTAAAAATGCAATTTTTCCCAATACTTCATCTAACGCTACGACAAGTTCAAGCTCAGCAACGAATTCTAGCTCCAGTGCAACGACGAGTTCTAGTTCATCTGCAACATCTAGTAGTTCGGCTGTTTCAGTAAAGCCAGCTTTAGTTACAAAAGCAACGACCATTCGTCAAGGTAGTAGTTGGAATGCCTTACAAAATTTCGTGAGTGCTACAGGATCTAATGGACAAAAAGTCTCATTAAGTGAGATCACAATGCAGGGAACGATTGATCCACAAGTTCCGGGGCTGTACTATATCATGTTTCAATTTGCGGATCCTGTTACTAAGGCAATCATTCAAAATATGGCTGCCGTCACGGTTCAAGCGATCGACCCAGTAGCAGAAAGCTCGGCCGCAAGTGAGGTGGCACTTGCAAGCTCAGCCGTGGCACAAGACATCGTTGCGGTCAGTGCAGCAACAAGTGCTATCAACGCGTTACCACATTCAACAAGTAATCTAACCTCATTATTCCCATCAACGAGTAATTATCCAAGTTCACAAGTTGTATATTTATCGGCCGCTAGTTCGGCAGCCACGCCAGATGTGAGCGTCCTTGGCAGTGATGTGATGCAGTACGTTAATGAATTACGCTCAGCTAACGGACAGCCAGCTTTAACGTATTCAAGCAGTGAAGCCGCATTTGCTCAAACCCGGGCGCAACAAATTGTGACTGATTTTAGTCATGATAAATCTAATGGATCAACGGAAGACATCGGCGGTAGTCGCGGCATCACGGATCAAATGCAATCGCCACAAGAAATGGCTTACTTTATTGTCATGGATTGGTACGATGAGTCTGATAACCCAGAAGCAGTCGGAAATGGCCATTATGGTCACCGTGCCAATTTATTATTTGGAGGCCCAACTATGGGTGTGGGTTTTGTTAGAAGTACTGATCCGACCACTACATTTACTGATTATTACAGTTTTGAAGCGCCAGCTTATCAAGACGTCACGCTATATAACCAGGCGGAGGCGATGGCAAATGCCAAGAGCAATCCATCGACGATCCCCCTACCAAATATCACCTTTGTCTATGTTGATTCACCTGATTTTGATCTGTTGTACAACAAATTAACTCAGTTACAGCAACAACTAGCTAGTGATCAGGCCGCTTTGGCAGCCGCACAGAACAAATTATTGACGGTGTAATTTGTAAAACAGACTTTGTTGACAAAGACGAGTTCAGAAAAGTTTGGTTCAACATCCAATTTAAGATAAAGGACACTTTGCGGAGTGTTCTTTTTTTGTATACAGACTGATCCTAATGGATTTAGTGTTGTCGAAATTTTAAAAAAGCAGCGAATGACATTCAGTCGACTTTATCTTATTGCAAAACAATGATCTGACGACAGTCCTCCACAGCAGATAGTGAATGATTGGCTCAAGCTTGGCACAGTTCAGACTGTTCAACGTAAGGATTTATAACACGATTATTTATGAATAATGTTATAAACGAAAAATATACAAAAGAAAAATATAACTTTAAAAATACTTTATAAAGAATATAATTAAAATTAAGTGTTTATCAATTAGGTTGTTATCAATTGATAAATATAAACATCATAGCAATAGCTAAAAAGCAATAAAAAAAGATGTCTGAGGGGAGCAATACAATGAATTCAGAGACACACTTTAAAATGTATAAAGCCAAAAAAAGATGGCTAGTTGCCGGAATGGCAGCTGCAGCATTCTACTTGGCGGGGCCTACTGTAACTCAAGCGAAGGCGGACGCTCCTGAACAAGATCAAGCAGCGACATCATCGGCGGCAACAGCTAGTGATCAGTCAGCTCTGATCGCAACTTCAAATGCTACTAATAGTAGTGCAATGGCTAACTCAAATTCCGTAAACCCTGCAACTATCAGCAATTCGTCGACAAATGATAGCAGTGTGAGCCAATCGGATAACGCCGCGGTTGTAACAACAAGTAATGCAATTGCAACGGATCAACTCAGTGACGCGGCAACGATGGTGGCGAGTTCATCGGTGGATAGCTCGTCGTCGGCTAGCGGATCATCCCAAAATGTATCAGTTAGTTCAGTAGCAAATGCTACACCAACTAGGGCGTTGGTAACTATGGCTCCGACGGCTAGCGATGCAACGATTGGTGAAACGGCTGCTTTGACGGATATTACTAGTGAGTTTAGTAATCAAGAACCTGAAGGTGGTCAAGGTGTTGGTGCCAATGTCTTGGCAAATTTAACCGCTAATTATCAGGGTGCAGATTTTATAAACTTGACCGCACCACAACAGTCTGCTTATGCACAAACTTTGAGTGTCTATGCAGCGGGGATTAAAGCGGCGGAGAGTGATTTGATGACCTCAACGGCAGCCGGTTTTGCAGGGAACTATGCTGGTGTTACACCAACTGAGCAAAGTACAGGACTTAGCGTAGAAGGTCTAACAAGTCGCTTTGAACAAGTGAATGGCAATCTTAATCAAGCGTTTACATATGGCTATAATTTTGCTGCTTTTGGTGATCGTTATTTAAGCTCAACATTTGGTAATGTTGATGCTATTTCACCGAAAGATCTCGGTTACTATGGAATTGCCCTTGAGATACGCCAATTTTTAAGCAATCTCACGACTAATGTGTCGTATCAAGATGGTCCCAATCTTAATCTGAATTTGCAAAATCCAGTCGCATACCCGATGCCAAATGGGTTGGCTGATCGAACCCAGTTATTCAATAAAGTTCTGGCCCAACTAACACCAATTTATGTGGCTGGTGGTGAAGATGGTGTTCGAATAACAGCCGAAAATGCTTCACCTGTCGCCTTTGCTGACTACGCCGCCGCTAATTCAACTCAAGCTAGTGTTAAATTATTGGGCCTTGATTATGCATCAGGTATTTATACGGCTGCACAAACTTCTTTTGAAAATGATCGGATGAGTATCTATCCGATCATTGAAGCGGATGCCGAGGCAGATGTTCAAGCTGGGTTAACTGAATTTTCTGATAATTCTTGGTCTGATGTCTTGATCAAATGGGCGGCAAATGCAGCTAATAATCCGCTCTCGGTGACGATTCTAAGAACAATTGGATCGGAAATGGTGACAGTCGGTCGACAGGTATTTAGCGATTTAATTAGTACGGCAAAAACAGCGTATAGTGATTCAACAAGTTTTAACATCTTAACTAACAAGATCTCAATAGCTAATCCCTATGCTGATCAAAATGAGCTTAATACAATGTACCAAGACATTTTGGCCGTCATGCTTGGCAGAATTAAAAAAGTTGCAGCTTTGACTGATCCAACCGGCTTAACGGAAATTCAACAACAAGCCATTAATTCCGTTGAAAGCTTATCAGCACAACAAAATTTGGGCGCGGATCAGTTAGGGACCGGTACGACTTATGAACCGAATTGGTTCCCATATTATAAAGCCAATATTAATTCTGGTTTAGCCACAGAATTTGCTGGTGATCTATCAACCTTAGCTGCAATCGGACAGAATGCTTATACAGACGCGTTAGGTACTCGGCCGGCGTCAACTCCTACTACAACAGGCAGTCAACCGCATACCACCATTGGGGCCTGGGATGACGGCGTTCTATTTGCCGAACAACAGCTCAACCCACTAGCACTTGATGCAAACAGCGCCTTAGCAACTGATCCGACAACTTATGCCAGCTTTGCTGATGTTTTGGCTGCTTATAAGGGTACCGATTATGATTACACGAGTGTCGTTAAAGCGGCTTACAATTTCCAGCGCTCAAAATTAGGTCAATTGGATCTGAACTATGTGCGTAAGTTAGATGGCCAATCGATGATAATCGATGGCAAAGGTAGTGTCGATCTATGGGGCTTTGTACCAGATACGCTGTCTGTCAACAGTGATGGACAATCAGTTGAATTTACCAATGGCACGACTCAGACGAAGACAGCGTTGGATTTACCACCGGTTGACGGTGTGGTTTACACAGCCATTCCTTCAGATGCCGATAATCCAGCAGCTCAGTTATCTGGCAATCGGACAGCTACTGGTTATTACGCAAACGTTAAGACCATTAATTCAACGTTATGGTTAAAAGCAGCCAATACATTAGCTAAGGTGACGGTACTAGGAGACTTGACGAAAGGGCAATTGACGCTAACTGTAAGTCAAATCACTGCTCAACCAACTTTTGCAACGAATGGTACAACACAGACAACTGGCTCCCAAGTCTTTGATTGGACTTCGGCGACCTTGCCAGCCGGGTGGACCTTTGCTAACGGTAATTTGACTTACAGTGGTGAAATTTTGAATCCACAGGGCACGACGTTAAATTTGATCGATAAAGTCGGGGATACATTAACAGTGACGATTGGCTTTACCAACACGCAGACCGCAATTTTTAATTTTGTCGATGCGACAGACAATAACCAGTCAATCAATTCATTGACCAATGTGCCAACGGATGCTGATCGAACTGTTAGTGGCACGTTCAATCAACCAGTCGTGCCAACATTTAACAATGGTGCAACGTTGCAAGAGATTGTTAATCAGTTAACGGCTCTGCATTATCATTTAGTGACTGATTTAACTAGTCTGCCATTGACCTATGATGAAGATGATCAAACAACCCAATCCTTTACGATTGCCTTTGTTCATGATCAGACTGTTGTGACGCCCGATAATCCTAGTCAACCAGGACAGCCAATCGACCCAGCTAATCCGAATGGACCAAAGTGGCCAAGTGGAACTGACTTAGCCTCATTACAAACGATTGGCCAACGAACAATTACCTATGTTGACGCCAATACGTTAGATCCGATCAAAGTTGCACAGACCAATAATGGTGAAGTGGTTCAAAAAGTTACTTTTGATCGGCACGCTGTTGTGGATGAAGTGACCGGGACAATCCTTGGCTATGACACCAATGGTGATGGGGCAGTTGACGTTGAACCAGACAATGGCAATCAGGCTTGGCTACCAAAGACCGGTACGTATGCGGCAGTAACGAGCCCGGACTTAAGTGAATATGGCCTGATTAATCCTCACGACATCACCTCACCAACGCCCACTGGTTTACCTAATGTGCCAAGTGCTACCGCGATGCCAAATGATCAGTTATCGGTGACGATCGCTTACGATCATCAGTTAGTACCAGTAACGCCAGGTCAACATTTGGTTCCTGGTGATCCGATTAATCCTGATAATCCTAATCAACCAGTGTGGCCTGCTGGGGTTGCTGACAGTAACTTGACCAAAACCGTGACGCGGACGATTCATTACGTTGACGCTAACGATCCAAGTAAGTCAGTGGCGCCTGATGTAATTTCAAGTGTGAGTTACAACCGGACAGCGGTTGTTGATGCTGTGACTGGCCAACTATTAGGTTATGCACCTGATCCAACTACCGGCAAGCCAACGCAAACGGCCAGTGATGGCGGCTGGGAATTAGCCAGTGCTAGTGACACACTTGGCGCAGTATTATCACCCGATTTAACTAGCCAAGGGTATTCAGCGCCCGATCAAGCGATCGTTGCAGACCAAGTGATTATGCCAGACTATTCAGGCGCTGATCAATTTGCGGTGACAGTTATGTATGCACATGGTACGGTCCCAGTAACACCAACTCAGCCAGGCCAACCAGGGCAACCTCTTGATCCTCAGAATCCTGATGGACCAAAATGGCCTACTGGTACTGCTGCTACTGATTTAAGTCAAATTTCAACTCGGACGATTAACTACTTTGACCGGCAAACGGGTGCAGTGGTGGCTAAACAAGTGCAACAACAAGTAAGCTACTCGCGAACCGCAATTGTGGATCAAGTCACTGGCGCATTGTTAGGTTATGATACCGTTGGCAATGGACAGGTGACGACCACTGATGCCAACCAGGCGTGGGTATTAACCAGCCCTGATGATACTTTTGCGGCTGAAGTTTCGCCTGATTTAACGGCAGCGGGTTATCTACCTGCTTCACTGAGTCAAGTCGCTGCGCTCAAAGTGACGCCAGATAATGGCGGTCAAAGTCAGGTGGTCAATGTGTATTATGATCACGCAACGACGCCAGTCACCCCTAACCAACCACAACAACCTGGTCAACCAATCGATCCCGCTAATCCCGATGGACCAAAATGGCCGGCTGGGACAGATATTAACTCACTGACCAAGACGGTTACGCGAACCATTAACTATTTAGATCAACAGACTAATGCTGTAGTGGCCCCTGCGATTAACCAAGCCGTGACCTTGACCCGCACCGCGATTGTGGATCGAGCAACCGGGGTCTTATTGGGTTATGATCTAGATGGGAATGGTACCGTTGACACAACGGATGGGACAGCAGCTTGGCAACCGAGTGGATCTGCTGTGTTGGCAGCTGAGACCTCACCAGACTTAACGAGCCATGGTTACCAACCGGCAACGCTTAAACAAGTCCCAGCTCAAACCATCACTGGTGACTATGACGGTAACAGCAACTTAGTGGTGAATGTCTATTATGCGCACCAGTTGCAACCTGTTACACCGCAACAACCAGGTGTACCCGGTCAACCAATTAATCCGAACAATCCAAATGGACCAAAATGGCCAACCGGAACGGACGCTGATTCACTAAGCCAGACGATCACGCGAACGATTAACTATCTTGATAAGCAGATTAATGCGGTGGTTTCACCGCAGGTTAATCAGGCCGTTACTTTAACGCGTACGGCGATTGTCGACCAAGTTACCGGTAATATTGTCGGCTATGACACGACCGGCGACGGTAATGCCAATGTGACTGATGCTGCACAAGCGTGGGTCATTAAGGGTACGGATCAATTAGCTGCGGTAACCTCACCAGATTTAAGCGATTTAGGCTATCAATTAGCCAATCCGACTGTAGTAGCCGCTCAAACGATTGCAACCACCTATACAGGTACACCGCAGATTACAGTGAACGTCTACTATGATCACCAAACGACGACTGCGACGCCAGCCCAGCCGGGCGTACCAGGCCAGCCAATTAATCCCGATGAGCCAAATGGGCCAAAGTGGCCAGTAGGAACGGATCAGGCGGATTTAAGCAAAACTGTGACTCGTACGATTAACTATTTGGATCGATAGACAGGTCATTCAGTCGCTACCGCAGTGACCCAACAGGTAACTTTTGTACGTACTGC
>NZ_BQXO01000008.1:757-21826 GCF_045862785.1 Furfurilactobacillus curtus | reverse complement strand
GTTCGAGTTACCTGTATTGCTGTCACCGGTGTTGTTTGAACCAGAGTTCGAGTTACCGGTATTGCTATCACCAGTGTTATTCGAGCCGGCGTTTGAATTACCTGTGTTGCTGTCACCAGTGTTGTTCGAGCCACTGTTCGAGTTACCAGTATTGCTGTCACCAGTATTGTTTGAACCGGAGTTCGAGTTACCAGTGTTACTGTCACCGGTGTTGTTCGAACCACTGTTCGAGTTACCTGTATTACTGTCACCAGTGTTGTTATTGCCAGTATTGTTGTTACCGGTATTGTTCGCTGTATATGTCACCATGATAGTGACATTTTTCGTGTCAGAAGTTACGGTCTCGGCATCAACTTCTGGTGTATCAACTGTGTATCCTGTAAATGTTGGACTTGTCACAGCTGCCCAAGTTGGGTCTCCTCCTAAAGCAACCTCCCAATCTGACGTACTAATGACTGATCCATCATTGGGATCAGTAGTGACCGTTTGACTAAATTGTACCTTCTGAATGATGGACGAAGGCGCCGCAACACCGTCATCAGAAACCACATAAACAATTGTTCTAACGACTGCTTTTGAATTAACCGTCACTTTGTTCTTTAAATAGTTAACGGTTAGCATATTAGCGGCACTGCCATCAATGCCCAAACTACTAATGGCATAATTGTTCTTTTTATCGAGTGTGTACCCGTCCTGTTGATCGGGATTAGAAATGGTTACGGCATCACCAAAAGTCGCAGCAATGACATCACCAAATTTAGCATGAATAGTTGGCCCACCGTTGATTGAATAGTCAAAGCCTAATCCAGTGGTAGTACCACCAGTTGCTTTTACCGTAAACGTAGTCGAAACGGCCGTATAAGTGACGATAACGTTACTGTCGGCTGGCTGAGTCGTCGTCGCGGTCAACGTAGTATCTGGAACGCTTGTCACATCCGCCGTATAGCCTACGATGCTTGGCGTTGTTACTGCCTTAGCTTGCGTTGTTGGCGTGTAAGTGGTTATCCCGTTCACGGCGTCTTGATCCGTTTGCCAGGTAATTGGTTGTATTTGTTTGGCTGGTGTATTGGCACCGGCACCAGTGTAATTAATTGTTCGGTTCGTGGTCAGCGTACCAATATTGTGCTGGTGCGCCAAACGAACTGTTACCTCACTAGTGCCAGCGGCAAAGACATAATCAATGGTCCCTGATTGACCAGTAGCCAATTGATAATTTGTTGGCACAACAACGGTATACGTTCCAGTACCATCCGTGACACCGGTTAACGTGACTGGTTCCCCAACTGCATTGTTAGCATCGTCGGCGTCCACGTAATTAACCGTGATCGTCGCTGGGTTAGCTGTATAAGTGACCGTAACCGTATTATCCGTTGGCTGTGTTGTTGTCTTGATAAAGTTAGTCGCTGGAACACTACTTTTATCTACCGTATAGCCAGCGATCGTTGGCGCAGAAACTGCGTCCGCTTGCGTTGTTGGTGTATAGTTTGTCACGCCAGTAACGGCATCTTCATCGGTTTGCCAAGTGATTGGCTGTGTCTGATTTGCCGGCGTTTTATCGCCAGCACCGGTGTAGGTCACGATCCGGTTGATCGTCATTGTGCCCATAACGTGTTGATGAATCAGATGCACAATCAACGGCGTATCGCCAACGCCAAATGTGTAAGCGATCGTCTCAGCTTGATCCTTGGCCAATTGATAATTGGCCGGCAATTTCACAGTGTATGAACCGGTACCATCTGTCACACCGGTTAATGTTTCAGCCGTACCAACCGTCTGATTAGTGTCGTCATCCACGTAAGTCACGGTGATCGTTGCCGGGTTAGCGGTGTAGGTTACAGTTACGGTGCTGTCCGTAGGTTTGGTTGTTGTTACTGGGAAATTAGTCGCGGAAACAACTGGTTGATCAGCGGTATAACCAGCAACGTTTAGGGAAGTCACGGCTTCAGCCTGCGTTGTTGGTGTATAAGTGATTACGCCAGTTACAGCATCTTCGTCGGTCTGCCAAGCAACAGATTGTGTTTGGTTTGCTGGTGTTTTAGCACCGGCCCCGACATACGTGATTGTTCGGTTTGTGGTCATTGTGCCAGCAACATGCTGGTGAATCAGATGCACCGTCAGTGCCGTGTTACCGGCGCCAAACGTGTAAGCAATCGTCGGTGTCTGAGCCTTAGCCAATTCATAATTAGCCGGAACGATGACTATATATGAACCGGTCTGATCAGTAATTCCATTCAGAACTTCTGGTTGGCCGACCGTCTGACCTGTTGTGTCATCGTCCACGTAAGTCACGGTGATCGTCGCCGGATTAGCCGTGTAGGTCACGGTTACAGGATTGTCCGTTGGCTTAGTCGTTGTTGGTGTATACGTTGTTGCTGAAACAGCCATCTGATCCGGCGTATAACCGGCGACTGTTGGTGCCGTTACTGCATCAGCCTGCGTTGTTGGCGTATAGGTAATTACGCCAGTCACGGCATCTTCGTCGGTCTGCCAAGCAATTGGTTGTGTTTGCGCTGCTGGTGTCTTAGCACCGGCCCCGACATATGTGATTATCCGGTTCGTCGTCATTGAGCCGATCTTATGCTGGTGAACCAAATGAACGGTTAACGCAGTGTCACCAACGCCAAACGTGTAGGCAACCGTCTCTAATTGACCATCAGCCACCTGATAGTTTGTTGGTACAGTGACATTGTAAGAACCAACCTCGTCAGTGACACCATTTAACGTTTCTGGCGTCCCAACTGTCTTGCCACTGGCATCGTCATCCACGTAAGTCACGGTGACCGTCGCTGGGTTGGCCTTGTAGGTCACCGTAACGGTACTATCCGTTGGTTTGGTTGTTGTTGCTGTAAATGTTGTGGCTGGAACATTAGCTTGGTCGGGCGTATAACCGGCGACTGCTGGTGTTGGCACAGCGTCAGCCTGTGTTGGTGTATAAGTGATCACGCCAGTCACAGCATCTTCATCGGTTTGCCAAGCAACAGATTGCGTTTGCACCGCTGGTGTCTTAGCACCGGCCCCGACATACGTAATTGTCCGATTCGTGGTCATTGTGCCAATATTGTGCTGGTGAACCAAATGAACGGTTAACGTAGTTTCGCCAACGCCAAACGTATAAGATATTGTCTTTGCTTGATTTTCAGCCAACTGATAGTTGGTTGGGACAGTGACATTGTAAGAACCGGTCTGGTCTGTAACACCATTCAATAGTGCCGATGTAGAAATAACCTTGCCACTTTCCTCATCATCCACGTAATTAAAGACGATTGTGGCCGGATTAGCCGTGTAAGTTACATTGATGGTGTTATCTGCTGGCTGTGTAGTCAACGTTTCATTACTACTTGCTGGAACAGTAGTCTTATCTGGTGTATAACCAGCAATCACCGGCGACTCAACCGCCGTCGTTTGAGTGGTTGGCGTTGCTTGCCAAGTGTCTGCAAACAAGTCATGACTCGTATTCCAACTAATCGTTTGCACATTATCTGTGACTGCGGTCGAACTTGGTGTGTCAACGTAATGAATCGTCTGTGTCGTCGTGGCCGTAGCCGTTGCAATCTTGTGCGTGACGTGAATAACAAACGACTGAGTTGTTGTCGTATCGTCATCAAAATATGCAGGCGTCACCGTGTAATCAGTGCCATCGCTGCCAAGAATTTTGACCAGGTTAAGATTATCCGAACCTGTGACGTTTTTGCTTAAAAAGTCAGCAAAATCAATGGCCGATCCGGCACTGCCCGTTGTTGGCAAAGCGGTTGTTAAAGCAGTATTGGTCGTGTCATCTTGAATTTGAATCGTTGCATTTTGAACAGGGATGATATAGTTCAGCGTAAATTGGTTGGAACCATCTTGCATCTGTAAGTGATCAGCGGAAGCCTGATCAAGGCTTGCACCAGTCGGTGTGACTGCCCAAACAGTCACGTTATCACCAAAGTGTAAATTAGGTAAAGCGGCGGTGTAGACTTGACTGGTTCCAGTCTGCACCACATTAACAGACATAGTTGCTCCTTGGCCATCAATTTGGTAGTAGACAGTCTTGATCAACTGATCAGTCGTAGATGTGCCAGTAACGTTGATCGTCACATTAGCAGCTTCAACGTTACGTGTGAAAACAACATTTAAAATTTCATTTGCACTACCAAATTTTCCAGTTAGCATTTGCCCAGACTGTAAGGTATAACCTGGTAACGTTGTTGGAATGGTCGTGGACATATCATAGGCATCATTGGTTAATCCAGACGTCGACCAACTAGAAGCCACTGTTGTCTGAATTGAATTATCATTTTCATCCACGGCGTTAAATTGATACGTTACTTTAGTCGCTGGCAAATATTGCACTGTGACAAATGAATCAGTACTGCCAAAAGTCCCGCTTAATTGGGTCACATCCGTTGCGTAGTAGGTCACCCCACCAATAACGATGTTTTGATGGCTAGATTCATTGTAGGTGCTGCCAATTGCTCCGGTTTCCGTCCAACTACCGTCCATACTTACACCAGTATTGGCATTTACAGGATTAAAAGTCACAGTGGAAGCTTGTATTAATTTAACCGTATAACTATATGGATTACTTGGATCGCGATAGATCGTTACGATCGTTGGCGAACTTTGTTGTGGCTTAGTCGCATTTGTTGCATATATCCATCCAGCAGGCGGAACTGGTAAAAGATCCTTCCCTAATAGATAAGTCGTATTAACTGCTTGACCTAAGCTCGGATCGGTCACGGCTGCGATATCCACGGGTACCTTAGTAGCCAAACGACTAATAGCATCGTTAACGATTGAATTTCCATTGGCATCGACACCTTGGAACTTCACTTGAACAATCGAATATTTTGTTTCATCGACTCCAGATAAATAGATATCGTAATATAGCTGTTTCGTTGCACCACCGAAAGATGCATAATTAGTCGCCGCAGTATAGGTCGTCTGCTGAGCAACATCTTGATTACTCGTAGAATCCTTCATAACAGCGTTGAGGACCGCTTGACCGCCTTTGGCTTCCAACATCCACTGATCAAAATCAGCTTGACTCGTCAGTAATTTACCATTTTCACTATCGGTGGCCGCTTGCGTACGCAAAGCGACAAGTTGGGCAATTTGATAGTCTGCGTACTTTTGGGCCAATTCTGTAATTGTCAATCCGGAGCTGGTACTAAAGGTTGGCGCAGCGGCTGAAATTAGTGCTTCATATGCAGCTTTATTATCACCGCTATCACCTTGCTCGATGATATTCAGATCTTTATTACGTTGTACTGAATACGCTCCAGCGATCGCGTAAACAATTGCCTGCCTCAACTGTGTATAAATATCGCCAAACAACCCATACTGAATTCGGACACCATACTGCATAACCGTATCTTTAGTGGCTGCAACCCCATTTGTTTCTACACCTAATGTCGTCTGGTCCTCTGCTGTGCCGAGGTAAATCGGTTGCTGTTTGTTTGCGTCATAGCCAACAATATAATGCAAAAAACCGTCACTTAGCGTTGAGTTAGCATAAGCAAACATTAGCTGTAATGTCGATAGTGGATCCTTGCCGCCTAAGTATGCAGCGACGTTAACGTCCATTTCAGGCATCCCAGAAACTAATTCTGAAATAGTTGCAGGCATGCCTAAACCATTAGAAACAGCGTTCAAGTTGTTCGCAATTGCAGCGTAGACATCTGCCGCACTCGCATTTTGCGTAGGGACCAACCCTAAAGTATTCATTGAACCTAATTGTTCAAAAGCATGTGCAGTCGTATTAAAAGTTGCCTCATCGGCGATTAGGCCAACGTAGAGCGACAAAGTATTATTGATTGGGTCATTAATTTGTGCTATCGAAAAAAAGTTATCATAGTCAGCTGTATCGGTATTACTAGTCAAAAAGGTATACGAATTATCTGAAGCCTTATATCCGACATAGGTGTACGTTTTCCCAGCCCGTGGAACAACAGGAATGCCATTAGGAGCGAGCGTAGTATTCGAAGCGAGTCCTGCACTTAAACTATTACCCAAGAAAAGTGTTACCAACGATGCAAGATTGGCCGCAGTTAAACCAGCCTGCGCTTGCGTACCCTCTTTCCAAAAACTATTTGCCAAGTCATCATAATAAGTCGTATCAGTAGATTCATTTGGTGTTGGAATATTGGCAGTTAATGCTTTTGTAAAAGCATAAATTCCGTTATACATTTGAGCCATCGTATAACGATATCCAGCGATGTAATCAACCTTATTTGTCGCACCACTGAGCTTGAAATTACCAGCAACAGATAATCCTGCATAATAGCTATCAATATTATCACTACCCGCATTCGCTGGTGTAAGCCACTGACTCAAAGCATAGAAAACCATCGGACTTAGTAGGCTTGCATCTTTTGTTGCCGCCGACATGCCTGCTTGAAAGTCCGTCGAATTGGCCGCCACATACTCGGCCCCGGCTACGGCCGTTGGATCAATTACATTACCATTCAAGCTTGCTGCAGCATCCGTTAAATTAATGACCACATTAGTATCAAAACCATTTTTAGCCAGTAAATCTTTAACCGCTGTTAACTGATCATCTGAAGAACCTGACACTGTCACCGTACCATCAGTTAACGTGGCTGAATATCCTGATGGTAAGGCCGTCGTTAGCGCTTGAAAACGATTATTAAGACTATCCCCTGTATTACTGGTTACGTCCGTTTCACTAGTTGCTAAAGAGGCTGCCTCAAGAGACCCGGCGGCAATTGTGGAGCTTGAGGAGGTCTTTTTATCGCTAGTATTGCCCGACGCTACATTTGATGCGTCTTTTGCCAAACTAGCAGAGCCAGCTTGAACGGACGTTTTCGTCACAGGCTGAATTGAATCATTATTGACAGTTTCAGCCGACGAAGCCGTACCCACTGCAGAACTCGCCACATCAGCCGACGCAGATGTCACTTGACTCAAGGATAATGATGACGCCTGATTGTTGCTTGTTTTAGCAGCATCCGATCCGCCAATTATTGTCGTTGGATTAGCTGTCGACTCGATATCAGCCTTAGCTAAAGTCGGTTGCAATGCCACCAATCCAAACGTCAACATTGTAATGCCCGAATAAAGCCACAATTTACCAGCCTTGTACATTTTAAAATGCGTATTGCGATCTGTTAGTGCTCGCTGCAAACGTCGATTTTTACCCGCAAAGTTCTTCATACTTGTCCCCCTCCAGATTGTCATTACGCGTTCCGTCCCTCTGTTCAGCAAATAACATTGTGTCTCATTAAGATTTACACAATTTATTAACTGCGCCGCTTCAACAATTGTTTTATAGGCAACCACAATTTAAAAATCATTGCCTGGGCAATTGTAAACGCGTTTAACCACATTTAAAAATAAAACGCTAAAACAATTTCACACGTTAATATTAACACCGGTTGTCTGTTTTTTTAAGTATTGTTATGAAACTTATGCAAAACATTTTTTAAATATTGTTATTTATCAATAATCAAAACAAATAAGTTGCCATCCCAACGCAATATGACTAGTCAAGGGACAACTTATATCCATCAAATTTATAAAACCTTAGATGCCACAAACTTTTAGCGCTTAAAAGAAAAATCGCTGAAAATTCATCATCATCAAATACTGCAAAATTTTTGCCTATTTTTAGACGATCAACAAGTATCGCCACTACAGATAAGCAATTTAACCAATGTTAAGCCAATAAAAATTTTCTCGCCGATAATCGACACATTACTCATCATGCCATTCTCGAGCTTCGCGGTCTTCATCAAAATCTGTAAGATCTATCTCACGAATCAGGCGCGCTGGATTGCCGGCAATCACGACATTATCACCAAAGGACTTAGTCACGACTGATCCAGCACCAACGATCACGTTATCCCCTAATGTGACACCACCAAGAATAATCGCACCTGCACCGGCCCAAAAGTTGTTACCGATTTTAATGTTTTTTCCGCGAAAAACATTGTTGATGTGCCGTGAAATTGGGTTGCGCGGATGATCTGGTGTCACTAATTGCACATTAGGCCCCAACATGCAATTATCGCCGATTTCAATCTGTCCGCCACCAACCAAGCTACAGCCCACATTGGCATAGAATTGATCACCAACACGTACTTTTGAACCCAGTTGTAAATAATAGGGCGGATAAATCGAAATTGCATCTCCAACACTCGCCACATTGTTTACGAATAACCTAACCGCCTCATCGTGGCTCTGCGCACCATTTACATAAATTGTCCCTTGGTTTTGTTGCTGATATTGTGGATCGCCCCAGTCTACATGATGCCAGCGTCCTAACAGATCCAACTCAGCTTCAGTCTTTGGCTGCTTTATTGGCGGAAGTAATCTCGCCAATTGTTCTGGTAACTTATCACGATTGTCGCCATGCAGAATATTGGTAAACACTGATACATGAGACAAATCATTTAAACCAACGGTCACCTCATCAGTCATGGTTAAGATGGTCGCTAGCTGATCATTCTCAACAACCATGTCCTTTAAAACGGCGACTAATAATTCATCCCAGTTTTTCACCCGGAGAGCCTTGGCATCTCCGTGTCGGTACCAGTCGATATAATCATCCATGACATCCAGCACAATATGCTCACGGCCTGCCAAATATTGAGAATGCACGATGCGTCCGTCTGCTTGATGGAACTGATGTAAACTGACAAAGCCGCGCTCGTCGATTGCGAAAGTTTCATAATTGCCGTTTTCTCGGTACAAAGTTACGTTGATAGGAACGGCTTTTCTAATGCGTACGGTCGCCACTTTACGGTCTTCATTAAAATAATCCTGAAACGCTTGGTTTTCCTGTTTAGCAAGAGTTAATGACGACAAATTTGGAATCAATGCTTCAAGAATTGTGGAAAATGATTCTGGCTTAATTGCTAAACCGCTTAAATAGTCATACTCGTTAATACATTCAGCAGATGTCAGGTTATTAGTCGCCAGTAAGGTCGAAAATTTCGCCGTAAATTGCGTTAATAAAATTTTTGCCGACTGTCCATTTTTATTAAGCAGTTTAACTAAGCGGACCGCTTGGAAATCAGGTTGTTTTGCAACAATAAATATCATTTTCCACACCCAAATATAATTAATTTTCAAACACTGCATTTGACACAAATCATTTGTCAAGGAATCAAAAGAAACCGACCACTGATCGAATGCCCGGTCTTCCGCACGAATACAACCTTGCTTACCGAATGGTTTTAATTATTCTAGCTGGGTTCCCAGCAACTAGTACCTGATCGGGAATCGTTCCGCTGACAACACTGCCCGCACTGATGACAGCATTATTGCCGATTGTCGTTCCTGGTAAGATTGTGACCGAACCGCCAATCCAGACATTATCACCAATAGTAATGGGTTTTGCATAACTATAGCCCTCAAATAAACGACTCTCGGCATTTAATGGATGATTAGAGGTGTAAAAGCTTACATTCGGTCCAACTAGACAATGATTGCCAAATGTAATCTTGGCCCCACCAATAAAAGTAATATTGTGATTGGCCCAAAAATGATTGCCTAAATGAACATCTTCGGGAAAATCAAAGAAGACGTTACCTGCAAAGTATACGTCCGGACCTGTCGTACCAAATGTCTGTTGAAATAATTTAAGACGTTTCTGCGCATCAGTTTCTTGGTTAATTGACTGTTGACGCTGGCGCATCTCATTTCCATAAAGAGGTTCGGTCAACAGACGATGGCCGGCATGCTGTTGTTCTCGAACTGTGTTCACTTTTTGTCGCAGACTTGCTACTTCATGCTCGCTGGCAAGAACCGCGTCTCCTTTACCAACCTCACCAGTCAATGAGAAGAGCTTTTGATACGGTTCTGCTAGCAAACGATTCCAAGCCACAACAAGCGACGTAAAGTTCGTGTAAGTTTCCTTCAACCAACCATGCAGGACCTCTATTTTAAATGGTATTTCGCCTTCATGTCGTTCAAAGTCAAAATATTCGCGAATAATAATGTCGCCATCGGTATTCAAATAGTCCTTCCTAGCGACCCAATTGTTAGCCGCAAATTTAAATCGTTTAAATTCGTGACCATCTGGCAGGTAGTAATGACGTAAATCTTCCCCGCCATCAACACGAAATTCAGATAGTTCTTGAACTGTTTGTCGACTAGTATCAAAGAACTTACCAGAAATTAACGATTGCCCATCAACATTAAACAAGCGAAAACCAAGTTCCTCAGTCTCAATTCTTTGATGAAACTGAGCGGCGATTTTTTCGGCATTTAAGTCCCCACCAGCCGCAAAGATATCCATGTTGCCCATTTCGCCATACAAATAACGCAACTGCACCGGTAATAACCCGCTGCCAGAAAATCGTTGACCATCATTGATGTTATAGTGTTGTAATATCAGGTCTGTTTGCTCCGTTGATAGTACAAAGGTCCCTTTAATCGCATCATCATTGAACGTTCGCGTAATAATTGACTGCTTTGTCGACATGTTGTTGACCACCTCTTTAAAATCGCCTCAAACTACTTTAATAACTCAGCCCATTCAGGTACAGCAATTTGTTGATTGATACGTTCAATCTTGCTTCGTGCCGCTACACCCATTTTTTGACGAAGCGCATCATTTTGTAAAATATCAATCGTAGTCTGGGCTAATTGTTTCGAATCACCAGTTGCGACAAGCCGTCCCTCTACGCCATCCTCAATGAGAGTCGACACACCATAGTTAATCTCATAGGCAATTGCAGGCACCCCAGCCGCCATTATCTCAGCCATCGCCGTTGGATACACTTCGTAATGGCTGGTTAACAAGAACAAATCCGCATTTCTTGTAATTTCTTCAATCTTAGTTGCATCGGTTTTAAAAGTGACGGCTTCGCTAAGTCCACTAGTGTTAACCAATGTTTGCAACTGTGAAAAAAGCTGGTGGTCCACAACTGTTCCATAAATTGTGAGCGTGGCGGTCGGTAACTCACGATAGACGCGCCGAAATGCTTTAATGCCATCTTCTAGGCGATTCACCGGTGTAATCGCTGCGTTCATGATGAGCCGCTGACCCTGTAACTTTGCAGATGGCTCTGGTATCGGCATAATCGGCGTAACAGCTTTGACGGTTAGTTCTGGCCACCGGTCAGCTATATCAGCAGCTTGTTGCGCAGTGGCAGCAACTAGCGGTATATCTGCAGGTATTGCAGCAAGCAGTTGTTGAAAAGCTTGTGTAGGTTGGCCTGACTGTAATCGCCGATAATCGTTAGTCTGCATTTGATCCAGCATCATGAAATTTTCTGCCGGTGTGTGCATGTCTGCTAAGGCGCTGAGTTGAACAACTGAATTAGCAATAAAGCGATGGTGTCCACGCTGATTTAGAGTGTCAAAAAAATAAGCAACTAATTGATGAAATTGTTGGAATACTCGCCATTGACCGTCACGAGCATGTAGCCGAATTAATGCGATCTTAATTTGCTCACCTTCACGATGGTAACCAAAAGTCAATCGCACTGCGCCATCCGTATCAAAAAATTGTTCCAGTGCGACACCACCGTCTTGTCCGTATGTCGCTTCTAGACTTTTAAAACCACGGCTATCATAGTAGATGCTTCGCACAAGTCGATCATGCTGATCAAAGTAAGCGATTTGGTCAATCTGGTCAGTCTCGTCAGCAATTCCAGCAGAAAGCAACGTTACCCGCACCACCACTCGCTGGCGTTCATTAGTGAAATTAATCACATCGCCATTACCAGGTTGTTTGGATAGGTTGTCAAATTGCAAATCATCCAGCCGTGCTTTGGGTCCAATGTATTTCCCAACACGTTGACAATAATCAAATAAATTCAATGATTTCAAGCCAGCAAATCCTGCACGCCGTTTAAATCCCAATCGATCATATTGTAACGTAACGAGCCGATCATCTTGCTGCTGGCCTAATCGAAGTTGCCATCGCTCAATTTGTGCTTGATCTAGTTCAGATGGAGTTTCGCTTAACTGATCAATTAAAAATTCATTCATTTATTTCTCCTCCTCGCTTACGATGCCAGCATCTTTCCAAAGCTGCCAAATATTAGATTCGGAAAAACGATCCGCAAGTTCATAGGCATGCTTGGACATCTCTGCAAGTTGAGCCTGATTCTCTAGAAGTTGTCGCATGCGCTGAGCAAGTTGATCAACATTGCTATTTTCAACTAAATAACCGTTCTGCCCATCGACAATAACGTCGGCACTACCGTAATTACAATCGTAGGCTACTAGGGGAACACCGTGCGCTTGTGCTTCAACCAACGCCATATTTAACCCTTCATAGCGACTGGAGAGAGCCAACAATTGTGCCTCGTTGTAAACATTATCAATATCATTCGTATACGAAACGAATTTCACCGCTGTCGTTAGTCCAGCCGCTGCAACTTGTTGTTGTAACTGCTGATATAACTCATTGTCATTGACATACCCATGAATAGACAAAGTAGCTTCAGGGATCGATTGATGTGTGATAGTGAACGCGCTAATTAAATCCTCTAGCCGTTTTTGTTCATGAATGCGAGCCACACAAATAACATGATAGGAACGACGCTGGGTGAAGTCTTGTTGAGGAGCTTGTAAAATTTCATCGCTCACCGTTGGCGCCGGAATGCGCCATACTGGTAAGTCTGCTTCATCAATCCCCTGTTCCTTAATTCGCGCAGCCATGTCATCGCGCTCGCGCTGCGAAGGCACAATTAAACCATCGAATGCGTCGGCAAATTTCATCTCCATGGCAAATGTGTCATATGCCTGACCAGTAGCTGGATGATCATAGTCAGGCGTATAAATATTGTGCCAATAAACATAATGTTTTGCTGGTTGCTTCATTAACCGCATTGGCGTATCCATTGCGTAAGCCCGATCAGAGATAAACGTCGCTAGAGTTTGATCTTGACTGGCAAGCCGGTCCAACACATACGCGATCACTTCATCACTATTATCATAAATGTGCTCACCTTGATCAGTTGAAAGGATCCATAGTGTATCTCCAATATTGCCTGTTTGCGGATTACGTTGATAAAAGGACGTAACCACCGGTTGACCATCCACGCGATAATTGACTTCCTTAGTGACACCGCCATCTTGACCATAAAAATCGGTCATGCTCTTAAAGCCCCGCGGGTCGTAGTAGTCAGCCTGAACCAGGGATCCCACCTGATCAAAATATTCAACGTGATCAACCAAATCAGTCCGTGCAATTTGTTGATTAAAACCATGGATGACGAATAACCGTCGTTGTCCTGCCATCACAATAATTGCCCCGTCCTGTTCAACGATTGTCAGTCGATCATCATCTGGAATCACAGCTTGAATGGTCACTGACTCAGATGATGCCTGGTCTGCTTGTTGCAAAATGTCAAAACAGTTAATCACTTCATCGGTTGTTAGATCATTGGCAGATAAGTCTCTTGCCATAAAACGATTGTAGCGACGAACAATTATTTTGGCTGCAATCCCATGTGCTTGAAATAAGCGTAACCGCTTGATCTGCGCATGTTCGATTCCAGAAAGCTGTGAAGCAAATGTGTCAGTCAAAAAATAGTACATTTTGCACCATCCCTCAAAAAGGCTTAAGTCATTATCAGCAAATTAATTAGCTTTTACGTGTTATTGAATTTCATGATCACGCTCATGATTATCAATGACATTGTGTTGCCATTCTTGCCAAATATTGTCTTCACTGAAGCGACCGGCGCTTCGATAAGCGCGTTCACTCCATTGATTCAATTGTGCTTCATCGGCTAGCAAATCTATCAACGCCGTCGCCATGCCGTCAATATCAAAATTGGCAACTAAATGACCATTAATACCATCTTGAACCACCTCAGCTGGGCCATAATTACAATCGTAAGCCGCTAAAGGGACGCCATGAGAAAGTCCTTCAACTAATGTCATCGGCAAACCTTCATACCGGCTTGTTAATGCAACTGCTTGCGCGGAATCGTACACATCGCTTAGACTCGGCAAGTAATCTTCAAAGGATACAACATCAGTTAACCCTAAATCGACGACCTGCTGATGTAATTTTTGATTTAGTTTTTCATCATTTACATAACCGCGAATTTCAAGTGTTGTAAAAGGTAATTGTTGGTGCACTTTTGCAAAAGCGCCAATCAAATCTTCAAGCCCCTTTTGTGGGTGAATACGTGCGACACACAAAATTTTGCCCCGCTTACGGTCACCCATTGGAACAACCGGCTGTGGCAAAACATAAACTTGTCGGGCTGTAACAACTTCCATAGCCGGAATCCGTGCGGTGAGGTCCTCTCGCTGACGATTTGTCGGGACGATTAATGCATTGAGCCGGTTGGAGTGATCGGCTTCATTCTTAAAAACTGATCCTAATGGACTAGTTAACGGATTGTTCGGATCATCGACTTGAATGTTATGCACATAATCAAACCGACGCGCTTGCGTTTTCATATTTAGTAAGGCCGGATCAACAATCTCTGTCCGATCGCCAATGAACGTGTTCAGCCCAACATTTTGTTCATTTAATGTGTCATAAAAGAAGGTATTTAATTCATCTAAGTCCCCAAAGAAATACTGCTGGCCTTTATATGTGAGGCACCAAGTACCGTTTAGTGGTTGATCTGTAGACGTATAATTTACCGATAATACCGTTGTACCAGTAGTGTTCAAGTAGTCTGTTTGCGCGATTCCATCCCGCTGGCTATACCAATCAATCGAACTTAAGAAGCCCCGTACATCGTATAAATCTCTTTCAACTATATGTCCGTAACGATCATAGATGATGACTTGTTCTACTTGATCCTTTTCATACATCGTTTGATCCGTAAAGACATGAATTTCTACGCGTAACTTACCCTGATCCTGATAAAGATATCGCCAGCCATCAACAAACGACCGGGTTAAGCCTGGAAAATGCAGATCATCAACGTGCGTAATCGTGCCAGTATATATCTCAACGCCTTGGAAAAAGTTGAATAAGTTCACTACATCAGCATCTGTAAGCCCCATTCGGCGTATATTTAAATGAAGATAGCGATTGTAATCGCGGGTCGCAATTTTAGCGGCAATCTGATGGTCCTTAAATAGCCGAAGACGCGTCCTTTGCGCAACTTCAATCCCTGAAAGATTCCAATCTAACATTTGCGTTAAAAAGTAATACATTTCATCCCTCTTTTCTATCAACAACCCCAGCTGCAGTGTAAGCACGCCAAATGGATTCAGCGTCGTATTGCTGTGCGCGTTGTCTTGCCAAATGACTCATCACAATCAGGCGATCTGAATCAGTCAGTAATTGGCTCGTCTGTTTGGCAAACTCGTTGACGTTATTTATCGGCGTTAATAGACCACTATTTTCAGGGTCAATAAAATCACGGGGGCCGTAATTCAGATCGTAACCTACTGTTGGCACACCAAAACTGGCTGCTTCGACCATTCCCCGGTTAAAGCCTTCGTATGCACTGGTTAATAGGTAAAGTTGCGCTGATTCAAACATGTCTTGCTTTTTAGCCGTAAACGAGCGAAATGTGACCGCTCGTTGCAAGCGTAAACGACGCACACTGTCATCCAATTCACGCTGAACATTACGATCAGAAATATCACCAAAGATATCTAAATGGGCCTGTGGATGTTCACGCACAATTTGCGCAAACGCCGCGATCATTTGATCCAATTGCTTTTGCGCATCGATTCGTGTCGCAGCAACTAACCGCATTGGCCGCTTAGAAATACTTGCCACCTCGGCCGGTAGATTCTCTAACACGATTGATGGAACCACGTCAACCTTGGCATCATCAGGCAATACTTTTGCCAATGCAGCCGCTTCAGTTGCGGTTGGCGTCAGCCACCCGGCTATTTTGGCCTGATGGTCAATCTGATTTTGCAACGTTTGATAAACGTCCGTCGGTTGTTGCTGTAAATAGTTCGGACTAAACACATTGTGCCAATAACAATAAACAGTGGCTGAAGTCTTCATCTGAAACAGGCCATCATCAATTAAGTTCGGTCGGTCATCGATGAAACGATTGCCATCATCCAGCAAATTCAATCGGTCTAAAAAGTAAGCAAACATCGCGGGCTCGTCATCAAATAAGTGGCGCCCATCTTGATCGTTAACTTGGAATCCGGTTGCTTCGATATTGCCATTTGGTAGTGCTTGATAGACAGACGCAATTCGCTCATGGCCTTTAGGATCATACATAATTTCGCGGGCGACTCCACCATCACGTCCATAAAGATCACTCATGCTCTTAAAGCCGCGTACGTCATAATAATCTGCTTGGGCTAATTGCCCATTGCGTTTGAAATAACGCACGGTGTCAATTTGATCACGCTGATAATCATTACTATCCGGAAACAAAATCACTTCGACGGCAATTCGGCCAGCTTGAAAAAAAGTATATTTATTCGCCTCATGAATGGGACCCTCTAGCTGATTTAACTTTAAATCTTTTATTTTAGCGGGCTTCACGTTGGCTGACATAGCCTGCTGGAAAAAATCGTACATACCAACAAAATCCCCATCCTTTAAGCCTGCTCGTGTCGCGTTCAGTTGCAAAAAGCGATTGTATCGCCGGACAATGATCTTACTCGGCTGATGATGTCGATCAAATAAATGGAGCCGTTCCATTTGCGCCTGTTCAATCCCACTTAAATTATAATCGAGCATATTTGTTAAAAAGTAATTCATAATCACCTAGTCCTCCTGTAGTGATTGAACGCCATTTTGAAGCAAATTATCCCATCGCTGCCAAACCATTTCACTGTTAAAACGCGTGATATTTTGCGCGGCACGTTCACTAAATTGCGTCCATTGCTCATCATCTATCAATAGGCTAGTAATGCCATTGACCATCTGATTAATGTTGCCACTCTCACTAATGAAACCATCTTCACCAGCTTGAATGATATCTTTGGGACCGTAATGAACATCATAGGCAGCCACCGGCGTCCCTTGCGTCATGCTTTCAATGATGGATAAATTAAATGCTTCATATCGGCTGGTTAAAACTAATAAACGGACACGCTGATAGACGCGAGTCAAATCGAGCGTAAAACCTTTAAATGAAACAACCTCCTTTAGTCCCAAACGCGTAATTTGGTCTTGCAATTCCCTAAAGTATTCATCGTCTGTGACATAACCCCAAATTTCTGCACGTAAATCCGGTAATTTGGCATGCAATTGGCCAACGATTTGAATAAAATCTTCAATTCTCTTTTCGCGACTCACACGTGACACATAAATCACCGTTTGCTCTCGCTGACTGACTGGATTTAATTGCTCAACGGGGATTGGTTTATTCACAAAACCTATCGGGATCGAAATGGCTGGTTTACCCGTTCTAACTTGAACATCCTGTGCTTGTCGGGGAGTCCCTGTGATAAACCCCTTGAATCGATCCGCATGTTGCATTTCGAAAGCCATCGAGTTATTTAAACGTGATGTTAACGGTTGATTTCGATCATAAGTGTGAGCGGAATGTAGCATGATATAAATGATCACCTGATGTTTCATTTGAAACAAAGCAGCATTGGTGGTTTCCGCACGATCAGAAAAGAATCTCGTATTTGGCGTTTCAACTAATTCATCAAAGAAAAAGCGCTTTAATGCAATAAAATTTTCAAAATTATATTGCCGTCGTTGATAATTCAATAGATATGAACCAGACCGCCGCCAATGGATGATTGCGGGCTTCTGTGTTCGATAATTCCAATAAATCACCCAATTTTCACGACCGTCTTGATCGAAGAAATGGCTGCTTGATCTAAATCCCCGAACATCATACCAATCTTGGCGAAGTGGGCGTCCAGTGGTTGGATCAGACCAATTGACACTGCTGACCTGTTGGCTAACAAAGGGATAATTAAAGCCATCATCTCGATTCTGAAAGAGCTGAACGTTCGGATTACCGGTTAATCGGCCAAGTCGCGCAACAGTAACCGCCGTTTCAATCGGGACTAAACCAACAGTGGCTTCTTGAAAATAATCAAATAAGTTAATGGTCTGCCGATCAGTCAAACCGTTATGCATTAAATTCAAATGTCCGTAAGCACTATATTCAACAGTAATAATCTTAGCCGCTTCATTATGCTGGTGAAAAAGATTGAGACGCTGCTTTTGGGCAATTTCGATACCAGATAGTTGATAGTATAGTTGGTTCGTAACAAAGTAATTCATACCTGATCAACACCCCCTACCATTCACAACGTTTTTGTTCATTTCAATAATTTTGACAAAGACGTTTGATCTAACTTATTCCAAGTAAGTACGGCGTTATCTCGTGCCAATGACCTTAATGCTTGATCATCCCATTGCCAAACATTGGCAGTAGGTAGACTACCATTCAAAAAATTTAATGACTTTGGTAACAGCACGGTGTCATGTTCCTTAACTCCGTACTGACGGCAAAAGTAGCTAATCAACTGCTCTCGACTGGTAAATGATGCCATTTGTTCATCATAATGTTGAATCATGGTATTAGTCACATCATCGTGAACCTGTTGGTAAAAAAAGATAGTCTTTTCGTGTCCGGATAAATCGAACATCACTTCTTGCGCAACCCCGCCGTTCACACCATTGATCACACTCATACTCTTAAATCCACGAACATCATAATAGTCACCAGAGATTTCATTACCAAACGGATCAAAGTAGTGAACGCTGTCGACCAATTCGGCATCATTTTTGCTATTTTGAAATAACGTCACCGCCAATAATTTACGCCCGTTTTGAAAAAAATAGATCACGTTATCCTGTCGTACAGTCGGCTCATCGGCCATGATTCGTAAATCGGCCAAGCTCGACGGGTTATCTGGTTTAACCATCGTTTGATTTAAGACATCGAACATATTTTGATCCACATGACTGAACCATTGCTGTTGTTGCTGAAGGTCGCGATGAAAGAAACGATTATAATTCAAAACAACTACTTGAGACTGACCAGCTAATGCTTCAGCTCGAGAAAGTGCCGTCATCAAGCGATCATCCATTTCGTCATACCAATTTATAAAAACGTAATTCATTTAGGCCTCCAAAATATCTGGCATTTCCTCCACCATATTATCAATCATTATCAAAAAATACATCGATACGTAACTGTTCTACTACTTTAACTATACCACTCAAGTAGTACCAATTCGCCTGTTTTATCATGCTTATAGACCATGGACGACGACGTTTATTACCTAAAAACACCCATTTCCTTTCGATCATTCAAAAATGAATTATGTAAGTAAGAAGGACCCGCAAAATTGCGAGTCCTTCTTTACGTCAGTCATTAAATTTTCTAGTCATGACGACGTTTCTTAGTTCCCAACAATCCTAATGCAGCAATTAATCCAGTTAGACCAACCATTAATAGCGCATCGTCTGAAGTCGCATCAGTTTCTGGCAAGCCAGCCTGTTCATTAGCAGATTGCTTAGTGTCTTTATTCTGCGAACCAGAGCCCGCTCGAGTCACATTAGCAACCATCTGACTAACACCAAATTTCGGTGTTTTAGGCTGATTTTCCAAACCGATTGGGCCCTGTTCGTTGGTTGAACCAGTTCCAGCATGGTTAGAACCACCATTGTTGTTACCAGAGTTAGAAACTCCAGTGTTATTGGAACCACTGTTACTGTTACCCGAGTTTGAGTTGCCAGTGTTGTTCGCGCCACTGTTACTGTTACCCGAATTTGAGTTGCCAGTGTTGTTCGAACCGCTGTTACTGTTGCCGGAGTTCGAGTTGCCGGTGTTGTTTGAACCACTGTTACTGTTACCCGAGTTTGAGTTGCCAGTGTTGTTCGAACCGCTGTTACTGTTGCCGGAGCTCGAGTTACCGGTGTTGTTTGAACCACTGTTACTGTTACCCGAGTTTGAGTTGCCAGTGTTGTTCGAACCGCTGTTACTGTTGCCGGAGCTCGAGTTACCAGTGTCAGAACCAGCCAAGACAGTTACCGTAAATGTCTTAATGACCGGATCGGAGAATCCAACTGTAATGGTATAAGTTCCCGGTTGGTTGATGTCAACAGTACCAGTCCATTCAATTACATTATCGGTGATGAGTGTGTCGAATTGATCCACATGGACAAACGCAATCTGATCCAGAGGAACTTCATTTCCGTTCGCGTCAATAACCTTCAAAAGGTTTTGGGCCGGTGTCCAGTCGTTGCCAACAGGTTGTGAACTATCCTTAACCACCATGTCGGCTTGCGTCTGAGTCAATGTTACTGTCGATGTGCCAGTAACATAGTTTCCTTTACCGTCTTTAACATTACCCCAGGCAAACGCGATTGTTGCGGTTCCGACATCAGTTAGTGAGCCAGTGACCGTGTATTCAATTACGTTACTTGGAATAGTGTCAACCGAATCAAGCTGGTCAACTTTCCGGAACTCAACTGTACTGAGATCAACCGCTTGCCCATGATCATCGACTAATGAAGTCAAACTATCACCAGGCTTCCATTGATAAATGCCACTAACACCAGTGGCTGGCTTTGTTGTCATAACCGGATTAGCCAAATTATCACCAATCAAATTATCACCAACGTTTCCGTTACCAACATTATTATTCCCAGTATTGTTCGAACCGGTGTTGTTGTTACCGGTGTTATTGTCACCAATGTTGTTATCACCGGTGTTGTTCGAACCAGAGTTGCTATTCCCAGTGTTGCTGTCACCAGTGTTGTTTGAACCAGAGTTTGAGTTACCGGTGTTGGAATCGCCAGTGTTATTCGAACCACTGTTACTGTTCCCAGTATTACTGTCACCAGTGTTATTCGAGCCGGAGTTTGAATTACCTGTGTTGCTGTCACCAGTGTTGTTTGAACCAGAGTTCGAGTTACCAGTATTGCTGTCACCAGTATTGTTTGAACCGGAGTTCGAGTTACCAGTGTTACTGTCACCGGTGTTGTTCGAACCACTGTTCGAATTACCACTGTTTGAGTTACCGGTATTGCTGTCACCGGTGTTGTTCGAGCCAGAGTTTGAATTACCTGTGTTGCTGTCACCAGTGTTGTTTGAGCCGGAGTTTGAATTACCTGTGTTGCTATCACCAGTGTTGTTTGAACCAGAGTTCGAGTTACCGGTGTTGCTGTCACCGGTGTTATTCGAGCCAGAGTTCGAATTACCGGTGTTGCTGTCACCGGTGTTGTTTGAACCAGAGTTC
>NZ_BQXO01000008.1:0-670 GCF_045862785.1 Furfurilactobacillus curtus | reverse complement strand
GTCACCGGTGTTATTCGAGCCAGAGTTGCTGTTCCCAGTGTTGCTATCACCAGTGTTATTCGAGCCACTGTTCGAGTTACCTGTATTGCTGTCACCGGTGTTGTTCGAACCACTGTTCGAATTACCACTGTTTGAGTTACCGGTATTGTTGTCACCGGTGTTATTCGAGCCAGAGTTCGAGTTACCGGTGTTGTTGTCACCAGTGTTGTTTGAACCGCTGTTACTGTTCCCAGTGTTGGAATCACCGGTGTTGTTTGAACCAGAGTTCGAGTTACCGGTGTTGCTATCACCAGTGTTATTTGAGCCGGAGTTTGAATTACCTGTGTTGCTATCACCAGTGTTGTTTGAACCAGAGTTCGAGTTAGCGGTGTTGCTGTCACCGGTGTTGTTTGAACCACTGTTACTGTTCCCAGTGTTGCTGTCACCGGTGTTGTTCGAACCACTGTTCGAGTTACCAGTATTGCTGTCACCGGTGTTGTTTGAACCAGAGTTCGAGTTACCGGTATTGCTATCACCAGTGTTATTCGAGCCGGAGTTTGAATTACCTGTGTTGCTGTCACCAGTGTTGTTCGAGCCACCGTTCGAGTTACCAGTATTGCTGTCACCAGTATTGTTTGAACCGGAGTTCGAGTTACCAGTGTTACTGTCACCGGTGTTGTTCGAACCACTG
>NZ_BQXO01000007.1:649-84871 GCF_045862785.1 Furfurilactobacillus curtus | reverse complement strand
GCAATTTGGCTGGCACTGTTGGCTACAGTGGAAGCAGTGCTAGCAACAACAGAAGCTGAATTAGCTGTGCTGCTAGCATCACTGGCAGTCGAACTAGCTGAAGCAGCCGAACTATCATCATTCAAGCCAGCCGCAATGCTGCCAGCTGAACTTCCAGCAGCAGAAGCAATAATCGCTGCCTTGCTAGCTTCGAGAGCTTCACTCATTGCTTGACTAGCCGCCGAGCTGGTTAAGGTTGCATTGGAAGCAGCAACTGAAGCAGCAACTGATGCTGTACTTGCAAAGCCAGAAGCGGCAGAAAGGTCACCAGCGGCAATGGCACTGTTAGCAGCACCAGCGGCAGAAACGGCTTGCGTGTCAGCTGCACTAACTGTTGCAGCTAGATCACTGGCAGCTTTAGCATCAGAGCTGGCTTTTGTTGCATAACTTGCTGTTGTACTGTTTGCGTCGGAAGCAACTGTAGCTAAACTTTGCAAACTACCGTTGTCTGGATACTGACTAGCAGCACTCGAAGCAATCGTATTTGCCGAACTAGCGACTGAGCTAGCTGTGCTGGCAATTTGGCTGGCACTGTTGGCTACAGTGGAAGCAGTGCTAGCAACGACCGACGCTGAATCAGCGGTGCTACTGGCCTGACTGGCTGTATCACTGATTTCGCTGGAAGTTGGCCCATTTGGCACCACAGTAATCAAAGTGAACCCAGCAAGAGTCACACTCAAGGAGTGACCAATGTTCGGCTGGTTACCGTTTATTTGCCACTCTACCGCATAAGTTCCTGGTGTATTGCGATCAGTGTCAGGATTCCAAATTGGTGTGCCGGCTAATTCAGGATGTCCAGCGGCTGCGGCGGCTGTCGCATTTAATGTCTGGTCCGTACCATCGTTAACCTGCCAAACTGGTCCAACTTTGGTAGTACCAGGATAAGCTTGCGTGTAATCAATGTCGTTAGCAGCAACACTAATAACCACGGAGACTCCTGACGCAGGGTTAACCGTTGCCAGACTGCCAGTTCCAGTGGCAGCAACCCAATTACCTTTATCGGCGGGTGCTAACATATCCAACGATGTATCACCAGCAGAAATGGTGACATTATTAGCGGTTGTAACAATTCCGCCTTCCGCAGTATCTGAAGTCCAAGTCTGACTAGTTGCATTAGTCATATCGGCTAGCACTGCAGCTTGAGAAGTTGCACTTGGCGTGGAATTTGTTGGTGTGTCACTTGCTGTTGGCGTCTCCACAGTCGTTTGTTGATTGGTTGATTGGCTTGAAGAAGTCGTAGTAACTTTCACATCATTCGCCTGGGTTCCAGTAGAAGTTGTTGAGGCCACAACATTAGATGGGGTCTCACTCGAAGGTGTCGCACTTGACGTAGCAGCACTACTTGGTGCTACTGAACTTGTTGACTGTGTTGCACTGGTTGGTGCAGCACTAGTCGGTGTTGTGGAAGTTGCGGTTGCTTGTTTAGCAAAGTTGCCCCCAGTAGTAGATTGAACGGCTGAGACGTTTGATGTTGTTGACGTCACATCAGCGTGAACAGCAGTTGCTTGTGTCACGGCCATACCACCACCGGCTAAGACAGCGATGATACTGTAAGCAAACATCCATTGCTTACCAGCCTTGTAACTCCTGAAATGAGTATTCTTCGTTTCAGGCTGATCATTATTCTCGCGAATTTTTTTCATAGCCCCCACGTTCCTTAAAAAAGATTTATTGCATGGTACACAACATATTATAGCGAAATCTATAATATTTTAAAGCTTTTTTATCGGCAATTTTATACACGTACACTATGTTCTTAGATAATAGTTTCTTAATATAAGCTGCAAAAGCGACGTTTTATCACGATTTTACAGACAATTCATAATAGGATTGGGACCAAAAAATAGTTTAAATTATAGTAGTAGCTTAAAGATAATTTTAAATGTATGATAAGTGCGTTATAAAAATACTTAGTTAAGGAGAAAATTCACTATGCCTGACAACAATATTCCGAGCACTAATCCCAATCCGTTTGAACAGCTAACCAAACTGGCTGAGAGTCAAAAAGACCAGCAAGCTCAACAACTAAAGGACGCACGATCTCACGATTTTGCCTTGGCCTTCGCTCGATTGAATGTCCAGTTACTCATGCAAAACAAACAGTCCCTCAGCGAGGCGGAGAACCTCGAATGTTACCGCCAATCCTATGAAGATGCCAAAAAGCTTTACCTGAAAGACTAAGAACCTTAATAATCTAAGCAAATTCAAAAAGCAGCTCCATTGCTAGTTGGCAATGGAGCTGCTTTTTAAACGAATCGCCTAATCCGGAAAGCTAAATTCGTATTACTTTTTGCGTTGATCACCTAATCCGTGATCGATGTTTTCAACGTATTCTAAGTGTTTCTTTTTGGCGTCCACCAGTAATCGTTGCCAAGCACGCCACACATTCTTCTCAGAATAACGTTCTGCCAATTCATAAGAACGCGTTGACATCGCTTGTAATTCATCTGGGTTGCTGAATAATTCAACAAATTTATCTGCCATTGCTTGAATGCCTTCGTATGGCACCACGTAGCCATTTTCACCGTCGACAATCAGTTCGTTAGGGCCGTAATTGACATCGTAAGTGACGCCAACCATCCCATTGCTAATGGCTTCCATCAGGGATAAGTTGAATCCTTCCATAATCGAAGCTAAACCATAGATTTGCGCTTGCCGTTGTAATTCGCCGACATTATCCGCATATTCATTAATTGTCACACTATCTTGTAAATGATATTTTTCAATCATTTTATTGATCGATTTAATGGCTTGATCATTGTCTCGGTGGTCAATATAACCATAAACATCAAGGGAAATATTGGGTACTTGTTGCTTCGCAATCCCCACCGCTTCAACAATATGATCAATCCGCTTTTCCGGTGCCACTCGTGCAGTGACTAAGACTTTACCAGCCACTCGATCTGCCATCGGCACCCGTTCTCGTTCAAGTAATTCATTGGGAACGACGCCAACAGGAATTGTGAACAACTTGCTCTTAGGCTTAAAGCGCCGACGGACATCATTAGTCTGCTTCTTGGTGGCAGAAATAATCGCATCATAGTGATTAGCGTTCGTTAACCCGTATTCATAGAAGTTATTCATCACGGAGTGCATTGGATCTTGTGCATCCCCAGCGTGAGAATTATGCAAATGTAAGACCGTATAGGCTTGCCGGTCTAAATTAAGTAAGTGCCAGTCTGCTAAATGAGTCCGATCCATAATAAAGACGTTTGGTTCATCCTCATTCCAATAATCCTCATTGAGACGATTATAGAAATGGAGGGTTAACTCCTCAATATTAGCGAAACTATAAACTGCCCCGCTAGTCTCCGTTAAACGCCAGCCAGTCTTGATATATTGACCTCGTCCGTCATAACGGTTGAACGTTTCGATGACGGGACGCCCATCTAAATCGTACCAGACCTCGGTGCCAATCTTATTATCGGGTGTATACCATTGAGATAACGTTTTAAAACCGCGGAAGTCATAATTGTCAACGCGATACAAATTGCCAAAACCATCGAATTGTTCTACAGAGCTAATGCGTTCGGCATCATCATCGCCATAATAATTGACACGCGATATAAATTGATCACCGTGAGTGACGATATAACGATGATTATTTGATTCCTTTAGGAAACTCAAATCAGTTAAACCAAAATCAAGGTCTTCAACATGGAGAATTTTCGTTGGCACCGTTTCAGTCCCTTGAAAATAATCAAACATATTCAGCGTTTCCGCATCCGTAACACCCACATCGTGAAGAAAGTCGTGGATCCGGGGATTCCAATCACGAAAAACTAATTTAAATGGTTCATTATTGTCACGAAAAAGCCCGGCCCGTTTTAACTGGGCATGTTCGATCCCTGAATTCTTTTTATTAAAGCTTGAATTAATAAAAAATATCATCCGTTAACTCCCCTACTTCACAAACAGATTTTTGATTTTGGCCTGGGTCGTTTCCCATTGTTGCCAAGCGTGCTCTTCATTGAACTCTTGCGCCTTAGCATGAGTTTGCTCAATTGCCGTTTGCCACTTAGCATCGTTTTCATCGGCTAATAAGTTGGCCAAATCTTCACCCAGTGGTTCGCTAGCATTTAAGGGCTCAGTCGCACCGGTAGTCTTATCTAATAATTCAGCAATACCATATTTAACGTCATAAGCCACTACCGGTATGCCATAACTCATGGCCTCAAGAATGTTATCACCAAAGCCTTCCGTCATCGAGACGCTAATCATTGCCGCGGCATCGGCGATCTTTTCAGCAAACTGTGACGCATTTTGATAACCATTGTAATGAACAGCATCGCTAACGCCCAACTTGGCAGCTAAGTCAGCTAGCGTTTGATTCAATTTTTCATCTGCGCTATAGCCATAGAATTCTAACTGTAAATCAGGCCGTTTGGTTTTAGCGTGGGCAAATACTTCGATTGCTTGAGCGGGTTGTTTTTCAGGGGAAATGCGACCAGTGAAGATGACTTTGTTTTTATCCCGTTCAGTCGCAGCTTTAGGTTCATGCGGTTCACTAAAAGTATCCCACAGCACTGCCACATGGTGGAAACCAAAAAATTTCGTGATTTCTTTAGCCTGTGTCTGTGTCGGTACAATCACACCATCAAAATCATTCATATGGGTCTTGAAGAGTGGCTCCATGTAGTCAAAGACCTTGTTTGAGCCGCCTCGTTGGGCCGTATTAATTTCGTGAGCATTATGCAAGTACTGCCATTTACCAACCGCATTCTTAATCCCGGCAACCTCATTGATTAGCGAGGGACGATCATTAATAAAGACGCTTGGTTCTTGTTGCGCCAATTCATTCATGAAAAAACCGAAGAACTCATTTTCCGAGTTAAACCGCCAAGCCCGCCCTTTGTAATCTAATAGCTTGTACATCGTGGTATGTAAGTCCCCATTGATGTTCATGCGGGTTTTTTCAATTTTAGGTTTCCCCGTTAAATCGAAGAATACTTGCGGGCCTTCTTGACCATCCGGATGGTAATACTGAGTGGACGATTTGAATCCCCGCCGGTCCCAAATGTCCTTGGCCACCGTATCATTCATCTCATTGTAATATTCAAAGGCACCCACCAAACCCACTGTTGCCGGTGCGATAAGCACCTTACCAATGGTACGACCATGATAGTTCAGCTTTGACTCATTAGGATCAACGCCTTCAATCTGATAGGTATTCTTGTCGATAACCTCTGTGTAACGGACATCAACGTCTTGTTTGGCGACATCAGTAACTTCTTGAAAGTAATTGTACATATTCAACACATCCGTTGGTTCTAAACCAATGCGCTGTGTATCATCAACCAGCTGCGGATTATAATTGCGCGTTAGCATTTTTGCGGGAACTTGATGCTCCTTAAACAGTTGGATTCGTTTTGCGGCAGAAAATTCTGTCCCTGAGTTGAGTGAAAAAATGTTTTCATTAACAAAGTAATTCACAAAAAAACCTCTTTCTTAATTAAGAATAATGAATTAAACGTGGCTTTACATTTGTGGAAAATCATTTTCAAACGTTGGCACACTCATATAGTCTTTCGTGTCGCCGGCTTCCATTTCGCTGATTTGATCAAGCAACGTCTTATTTTGCTTGTTCAGATCACTGACCGTACTTTCAAGTTCATGTTGCCGCTGTAAACTGGCTGAATACTTATTCTGGCTTTGCTGTTTATCGCTTTCCGCCTTAGCCAATTTTTCTGTCAATTCAGCAATTGTAGCGCCCATACGACTCTCTGACTTATTAAAGGCGTTTAGTGACTCAACCTTGGCTTGAGCTAAATTGTCCTTCCAGTCGGCATTTTCCTTCTTGAGTACCGCTACCTCGTTAGTTGCAGACTGTGAACGCTCTGCCGCAATATTCAAATCATTGACAGCCTTACTTAATTCATCCGTCAATTCACGCTTGGCCGCCTCTAAGTCTTCATTACTTTGTTTCAACTCATCGAGGCTTGCGGTGAGTTCATTAATCTTAAAACCGCGCGTAGTGACTTCACTGTCGAGCGTCATGTTATCTTTTTGAAGTTTAGTAATCTGATCTTGCAGATCGGCCTTTTCTTGGCTTTCAGTAGCGATGATGCCTTGAATCCGCTTTTCAAACTCTTGATACTTTCGATCGACTTCTGCTGACCGTTCATCAAATTTCTGTAACCAGGCTTCGTTAACATCATCAAGTTCTTTTTCTTGGTTCTTCTTTAACTTCAGGACTTGATCCTGGCTCTTAATCGTAATGTTGTTGATATAGCCAGTCGCCTCATTACGATATTCCTGCCACCGACTAATTTGCTTATTGAGCTTATCGTTGACGCCTTGCATCCGCTCAATTTGCGAGAGTAATAAGCTATTTTGTGAAAGCACGTTATTGTATTGCTGAGAAATGGTGGCGTTAACCAGTGTTTGGCTCTGTTGAACACTCACTGGTTGCTCTTCATTCTCAGTATCACTTGGGGCAACCGGTTCCGTCAGTTCACGATCCGGATCCTCCGGAATGGTTACCTCCACAGAATCTGCGGTGCTGGCGACCGGCTGTTCCTTTGATGGGGTTGGCTGTTCCACACTAGAACTTGCAGCCGTGTCTTGGGAAACGCCATCCTGACCTGCTTGAACCGAATCCGAAATTTCTTCTGGGGCTGGATCAATTGAATCGACTGTTGCGGTATCAGTATTAGTTTCATCAACAGCTTCGTCGATTGATGTCAATGTATCATCGTCAGTATGCTTTTCTTCATCCAAATCAGAATCGATGGGGTGAATTTCATCACTTTCAACTACCTCGGCCTCCAACGCACTGAAATCCACGTTGCTAGCATCAATAACTTGATCTTCTGTCTCACTATCCTGATCAGATAAATCTCGATCCATATCAGCAGCTGACTCACTACCGTCATTTTCCGATTTAACCGTGGCAGAAGGGTCTTTGCTCTCATCATCAACCTGACTAGCTGCTTCGCTTACTTGGCTGGCTGCTACCTTTTCATCACTTGGCTCTGTTGAATCTACGTTGCTAGTCGCCGTACTAGCGGCTTTTTCTGCGTCTGTCATGGCATCCTCTTGTTGTTGATCATCGCTTGCATCTGCTTTTGTAATCGATGATGTATTTTCATCCGTTTTTGGCGCTAAACCAGCCGCTTTTCTAACCGCAGCAAGAACTTCATCTTCGTTATCTTTTTCCTGCTGTTGTGGCTCATCTTTTGTCTCCACTGACTCAGCTTCAGTGGAACTATCACTACCAGTATCAGTACCCGTAGACGGACTAGCACTTGCTTGGTCCTGTACATCTCTTGGCTCAGCGGATGAATCGGCGTCTGCTTGATTAACTGCCTCTGCTTGATCCTGATCTGCGTCAATTTTAATGGTCGTTTGTGACGACCTCGGATCGCCACCGAAAACAATCTCGGCACCACCAAGCATGGCAAAAGAGCCAGACAATGAGGCGACGGAGTCTTCCTCTTTAGCGTTTGACTTTGCTTGCGATTGCACACTCTCCGCAGATTTTTCAGGCGCATCAGGAGCAGCCACCGTTTTGGCAACAGCATCCTTGGTTTGGGCCGATGTATCATCTTCTTCGCGTTTGGCTAGTGAATCAACGAGATTATCATATTTCTTTCTACCGAAAAGTTTCATCCCACTATCTCCTACACAACAGAAATGTAAACATTTTATAAAAACAATACTACAACAATATCTTTCCTTAGCAAAACTATTTTTAAAAGAAATAGTTGTATAAATGATTTCGTGACCTATTTGACAGGCTTTTAAAAATTTATTTTCTAATTTTTTTACGAATCGCTGTCTTGAATTTATGAGCAGAAACAATCACATATCCATGCTCACCACTCAATAAATGTTTAGCTGCAAAATAGCTCGAAAGTACAGTTGCTGAATTAACACTAACTGATGCAAACCTAACCTGACCATTACGGGAAATGAGATACTGGCCATCTTTAATAACAATAACTTTGCGAATAATCATTCGATAAATCAATGTTACGGCTAGAATCATTGCTAAGACGCCCATAAATTGCAGTGTTTGTCTCAATTCGTTCAGGCGGCTTACTTTTTTCGATTTAACTATTCGATTGATGACTCTCGTATGTCGATGGTGGGTCTTTGACGAGATCCCCTGCTGTTTGTTGACATGTGCCTTTCTCTCACCTGGTCTTTGAACAGCTGTCTGTTCAGATAACCGAATGCCCTGTGAATGTTCACCAGTTTCCTTAGGCATCGCTTGTGATTGCATCGTCACAGCGTTCACGTACATTTGATTGCTCGAACTTTGAGGTGACGAAGCCTTCAGGATAGATGTCTTAACCCCTGGCTCCCTGACCGTTGGCATAAAATGTTCAAAGTTCGGCTGCCAAAGCATGACTGGTTGGCCGGTCAAGGAACCACTCTGCTGGGCTGGAAGGTTCAACAGTAACTGTTGAATAGTTTGAACATTATTTCCAGCCATCACTCGCCAACCATTTGCAATAATGGCAAACGACCGCATTTGGTCGGCCAATAAGCTTAAATCTCCAGCCATCGAAGTTGCCTGCTTAACAGCACTTACAAGTAATTGATCGTCTCCGCTGAATTGTGCCAAACGATCAAAAGCTGTCGCCCGGGAAGTTAACGCATTAGCTACTTGACTAATTTTAACCGTCTCACTACCAACTTGTTGCTGTTGTGAGCTTGCTTGCATTGCAGTCTGCTGCAATGCTGGTTGTTCTGGATAAGCACTGACGGCCGAATCAGCCAAACTAGTTGTTTGGGTTACTTCACTCACCGCTTGACTGACAACTTGTTGGGCAGAACTATTCGTAGCTTGGGCTTGGTTGACAACCTCAGCAGCTGACGCCATTGCCTGGCGCTCGATGGCTAACTGATTTTGATTTACGGTTTCACCACTCTGATTGGATGCACTTGTATCGCCTAGGCTGGTTTTACCAAACAATGTATTCGATTGGTTAGTTAACACAGTCGTTTGCATCATCGGATCAGCCAACACTTTGGCGGTTGTCGCAAAAACAACACCGCTCACCGCTAGCATCATCATTGTTAACTGCTGCAAGCCTGGTCGGGCTCGTTCAGTTTCTTTTTGCATGCACATTCATCTCCAAAATCATGATCCCATCACGCCTTATCACATTAATTTTTATTAATACATCAAACAAATTGTACTATTTATAAAATGTTTCTGCACGAAAATGTGCAGAACAAATATTTAAATATGGTACACTAAGAACGTTTGCGAGCTACGCTACACGCAAGCAAAGCATGTTGGGGCTGGTCAACATGCTTTTTTTGCTCCATGAGCTTCATTTAATTTAGTCTCATGACTCCCAAAAGTCGTAGAATAAAATGTGTAAGCGAATACATTTTTAAATTGGAGGACACAGATGTTCTTATATGATGTAACGCGCAATGGTCAACCGGTCTATGATCCCATCGTTAATCAATCTTTAGATAACTATCTAGTCAATGATTTACACTTATCCGGCCATGGTCTAATGATTTATGTCAACCAACCAGCAGTTATTATCGGCGTTCATCAAAATGCCTATAACGAAGTCAACCTGCCTTACCTAAAAGATCACAACATCAAACTTGTGCGTCGCACTTCTGGTGGTGGCGCTGTCTATCACGACTTCGGAAATTTAATTTTTGAAAATATTGTTATCGGAGACACCAGTGATTTTGGCCATTTCAATGTCTTCGCAGATCCAATTTTAAAAGCCTTACAAGCCATGGGGGCCACTCAAGCACAGCTTCGTGGCCGAAATGATATGGTGCTTGGCAACCAAAAATTCTCTGGGATGACGATGTTTAAAGCTGGCGATGCCTTCGCAGCTGGTGGCACCTTAATGTACAACTTGAATCTTGAAGCTGCTTCCGCTGTTTTGACGCCGGATGCGGAGAAATTAGCCTCCAAAGGAGTTGGCTCAGTGAATAGTCGGGTGACTAATATCATGTCTTATTTGCGACCTGAATTTCAAAATCTGTCCATTGAACAATTTAGAACAGAATTATTGAAACGTGTTTTTAACGTTAACGATTTGTCAAAGATCGAAACTTACCACCTTAATGACCATGACTGGTCGATCATTGATCAGCGTCTCGCCGGTAAATATGACACTGATGCTTGGAACTTCGGCAAGAACCCTGGTTACGACCAGTACCGCAGTCACCATTTTGATATTGGCACGGTGGCCTTCAACTTTAGCGTAAACGATCAGCGAATTTCCGCTTTCAAAACGTATGGTGATTTTATCAATGGTGGCGATCCGGCGATCGTTGATGCAGTCATGCTTGGTGTGCCATTCACTCAGCAAGGTCTCACAGCTGCCCTAACTGCCGGTGACTATCAGAGCAATATCGGCAACATGCCGGTTGAAGAGCTCGTAAATCTGATTTTAGGTCATTAATTATCGGGTAAAAAATGAGCTAGGGGCCCGCTTAGTTAGTAGCAAAAAAACGGTTCGATTTTCCTGGAATTATCGGAAATCAAACCGTTTTTTGCTTCGAATTAATATTGCTTGGTGCCAAATAAGAAATGGTGCCAAGGATCGCCAGCTGTATTGATCGTTTCCAGTAAAATCGCAAAAGCTCGGCCATTCCATTGTCGATCATCACTGTCCGTTTGAAACTCTGCCTCTCAAGCAGTAATCGCTGACTCAATCGTTTGAATCGCGCTCAGCAAATTTTCTGACCGTTGCTTCCCCAGCGTTTTAGCCAACTTTTGAAACCGATCTTGATGAGCTTGATCTAGCTTTTCAACAATCGCTTCGCCACTGTCCGTTAAGTATAAGAATTTCTTACGTCGATCAGTCGGATCCTCCTGCTGACGAATATAACCAAACTTAATCAGGCCGCTGATTTTAGCCGATACGGCCGGGCGAGAGACCCGTAGCATCTTGGCCAAATCCGCTAACAGCCACTGTTCGTGTGTCTTGATGGCTTTCATGATAAGCCACTGTTCATGTGAAATTCCTGCGGCCTTGTCCGGCACCCCGACAAAGTCATTAATAAACTGTCCAACAAAAAAATATTCTTGTTCAAAAGCTGAAAATAATTCATTGTCTGTCATAAAGAACTCTCCTAATCAATCATTTTTAACCTCATTTATCTGAGGATACGACCATCAAGACTAACGAAATAAACGTTTCATCCTTAATAAATTATTTGTTAAATTGTATACCAAAGCTATGTTACACGCTAAAAAAGTTACTCAAAATATATTATATTGCTAATAATCAATTAAATATTACACCATCATCTTTATAAATGGTATCTTTATCACAATGTTTTTTAAATCATTTTGTAGCATCACTCCTGGTATGCCACGTCACTTGGCTTACTTGCAACAAAAAAAGTAGTGTCTGGTTAATTCCAAACACTACTTCTATATATGGCTCTATTCGTTATCATTGACTGTTTATTCATGGTTTCGCAAATGTTGCGTATTTGTCCATGGATCATTCGGTACTAATTCTTTTTCAATTTTCTGTACAATAAGCAATGCTCGTTGCGCTTCTTCGCGTCCCAATACCGCTAGCCATTCTTGAAAACGTTGGGCATGGATATCTCGGAGCTTTTTTAAGATTTTTCTCCCCTTGTCGGTGAGCTTCAGAAATTTCTTACGCCGGTCTTCGGGATCCTCTTGTTGTTCAATGAGGCTCATTCGTACCAACACACTTATTTTCGAAGAAACCGCCGGCCGAGTTACATGCAGCATGTCAGCTAAATCGGCGAGTAACCACCGATCATGTTCTTCAATTGCTTCTAAAATCAGCCACTGCTCGTGCGACAAACCATATTCACGATCTGGAGCGGAAATAAACTCGCTCAAAAAGCGACCCACGAAAAGATATTCCTCATCAAATGCACGCATCAGTTCTAAATCTGTCATTTGTTACTCCCCCAAACATTTCACTTAACTAAAACCGGTTTTAAAAATCATTAGACAATTTCACTGTACAAAAAATATTAAGCCGGTATATCAATAAATCGATAGCCATACTATACCACTTTGCTGTATATACAACTGATCGAATAAATTCTTTTTGGAAATTCTTCATCATTTTCGCGCTTAAAAATATCCAATGATAACTAGTTCCACCATATATGCTAAACCGGGTGAACTATATTTTCTTGATGGCAGCATTGGTCTAAACCGCTCTATACCAGTCTTAACCATCCATAAAAAAATTTATTTTGTACAACTTAAATGATGTACAAGGTTTACTAAAAGTATTATACTCAGGTTAATCAAATATGAGGGGGCCATTATTATGATTGACTTATACACTATTACTTCTAACTTACCTTCTAGACGGGCAGTGAATTTTCTTAATGAACACGGGATTGAATTTCGTGAACATCCAATCAGCCGCACTGGTACCAAAATTGATCTAAATGATTTAAAGCAAATGTTGGCCGCTTCTGAAAATGGCGTTGACGGCCTTTTATCCCATCAATCTTCTTCATACTTAGCCTTAACACAACACCATAATCTTGATGAAATGCCACTCCATGAACTTTTATCTTTTATTCATGATGATGCTACATTATTGCATTTTCCGATTATATTCGATTACCAACACCACCTTCTTCAAACTGGCTTTTCAATCAATGAGGTTCGGACCTTCATCCCTCGCCAGACACGCGAAGCTGAATTCTCAAAGTTATTGAAAGCGCTTAACGATACGGATGCCAGTTGATTAATTGTGGCAACAAGTTAAGGCCGTTCACTTAACTATTTTTAACAATAAACCAGCTATCTAATTCAAAACAACTCACTTATTAGCCTATTTATATAGTAGCTTTGTGATTAAAAATAAACACTGGTCGTTGCCGATGGAGCAACAATCAGTGTTTATTTTTTATGGGTGCTTTTACAATCTTTCTCGTCGATGAACCAGCGGGCGTATTAAAACAATCTCATTAATGTCAACTACTACAAGTGCCTGAACCATGTCGCTCCCGCCAGCATTAAAAAGAACATCGTATCGAAAGTATAATGCATTGCAAATGAAGTCCAAATGCTTTTTGAATACAAATAAGCTCCTGTCAAAAAAAGACGAGTAACGCCAATTAAAACCAACATCTGAATTAAATTCCACTGATAGACAGCAAAATGAACCATGCCAAAAACAATAATTGAAACCGCCAAGGAACCCCAGATTGCCACATTACGTCTAAAATGAAATTGCTTCATTAGAACGGCCGCAAAAGCCAAGAAAATAAAAATCCCTAAAAACTCTTCATTCATCAGTTCAAATAAATCATTAAACGCCTGTTGGAAAAAGACCGACCAACGATGTTCACCATTCAGCCCGATCCCCGCTGGGTTTTTAGCAGTCGTCACATTAAGTGCTCTAAAGACAGACTGCATGACGACGGCATAAACAACCTGCAAAACAAACATCATCAATGTGTGCCGCCATTCCTTACCAGTCACACGTCCGAACAATGCCCATGGTCGTTGCCCACTAATTAGCCGATATGAACTCAATAAAACAATTGTCGGTACTAACGCCAGTACAACGAATTGAAGCCATACGCTATTCATCGGATAATACTTTGAAACTAATACAACGCAAGTAAAAACGCCAATCGGAAAAATAAACAGTCCCCAAAGTCGACCAATCGAAACATTATCATCGATGATTGGCATTGGTCGTCGATCATCCTTCCGCTCAAAAAAATTCTTTTCCACTATGTTTTGTCCTCCATTTAATTTAACAATAATCTTATCTAATTCATAAGCAATATGTCAAAGCAAACCGATGACAAGTCGATTCAATTAGTCCCACATTTTCTCAATTCGCTTTCAAAAAAAGCGACCGAACGCGCCGATTTTTTTCAAGGATTCAGACACTTCTCATTCAAATTGTGGTAAATTTAATTGTAGACATTTTAGTTGTAAGCAACTAAACCGGAGGCATCAAAATGAAACAATGGATTATTAATGTAAACGATGACGATGCTCAATTAATTAATTGGTTATATACACTGCAAGCCAGTGATCAGAGCCAAGCACTCATCTATGACGATTTGACAGACTATTCAAAAGAACTCATGGCCCTTTTAGAAGCCGCTCGAGAGAACAACCGAATGAGTCTGCAGTGATGCTTAGACTTCGCTTTTTAAATTTTCACGAGTAGTCGACTCAACCAAGCTAACGAGAAACACGTTGAAACCATCTCACTTAAGAGCTAGTTTCAACGTGTTTTTTTGTTGAACTTTCGCCTAACTAGCTGTGCATCACTGATTACTAACAGCTAGCAAGTTCCACCAAACACAGCCAATGTTATGCTTGACGTTAATTGATCAATGTATGATAAGATACTGCTGAATAGTTAACGGGTGTAGACAAATACACAAGTAATCAAATAGCATGTTAATGGCTATGCCGCTTGAACCTTTGAGGTGTCTGATGACCAAGGATTTTATGTTCTTATCTAATCGTGAATTAAAAACACAGCAGCTCTTTTTAACATTGGTTGATTTATTGGCGGATCATCCATTAGCATCAATTAAGGTCACTGTTTTATGCCGGCAAGCTGGCATTTCACGAACTTTTTTCTACCGTCATTTTAAATCACCAGAAGACATCATTGCTAGCGAATTCACCCGCCGTCGAGATCAATATTTGCATACCCTCGTTCGCGAACAGATTCACGACCCTTTCGCTCAAACTGTTCGCTTCTTTGAACTCTTTAATAGCTTTCGCGAACCTGCTAAACAACTCATTAATGCCAATCTACGCTACATTTTATATTTTCATTTCCGTGACTGGCTCAAGAACCTTGTAGAAACTCAGTTATTGCAAACCACGCTCCAGAATCCCAAATATTGGACTGTTTATCTGGCTGGCGGGTTAAGCGAAATGATTCTGCTCTGGTTACAAAATGAGCCTCCCCAATCTCCTGAACAAATGGCGCAGATGGTATTTAACTTCATCAATATCCAGACCAACCCAACTGACAATTAAATTTAAAGCGAAAAAGTGTGGTATATAAGTCAGTCATTCAGCTTATATGCCACACTTTTTCGCTCAGGATTTTATTTTTTAGTTCAAGACATCTTAAGATACCGCTAGAACTGTCCGCGCCTTTTTGATAGTTTGAATGAACTGCTTAGCTTCCTCATAGCCGACTTGTTCCACCATATGATCGAATAAGTGTGCGTGTTCAGCCTCCAATTCTGCCAACACCGTCACACCCTCATCAGTAAGTTGAAGAAATTTCTGTCGCCGATCAGCTAAATTTTCCACCTGGCGGACTAATCCTAATTTTAACAATCGCTTCAATTCACTGACCACCGTGGATTGCGAAGTCTCCAATCGTGTTGCCAAATTAGTCATTAAGCAATTTTCATCTGCCGCAATCCCTTTTAAGACAAGAAAATGTCCGTAAGATAAACCATGGGGACGGTCCGGTTGCGAAATATATTGACTCAAAAATTGGCCAACGTAGAAATACACATTTTCATAGTCACTGATTAAATCATCATTTTCCATGACTACCTTCCTTCACATTCTTAATTATGGTTGGTTAGTTCCTAATCTAACTTTACAAACTATTATTTTATGCTAATACCCCTTGATTGTCAGCAGCAGTGAAACATTTTCGATAAAAATGTTTCACTTTTAGAACACAATAACAGCCTCGTCATTGCGATTCATTAATCAATGGCGCCGTGTGTGCGGTTAGGACCGCCCTCCCCACAAGAACTCAACGATTAGCCGATCTACTCGCGGATTTTGATGTAACAAATAATGAATGACAGACACACCACCATTTAATGTAACGCTTCGATATGTTTTAACCCGGTCCTGCAATAGTCGACCTAATTGCTGATCACCATGCACTGAAACGCCTAAATCACCGCCGGTATTCGCAAAGTTACCGGCGATATTTAAAACTCGCGTCGCTCTAGGGAATCGATTAGCTGCTTCCTGTTCACGTTTACTAAATGTTGTTGCGATATTAATGAATTTGTTTGTCTGTGGATATCGTTGACGATGATTGGCCGCCGGACCAGTTAAGTATTGATAAATAATATTACAGCCTGACGAATGGCCCACGAAATTAACCGAGTCGATGTGCTCTTGCTGCCTTAATAGGTGCATAACACCGGTTAATTGGTGAGCTTCTCGCTTGGCGTTGTGATTATCAGCAAAGAGTACCAAAATCAGCGGATTCCGATGGCCCAGTGGTCGATGCTTATCAATAGTCGCATGACCGTTCTTAGCGACGTGAATCGTCCATACTGCTTGAGCTAATCCATAACGTTGTAAACGTTGGTTCATCGGACCAAACGTCAGCCAGTTACTGTAATCTCCCGAAACAAAGACGGTCGGCCGATCACTATAGTTCACTTGAACATGCTCTAATTCTTTTTGCTCGCTTGCTTCCCAGCCCACTACCACACCAGCTAGAATTAGAATGGCACATAAACAGATGATCAGCCACCGCACGAAACGATTCTGGCGTCGAGTCGACGACTTTGCAACTTTCTGACGTTTACTCACAGTGACATCTCCTTTTACGATGAACTACATTATACCGCAACCAATCAATCGAGTGACGGAACCGTAAAAAAACGCCTCCCACGAGGAAGAGGCGCTGACTAAACTCAATTTTTAATTAAAGTTCCATCAATTTAGCGTCCAGATAACGCCGTAACTTATCTTCTGGATAGTAACCAGCAACTTTTTCCGCGGCTTTTCCTTGTTTAAAGATCACCAGACTAGGCACACTCATTACCTTATATTGTTCAGCTAATGCTTGATGATCATCCACATTCAATTTCAAAAAGTGAATTTGATCGCCATAGCTATGCTCTAACTGTGCAAGTACCGGTTCCATCATTTTACAAGGGGCACACCAAGGAGCCCAAACATCCAGAACTGCTAAACCACTAGCTGTTGCCGCGTCAATTTGTGCTTGTGAAGAGACTGCTTGCGCCATCCATGTTCCCCTCCGTTTCTTTCATTTTGAATGAAGTTAGTATACGTTAACCTCAGAAGAAGAACAAGACTGGGTGCGCCTAAGTGTTTTTGGATACCCACAGTATGCTCACCGCCATAGCAACTCTGTTTGTTTAACAGCTTCAATAGTCTTTGTACCTGCTAGTTGCATGGTAATCGTCAGCTCTTGATTAAAGTGCTGAATAACTGAACGAACACCATCGATCCCGCCAAGGTTTAGACCGTAGAAAAGTGGCCGTGCGAAGGCCACGACATCAGCCCCGCTCGCTAACGCTTTAAAGGCATGCTCGCCACGACGAATTCCTGAGTCAAAAATAATCGGCACTTGATGATTGACTGCGCTGGCAATGTCTGGCAGCACATCAAATGAAGCCGGTCCACCATCGAGCTGACGACCGCCGTGATTTGAAACCCAAATACCACTAGCACCGGCACCAATGGCAGCCATTGCATCTGCTGGTGACTGAACACCTTTGACAATAACCGGTAAATTCGTGTAGCTGGCAATTGCATCAATATCCGCTAAACTCAATTTACGCTTAGCCTTAGCATAAATCTGCATGATATTTAACCCCTCGCCGCTGCCGTCGTTAGCTGAATAATCAGCTAAATTGATCATCGGTAGTGGGAACTGAAACCCGGTTTTGACGTCAGCTTCACGATATCCACCTAATGAGGCATCAGCCGTTAAAATAATTGCTCGGTAACCAGAGGCAACTGCTTGATCCAAAATCCAGTGATTAAAGCCATCATCATTGCTCATATAGAGTTGGAAAAATTGTGGGGCACCGTGACCGGCCTTCGCAATATCGCCCACTCGTTCATTTGAATAGGTTGAAGCAGACATAATCGTGCCTTCTGCCGCGACCGCACTAGCCGTTTCTAATTCACCATGTTCATGTGCTAACCCATGAGCGGCGGCAGGCGCATCAATCAATGGTGTTTGTAGGGGAATCCCAAATAATGATGTTTTCAAATCTGGATTCTCTAAATCCTGTAACACGCGGGGCACAATTTGAGCATGATCAAAAGCTCGCGTATTTTCGGCCATGGTCCATTCCGTCTCTGCACCACCTTGAATATAACCAAAAGCACCTGGCTCCATGTTCGCCTTAACCAAGGGTTCCAAGGCCGCTAAGTCATCGATCTTCAGCGTTTGTTCTGCAGTACTTGCTTGATATTCAGCCATGATCCTATCCTCACTTTCAAAAAATGCATAATCTCCACTCTAACATCATTGTTTTCTTTGTATAACGTCATCATAAAACAAAAATCGACCAACACGATGGCCGACTACTTGTGAAATGTTTATTATTTCCTGCGATCTGAGCAACGGTGAAATCGTGATCGGAGCCAATGAATCAGTAACGTGACTAAAACAGCTGCTAAGATGACCAAGCCAAACGCACGTGAAGAAACCTCAATATCAATCTGTGGGACAGACAAGACTAATTTGACTGCAATCAGTGCGATCAAGACATACGCCATCGTCTCAAGCTCTGGAACCTTGCGCATCAAATTCATGATCACTTCTGCAATCCCACGCATACATAAGATACCAATTAGCCCGCCAATTAATACAATTACAGCGTTATCTGAAATTGCCAAGGACGCTAATACAGAATCGATCGAGAAGACAATGTCCATCAATTCAATTTGAATAACCACCGTCCAAAATGGTGATAGGCCAAACCATCGCCGCTTTTTTGAGGTGATCGTTTGGCCCAGTGGATGACGTTTTTGTTGCGTCATTAAGTGACGGAAATAGCGATAAACCAAATACATTAAATAACTAGCCCCAATCACTTTAATCCACCAAAAACGAATCAAATAGGTTCCGATCCCGATGATGAAAAATCGGAACACATAGGCGCCCCACAAGCCGTAGAATAACGATTTTTCTCGTTCTTGTAAATTATCGAGGCCGGTCGTCTGTGCCGCTAACACGACTGCATTATCCACTGATAAGAGGCATTCAATCAAAACCAATGAGCCAACGATGAGCCAATCACTACGACTGGTTAAAATCGTCGCCCAATTCTGTCCGTCAAAAAACGGACCGTATAATTGCTTAATTACATCCAGCACTCAGTCAGGCCCCTTTTCATCAAACTAGCAACGAGAAATCTTTGGGCAACGGGGCCGTAATCATCATATCGGTTTCATCTAGCGGTAACAGCAAGTGTAACTGATATGCGTGTAACATCAATCGCGGCGCAGCCAGAAGAGCTTTTGGCGAAGCATACAATGGATCACCTAAAATTGCATGCCCGTGGGCAGCCAAGTGAACACGCAATTGATGCGTTCGTCCTGTCCCTAAGGTTAATCTCACCAAACTAGCGGAAGTAGTTGTCTTCAAAACTTGATAGCTTGTTTGTGCCGTTTGAGCGTGATCGCCGTTAACTCGACGTTTACGCCGATCATTCAGATCACGGCCGATCGGGTCATTAAATTGACCAGCACTTTGTTCAAAATGACCAGCCACCCACGCTTGATATGTACGTGAAATCCGTTTGTCGGCAATTAATCGATCTAAAATAGGCACCACTAATGGCGTCTTGGCGATGATCATTGCTCCACTCGTCGCCATGTCCAAGCGATGGACCATGGCTGGTGTTTGGTTGACATTAGCCAACTGGGCCGTCAAAAAATTCATGACAGTTCCCGACTCATCGGGGCGATTCGGGTGGCTTTTGATACCACTGGGTTTATTAATCACTAACACATCATTATTTTCATATAATATTGGCAGATAAACGTGGTCATCGGGCAAATACCTTTGCACCGGTGTCCCCAAATTTTCTGCTCGCACGGTCAAGGACACTTGATCGCCAGTATGTACCGACATACTGTAAGGCTGGTACTGCCCGTTGACAACGACATCGTGGTTCACGCGTAAGTCGTGCTGCATCCGCTTAGGAATGAGCCAAGCGTTCAATAGCTGACGGACACTCACGCCAGCAAGTGGTGCAGGGACAGAATATTTGCTAGTCCACTTAGTCATGATCAATGCTCCTTTTCCTTCATTCACAATCCTCAACGGCATCAAGTGCAAATAGTCGCACTTTCATTCTATCGGAATTATCATAGACATTGTAGTTAGTCACGACTTTTATCTTTCTATCGACTATTTTAACGAAGTGGAGATGCATCAAATGGCAAAAATGATTGCAGGACAAGCATTAGTTAAGGTTTTGGAAGACTGGGATGTGGATCACATTTATGGAATCCCAGGTGGGTCCATTAACCACACGGTTGAAGGCCTGTACCTTGAAAAAGATAAAATTCAATATATTCAAGTTCGTCATGAAGAAGTCGGGGCAATGGCTGCCGCTGCGGACGCCAAATTCACCGGCAAGATCGGGGTCGCCTTTGGTTCCGCAGGCCCGGGTGCGACACATCTTTTCAACGGTTTATACGATGCAAAGATGGATCATGTACCAGTATTGGCCCTCGTTGGCCAAGTAGGTCAATCTATCATGAACACCAACTACTTCCAAGAAATGGATGAAGATCCGATGTTCGCTGATGTATCCGTCTATAATCGCACTGTTACGACCGCTGAACAATTGCCTTACGTCGTCAACCAAGCTATTCGAGAAGCTTACCGACAAAAGGGTGTTGCCGTTGTCACCATTCCTGAAAACTTATCTGCCACAGAAATTGACTATGAGCCGACTAAGACGCCAACCGTCGTTTCAAATAACTTTACGCAAGTTGTTGATCCGAAAGCGGTGAGCGACACGCTAGCAATGATCAAAGCCGCCAAACATCCTTTGATGTACATTGGGACTGGGTTAAAAGGTGCCCGTCAACAGGTCGATGGCGTTTCTGAACAGTTTAACATTCCAGTTATCTCTACAGTTCCCGGCACTGGCATCATGGAAAACGACCATCGTAATTATTTAGGTACCAACGGTCGTTTAGGCACTAAGCCTGGTTTTGAAGCCATGCAACACGCTGACTTAGTGCTCTTCATTGGATCCGAGTATCCATTTGCTCGTTTCTGGCCAACTGACGTCAAAATCATTCAAGTCAACGATAATTCATTTGATATTGGGAAAGTTGTGCCAATTGATTATGCAGTTATTTCAGATGGCAAGACGTATCTACAAGCACTCCTCGATAGCGGTGAATCAATGCCAGAGTCGGATTGGATGCGTGCTAACCGTACGAACCGTCAAAACTGGCTCACTTGGCTCGATCAACTCGCCGGTGATGACAGTAAAGGACTTGAACCAGAGGCAGTCATGAAAAAGACCCGTGAGCTGGCCGGCTCTAATGACACATATGGTGTTGATACTGGAAACGTATCTGAATTCGCGGTTCGTGGCGTCAAAATGACGGAAAACCAGCGTTTCGCCATCTCAGGATTATTTGCCACCATGGGTTACGGTGTTCCTTCAGGGATGGCCGGCGCACTGAGCGTTCCAGAAGGCCAAGCATGGAGCTTTTCTGGTGACGGTGGTTTCTCAATGGTCGTTCAAGACCTAATCACTGAAGCACGCTATCAATTACCAGTCATTAACATCGTCTTTTCCAATGAACGTTATGGCTTTATTTGGTACGAACAACAAGAAACCAAACAACACTTCTACGGCGTTGATTTAACTGGTGCCGATTGGGCAAAGGTCGCCGAGGGACTTGGCGCAGTTGGTCTCACTGCTACCAATCTTAAAGAATTAGACGCAGCTTTCGATCAAATCAAATCACTACAAGCCAGCGGCAACAAAAAGCCGATTGTGCTGAACGCCGTGATCGATCCGGAAGATCCTGTGGCAACAGCATTTATGCCACTTGATCCACAACAATTCGGCGAAGACACCGTTAAGGCTTATGCTGAACACTATGGCATTGACACGAAACAGCAACCTTCTCTAGGTGAAATTCTGCGGGGTTAATTCCAATATAAATTGTACGGATACAGGTCGATGACAAACGATTACGTTTTGTTCATGGACCTGTTTTTTTATTGGAATTAAACTTGTCGCTGGTCACGACTGCCACAGTCAGTTGTCAATTATCAAATCAAGGCATTTCACAGATGTATGCTAAAATTAACCGAATATCTACAGGAGGTCGATTGAGTGATTACACTGCAAACCATCACACCGCAAAATTACAATGAAGTTAACCAGTTGATTAAAATCGCTTTTGCTAGCGCACCACATTCAGATGGAAATGAGGCTGAATTGACGATGGCCCTGCGCCATGACAAAAATTATTCACCCACCTTGGAAATTGTGGCTAAGCATAGGACTGGCACGCTTATTGGACACGCCGCCCTTTCTGTGGCGACCATTCAAGAACAACCAACGACTAAAATCGCCGTGATGGCACCACTGTCTGTGTCACCAGCCTTTCAAGGACGGGGCATCGGCAGCAGCCTGATTTCAGAACTAGAAATGCGCGCGCTGAAAAATGGTTTTACCGCAATTAGCGTCATTGGCGATCCTGCCTATTATGAACGGTTTGGTTATCAACCGGCAATCAATTATGGTCTCACGGCCCCCTTTCAAATTCCTGATGAAAATTTTATGCTTCACGTTATTAATTCAAACACAACTCATTGCTTAACTGGCCAATTAATCTATGCGACAGCCTTTCATCTCATCTAATCTGCTAACATCACTCGATAGGAGATACTGTAATGGCTAAAATTTCGACCAAAGCACTAGCCACTCAAACCAGCGACCTCATTAATACACTGCAACATCTACCCCAAAGCAGTCAGTCAACGTCATTATCGCAAACAGATGCTGTCGCGCTGAGTAGAACTCAACGACATTTACTGCATTTAGTCGAGCAGTTAACACCACCCGTCACCAATCACGATCTATCAACAGCCCTGAACATTTCTCGACCAGCTGTGACCAAAGCGACCGCTAAACTAATTAAACTACAATTATTGACGAGTCAACCTGTGGCTAATGATCACCGCATCATACAATTTTGCTTAACACCAAGTGGCCAAAACGCGGTTAAAGATGGGCAAGCTATCGAACGACAGCAATTGAATCAATTGGAGACATTAGCCAATCATTTTGACAAAAAGCAACGCAAACTGATCGCGACTTACTTAGCGGCCTTAAATCAATTGTTGCAAGGGTAGCTGAACGTTTGATACTTGTTTGAATAATAACTAGCACCGCTAATATTATGCTAAAATGAGCGGTAAACTCACCGAGGGAGGCGGCTAATAAATGGGCCAATATTTGGAACCAATTCATGTCGCCATCATTGTCTTTCCACTATTAGCAATTGGCATGGCATTCCCCTTATTGGTGTATCATTATGCTAGATATGGGGCAATTTCAGCCTGGCAAGTGTTCGTCAATTACAGCTTTTATTTCTATTTACTATGCGCTTATTTTCTGATTATTTTACCTTTACCAACGCGCGCGGCTGACGCTGCTCTCACCACCCCGACAATTAATCTACATCCATTATTGGTTTATTATAATTTTCGTGCGACGGGATTCAGTCTACATCAACCGACCACTTGGTTAACTACGCTTCACGCACCTGGGTTTCAACAGCCTTTCTTCAATATTGTTCTAACGATTCCCTTCGGCTTTTACCTGCACTATTATTTCAAACGTAATGTATTGACCAGTGTCATGCTGTCCTTTGGTCTAAGCCTCTTTTTTGAATTGACTCAGCTTTCTGGCTTATACGGCTTCTATATCCGCCCATATCGACTGTTTGATGTGGACGACTTACTTTTAAATACGACAGGTGGTCTCGTGGGTTGGTTATTAGCACCTTTATTTACTTGGTTGTTACCAACTCAAGCTCAAATTGCGGCCACTAATCGTCGGCATGCCGTGCAAGTGGGCCTGATGCGCCGCCTCACCGCCTTTGTTTTAGATTGGCTATTGATCGGCATTGGCGTCGTGATCGTGACATTGGTGATGCGCGTCTTTAATTATGTCGTCCCCGGATGGCTACTAAGTGCAGTCGGCGTTCTGGGATTAATTTGGTTACCTGAACAACTTTTCAATGGTCGAACGATTGGGCTACGCGCTGTCCATCTACAAATTTGCTCGCTAAAATGGCAAACACCACGGCCTTGGCAAATTGCGGTACGTAATCTCATTTGTTACATTCCCCTTATCGGCCTGATCGCTCTGGCACAACCATGGTTCAGTCGACCGGCAAGTAACGGTGAACTATTACTTGCCGGAGCAATCCTCCTAACGCTTATACTCGACAGTCTGTTGGCCGTAATTATGCCCCGTTATCCCTTGCTTTTTGAACGACTGAGCCAAACGACAACCGTTTCATCTTATCGACCAGCAGCCAATCAGTTACATCAAACCAGAACCGAGCCTCACTAATTCGTCTATTCAGTAAGGAGTTTTCATGTTTTCATTAGATCAAGTCACTGCGTTTCTAATCTACTTCCCTGGGATTGTCTTTATCCTTGCTATCACCTTAGCCATCATTGGTTATCGTCGTGAACCCAGACGCTTACTAAATTCGTGGTTTATCGTAACCGGCGCCACTATTTTGTTAGGCTTACCAATTATCTTGCTCACGTCACTAGTTGATACCCATCAGCTTGGTTGGCGGTTATTAGGTTTGTTGGGATATGGTGCGTTAACGCTAGGTTTATTTGACTGGTTAATGCTCTTAGCTTGGCATGTCTCAAGCTGGCGGCATCATTTACGCCTAATTGGTTATCTGACGATCATCATCGCGCTTCTTTTAGCTGCGATTCCTTTTATCCCCGGCAATGTCTGGCCTCATGGGTGGCTAACCCCGCTACGCTACATTAATACCGCCCTAACTTTACTTGGTGGCTATATGGTGATCACCATCGCCGATTTTTTAGTCGCGACTTGGACTTATCCACGCCGCCAACACTTACAAGGCGCGGATTATGTGATTGTTTTAGGTAGTGGCCTACTGCATGGCAACCAACTCTCCAAATTATTGCAATCTCGTATCGACGTGGCCATTCAAGCGGCAACTGCTCAACAGCAACGCACTCAACAGTGGCCTATGCTCATCATGTCTGGCGGTCAAGGTGCCGATGAAACCGTCAGTGAGGCTAGTGCCATGGCAGATTATGCAATTGAACACGGTTATCCACAAACGGCTATTCGCCGGGAAGAAAAATCGACGAGTACCTTCGAAAATTTCCAATACGCCTTAGATGAAATTCATGAAGGTAAACCAGTTATTGATTTTGTCACAAATAACTTTCACGTATTTCGAGCTGCGATCATTGCCGCGAGTCTTAAATTGCCTAGCTTGGGGATTGGTGCACCAACCGGCTCCAACTATTACGTTCGTGGGCTAATTCGCGAATATGCCGCGTTAACCTGGCTCCACAAACGCCGCCATGAAATTGCCTTGTTAGTGGTTCTTATCTTGACCATCGCAATTCCTTGGTTCTACGGTTAAGTCACTTACAGGAGATACATTATGCTGACACCGATTGAGATCAATAATCATTTTGAATGGATCGACGTGCAAGATGAAACAGACGCTGAACATCAACGCCTCATTCATAGTTATAAATTAACGGAAGAGATGTATGGCTATGCCACCGATCCAAATGAACGAGCCCGTATTGAAATCGATAAAGAAAATGGAATTTCATTAATTATCTTTAACGTCATCACGGATACATCACCAGAAACTGCTACAGCACCAGTCGGCTTTTTATTTAAGGGCCGGCGTGTCTTTACGTTTACCAGTGGCGACACTGACTATGTACACAATATTGTGATTAATGCCAATACAGTTTTGAAGTTGCCGGTCATTGAAGAACAGCAACCCATTGATGCTATTTTGGGACTGATGTACAAATTAACGACCACTTACTTAGACAAAATTAACCAGATAGACCGCCGCCGCGCCCAAATTCAAAAAGCATTGAAGACAAATCCTGAACATAGCGCAATTAATGATTTAATGGATTTGGAAACGAGCTTGGTTTACTATCTGACTTCTCTAAAGACCAACACAGATATGCTGCAAGATCTTCAACGGCTTCCGGTCGTGCCCGTTAACGACGACCAACGCGAACATATCACCGATATTGTTGTTGAATCTCAACAAGGCTTGGAGATGGCTCAAATGGCTTCAGACGTGGTTGAACGGGTCTCGAACGCCTACTCAAATTTAATCGACAATAACTTGAATAACACGATGAAATTCTTGACTGCTTATTCCATCATCATGACTGTTCCCACCATCGTATCGGGTTTCTTTGGCGAAAATGTAAAGCTGCCATTTGAAACACATCCCTTTGGTTGGCAAATTACAATTGTAATTATGATTATCCTTGGTGCACTGGTGTATGCCGTTTTGCGCCATTATCGGTTCTTCGATCGTTAAGGCGGTCAAGTAAATGATATTGGTACCTGATCTTAATCAGGTAAGACAATCAGGCAGTGACATATCGTCCGCCACAGCCAAAGAGTCTGGGACAAAACTAAAATCTAAATAGCCAAAATACGGGACATAAGCCAAGTGGCTCCGCCTAAAAGCGACCTACGAATGATGAATAAACCATCATCATTCGTAGGTCACCCTTAGTGCTCGTCACTTACCGACTTATGTCCCGCTCTCAATTTTTGGACTAATTCAGCGTCTCAACTGTTAAATCGTTCTCAACTGGATAAAAGACTGGCTCCTTCCACGTTAGCATGTCATCTGTTAATTGAAGTTTTGTAATTGTCTCACGATTATACGGTTCAAAATAATACGCTCGACTTTCACAGACCGCTGCCGCCCGATACACTGAATACGTCTGCTGATGATCAGTATTTCGAGGCACGGCAACACCGTCAAGTAAGTGCCAACTACTAATAATGGCGCCGGCCTCATCCAGCGGTTGATTAGCGCGTTCTTTAAAATAAGCAGCGCGAATAAAACGAGAGGAAGGACTGTAGGAACCAGGCGGAATTGATTTGCCTGACAAATTCCCCGTTGTCACTTTCGCCGTATTTAATGGTACTTGTTCCGCCAAAAAAGCTGGTGTAAAAGTCATGTAATCATTCAATCGATCAATTTGCCGTTCAAAATTGGGGACATTGGTTAAAATACCAAGAGGATCATCCACAATTCGCATCGGAATCGTCGTGGGTTCGATCGCGACCATCCGGCCTGTACGATCGGCTACCGCAAAGTGTAACTCAGGACGTCCAAATTTATGATCGCTGAAAGTGTCTGCCATTAGTTCAATTTCATTGATATGCGCTTCAATTTCCGCAATCGAGTGAAAGTTTCCCAGCAGCCAAAATGCAAATTCATAGGGCGCCAATTGGACACGGTCGGTCCGCTTTATCTCTGCATGTTTAAAACCATTTGCAAACGTTAGTTTTTGCGCCGTCAATCCCCATTCGTTCACACCGTCGGACAAATCAATGCGTTCTGGACGTTGAAAAGCCCCACCTACCATCGCATATTGATTGGTATATTGGCGATGATCAAAATCGCTTTGCCACTGATAACCACGGGGTACAAATGCCGGTGTATTATCGAGCGTGGGCCAATCCATAGTCCGCGATAAAACATGCGTGCCATCAACGGCAATTTGAAAAATACTGGTACACATTTATGCCTCCGTACTCTTGGTTGATTGGTGCTGCTTACTTAAGTGTAGATAGGCGATAAAATGAAAAATAATTCCGGCGAGTAATAATAATCCGCCGACCCAATTGGACCAAATGGCACCAATAATGGCTAACCCATATAGAATCATAGACCGCACAGGATCCAATTGGACACTGTGGTCAATCACTAAATTAGTTGTACTCATTAATTCTTGATGATCATGAAGATAGCGATACAGCCAATAATAGACCGCTGAGATAAATAGTGCCACCGTCGCGTAGATCATGAAACCAGTGCGAACGTCAGTCGAATTTCCACTAGCAATAGCGGTAGCAACAAGAATCATTGGATAATCTAACAGCGTCACGCTGAACATTGAGAGTAAATTTAATAGGTTAAGATTCCGATCGATGACTTTTAGGCTGGCAAAATAATCATGGTGGAATAGCCAGAGTGTTCCAACATAAAAGTACGACACGCCATAGGCTAAAAATTCAGGCCATTGGTGCATAATTCCTTGCCACAGGTGACCGGTTCGATAACTAGGAACCTTAAATTCAAGAACTAAAATGGTAATCAGTATAGCAAACACACCGTCACTGAATGCTTCCAAACGTGCTTTTGACATGATCATTGGCGGCGATCCTTACTGACTAATACTTGTTGATAATGAACGTGATGATCCTCAACATAGGCGTAGAGCCGTAGCTGTCCAGCATCATCAAAGTCACCCAAATCAAGCATCATTCGTCCATTAATCTCTTCAAGGCCGTGATAAGCATCTAAAACAAAATTGCGTAACGTCAAGCCTTCTTGTATTAAAGCATCCGTCTGTGCTGAAGCCGCAGCCAAAGTGTATCCTTCATCCAACATCGTTTTTATCCCAGACACTTTCAAAAACGTTGCATACCCATACACACGTTGCTGTTGTTCGTCCTGTCGATCTTTAGAATTGATATACCCTTTCGTTTCCCAGTAGCGCAATTGTCGCGTCGAAACACCGGTCATCCGACTAATTTCTCCAATACCAAAAATTAACTTTTCCGTGCTAAAGATATGGCCACTATTCGATTCACGTAGGCTCGGCCGATTCATAGGTTCACCTTGTTTCTACATTAGTCTTCTGGATACAATTCTCTTTCCATTTTACGATGCCAAATGTTGGCTTCCAGGAAGGGTTGGCCGAAAACTTCAAAGGACTGTTTGGCATAAAAGCTAACTGCCGTCTCTTGTGCTTCCAAGTAAAGAGAACGATAACCATCGGCTTTAGCATCTTCGGTAATTTGATCCATCAATGCCCGTGCATAACCTTTATTGCGCGCCCAATCAATGGTGGCAACCCGTTGAATTTGCAAGATGTCTTTGTCCAATTTTGTGACACGCGCGGTTACAACTGGCGCATCATTCTCATAGCCAACATAATGGGTAGCCTGATCATCATGTCCATCAAATTCTAGATCTTGACTAATGCCCTGTTCGTCGACAAACACTGCATTCCGAACTGCTTTGGCGTCGTCGTAAATCTTACCTTCTTCGCCAGTTTGCTTTTCAAAATCAATCGCGGCTTGTTGCTTCTTCCGCTTACCAAAACCAAATAATGCCATCTAAATAAATTCTCCTTTTTTAAAACTCAGTGTGGAACTGGGGCGGTAGAGGCCGAGCACTAACAAGAGATTGCCGGTTGGCGCATTTTGCCAAGGGGAAATCTCAGGTTAGGCACAGACTTCTGCACCAGTGCAACACGACAATAAAACTCAGTGTGGAACTGGGGCGGTAGAGGTCGAGCACTAACAAGAGATTGCCAGTTGGCACATTTTGCCAAAGGGAAATCTCAGGTTAGGCACAAACCTCTGCACCAGTGCAACACGACAATAAAAACTCAGTGTGAAACTGGGGCGGTAGAGGTCGAGCACTAACAAGAGATTGCCAGTTGGCGCATTTTGCCAAGGGGAAATCTCAGGTTAGGCACAGACCTCTGCACCAGTGCATCACGACAATAAAACTCAGTGTGGAACTGGGGCGGTAGCTACTGAGTCCCGTTAGGCGCAGGTAATAGCACTAGCGCAGTAGCGGTTGTGCACTCACCAGCTTATTTCTCGTTGTAACCCAGTACTGTGATCTGTTGGTCATCCAACAACAGCCGTGTTACACTCCCATTTGCTGGTCGTTCGGATAGATCGAACTTGCCTTGACCATAACGTTCCATAAGACTAAGCAGTGTGTTGCCATGGCTAATCACGAGCACATTGTCGTCATCGTCAAGGTCAGCATTATTGCGAATCAAATCAAAGCCACGGTCAATGCGGGCCCAATATTCGTCGTTACTTTCTGCATCATGAAAGGGATCGGCTTCTTTCATTAAGTCTTTGGCTTTGGCGATAGAGTACTTTTCTTCAATCGCTTTAAACCCGTTTAAGCCGTGTGGGCGACCCACTTGATCCCAGACATAGTTCATATTTTCGCCTTCAAAAGAGCCATAGAACTGTTCTCTAAAAAAGGGGCTACTCAATGGACTGACTTGATTTGATAACGTATTAGCGGCCAAAATCATCGCGGCAGTTTGTTGGGCTCGGGTCGTATCAGAACAATACGCTGCTGCAAACCGAATTTCAGCCAGCCGCTGACCAGCACCCTTGGCGTCAGCGATACCCATCGCTGTCAATGGCGAGTTGCTCCATCCTTGTAATTTGTTATAAATGTTAAAATACGTTTGCCCGTGGCGGACTAAATACAACGTTACTCGAGCCACATCCATCACCCTTTCCAAATTAATTTATCTTTATTATACACGATCGTTGTCTGAGCAAGACGGTCAACGATTTAAAGTTTATGTAAGGTCACAAGCTGTTTTTATCTTGGTCACCAACTCACGTGGTACACTTAATCGATGTTAATCACGAACCGGAACGAGGAAAGAAATGCGATGCGTAAGTTGCAAGCAAAACTAAATACTCGAATTGGCCTATTTTGGCTGTTGATTTTTCTGTTTTGGGCCAAGACTATGTTGGCCTATATCATTGACTTTCATTTAACAATCAGTGACCCACTTCAAGGGGGCATTATGCTCATCAACCCCCTTGGCACTAGCCTACTATTATTTGGACTGGCCTTTTATGCGCGCAAAGCCCGTTATTTTTATCCGATTCTCGGACTAACGTACATTTTAAACACTGTCCTATTGTATTTGAACGTGATCTACTTTAGAGAATTTACCGACTACATGACTGTGTCGACTATGACCGGCTATGACAAAGTCAACCAAGGATTATCAGGTAGCTCATTGGCTTTGACAATGCCTCATGACGTGCTTTACTGGCTGGATATCATCGTCATCCTCACATTATTTATCGTTCGTTGGCTTCGATTTGACAAACTCCCTCTGCCTAAAAAAACCGGCTTTGCTATGACTTCCTTTGCCATCGCAATGATTACCTTTAACTTAGCCGTCGCAGAGGTGGATCGCTCACAACTCATGACGCGAACATTTGACCGCAGTTACGTCGTTAAATACCTAGGGTTGGACTTCTTCACGGCTTACGACGGTGCTAGTGAGTGGCATACCTCAGCGATGCGCGCTGCGGCAACCAAGTCAGAACTCAAAGAAGTGACCAACTTCACTAAATCTCATTATGCCGCACCTAATAAAACAATGTTTGGCGCCGCTAAGGGTCGCAATGTCATTATCATCCATCTGGAGAGTTTCCAACAATTTTCCATTGATCAAAAAATCAATGGAAAAGAAGTTACGCCATTCCTTGATAGTCTGTATCACTCTAAGGACACCTATGCTTTTGACAACTTTTTCCACCAAGTTGGTCAAGGAAAAACATCCGATGCAGAGAACATGCTCGAAACCGGCACGTATGGTCTACCCCAAGGTTCACTTTTCGCCCAACTCGGTAGTGACGAAACCTTCCAGGCTGCACCAGCCATCCTTGAACAATCACCGGAACATTACACCACCGCCGTCTTTCACGGAAATGTACCTAGCTTTTGGAATCGAAATAATGTCTATCCTAACTTAGGCTATCAATATTTCTTTGCCCAGGAGTATTACGACCATAGTGGTGATCGTTCTGAAGGCTATGGCTTAAAGGATAAACTACTCTTTGATGATTCAGTCAAATACTTGCAACACCTGCAACAACCGTTTTATGTCAAATACCTAACCGTAACCAACCACTTCCCCTTTGATCTCGATAAAGAAGATCAAGATCCCAACTTCAAGACGACGGATACGGATAGCTCAGTTGTTAATAATTACTTTATCACCAATCATTATTTGGATCAGTCAGTTGAAGAACTCTTTAACTTCCTCAAAGCTTCTGGGCTTTATGATAAATCAATGATCGTTATTTACGGTGATCACTATGGCATTTCTAATTCTGAAAACAAGAGTCTAGCTCCTGTGCTTGGTAAAAATGCTGAAGACTGGACTTCGTTTGACGATGCTCAACTACAACGTGTCCCATTTATGGTCCACATCCCTGGTAATGGCCATGGTAAGATCGAACACCAATATGGCGGTGAAATCGATGTCGAGCCAACTTTACTTCATCTGCTCGGAATTAACACCAAACAATACGTGCAATTTGGCACTGACCTCTTTTCCAAGCAACACGATCAAGTCGTCGCTTTCAGAAATGAAGATTTTGTAACGCCAAAATACACCTCATTGTCTGGCACAGTTTACGACAATAAAACGGGCCAAGTTGCCAAACTCACCGCAGCGCAAAAGAAACAAGTGACTGCCGACCAGACAAAAGTCGACAAAGAATTATCGCTCTCTGATTCACTCAATCAAAAAAATTTGTTGCGCTTCTATGATCCAAAAGGGTTCACTCCGGTTGACCCAGCCAAGTATAAATATACTAAAGGCTTACAACGAGCTGAACAAATTGAACGTGATCGTGGTGTTGGTAGTACTTCACTCTTTAGTCAAAACGGCGACAAATCGATTGAAAACTTATATCATACTGATGCCCCTGAAGTGAATAGTAAGGGTCAATAGATTCATTGATCATCTTTTGAAGAAAACAAGCTCGTTTCCATTAACGTGGAAGCGAGCTTGTTTGTTTTCCTGGTTCTGCAGATAAAATGTAATTCCCTTTTGTTAGGCATTAATTGCTTGCTGCCAGCCAGCTGGTGTTCAGAGGCGTCTGCCTCACATTTAGACAAAAATGGCACTCAAAAATGGAGCTGAAAAAAAGCCAAAATCTAAATTTCACTTCTAGCCTAAATAGCAAAAAAGCGGGACCTAAGTCAAGTAAGTGCACCCTTAATACTCGTCACTTACCGGCTTATATCCCGCTCTCGTTTTTAAAAAATTCATTTCACATTAATTTCTTCATGATGTGCTGCCCATGGATAAGCCTTCACAACGCCCACAACTTTGCTTTTCGGAACAAACCCGTAATAGCGACTGTCATTTGAAACAGCCCGATTATCACCTAAAACAAAGTACATTCCCTTAGGCACCCGCTTTTTACCGGCATTTTTCGTCCAATTCTGATCATAGCTTAAGCTGTTTAGCGTAAAGCCTTGATACTTGCTACCTGAATGAGGTAATGGGCTTAAGGTTCCTGCGATCCGTTGCTGCTTAGTAATATAGTTTTGAGCGACGTATTTCCCATTGATATATAACTTACCATCAGCATGATAGTCAATTTCATCGCCAGGCAGTCCGATCACCCGCTTAACATACTTAATGTTGTGGTCGGTCGCTTGTGGATCAACACCGTACGCGTTGAAGACAATCACTCGATCACGACGAATTGGCGCCATTTTAAACGCCCAAACCTTTTCGTTATTTTGTAGATTTGGCTCCATTGATGGACCGTCAACCCGCACGTGGGCCACAAACAACCACTGTACAAGGAAGGCGATTAACACCCCGATCACAACCGGCCAAATCCAACTCATTACTTTTTTGATGGTGGGCACATCCTCTCAAATGTCAAATTAAGTGTGATCAATGCTGAAATTAATGACGCACCCATCACGTGTTTGATTATAACGATTTTTTGTACATTAGCGTAGTTTTATCCTCAAAATCGCGGTAAATTTTAACTATCATTATAAATCCCACCATTTTACTTCAAACTTTTTAAAAGGACCCATAATCAATGCAAAATTCATTCTTTCAATGGTGGCGCGCGCCGCGCAAAGTCACTCATCAAATTCGTGATCGTAAAATCTCTTGGTTAGAGTTATTTTCCGATTTAGCCTATGTGGCCATTATTCATCTAATCACCGTGAATTTCGCCACCCATTGGACTCTCAGTGGCGTTATGACTTTTACCCTAGCCTTCATGCTGATTTTTAATAGTTGGCTAAACATCGCTTGGTATTATGATTTGCATGGCGATGATAGTCTCAGAACCACGGTCTTACTGCTCAGTCAGGTGCTCGCAATTAGCCTGGTCGCAGTATTTCTACCTGCTATTTTCATAAATCATTGGACCGGATTTCTATGGACTTATTTGGTCGTTCAGACACTTATTACTTATATTTGGTGGTCCACCGGGCATTTTGATCCTGATCATCGAGTCACCTCTTGGCCCTATGTCAGATATTACTGTGGCGCTGGCATACTCCTCATTATTGCAATAATCGTCGCTAACCCCACGGTGTCAGTTGCCATTTTATGGAGCGTTTTTATCATTGATTTTGGTACGCCTTTTTTCACGCGGCGGCGATTTGATCGCGAATCGATAAAACGTCAACTTCCCTTTGAAATTTCAGCGTCTTTATTGGAGCGTTTTGGTCAATTCACGATGATCATTTTGGGGGAAGCACTTGCCGATTTGATTGACCATGGTATTGAAGAAACAACTATGAAAACCATTCTACTCTTCTGTATCAGTCTGCTGTTCGTCGTTGCCATCTGGTGGCTCTACTACATGTTGATGGACAACTTGCACATTCATGGACATAGCTACCTGCCACTACTCTTATTTCGACTACTCCATACTCTCTGGTTATTCGTCCTAACAGGACTCATCTTTAGTTTAAGTTATCTGCCTGAGCCACATCATTCTGGCATCCAAATTTGGTTTAGCATTTTTGCTGTGATGACATTTCTACTGCTCCAAGGACTAGCAAATTGGAATAACTGGCAACTAAAGTCAGCAAAGGCTTTATTGTGGCAAGGTGGCGTCCTGATGTGCTTGCTGATTGGCGCTAAATTAGCTCCAATCGGACAAATCGGTTTAAGTACCCTTGGCTTACTGGTCTACATCCTTAGCCGAGAACCCCAGTTACATCAATAATCAAAATACGGGGAGCTTAGTCCAGATTGATCCGAGCCCTGCGCTCATCTATTTGTCTGGCAAATGAACCGAGGTGCTGTGAACTGGTCCATGATGATGTGGATCAATAGCAAAGGCTGCGCTGTGGACAGCTGTGGCAGCTTCACCAAAACCAGTCGCAATCAGGGCCACTTTACCTGAATAGTTAATTGCATCTCCGGCCCCATAGACACCAGCAACACTAGTTTGCATGGTGGAATCTACGGCGATTTGTTGGTGCTTTTGTTCAAACTGTAGCTCCCAATTTTCAAACACCGCATGATCAGAAATAACACCGAAATTGACGACTAAATCATCAACCGTGATGGTACGATGATGATCCGTTTTCATTTCTTTCAAGTCGACGTCCAGCCGCCCATCACTCGTGGCCGCTAATCCTTGAGCTAGATACGGTGTCATTTGCTCAACGCTGGAAGTATTCAAGCTGGTGACGCTATGTGGCAATGCTCTAAATTCATTACGCCGATGCATCAAGTAGACATGCTTGGCCACCGGTTCAATCATCAAGGCAATATCAATAGCCGCATCCCCGCCACCAGCGACCATGACGTCATGATTCGCGAAATGAGCTAGCTTCGGTAAAAAGTACCATAAATGTTCGTTTTCAAACGATGCCGCATTTTCAACAGCTAGTTTACGCGGTGTAAAGGCGCCGTTACCAGTGGTAATAAGAATGGCTTTACTGTGTGTCACGCCACCATTAGTCGTGATAGTAAAATCACCCAACTGCCCACTAATGTTAGCGACAGTCTGACTCGTTTTGACCGTTACCGGAAATAAAGTCATTTGTTCACGCAAGCGATCAACCAATTCTTGCCCGCTGATGCCGCTAAAACCCGCAACATCTAAGATTTTCTTTTCTGGATATAACGCACTTACTTGCCCCCCTACGTCTGGTAAACTTTCCAAGACTTGGGTGTGTAATTCTTGTAAACCAGCATAAAAAGCGGCGAATAACCCTACTGGGCCGCCACCAATGATCGTTAAGTCATAATTCTGCTCAGCCATGATCGTCTCTTTCTACTTAATCATTAATTTTTGGCAAATGTAATAGGTTATTTTGTTCAAATAAACGCCCGATTCGCAACAAGGTTAGTTCTTCACCTTTACGGGCGGTGAATTGAATTCCTAATGGCAAATTCTTCTCTGTCAGCAGTGTGGGTAAACTAATCGCTGGCTGACCGGTCAGATTTGCTTGTTGGGTAAACGGCGATTGGGTCAATTCTTGTTCGAAATAATCCCATAACAACTGTAATCGATCGGCTGGTGCCAATTGGGCAACCTGATCAATCTGGGCGTCAATATCTGGATCGACTAGTGGATTGTCCAAACGCGGCGCCGGGTGTGCAGTAGTTGGCGTGAGGTATAAATCATACGTATCATGAAACACGTCCATTTGCGCACTTGCTGCATCCCATAGACTAATTGCTGCACTATATTGGGCGCCAGTTACGCCCAAACCGGCCTGATAAATCAACCATGTTAGTCGTTCCATATCATCCATCACGAGTGGTCGACCTAGCGCCTGACTAACTTCATCAAACATTGCAGCTGTCTCTGCACCATTCATTTGATAATAAGAACGCATTAATGCCAAGCCATCTAATGGATTTGCTTGTTCCACAACATGATAACCTTGCTGTTTTAAAAAGATAACTGCATCTTCCACAGCTTTAACAGCATCACTCGATACAGGCGTGCCTACTGGTGATTTGGTCGAATAGGCAATCGTCAGTTCATGGGGTTGGTCCCATAACTGATCGTTGAATCCTTGCAAGTTGATGGGTGTCGAAAATGGCGCGGCTGGTTGATACGTTTGTAGCCAATCCAATAATGTCGCCGTGTCGCGAATAGAACGAGTCAAAGCAAAATTAATGGATGCCCCACCCCAACCTCGCCAACCCGTTGGCCCAACTGGAACCCGACCACGCGTTGGTTTTAATCCGATTAGGCCAGAAAATGAGGCGGGGATTCGAATTGAACCACCACCATCGTTGCCAGCAGCTACTGGCACGAACCCAGCTGCGACACTTGTTGCCGCGCCACCTGATGAGCCACCTGAATATCGCTCATGATCCCAAACATTCGCTGTTTTACCATAAAGAACTGGATCAGTAATGTTCTTAAACCCGAATTCAGGAGCATTAGTCTGACCGATAATAATGAAACCGGCTGCTTGAAGTGCAGCCACGAAGTTGTCTGTTTCACCGGCGACTTCGTCTTTAAAAAGTCGCGAACTCAATGTTGCTGGCTCACCTTTTAAATTTTGACCCAAATCCTTAAGTAATAAGGGCACTCCTAAAAAGGGCTGGCCCGTGTCAATTAGCTGATGGGCTTCTGCTAAGGCCGCTTCTCGCCGCGTTGAAACAACCGCATTTAACTGGTCGTTACCCGCGTCAATGCGCGCAAAAGCCTGGTGAACAAGTTCTTCACTGGTGACATCGCCTTGGCGAACCTGTTGTGCTAACGCAATTGCATCCCATACCATGATCAATAACCTCCACTTCAGGTAAGTTGCTTACCGTCAGTATACGCATTTTTGCGTCAATGAGCGAAGAAAAGCTCAGCACATGAGTGCGGCTTGAAAAACAAAGTAAACTAAAAAACATCACGGGCAAGCAGTCACTCATAATGAGTACTCAAGTCCGTGATGTTTTTATCCACGAGAATTAATTAATTCTCGTCTTCTAGCTTTTGGGCATCTGCATCAATCGTGGCAAACCCGGACACTTTGTTAGCTGGCTTAGGGTTCTTAGCACGGTCTTCTTCTGCTTTTTCGATCAACGCTTTCCGTTCTTCCTTACTCAATTTAGCCATTGTTATCGCCTCTTTTGTAATGAATCAACAACGGGCGTCGCTAAGTGATTGGCTCGGTGTAAAGCTCGCTGACTTCAGTCTAGCCCTTTTCAGTGAAAGATTAAACCCACCGGCAGGTTATGTCCATCTTTCAATTTATCCCAATAACTAATGTTCAAGCATTAATCAACACGCAAATCATCTCGTTAGTTAATCTATCCCTTTAGACGGCTGCTTCACTTTGAACTATCGTTGGTCAGCAATTAACTCATAAACCAGTACACGACCGACGTGGTCAACAGCACTGAACCCCTGCGCAATTAATAAATCTGAAGCAGCACGATTTTCCTCACTAACATTTGCCAGTAAGCGTTTTAAGTTCAATTCGTCAAACGCAAATGACATCATATGGGTTAAGACTTCAGTCATCACACCATGTTGTTGAATCACAGGTAATAATTCAAACTGTATCTCGGCGACAGTCCTATTTGTGTCAAAATGAAGGAAACTAAATGTGCCTAAATATTGCTGAGTTAGTTTGTCCCCAATGCCCCAAATTAAAGCCTCATTATTCATTACTTGACTCATTGTTCGGTTAACGTAAGTCGTCGTAGTCATTAAATCCGCGTCCACATTGCGGCCAATCATGGCAGCCACTGTCTCGTCATGCCGAAGTGCGAAGATGTCCTTAACCTTGTACATCGTCAACCAGTCCAGCACGTAATGTGCGGTCATGATTGGATGATAACGTTCAAATTGCATTAAATTGGCCCTCTTTCTTCCCCCATTAATTAATATAACCCATTATACTAATCTCACCGCCTTAAGGAAGGATTAACCATTGCTGATTTCACCTCATGGTATAATTTCTGCATGCCATTAGAGGGGGAAATTAACATGTGGATCACGGATTATAAACGATTTTGGCAGCATGCGTTCAAATTCTCAGGGACTACAAGTCGTGGTGAATTTTGGCGCGTTTTTTTGATTAACTTAGCAATTGAACTCTTATTACAGATTCCCCAAAATATACGTGCCTTTGATTATAAGCAACATCCGACCGCTCGTATTGGGACCGGCAACCCTCACCTTAACCACTGGCTATTTGCTGGCGGTGATAACAGCGTGATTACAAATGCTTTTTTAGGGATAGCACTCTTATTCTTACTCGTAACACTTATCCCTAAGTTAGCCTTAACCATTCGACGTTTCCACGACTTTAATTGGTCCGCCGGCTGGCCAATTGCTTTTTGGACTAGTCGCTTTCTAATCACAAGTGTCATCATCTTTAAGCTCATTCAGGTAATTGAACACATTAAGCAAAAGCAGATGACCGCAGCCACTTATAATATGATGACAATTTTGATCGCAGCTAGCGTTTTTCTCCTAGTTCAATTAATCGAACTAATTTTATTAGCTAAACGGGGCAAACAGCCAAACCGCTTTACAACAAGTTCCACTAACCCACAAAATTGACAAACTTAAACACAAAAAGTTAGGACCAGCGCAAAATCTGAATTCTATTTTCAAGTTAAATAATCAAAACGACGAGTCTGGGACAAAACTAAAATATGAATTTAATTTCCAACCTAAACAGCCAAAAAGCGGGACATAAGTCAAGTGATTCCACCTAAAAGCAAACTGCAGACAATGAATAAACCATTATCATTCGTAGTTCGACCTTAGTGCTCCTCACTTACCGACTTGTGTCCCGCTCTCCGTCCTATCATTTCTAAGCTTGATTTTCCATTGGTTGCTTGATGTTCAAGGTCATCGCGTTAATTGCCACGATTACCGTGCTTAACGACATTAAAATCGCCCCAACCATCGGATCAAGCATAAAACCAAGTGGCGCAAGAATTCCAGCGGCTAAAGGAATCGCTAAAATATTGTATCCAGCGCCCCACCAAAGGTTTTGGGTCATCTTGCCAGTCGTCTTGCGGGCCAGCTCCAAAAATTCCACGACATCATGTGGATCGCTCCTGACTAAAACAACATCAGCTGAATCAATCGCAACGTCGGTTCCTGAACCGATCGCAATGCCGACTTCTGCTCGTGCCAAGCTTGGCGCATCGTTGACACCGTCGCCAATCATCATCACTGCGCCACGTTGCTGGTATTCACGAACATATTTTTCTTTATCTTCAGGCAATAATTGGGCATGTAGCTCTTCAATCCCCAATTGAGCCGCAACTTTGGCGGCAGTTTGCTGATTGTCACCAGTCAACATTACTGGGGTAATATTCTGTTGTTTCAAAGTTGCAATTAGTTCTTGAGCGGCCGGCTTTAATTCATCACCCTGCGCCACATAGCCTGCCAATTGGCCATTGATGGTTAAATAGCTAACTGAATTACCCGCACTCGCTAACGAATCAAATTGCTGTTGATCGAAGGTGATCTGTTGTTTCGTTAAATAGGCCGCCGAAACAAGCTGGATCGACTGACCTTGCCAAGTGCCTGACAAACCAGCACCAGTGATCTGGGTCACATCATTAATAGTAGCCGGTGTCACATTCTGGGCTTTTGCCGCACGTAAAATGCCCACCGCCAATGGATGGCTAGAGCCGGACTCCAAGCCAGCTAACAGCGCTAAAACCTGATCTTCAGATCGCTGATCATCATAACTCCCGACAGCATTAACTTTAAAATCGCCTTCAGTTAAGGTTCCGGTCTTATCCATTAGCGCAAACTTTAGGGTCTTGACCCGCTCGAGGGCATCTCGATTGCGAATCAACAGGCCATTACGGGCAGCGATAGATGTACTCCGGGCAACTACCAACGGAATCGCTAACCCCAAGGCGTGCGGACAAGCGATCACTAAAACTGTCACGGCTACTGATAATGCCAATGGCAAATTACCAACAACTAACCAAGTAACAAAGGCTACAATGGCCACAGATAACGCCGCATAAAAGAGGGTCCCCGCCACGCGATCGGCCATATTTTCTTGTTGCGACTTCGACTGTTGAGCATTCGTCACTAAATTAGCCACTTGCGCTAAATATCCCGAAGCACCCGTACCAGTGACACGCATTTCAAATGTCCCATCCCCATTGATGGCACCACCGATCACTGAATCATCAGCTTGTTTCGTCACTTGTTTGGATTCACCAGTTACCATCGCCTCATTAACTGACGTACTCCCCTTGATCAAAACACCATCAGCCGGAATTTGTTCACCAGCCCTAACTGAAACTTGATCTCCCTCGACTAAGTCAGCAACCTTGACGTCTTGTAATTGCCCATCAACCACTTTATGGGCAACATCGGGAAGTAATTTAGCCAGCGAATCGACTGCTGAGCCAGCATTCATCACAGCATTCATTTCAATACGATGACCAAGCAACATAATCACAATTAACGTGGCTAGTTCCCAAAAGAAATTTGTGACCATTGGACGAACGTGAAAGAGATCGTTGGCAATGACGGCATAAATACTGTAGATGTAGGCCACCGAAATCCCCATTGCAATCAACGACATCATCGCTGGTTTGCGCTCTTTTAACTCTGCCTTAGCGCCAGAGAAAAACGGCGATCCTCCGTAAATGAAAAGAATCGTTCCAATAATCGCAACGAGCCAATCACTCCCCCAAAAGGTGACTTGAAAAGGCAGTTTAAGGCCCATCATTGGCGTCATCACAATAATTGGCAATGTAAGTACTAAAGAAATCCAGAACTTACGGCGCAAATTGCCCATGTGCATCATACCGTGGTCGCCCATGGGCATGTCCATCTGGTCGTCCATATTATGGTGATCCATCGACATGTCCATTCCTGACATTTCATGGTCTTTCGGCATTTTATCCATTGTGTTCCTCCCGTTTACATATGTAATCAATAACCAGAGTTTACATTTGTAAACGACTGGTGTCAAGCCAACTGCCTGTTTTTTTATTCCTAGCGACGATGCGCGTCATATACAGTGGTAGATAACTCGGGATGAAGCACACTAAAAACACCGTCGGTAAACATTACCCACGGTGTCTCACTGACTTTTTACATTTATGGTTGGCAACCATCAGGTAGACAGTTACATGCAACTTCTGACGGAGCATCAACCGCCTTCGTTGCCAACAACTGTTGTAACTGGGCAATATCCGTGCGGCTTAAGGTCAAGTCGTCAACCAAACTTGCTAAAGTCGCGCCCACTTTCATCTCACACAAATGGCCAAACAACGCGTGCGTCGCTGTATCCATCGCCGCCTGTTCAGTGACCAATGGTGTATAAACAAAAGCTTGATTTGCCTTGGTAGTCGCCAAGGCGCCTTTTTTAACTAATCTGCCTAATAACGTTTTCACAGTGGCCGACTTCCAACCCATTTTATCAGCTAAGATAGTTGAAATTTGCCGACTTGTTGATTCGCCTAACGTCCAAACAATTCGCATGACTTCCCATTCTGCATCGCTAATTTCTAGTTGTACAGTTGCTTCCATGACCAAGACAACCTCCTCACCAGTGCATTTAATAACGCTTAGTTTACACTTGTAATCACAAATTATCAATCCACATGTTGACTACGTTAAGGCTCAAATTGGTCATCTTGATGGTGAAAATGTTTCATTGTATTTTCAGATAAATGAGTTTTATTTACTGCAATTCCTCGTTATACTGGCTGCAAGTCTTTGGAAAAAGGAAGGGTATGCTGATGGATAATCAATTTGCACAACGCGCGACAATTGGATCTGAAGGCCGGCTAGCCCAGCTATTTGGTGGTCAATTAGGCAATCAAGGAATTAAATTTTCAGCTGGGAATCCAGATCCTAATTCATTTCCCACCGATCGGATGGGGACTGCGATTAACTCAGTTTTACATCAAACAGGCAATCAATTATTTGAATACCAGACTGTTGTGGGGCCCAATTCACTACGTACTCAGCTTGCAAAGCGAATGGAAAAAACGGCTGATATCGCCACAAGTGCCGACCAAATCTTATTAACGGCCGGTGGGCAACAAGCATTGGATTTGGTAGGCAAACTTTTGCTTAATCCTGGCGATGAAGTTGCCGTCGAGGCGCCGACCTACGTTGGTGCACTGGCTGCTTTTGATCAATACGAACCAACTTATTACGATATCGAATTAGCTGATGATGGTCTCGATATCGATCAGTTAGAACGTACATTACGCCAACATCCTCACATAAAGTTGCTTTATACCGTCCCTGACTTTCACAATCCTACTGGCATCACGATGAGCATTGATAAACGTCAACGTTTAGTCCAGTTAGCTGACCAATACGATTTTTATATCTTAGAAGATACCCCTTACCGCGATTTAAGCTATGTAGGCTCCCCATTACCAGCCATTAAGTCATTTGACCGGGCCGGTCGCGTCATCTTTATCAGTAGCTTTTCAAAGATTTTGATGCCTGGCTTGCGCCTTGGTTGGGTTACTGCTAGTCCCACCATCGTTAATAAATTACGCCAATTAAAAGAGACCAATGATCTTGAGTCACCTGCGCTGATGTTGGCCGCCGTTGACGAATTTATGAAAACCAACGATTTAGACCACCATATCGCAACCCTATTACCGAGTTACCACCAACGCTTAACCACGATGATCGACGCCCTTGATGAAATGATGCCAAAATCCGTCCACTTTACTCGACCTACAGGCGGCTTCTTCATCTGGGTCACTTTGCCCACAGGATTCAATGCAGCCGATATTCTTGATCAAGTCGTTATTCCTCAAGCGCAGGTTAGTTACGTCCCTGGACGCGTCTTTTATGCACATCAAAACGTAACGAATACCTTCCGCCTTAATTTCTCTGGCGTAGAACCCACTGAAATTATAACCGGCGTTACTCGCTTGACTAATGTTTTGATACCGTTATTATCTCAGCCCACGACTTTTAAAGCCGCTGCTCCCGTAAAGTCAACTGTTCAAAATCATCACTAATCGGCTCAAAATATCTCACTTACCCATGCTTGCATACCCTTCCACCTTAATTAGCCCTTGATAGAAACACGCTTGGCTCTCGATTGGCTTAGTTGTTATTTCCTACCAAATGGGCTATAAATAAGTTCATACTTAAATCTAAATTGATGGGTGGATAGACATGACACCAATGAAGGAAGACTACCTAAAAATGATTTTTGAATTAGGTGGGGTTTCTGAAAAAGTTTCAAATAAACAGCTCTCTTTGAGCTTAGACATTGCAGCCGCTTCAGTCACAGAAATGATCAATAAGCTCGTCGAAGAAAAACTCGTCTCACATACGCCATACGCTGGTATTTCCTTAACTGCCACAGGCCGTCGGGCAGCTGAAGAATTAGTTCGCAAACACCGCTTATGGGAGTGCTTTCTCTTTGATAAATTAAATTATTCGCTGGCCAACGTGCATCAAGAAGCGGAAAAGCTTGAACACAGTTCCAGCGATCAAATGATCGACCAACTCGATGTCTTTTTAGACCATCCAGCACATTGTCCGCACGGCGGGGCAATTCCTGATCGCGAGGGTCATTATGATGAGGGTAGTCGTGTTGCCTTAGCCGCGATTGCGGATGGTCAGCGGGTCAAATTATCGCGTTTTGTCGATAATCATGACCTTCTTGAATATCTTGAAAGCCTGAATTTTGCCGTCGATCAGGACTATGTCGTCACAAATCATGCGCCATTTGAAGGACCAATAACTGTTCAAACGGACGCTGGTCGCACGATTGATGTTAGCTTTAAAGCAGCTAATAATATTTTTGTTGACGACTTATCGGCTTCATAAATTTACATCAGCTCGCTGGTCCTCCTTGGGTCAACAAACGCTTCGCCTAAAACTATTTTTAGACTAAGGATCGATTGAAAACAGCCACTTCCTAACTGCGGGAAGTGGCTGTTTTCAATCGAGCTAACCAAGCCTGAGGTCTGTGCTTTGCCAACCTTGTTCCTTACACTTAACCTAGTGCCGCCAGTCCGTTAGAAACCTAAATTGGCTAATCAAAACAATTCGTTAATTGTTAACAATGTCATGAGAATTAACCCAGCCGACTTGAGTAAGGGCTTTCATTCGTCTATTATGGAATTGTAATTAGACAGTTTTACCTGTTTTAAATCATAAGATTGTGGGGATAACAAGATGGCAACAAAAAAAATGATTCTTGACCTTGATACTGGGGTTGATGACGCGTTGGCATTAGCCTACGCCATAGCTGCACCAGAAGTTGATCTCATTGGGATCGTTTCATCCTATGGAAACGTGCTCGTTGACAAATCAGCAGAAAACTCATTGAACTTACTTGAGTTACTCGGTGCCACGGATGTACCCGTCTTCTTGGGCGAATCACACTCTAGTACAACTGATCATTTTGATGTTATGGAAATCAGTCAAAAAATTCATGGTGTCAATGGAATTGGTGAAGTTGAAATTCCAGCGGCTAAACGCCCAGTTGAAAGTGGTAGTGGCGTTGACTTTATTATTGATGCTGCTCACAAATACGGCGATGACTTAATTCTCGTACCTACTGGCCCACAAACCAATCTAGATGCTGCCATCCAAAAAGATCCTGAAGTTGCCAAGCTGATTGGCAATATGACATTTATGGGCGGTGCTTTAACCGTTCCTGGTAACGTAACCGCCTTTACCGAAGCCAACATTAATCAAGATCCTGCCGCTGCGGATCGGGTTTTCCGTTCACCATTGCGCGCAACGATGGTTGGTTTGGACGTCACGTTACGAACGCTACTCACTAAGAAAGAAACACAGCAGTGGCGTGATTTAAACACTGTCGCCGGTGAAAAATTTGCCGACATCACTGACTACTATATCGATGCTTATTATGACTTAGACATCGACAAAAACGGTTGTGCCATTCACGATCCACTCGCGGTTGGCATTTCCATTGACGACTCTTATGCCAAGCTCATTGACCTCAACATGAAAGTTACCCACGACGATGAGGCTAACCCAGCTGACATCGGCCGGACCATCGGTGACACAGCTCGGTTGAACGATCCGACGACCAACATGCGTGTCGCGGTTGACGTGGACAAAGCGCGTTATCTTGCCCACTTTATGGATCTGCTGACAAACTTGTTCGCTAAGCACTAAACACAGCTAATAATCTCTAAAACAAACACCTTGCTGATAAAAACGGCGGGGTGTTTTTATTGAAGCCAATGTTAGTTTCTACCACAAATCATTGATCAATTCCACGACAATGACTGACGAACAAAAAACTTTGTCACATGAACGGTCCCTAGCGTAGAATGTATACAAAACTTAGGCAACTGTTTAGGGGAAGGTGTCATCATGCAACATCGAATCGTTAACGCGCTTAGTTACCTCAGCATTTTATTCTTACCAGTTATCTTTCCACTCATTGTGTGGATTGTTGGCGCGGGTCAACGAGACATCGCCCATCATGCCGCACACGCATTTTGGAGCCAACTAATCCCAGCCATTTTTGCCTTTATGTTATTCTTTTTCATCGCCGTTTACGGATTAACAACCGGTGCTACCGCTGGTCTGGGTTGGCTAACCCTGTTGTTCATTGGTGTCCTATGTTTGCTGTCAGTCATCCTATGGTTCTATAACATTGTGATGGGCATCCGGATGCTGGTTGTTTAATCAGCTCGGGATTACAACACATGATAAATGAAATTAAGTGAGGAATCGCTCATGAAAACAGCAACAAAATCAAACACACGTAATTTAGTTTTAGCTGCCTTATTTATTGCCATTGTCTTGGTTCAAGTATTGGTTCCCTTTTTAGGTTACATTCCCCTCGGTTTAACCGCTGTTGGCTTACAAATCGCAATTATCCAATTTACCGTCGCGATTGCTGCCATTATGATGGGGCCTTGGTGGGGTGGCCTCATCGGTGGGGTTTGGGGACTCGCATCACTCATTCAAGCGTGGACACAAGTCTATAATCTAGGCGCGTTTTTATTTCGTAACCCAGTGACCGCGATTGTCCCTCGAATTATGATTGGCATTGTGGTCGGGTATGTTTTTCAAGAGCTCGCTGTTAAACGTCAACATCGCGGATTAGCGCTTACTTTATCAGGATTCTTGGCTTCCTTTACCAATACGGCCTTAGTCGTGTTGTTTTCTTGGATTACGATCGCTGGCTTCGGTTACTACTTCCCAGGTATCCCCCACAGTGGGACTTTTATGTGGATTCTATTATCCTTAGTTGGCGTCAATGGCATCGCTGAGATGATTGCAGGTGTGATTATTGTACCGATTGTTGGTAGTGCTATCTTGGCTGTACGCCGATCGCGAGACTAGCGCTTAACACCCGTGATGGCTCACACTTTGCTGTAAACGCGTTTGCCAGGCCTGAGCCCTGCACACAACCGGCAACCACTACCGGGTGAAACCCACCCGTCCGTGATTTTCAGTTGTTGCTCGGGCTCAAAACGGCCCGGCTCACGCTCTGATCTGTTCTTCTATTGCTTTTTTTCAAATTTTCCTTTACGCTTAGGTTGCTTCACAAATAATAACTGGGGTGCCATTTGGCTGAGATAAAACCCATTGAACCTGATCCGGTTAATACCGGCGAAGGGAGTTACGTAATCCGAATTCGGATTATTTGTCTTATTGACATTTACGACCTCTCACTCAGGCTCGACACTGGTGAGAGGTTTTTTTGTCCTCACTGTGACGGGCACATTGATTGCAATGGTCGCCCCTAATGGAGGTTTTTCTATGCAACAAACAAGTCGTTCTAATAGTTGGCATCTGCGAGATGTGATCCTGATTACCATCATCGCCATTTTTATGGGGATTATTTTCTTTGTTACCGGCTTTTTATACAACGGCCTAACTGCACTGCTAACACCCTTTGGCTTAGCACCATTTGCCAATGATGCCATTCTAGGAATTTGGACGATGGCCGGTCCACTAGCTGCTTTTATGTTACAAAAAATGGGAGCGGCCACAATTGGTGAAATTTTGGCGGCTGCCGTTGAAGCAATCATCGGTGGTCAATGGGGGCCAAGTACGTTGATTTCTGGTTTTGTCCAAGGAATCGGCTCCGAATTAGGCTTCACGTTTACTTTATATCGACGCTACGACATGTTCAGCTTAACATTGTCCGCCTTGACCACGGCGCTCGTTACCTTCACTTGGGATTTGTTCCGTTCGGGATACAATCAGTATCATCTTTGGATGATTATCGCATTGTTCATCACCCGGTTTATCTCGATGTGGGTGTTTGGCGCGTTGCTAGTTTCGGCTGTCACTCACCTGCTTGACCGCTCACAATTGTTGAATCGTAGTCGTCACTAATCCTAAATCAATCTAAGGTGTAATCTTAATGACAATGATTGAGCTGTCTCACCTGACTTTTAAATACGATGAAATGGATCCGCTAATTCTTGATGATCAGTCATTGATCATTGATGCGGGAACCTTCAATTTATTAACGGGTCCTTCTGGAACTGGCAAATCAACCCTCCTCAAGCTCATTGCTGGTTTATATCCAAGTTTCACTGGTATTCAAACATCTGGCACGGTAACCGTCAATCAGCAAGCCATTGCCGAGATGATTCCCGCCAAACGCGCACAACTCGTCTCGATGATGTTTCAAAATCCCAGTGAACAGTTCGCTATGCAAACACCACGTGAAGAACTTATCTTTACCTTGGAGAACTTACAAGTGCCCGTAACTGACATTCCGAGTCGAGTAAAAACGGCACTTGAATTCGCTGGCGTTACTGCCTTCGCTGACCGTCAATTTACAACCCTTTCTGGTGGGGAACAGCAAAAGGTATCTTTGGCAGTCATTGTCGCACTTAATGCACAAGTCATTTTATTGGATGAACCATTCGCAAATGTTGATCCAGCTGCACGGCGCTTTTTATTGGCACAATTAACCAAGCTTGTTGACCAGCATGGTAAAACCATTCTCATCGCGGATCACGATTTATCTGATTACCAAGCGCGGATCAATCAATTGTTTATTCTCGATCCGGAAAAACGGCGCGTCCACCTTGCTGATGACGCCGAAGCAATGGCACGCTTTGCTGACTTTGACCAGCATCAACATCAGCAACAACCTCTATTATTGCCAGATTCCGCCACGCTTGAACCAGTATTTAAATTACACAATTTTTCTGTCGGGCATCAAAGTCCCTTGATCATTCAAGAGTCGCTCGACCTTTTCGCTAATCAGTTGACGGTCATTACCGGTGCTAACGGAACTGGCAAGTCGACCCTTTTTAACGCCCTCGTTCGTTTGCAAAACTATCACGGTTCACTCACTTGGCAAGATCAACAAGTAAGCAAGCAACGACGCGCACGTTATGCTAAACAGGTTGCCCTAGTCTTTCAACAGGCCACCAGCCAATTCCTAAATATTACTGTGGCCGAAGAACTTGCCATGAGCCATCGCCAACAAGTCAGTTCGGCTTGGACAACCACGCGAACAACTACAGCCCTTGAGCAACTTAACTTAGCCGGTCGCGGCGATCAAGTCGTTTATTCACTCAGCGAAGGCCAAAAGAAAAAGCTCCAAATTTTATCCATGCTGATTATGGGTACCCCTACGCTGCTGCTGGATGAACCGCTCACTGGTTTAGACCTGATTTCGGAACAAACCGTGTTGAAATTATTACAGGAAGCGGTTCATCAAGACGGCCGCACCGTCCTCATGATTACCCATCAGCTGACCAATGTAGCTGCCTTTGCTGATCTTCATCTTAATCTCGACCAACAACACCTAACTTATGAGGCTTCATTATGAATCCAACGCTATTATTAGCTTTAGTCCTCATCGTCGGTGTTGAAATTTCGTTCACCGCGGTAATATGGGCTAATGTCATCATTATTTTGATTTCAATTTTGACTATGCTATGGCAACGAGCTCCTGTGTTAGCTTACGTTCGCTTAGCACTAGTCCCATTAATTCCCGCCGTTGGTATCTGGTTTTCAATTCGTTACTTTTCAACTACCCAAAGCGTCCACTTTGCTTGGGTCATGTCCAGCCGGATTTACGCCTACGCCTTTTTAGGCGGGCTATTTAACTTTTCCACCAGTACTTCAGCGACGTTAGCCTCATTAGAACAAAATGCTCATATTCCGACGACCTTTGTCTACGGAATGCTCGGTGCCTTTAACTTTGTTCCTAAAATTCGCAGCGAGGTTAGCATCATCCGATCTAGCGCACAAATGCGCGGCATCACGTTGCACTTCTGGTCGCCACAACTATTATTTAAAGCAATCGTTGCCGCCTTAAATTGGTCTGAAAATCTAGCCGAGGCTATGACTTCCCATGGATTTTCTGAAAATGCCCCGCGAACCCATCTGACAATCATGAGCACCCCCTGGTGGAACTATCTTGTTGGCGGCATCGCACTAATTGGGCTACAGCTTTTACTATTTAGCGGCTTGGCCTAATATCCCGTTTCATTAAAAAATCGCTGACGCGCACAAAATTGGCTGCGCTCAGCGATTTTTTATTGACGAAAAAACAAGATTGTTATCATCTTATGAGTTTTAGAGCTATGCTTCATTTATCAAGCTACATCAGCCCAAGTCTTTGATAAACAAAGTTTTTTTGGAGACCATCGAATGAACGAAGATAAAAAAATACGCGCACTTCAAGATGTTAATCAATTACTGAATGATTTCTATCAAAGTCTCCCTCTCGACCAAATCGCCTTACAGCAGATCGTCTCAGTTACCTATAAAACCATCAACGAACCGGACAAGCTTGCCCAACAATATCGACAGGTGCCTGAGGCAATCGCAAGGATGAACAAAGCGTTTGAGCGGATTGCCCTTTTGAAACAGTATCATTTCACCAAACAACAAGCTCAAATTCTTGCCGAGTTAAACAACCAGGTCAGACAGGCATTTCAATATGGTTGGATCGGCCTAATTGACATGCCAATTTGGTTTCAATAGTTCATTAATCATCATATGGAGGTTCCAATGCAAAGAAGTTATTAATCTTCCCACCGGCAAGCCAATCAGTGATCGTCAACTAAATAGAAAGTAACCGTCGATGATATTTAATCGTAATGAGAAATCTTTCTATCAAAAATAAAGCCGCATGATTCGCTTTAACGAGTACCAGTTGTGATCATTCATTAAAGAGTCTGGGACAAAACTATAATCTAAATAGCCCAAACACGGGACATAAGTCAAGTGACTCCGCCTAAAAGCGAACTGCCAACGATGAATAACCATCATCATTCTCAGTTCGCTTTTAGTGCTCATCACTTACCGACTTATGTCCCGCTCTCTTTTTCAGTTCTGTTCAATTAATTGCTTATTGAATTGGTTTACCCCCTGCATGCATTGTGATAACCTCGCGGACCGTATTATCGGCTTTTAATAAACCGGCTAATGTTGCCACAACATCAGCTAATGGCTTGTGTTCGTGTACACCAACGATCACGGTATGAACTTCATTAACTAATTGTTTCGCTAATATTTGACCGGCTCGGCCACGCCACCAATAATAAAAAATTTCATTAGCTTTTCTCCTCAATTTCTTGGGTTGTCTTAAAGTATGGCACTAGGGCAACTGGAATGCTCAGCGAAAATTGACGAACTAATGCTTCTGGATCCGTCTTCATCCCCGATTGGACCCACTCATAAACGACGTTATTGACTGCATAAATATAGAATTTTCCGGCGAAGCGAACCGTCTCAGGTACTTGCCGAAAGTTTGCGTCTAAGTACCGATTAATGGCCGCTAATGAGGTCTGACAATAGAGCCGTTTGAACATGTACTCATTTTGATTACTTAGCAGATCATTGAAAAAATTCGGATGGGCTTTAATCTGCGCTAAAACGGCCCGATTGGCAGTGTCCAATGAACGATCATTAATTAACTGGTCATAGCTATCAAATAGTAGCATGGCCAAACTTGCCTCAATTAGCGCGTACTTGTCATTAAAATAGTAATAGTAGGTCTCTCGCTGGAGCTTCATATCACGCATCAACCGAGCAATAGAAATCTTTTGCACGGACATGGAGGTTGTCAAATTCAAGAAGGTTTCAATAATCCGTCGTTTTGTATTTTCAACCATGGTTCACCTTTCGTCACCATACATTTGCCTGTAAGTGTATGTTTCTATTCTAATTATTCTTCGGTATTCTCTCTCCAGAACGTCAAATGGTACGTTTGATAATCACGTCTTTCGGAGGAAAATTATGACAAATCCAATTCTTGATCCTCTGACTCTAGCAAACGGAGTCACCCTTAGCAACCGAGTCATGATGGCCCCCATGTGTGATCGTTCCGCAGACACTCATGGGCGAGTCACTGATGCTCAAGTCAATTACATGAAAGCACGATCCAACGTTGCCGGAATCTTAGTTACCGGTTATGCAGCCGTGAGTGCCGCTGGTCTGGTGGAACCTGGTCAATTAAGCGTCGCAACCGATGATACGATTCTTGGTCTCAAACGTTACGCAGCAGCAATGAATCATCATCATAACAAAGCAATCTTACAACTTAGCCATGGTGGACGGGAAAGTAAAGTCTCACAGGCTAACGGGCTGACCGTTTACGCGCCAAGTGCACGCGACTTTCCGTGGTTAGCTTATCCTGTTGCTAAAATGACAGAATCCGATATCCAACAGGTTGTGAATGACTTTGCGACTGCGACTAAACGCGCAATGGCGGCTGGATTTGACGGTGTTGAAATTCATAATTGCAACCATGATTTATTACAACAGTTCTTTTCTAGTTATTCCAATCGCCGTACTGATGCTTGGGGTGGATCACTAAATAAACGTGCTGCACTGCCGCTGGCTGTATTACAAGCTGTCGCAGACACGATCAAACAAGCTCATCGACCGGATTTTATTTTAGGTCTGCGTATTAGCCCAGAAGAGATTCATGGTCAAACAGTCGGTTACACGATTGACGACATGTTGACGCAGATTAAAGCGGCCAAAAAAATTGGCTTTGACTATCTTAATGTCTCTTTAACGGGTGCCCAATATAACTATGAGGCTGTACCAGCTAACCACACTGCCACGTTCGCCCAACTCTTGCGTCAAGCGCTATCACAGTCAATTCCCGTCTTTATCGGTTCACAAATTCACACGGCTGCGGATGGTCGCCGAGCTCGCCAGCTCGCCGATGGTTTTTACATTGCGCGAGCAGCTTTAATTGATCCGCAATTTACACCCAAAATTGCTGCTGGAAAAGAAGCGAATATCGTCACCACAATGGCCAATCAACGGATTTTAAATGTCCAACTTCCCCAACCGCTAATCGCAACTTATCTGGATCCAAATGGCTATGGTGGCGCAATCCCTTTACCTGGCTTAACGCCAACTGCTGGATAGACGAAAGGAGGATAGTCCATTATGGAATTTCACGATGTCGTGTATCAGCGCCGATCAATTCGCACTTTTAAAGATACCCCCCTCGATTCAACCGTCTTGGAGCAACTTGTAACAGATGCCACACGCGCCCCATCTTGGGCGAATTCCCAGCCCTGGCACATCACTATCGTCACCGGTGCTACGCTCAAGCGCATCAAAAAACGTCACTACGAGCGCGCTGTCGCTGGACGTGGTGGCACAGCCGATTTAAGCGTCGCCCACCGTAACGATTTTGCTCGCGAAGCGCAACAAAACATGGAAAATTGGAATCAACAAGTTAATGAAACCCTTAATAAGGATCCGCAGGGAATCGCGACCTTTTCACAAGCTCAAGCCACGCTTTTCAATGCAGCTGCTATCGTTTATCTAACCGTTCCTCAAAATGCAACAGGATGGTCCTTATACGACCTCGGTGCTGTCGGCCAAACGCTAGCGTTAAGCGCAACAGACCATGGAATTGGTTCAATTCCTGCCTATGAACTTGTGCGTTATCCAGATATCGTTCGACAGGAAACAAATCTGCAAGCAACGCAACTACTGGCCATGGGCATTGCGCTTGGTATTCCAACTGATTCACCAATTAATACGCTTTATACAACCAGAATGCCACTGACTAACAGCCTGACCCTGCTGCATTAGTAGTCCTAAGTGCCTCATGACTTTTTTCAAAGATGCCCCCTTAAGAATTAATTCCACTAAAATAGAGCGTTCCTAATCCTTGTCTGACTTAGGCAAGGATTAGGAACGCTTTTATTCGTTATCTAGGAGTCAAGTTGACATCATTTAATGTACCGGTCTAAAAACTTTGTTATCCGAACTTGGTAAACATGCGGATTTTTGCTAAATGATGCAGCATGGCCCGCGCCTTTAACTACCCACAATTGCTTCGGTTCGTTGGCGGCATGATATAACGTGTAGACCATCTTCGTTGGCACAAATTTATCTTTCGAACCATGAATAAACATGATTGGTCGTCGATTATGAGCCACAGCCTTCACTGCACTAGCCTCACGATAATTATAGCCAGCTCGCAACTGACTGATTGCACTCACAACTGGCACTAATGGCCATGAAGGTAGATTATACATGGCTTTGGCTTGGTAGTTAATCTCATCTTCGACCGTCGTATAGCCACAATCTTCGACATAAGCCTTAACCTGTTTGGGCACATCATGTTCGCCACTAACCATCATGGTTGTGGCCCCACCCATTGAGACACCAAACATCACGATCTGACTATTTTGACCATTTTTGTTCACCACCATTTTTAACCAACGCAAATAATCTTTGCGGTCCAGCCAGCCATATCCGATGTATTTGCCCTGTGATTGGCCCGCAGCTCGATCATCTGGGATCAGGACGTTGTAGCCCATACGATGAAACATCGTCCCGTAAGCGGACATTTTTTCTTTGTCACCACCAAACCCATGTGCAATGACCACGGTCTTATTGGTCGCTTTTGTAGCTGGCAAATAATTGGCAACTAGTTTGAGATGATCTGGTGTCGTCTGGCGCCAAGTCTGTTTAGGCTGTTCTTTAAACCATTTATCTTGTTCATATAACGGGTCACTTCGTTTCAAGGCCCCATTATGAATAAAGGCTTTATGACTGCGAACTTCTGCTACCTGAAAAAAATAATTGCCTGCGCCAATTAGACCCACGACCAGCAGGATAACAACTACAACCAGACTGATCCACAGTCCACGATGGTGTCGTCTAACCTTAGTAGATGAATGTTTCATGCGATGTTTTGTCAAAACTGTTAACCCCCTAACCCAGTTTTCACACTGTAACACTTACTTCAAATCGAGACAAGTTAGTCGGCCACAGACTAATAGAATGCAACCGCCTACAATTAAGGCGTTCGTGTATCGTTAGGACTGGTATAATAACGGTAATATCAGCCTTGATGGAGGGATTAAGATGAAATATCAACAAACTTGGGATCTAGAAAGCATTTTCCCGGGTGGCTATGATTCGCCAGCCGCCAACGACCGCTTATCAGCATTGGCAAAGCAAATTAACGCCTTAACGATTTCGCAAGCAGAACTAGATTTGGTTGAAGACGCCCCAGCTTTTACGGGACTACAGGCTTACCTAACCGCTCGCAATGCCATCGCTGATGGTTTAAAGGAGTTGGATGTTTTCTGGTCAGCTCATCTTTCAGCGGACTTTAATAATCCCGCCATTCCACCCAAATTGGCTCAATTGACGACGGTTAAAACCAACTTTGACGACCTCGAAGTTAAATTTGGCAAACAACTGGCCGATTTGAGCGAAGACGATTTTAAACAATTATTGAGCCAATCGGATTTTGAGGAAATCAGCTTCAATCTGAGTGAAATTCGCCAACAAGGCCCTCGAACAGCTGGATCCAGCCACCGAGAGCATGATCAACAAATTGTCCATCGATGGTTTTTCCGGTTGGAGCCATCATTATGACACCATCGCTGGTAAAATCGAGGTTCCCTATCAAAACGCTGATGGTCACACTACAACATTGTCAGCTGGGCAAGCACTAAATCAGCTCACTGGCGCACCACAGAATGCCACTCGTGATCATCTGATGCCTGCCTATGAAGAGGCTTGGGGAGCCCAAGAAAGCATCGTTGGCGATACTTTGAACCACTTAGCGGGCTTTCGTTTACAAAATTATCAACTTCATCATGTTGACGATTTTTTAAAGCGACCGCTCGAACTCAGTCGAATGAGTCGTCGGACATTAAGCACCATGTGGAATGTCGTTGAAGCCAATAAAGACATGTTTATCCCCTACATGGATCGCAAAGCTGCTTTGCTGGGCAAAGATCATTATGACTGGCAAGATCAAACGGCGCCAATTATGGTCGACGGTTATCACAGTCAAAGCCTAAGTTACGACGACGCTGCTGATTTTATTGTCACTAACTTTAACAAGTTTAGTCCAAAAATGGCGGCCTTAGCTCAACGCGCCTTTGACCACGCCTGGATTGAAGTAGAAGATCGCCCAGGCAAACAACCTGGTGGCTACATGGTTGAACTGCCAGAACGCCAAGAATCAAGAATCCTCATGACTTATACCGGCACGCCTGATGATGCGGCGACCATCGCCCATGAGTTAGGCCACGCTTTTCACTATGATATGGTCAAGGACTTACCCGAGATGCGGCGCGACTATGCGATGAATGTGGCAGAAACTGCGTCCACATTTGCCGAATTAATTGTCGCGGACGCCAACGTTAACGCGGCCACCTCTGTCGGCGAACAAATTAATCTGCTTGATGCGAAAATGACGAATCCTGTAGCGATGTTCATGAATATTCGTGCACGCTACTTATTTGAAACAAACTTTTACAAAGAACGACAACAGGGTCTTGTCACACCTGCTCGATTAAACGAATTGATGCTGGCCGCTCAAAAATGGGCCTTTTCAAACCACTTGGGCACCTATCATCCCCATTTTTGGGCTAGCAAATTGCACTTTTATATTGACGATATCCCCTTTTATAATTTTCCTTATACATTTGGCTATCTATTCAGCCTAGGCATCTATGCCAAAGCGCAAGCCGACGGGGGTGACTTCGAGGAGCGTTACATTGCCTTACTGCGTGACACAGCAAATATGTCAACGGAAGCGCTCGCTAAAAAGCACTTAGACGTGGACTTAACTCAACCAGGCTTCTGGCAAAACGGCGCCAATTTAGTCCGAAAAGATATTAATCGCTTTATCGAGCTATCTGATCCCTTCGTCAAATAACTGGGAGGTTTTCATGACAGTCACGACCTTTTCCTTTCCTTCAACTGATCGGCGCCATGAATTAGAAGCACGTCGCTGGACACCCGATAATGTCGTGGACATTGTCGGTACCGTACAAATCGTCCACGGAATGGCTGAACATATCGATCGTTACGCAGAATTTGCCGAGTTTTTGGCTGCTCATGGCTGGGTAGTTGCTGGTGATAATCATTTAGGACACGGTCATTCCGTCGGCCAGACCCCTTTGGGCTACTTTGGCAAGCATCAAGCTATTGAACACTTAATCGATGACGAATTCACACTGACCAAACAGCTACGTCATGAGTATCCCGGCATCCCCCACATCATTATTGGGCATTCGATGGGCGCTATGATGACACAATTATATCTCACACATTATGGTGCTTGGGTTGATGCCGCTGTCATTATCGGTTCAGCTGCTTACCATCCGGCGTTGGCAATCGTTCGTCCAGTAGTCGCAATCTTCAACTTTTTTGCACCACGTCACCCGAATCATATGTTAGACAACCTAGCATTTGGTGGTTATGCCAAACGTTTTCCAGAATCCTCACCTTTTCAATGGTTATCGGCTAATCCACAAAATGTGCAGCGCTATAACGAAGATCCGTTGTCAGGTTTCACCTTTACCAACAATGGTTTTTCCATCTTATTTCGAATGGCCACGCTCTCTACCCATCATCATTGGTTTAACGGTATCCCATTAACGTTGCCCATCTTATTTACCAGCGGACAAGAAGATCCTGTAGGCGGCTTTAGTATTGGGCCGCGCCAGCACGTTAAACACCTCATTAACGCTGGCCATCGAAACGTCAGCTTGAAAATTTGGCCGGGCATGCGTCATGAAATTTTAAATGAGGATGACCGGCAGCTCGTCTATCAAGCCATTTTAACGTGGCTCGAACAAAATGCCATTACAGAAAGAAAGTGATCCCATGTTTCCTGATCGTTTGCGAGCTTTACGTCGCGGCCGCAATATCACCCTTGATCAACTAGCAGATGCATTAAATCAACATCTAGCACCTAATGAACGACCAAATACGGCTTCGCAGCTCGGTAACTGGGAACGCGGTGTGCGCACACCCACTTACATTGAAGTCCGTAAGTTATCTGAATATTTGGATGTCTCATTGGACTATTTAACAGGTAAGGCCGAGCAAGATGAGTATGATCTCGGTCGCTTGTTTTTATCCGGCAAACGGCTGACCTTTAATGGCGAAGCCTTGAGCAGTCAAAATCGTTATGATATTTATCAATTGATTGAAGGATTCATGCATGGTCGCCAAACCCGGCAACGTGACGTTCCCATCGACCATCAAGAAGAGCTTGATCTCGGTTATGATGAACCTTGAAGGAGTTTGTAAATGAATCCAAAACAACGTAAGAAGTTAAAACGCCAATTTCCACACGTCAGGCAACCTCACCTAGCCCCGCGATCAAACTCCGATTACATCACCAAAATGCAGGCCTTTCGCGAGCAGTTTACTGATTATAGTGCGGCCGTCTTTCTCATTAACCAAGTCCTAGAAGCTGATCGCTTACTGGCAGCTGGGTTATTGCCCCAACCATTACCACCGTTACTGTTGCCCGATAATTATCAAGATACGATCTACCAAACCCTCTTAGCTAAGTATCCACTAGGTGATCCAATCGGCGACCAAAAATGGGCAACACTCTCCGCGGCCTTGCCGAAATTAGACCATCAATTACGCGACTTTCGTGATTATTTAGAAGCGACGTATGGTATGTGGGCTTATATTTCTGCGCCCTTCACTAATGATTTGAGCAACTATCTCAAAGGTGTTCCCACGCTAGAACTCATGGCTGGTAATGGTTATATTTCTAAAGGATTGCGCGATCACGACGCCAATCAAACTTTATACGTCACTGATTCCACTGCTTGGACTAACGAAAATGAAACAGGCAGGCATCCAGTCATCGAAGTTGAACCACTGGATGCTTTAGCAGCAATCGCCAAGTATGGTACGAATGTGGACGCGATTATTATGAGCTGGTCACCAGATGGTCAAGAGATCGACTGGCAAGTTCTGCAAGCTGTTCGCCAGCTTCCAAATGCGCCTCAATTGATCGTCATCGGTGAAAAAGGGGGCGCCACTGGCTCAACAGCATTTTGGCAACACGCAAAATTAACTGAAAATGCTGACTTAAACCGACATTTTCATGACTTCGATCTGATTAAGGACCGGGTGTACATCGTAAAGTGAGGCTAAACTAAATGAAACAAGAACTCCGTGACGCACTTGGCTTTCTTGGAGCTGGCCTAATCCTACTCGGCTTTGGTCTATGGGCTAAACAACTGGCAACCAGTGCTTTTGGCACGGTTCTTGCCCTAATTGGTTGTTATAATCTATTTCAATATTTTCAACGCTAATCACCACGAAACAGACATTAGTAGATGCCCGGCCCCCACGCTTCAAAGACTGCGTGGGTTCTGAGCGTTTTTTACATACAATGTTTGGTTCTGCTCAAAAAGTCATCGCCAAATAACGAATGATCATGCTATACTATCAAGTAATCGTTCTTAATTATTTGGAGGGGTCCAGATGCAAACAATTTTAAAAAGACGGCCAACACTTGGCTGGCAGATTCTCATTGGTTTAGCAATCGGAATTATTCTCGGGGTTATTTTTTATAAGCAAGCCCCTGCAATTAGTGCTTTTCAGCACATTGGCGCCCTATTCATCGGTCTAATTCAAATGATTGTGCTACCGTTAGTCATTTCTTGTCTGACCGTCGGCGTAGCAAACATTGGGGATATTCAAAAGCTGGGCCGCATTGGTGGTAAAACACTCTTATACTTCTTTACAATGACGTTGATTGCCATCGGCTTTGGTCTATTGGCCGGCAACCTCTTCCATTTTGGCCACCTAATCGATATCAAGGCCATTCCTAAGACAGACATTTCTTCAATGATCAATACCGCTCATCAACAAGAAGGCCATGGCGCTTGGGCGGTAATTTCCAACATCATCCCCAGTAACTTTTTCAAAGCCTTGTCGACGAACAATATGATTGCAGTGGTGTTCTTTTGCGTCTTTTTCGGTGTTGGCACAGCAGCGATTGGGGAAAAGGGGCGGATTATCGTTGATTTACTTCGTGCCATTTCCGAAGTAATGTTTAAAATTACAGACTGGATCATGCAGCTATCCCCCATCGGTGCCGGTGCTTTGATGGCTGCTACTGTTGCTCAATTGGGGCTTGGTGTCCTCCAACCGCTCGGTCTATTCATTGCCTTAGCGTATATGACCATGATCTTATTCGTTCTCATCGCGCTTAACCTCGTCGCACGATTGTTCGGCTTTAACTTGTTGGAAATTTTGCGAGTCTTCAAGGAAGAATTGATTCTCGCCTTTTCCACAGCAAGTTCAGAAGCTGTCATACCTAAGACGATGGCTAAGTTGCAACATTATGGTGCTAGCAACTCAGTGACCTCATTTGTCATTCCAATCGGATACACTTTCAACCTCGATGGTTCTGCCATTTACCAAACATTAGCCGCGTTATTTTTGGCTGATGTATATCACATTCCCCTTTCATTCACCCAGCAGTTACTCTTAGTCCTACTACTGATGGTGACCAGTAAAGGGATGGCGGGGGTACCAGGTGCTTCCTTCATCGTACTGATTGCCACCATTTCATCCATTGGCGTCCCTGTTGAGGGATTGGCCGTCATTGCCGGTATTGACCGGCTTGTTGATATGGGGCGGACCACCGTTAACGTGATCGGTAATTCAGTGGCCACGTTGGTGATTGGAAAAGCTGAAAAGCAATTCGATCCTGCGCAACATGCGGCTTACATTAAGAACATGGCGGACGCTTAGTTTTCATCATCTAAAATCCAGCCAATTAAAAGAACGCTCACCTTGCATCGACAGCAGGTGAGCGTTCTATTTAGTTGACTGGACAAATTAGGCGGCAGTCAAATTGGGAACCGGAAAGTAGACCAAGTTGAACGTAGCAGGCGACGACTCAGTAAGTGGCCGGAATTCTAATCGTTTAACCTGATCCTAACCTAGGTTTTCAACCCATTAAGCGCTAACATGATCCTGTGCTATTCGTGTAACTCAATCGGCTGACCATCCGGATCTTGAATAAACGTCATTGCTTTACCCGTGAACTCATCATGCCGAATCGGTTCCGCCTTGACACCAAGTTCAGCTAGTTCAATCACTGTTTGAGCCACATCGTTGACTTGAAAGGCGATGTGCCGTAATCCCAATGCCTCTGGATAGCTTAGCCGGGACGGACTATTTGGGCGGACAAACAGCTCGATTTGCACGTTGCCAGCCACTAACATCATCACTGTGTCATGCTTGACTGGCCGATCATACTCGCTGACCAGTTGAAACCCCAATTTGGTCATATAAAAATCCTTGGCTTTTGCGTAGTTTGAAACCACAATCGCGATATGATGCAATGTTCCCAGCTCCATAGCTCGACCCCCTAAGTGATCGCTCAACTTTATTTTACAAGGTTAAGCAACTATTAATCATTAGCATTAGTGTATCATAACTACTGGGCCTTTTAAGGCTGTAACTTTAAGCAACAAAGTTCCCGCGATCAAAAAAGTCCCTCACTTTTCAGTGAGAGACATGTTTGGCGTGTTCAGTAATTACCCTCCTGAACTTAAGGGGTTCTTCAATGAAGAAGAACTGAGATGTTAGTACCCAATAGTAGTCGGTGGGCAGACCGCCGTGTTCCACAACACAAACGATCAAGCACTCCAAAATGCGTTGGAAAAACGTGCCCCTAACTTCGATAGCCACTAGTCTCCGCAGAGAAACGACAAAATGCCGCCTGGCTGATCTCGACTCATCGCATAGAAAAAGTTTAACACGGCTAAATTAAAAGTGCAAATAAGAGAAAATTATCGTACTAAAAGTCCGCTTGGGCTTCGAGCTTTAAACGGCAAATCGGTCTACATAGGTGAACGATCAGCAAATCACTGAGTCAGACGACAAACAGACGGCGGTGTTTGACTTGTTTAATAAGCTTAAGGACACTGGTGATCACGGTCGGACAAGATCATGTCTTTCTTCGAAATATAAGTGAATTAATCGCAAAGTAAACCATGCTGAACGTAGCACCTGAATGCCGTGGCGTTCAGGTTCGTCGACCAGGGAACAACATTGTAAAAGTCTAATCTGGCACTAGTATAAGATTCCAACTGCTGAAAATTAACGTCTTTCCACCACTCACATTGCTCGACACCCATCAAAAATGTCGGTATGATAAACGCATGACTAATTTTATTGCTTCAACAAAACTTGCCTGGGTATTAGATTTTGTCTTTCATCCATTAAATTATCTGGTTCCATGGACGAACCACTTTAACTACTGGGGATACGTCGTCTTATTTGGGGTCCTTTTTCTAGAAAGTGCCTACTTATTATTTTCATTTTTACCAGCCCAATCATTACTATTCGTCGCTGGCGCCATTTCTGCCAATCATAGCTCGGTACTAAGTATTTATATCCTGCTTGTCGGCTTTATTACGGTTACGCTAGTCGGTTCGATCATCAAATTTCGGGCCGGTTTAAAATTAAATGATAAAACAAACACTCATCGTAAAAAAGAGGCCGCCGCAGGTAAATCGCCCTCCAAAGCAATGCATCGCCTGTCTCAATCCGAAGCATACTTTAAACGCTATGGCGGTAGCTTCTTAATCATCGCCCGGTTTATTCCTATCATCGGGCTGTTCATGCCACTAATTGCCGGAGAGACCAACATGGACCGTAAGCAATTCCACCTATTTAACACCATTGGCGTCAGTTGTTGGATCCTTGTGGCAACATTGGCTGGCTTTTTCTTCGGTAAAACTCAATTTGTTAAAAACTACTTCACATTTATTTGTATCGGGATTGCATTGTTACCAATTATCATTCACGAAGCGGTTCGCTTTATTCGTGAATGGACAGATGCCTTCGCTGAAGATTAATAACATTATTATCAATTAAGCCTGTAAAAAAAAATAATCACGATCCGCATTTTTGAGGATCGTGATTATTTTTGTGCAACTATATCACCCTAGTTTGTTTCGGCCTGGGCTATTTTATTTTAGTCCGTCTGTTCTTCATCGTCAGCTTCTGCAATCGTCAGTCGTTCCACTTGTTCTCGTAGCCAATCGATTACTTTTTCTGTAACTGACTCGTTATCATCTAAGAACGCTTGCACTGAACTTGCCATGTCAATCCGCATTTTAGACACGTTAATCGCTGGAGAATCAAAGATCATGTACACATTTACTGGTAACACCGCGTCCGCATCCAGCATTTTATCAATTTCATTCACGTAGGCAAATGGCAAATTAATCACCGAACTTTCCAGACGAACATTGATTTCAACATCGTGAAATCCTGTAACATCAACGCGAGCTTGGAATAGCTTACCAGCCTGTAGCTGCTTTAAAGCAAAATCAAAGCTCGCTTGCATCACTTCTGTCGGCGTATCATTTAACTGTGCGAACGTAGCCGTATCAGCGTATGCCGCATATGTCTCATCTTTAATTGCGGTTAAAAAATCGGCAACTTGTATATCCATTATTTATGCCCCTTTTGCGATTGTTGTTTCTTGGCAGCTTCTTTAGCCACCCAGATACGGTTATTTTCTTCGTAGTTCCGGCGAAAACGTGCTCCGGCCACAAAGGCTTCAAAGTTCGTCACCAAGCCAATTACCGCGAATAAATCAATCACCACATTAATAAACACGACTCCATGTCCACTGAATGTCTTCACGACTGCTAGCAAGAGTACCGCTGAAAAAATCAACAAAACAAAGGCCTGTGGATAAACTGAAAAACGCCAATTAAAGGTAAACATCAACACCGGAATGGCCACTAGCACAAGCATCAATACCTCGTTAGCCAAAAACGCGGGCCAATGACTACTAGCGCTACCGCCAAAGCCAAAGGATACCCCCGCGTTTACAATCGTATAAAAGATCCACCCGGCAATCGTCAAACTAACAACTCGAACATCTCTCATCTAGCTAAAAACCTTTCTATGCCAGCAGATCGATGAGTTGATCCTTTGAAATGCCGACGAAGTATTTACTGAGGTCTACGTCCGCTAATGCATTACGCAGATCATCACGGTCATACTTAATTTCAGTGAGGCGGTCAGCTAGGGCAGTGACATCTTCTGGTCCGAAGAAATCGCCGTAAAATTTGATGTGCTTGATCTTCCCGTCTTCAACGTTTAGACGCGCGTCAATGGTCCCGTAGTCAAAGTGCTGTCGCTTTTTCACCGTAAATTCAGGCGAGTTACCGTAAACCCAGTCCCAATTATTGTAGTATTGTTCGTACAACTTGTCGATTTCTTTCTGATCTTCATCGGTGACGTTATATTCACGATCCTTGATTTCAGTCAAATCATCAACACCAAACAATTCTTTCAATAGGATGTCGCGGAATGTTGGGACATCGATGTCTTGGTACTCTGGCGCTAAGAATGGTCGTAAGTTGGTAACCCGTGAACGAACAGACTTAATCCCCTTGGAAGCGATCTTATCTTCTGGCACATTTAAAGCATGCGTCACTACGTCCAAATCGACATCTAACATTAAGGTTCCATGAGAAAAAGTCTTCCCATTGCGTGTATACATTGCATTACCTGAGAATTTCCGACCATCTACTAGAATATCATTGCGTCCAGACACCTCTACAGATTTGGCCCCCATTTTTTGCAAAGCGGTCACGATTGGTTGCGTAAAGGACTTAAAATCACCAAAGTCTTCACTATTGGAATCGACCACGAAGCTGAAACATAGGTTGCCCAAATCTTGGTAAACTGCGCCACCGCCAGAGAGTCTTCGGGTCACGCGAATATTATGTTCTTGGACGTATTTTTGATTGATTTCTTCCAATGTGTTTTGGTTGCGACCGACAATGATACAAGGTTCTTCATAGTAAAATAGCAATAAAGGTTCGTCAAAATTCTTGTTATTCATTAAATACTGCTCAGTAGCCAAATTTTCACCAATATTGTGTGACTTCATCGAAACATAATACATTGCGATTGATCCTCCTGATTAGTGGCATCTTGGTAAACGTCAATTTACTTGCGCTCAGATTTTATTTTATCCAACACAAGTTCTACTGTGATGTTAGCACTTTCTGAAAGCGGAAACAAACACTAATTTGACGCTGTTTATTAATTTTATTTCACAAACTTTGTCGCCTTGATTTCCAGGATGATACTGGCATTGCCTCCCTAACTTTGCAGTTATTTTCACGAGTGGGCGACTAAATCGCTTACAACGAGCCATAGAAAAGGTATAATAAATACCAAGCAAAAGTATTAGTTAATTGAGGAAAGGCGGCATGTAGTGATGCTACAACAATATAAAAACGTTCTCGCCCCGATCGATGGTTCAAAGGCCACTGAACCGGTTTTGGAAAAGGCGATTGAAGTCGCCAAACGTAACGAAACCCATCTTGATATTCTAAATGTTTTGGAGGTCAACCAATTTTCGGATAGCTATGGTGGCGCCGTGAGTGGTGATGTCATCTATCGTCTCGTTGAAGATGTGCAAAATCGCCTAGAAACATTAAAGAAACAGGCTGAGGATGCTGGTGTTAAAGACGTGGATATCCACGTTCGTTTCGGAAATCCTAAACCTGTTATCTCTAAAGAATTCCCTCACGACCATGGCAACGAGCTAATCGTCATGGGAACGACTGGATTAAACGCTGTCGAACGGTTAATGGTTGGTTCTGTAACCAACTATGTTAGTCGTAATGCTGATGTCGATGTCTTAATCGTTAAAGTTAATAATAAATAAATTCAACTTAATTAGCTGAACCCGCTACTCATTGTAGCTTGGGTTCAGTTTTTTTGTTTTCGATTAGAAGATACAACCTACTTAAGCTTAATTTCAGTTTCCGTTAAGCTCGCTTTATGAACCAGCGGCTATAGTAAGCCACCATCGAAAGAAAGGAAGTGGTGGCATGCGTCAGCACCTAAAACACTGGGATTGGTATTTTGTTCTAATTCTGGTTCTAGCCGTCTTTTTATACGGTTGGAACATCTGGCAGGCAGGATCAGCTAATGATTTTTACACCGCTGCAATCGTCAGTATGACAAAAAATTGGCATAACTTTTGGTATGCCAGCTTTGACCCAGCCGGTTTTATTACCGTTGATAAGCCGCCGGTGGCCCTCTGGTTTATGGCCGCCTCAGCCAAATTATTTGGCCTTCACGGATGGAGCATTGTGTTGCCTTCCGTCGCATTCGGTGTTGGATCAGTGGTATTAATTCGCCAGATGGTTCGACCATACTTTGGCCGGTTAGCCGGCAATTTAAGCGCATTCTTTATGACGATCACACCGATCGTCGTGGCCGATTCGCGAACAAACAACATGGATGCAACATTGATCTTTTTCCTGCTCTTAGCTGGTTTTACATTACAACGAGCCATACTGAAGCGCCGTGCTTGGCAAGTAACGGTCGCTTTTGCGCTGATCGGAATTGCCTTCAACATCAAGATGCTGCAAGCCTTCATGTTGTTGCCTGCAATGTATTTCTTTTATTGGATTGCCAGTACTGTCACTTGGCGAAAAAAGGTTGCCCATCTGATTGTTGCAACCATCGCACTAGCTGTCTTCACTTTATTTTGGCCACTAGCTGTCGACAACACTAGTACCAAAGATCGACCTTACATTGGGAGTTCATCAACGAATTCCGTCTTAAACTTAGCTTTTGGCTATAATGGCTCTCAACGATTACTCGGGCAGTCCACGGGAACCGGCAGTCGCTTTCCTGGCATGAGTGCATCAACTAAATCTGCTAATAAAGTCACCGGTAAATCAAAAATACTGCCAACTAAAACTAACCATGCCCCGAATGGTCAGCACTCAACTAGAAGACCCGGGCGCCAAGGTGTCGGCGGTGGTCAAGGTGCCTTTAATATTGGAACCGCTGGACCTTTCCGGTTATTCCAACAGGCCTTAGGTGAGCAAGTCAGCTGGTTCTTTCCACTAGCACTAACTGGCTTAATTAGTGCCTACTTATATGAAGCTGACCACAAGAAAAAATGGTGGCAAACTACGATTAACCAACAGCAGTTGTGGTACTGGACTGCTTGGCTAGTCCCCGTAGCAGGTTTCTTCAGTATCGCTAGTTTCTTTCACCCATATTATATGATCATGTTGGCCCCGCCGCTTGCTGTGCTAGCTGGAATCGGGGTGACAGTCTTCATTAAGGCATTAAAAAACCAACATCAACTTTGGCAACGCTACCTTTTTGCCAGTGGAATTCTCTCTACCGGTGCATTACAAAGCTGGTATGTTTACAGTGACTATCCGTGGTTGTCTTGGCTGATTGGCTTAGGGTCAATTGTAGCTACTATCGTGATCATTACTTCATTTAAAGCTGTAAAACGCACTAACATCGTCAGCCTGATGGCACTAATTCTCCTCGCCTTGGCACCTAGTTTTTGGTCCTTGACTCCCACTCTGGCCGCTGAATCAGCCGCAATTCCAACGGCCGGCCCTGATTTATTAACTAATGCCCGGAAAAGTGGTGGGATTGGCAACGAATCTGCCAATCAAAAGCTCATCAAGTATCTAGATCAGCATGATGGTAATGCCAAATACCTCTTTGCCACAAGCGATTCCGGTACAGCGGCGCCATATATCATTAAGACCGGCAAGGCTGTCATGGCTATTGGTGGATTTAATGGCACCGATAAGGCAATTTCACTTAAACATTTTAAGCAACTCGTTAAAAAAGGCGAAATCAAATATTTCTATGTTTCAGGTAGAAATAGTAACAGCGCCATCGTTAAATGGGTTCAGAAAAATGGAACCAAAATCAGCGCCAAAAAGTATGGTGGGCGTAATACCACCATGGCTAAATCTGCCGGTACTCGCGTTGCAGCACTGAGAGGCAAAGCAAGTACTGGTGCAACTCCGCCACAAGTCAAGTTGACTGGGCGCTTTAAGAGCGGTCGAGGTAAAAAAGACCTGAACCAAAAGCCTCGGAATGCCAATCAGAAACCCAATTGTTCCCATACCAGTCGAATTGGCGGCATGGGTGGAAATGCTGGAACGCTGTATAAATTGAATTAGAAAGGATGAGATGAAGATGACAACTCCCAAAAAAGAACTTATTTCAATCGTTCTCCCGGTCTTTAATGAAGAAGCCCTAATCATGAACACCATCCGCATGGTGAACGCATTCATTAAAAAACGCGCCGAGGCTTACGAAATCATCTTCGTTGACGACGGTTCCACCGACCATACGGCTGAAAAAATTCGTAAGGCAATGACCTTTCACCAAGAAATGCGTCTAATACGTTTTTCTCGCAATTTCGGGCATCAATTGGCTATTACTGCAGGGGTTCGTTATGCCAACGGCGATGCAGTGGTCGTTATGGACGCTGATTTGCAAGATCCGCCGGAAGTGATTGGACAAATGATTGACGTCTGGCATCATGGTGCCGATGTCGTATATGGTCAACGTGCACAACGAGAAGGTGAATCTTGGTTCAAACGTCTCACAGCCAAGGCCTTTTATCGTATCCTACACCAGCTGACAAGCATAGAGATTCCCATTGATACTGGTGATTTTCGCCTGATGGACCGTAAAGTCGTCAGCGTGTTGAATCGCATGAACGAACAGTCACCCTTTGTTCGGGGAATGGTCAGCTGGGTTGGCTTTAAACAAGTCTCCGTTACCTATACCAGACGCCCACGACAAGCGGGTGAATCCAAATATCCCCTTTCAAAAATGATTCGGCTTGCGCTTGATGGCATCACGTCATTTTCTGCATTACCTCTAAAATTTGCAAACTGGGCAGGCGGTGGCTTGCTCTTTATTGCGGCCGGTTTAACACTTTCTGGCACTTGGGGCACTGTTTCTAACACACAATGGCTGTTAGTCGTCGATCTCTTAATTGGCAGTCTATTATTATTTAGCATTGGCATTTTAGGTCAATATTTAAGTCGCATCTTCGAACAGTCTCGTGCACGTCCACGATATGTTGTCGAAGATACCGTTGGCTTCCCCGCCATACCAAAACAACGCTTCGTCACACATTCGGCTCATGTTAGTCAACTGCCTGAGCGTCATCAATACAGCTCACACAGTTAGCTTCAGCGCATCAATACAGCCACAATAAAAAGGGTTTCGATTACGCGGAAACCCTTTTTATTGTGGCTATTTAAATAGGCAGAATTGATTTTCAAACACGGTCAAACCAAACGTTGCCAATCTTCTGCCCACACGAGACCCATCACTTTTTCTCCCGTATGAACACCAATTGATGGTCCGATATGTGCAATTTCAAACTGCACATCCCCGGCAGTAGTCGTTAAATTATCGCTAGCTAAATCGCTCATCCACTCAGCGCTGCCTGCTGGATTATTACCATCAATAATAGCTGCCCGCACCGGATAATTTTCCTGGCTCAGTGTAGCAACAAAATCCTGCTTTACCCGTTGAAATGCACGCCGAGCAGTGCGCTCCTTAGTTAAGGCCACAATTTTGCCGTCTTCAAATGTCAAAATTGGTTTAATTCGTAACAGGTTACCCACGAAGGCTGAACTATTCGTAATTCGCCCGGTGCGCAATAAGTGACTCAAATCATCGACAACAAAGTAAACGTGAGTAGTCGCTCGCAGCCGTTCTAACACTGGCAAAATTTCAGCAGCGTGCTTGCCAGCTTTGGCCATCTTAGCAGCAACTAACGCCAACCATGCTTCGCCGGCACTCGCCATTTGCGAGTCAAACGGATACACTTTGATTTCTTTGACAGTAGGTACATAGGCCGTCAGGTTTTGTAAGAAAGTAGTGATCCCACTCGATAGATGAATACTAATCACTTCATCATAGCCTTCAGCGATCAATTGATCGAATACTTCCTGCATTTGCATCATCGTAACTTGGGCCGTGGATGGCATCATTTTTTCTTCGCGCATGCGTTGATAAAATTGCTCACTGGTGATATCCACATTTTCAAGATAAGTCTGGGTCCCAAAAATCACAGTAATTGGCACAACATATATGCCAGCAGCCTTAGCTACTTCCGGATCTAAATAACTGGCGCTATCGGTAATCACGGCTGTCTTCATCCTGCTACCTCTTCATCATCAAGTTCAGACCGTATTCATCCCGATCTATTGTTGTTTTCATCTTACCCGATTTAAAACTCATTTTCGAGCAACCTTGGTCGTTAAATTTTAATTATTAAACACCGCTGCTTATTTAAATTCACCATTCGGATCGTTCAAATAGCTTAGCTCGGACAGATTATGTTGATCAAAAACTTTTAAAAGTTTGTCTACACCATCCGCAAATTGGTGCTCGAATAGCTCATCACGACGCATCCAACTGACGGCACCTTCTGAAGAAGATTCCAGTTCACCAGAAAAAGAATCAGTTCTAAATAAAGCCACAATATAACGGCCATGTTCGCCCATAAATTCTTTAAGGCCGCAAAAAATCGGATTATGCACCGTTAACCCAGTTTCTTCCCAGACTTCCCGGACGGCCGAATCAACAAAGCTTTCTCCCGGCTTAATGTGCCCACCGGGAAAGGTCAGCCCCGGCCAATCTGGATTTCGACGATCCTCAACGAGAATCTGATTTGTTTCATTATCAGACACTAAGACTAAGTTTGTTAACTCCACTACTTCGGTTTTAGCCATTGTTTCTCCTCTCTGTCTTGCCAATAGACCCATTATCTGTTTTGAAGACATCGTACACAAGGCTTCTCAGAACTTTTGACTAGCCTAATGCACTTTAATTAATGTACGACTTAAAAATAACAAATCATTTAGCATAAGCTTAGGCCATCGCACTAGTTAATGTGGCAGGCCAATCACCAACAGAGTTATTCAGACATTTATCCACTACTAACCAGCAATCTCCGTCATTAAAAGTTTGCTCAGCTGATCGCGCGGCTGCTTAGCTTGAATTTGATTCACAATAAATATAAACGGCCAGTAAATTTTAACCTTATGAAATTTTGTTCAGTAAAATGCTAGGATCCGGTTTATTATTCGATGCTTCCTTAAGTTCCCGACTACGCAACTGGCAGAAATAAACTAATTAATAATGGCAACGCTAGTGCAACATTCCACACCAAGTGACCCAGTAACGAAATCCAGATATTTTTTGTCCAAGCGTATACACCAACTAGGACTAATCCGACAATGGCTAGCGAAATAATCGAAGATAATCCATCCCCGGAAATTGCGTGAACTGTGCCAAATAGTCCAGCACTAATCAACGCCATCAAGACCTGAACGATCCTCGACTGCCGCCTAAATTGAAAAAATAATTCGTAGCGAAAGATGACTTCTTCTGTAAATGGTGCTAAGACGGCCGTCACAAATCCAATGATCGAAGCCATCCGAATAACTATGGGCGATTGAGCAGCCGCGGCGCCTGGAACTAGCGTGCTAGCCAACCACTGACTGACGGCGAAGCCAATTAGGACGACTACCACTCCAATCATTGCCTGCCCACGTTGTTGCTTCAATCGATGCCAGTCGGTGGCTAACAAGCTTCGTTTAAACCAGATAACATTTGCAAATACAAAAATCGCAATCAGCGCGCCAATAATGGTTAATGCGACTTTTTCATTCACTAAAGCATGCTCCAAAACCAATCCCAGCAATACTTCACCGGTCATTAGCCCCATCAAATATACATCTTGGCGGCGCCAGATTTTCCTCATCGCTCTCACCTCTAAATAGATTATGCTAACTATAGCAGACCGGCTGATGATCGTCAGATAATAGTAATGCTCTCAAAAAGTCCCAGTAAAAAACGCGCGGGACATCATGTCGGTAAGTGACGAGCACTAAGGGCGAACTTAAAATGATGATTTGCTCATCGTTTGAAGTTCGCTTTTAAGTGGGGTCACTTGACTGATGTCCCGCGTGTTAGCGATTTAGATTGAAAATAAAATTTAGCTTTTGCTTTTGTCCGAACCTATTTAGGTCAAATTCTAATAACCAGTGAGATGAAGCCCATAAGCAATCAAATATAACGCCCAAATGTGGGTCGGATAGAAAATGTAGAAGAACCATTTGTCACTACGTCCCCGTTGCCCATTGTAGAGCGCGATTGGAATGATCGCACCAACCATCATCCATGAATAATTTGTACTAAACAGTCCTTGGAAATTAAAACCGGTGAAAATAATCGCAATAACGACTAGGCTCAAAATTTGGCCCATACGATTATTTCTGAATAAATAGAAGAAAATCGCTAATAGAACAAATAATGGACCACCTTCTGTGGTAAATAAGTTGGGAATGAACTGTGAAACCCGGGCTGCAGCAACTCGCATTGATTCAGGAACAAATAAAATTGCTGTACCAATTACTGACAGTAAAACTTCTAAACTTAAAATGCCAATGCCTTGCCAAATCAAATGCCGATTATGATCGCGCCGACCATCGGTAATTTTACTGATTCCTAGCATTGCAAACACGCCTAGAAACAGCGTGCCAAAAATATTATTCAGCAATCCTAAACGCCCACCATCTACGGGCAACCACATTTGTAATACGAAGCTGCCAAGGCTCATGATCCAAAAGCCAATCAGTAATCGCCATAAATAGCGTTTACGATCGTGTGTGTGAACGAAACCTTCCACAGATAGGAAAAGGAATAACGGCGCCACAATCCGTCCCAACATATTAAACCAAGTTGGAATACCCAGAGGCAGTAATTCTTCATGAATATGATCAAGTACCATCAAGAGAATTCCTAATACCTTGATGGAAAACCCATCCATTGATAACTTTCGTGCCTTCATTAATACTCTCCTTTACTTCATATGACTCAATGGCATTAATTTTACTTGTTTTATTATAGTAAATGACTAAAGTTTTTCTTAAGCCCTTAATCCCTTGGTATAATAGAATATAAATTAATTTTCGTCGGTCCTCACGACCGGCCTTAACGGAGGAATGTTATGTTAATCATCGGCGCTTCAATTCTCGCCGCCATCATTATCATTACGGGCATTATCCTGTTGCGTCACCCTAATTTCTGGGTCGGCGCTTTAATGGCTTTTGCAGTGGTTCTACTCAGTGCTGGCTTATTTTGGCAGGGCTTAGACTATGTCCTTAATTTGATCGCCGCCCGCTCCATGATCCTCGGCCTAAGCTTACTGTTTATTATTGTTCTTGCTTTAGCTGGTTTATTCTTTGGCTTCATTATTTATTTAATCCGCAATACTTCGATCATGTCCAGCCGCGAGGGTCGTAGCCTAACCAGTCGCTTATCAGCCATGCTAGGCGCCAATTTAATTATTTTAATGCCTGCCATGTGGTTAATGATTCGCGCTACGACCCGTTTAACCAAAATCCCCCTTGCCATTTTTGTCTGGGAAGATCTCTTCTTCTCGTCGCTCTTTTTATGTTACCTGATTTATTCCGCGCTAAATCAATTCTTTAATCGACCAACACAGATCGACTACTTAATTGTGCTAGGCGCTTGGTCTGGCAAAAAAGGACAGATTCCTCCTTTATTAAAGGGGCGTGTTGATGAAGCCGTGATTTATTATCGACGCAATGGCGGCCAGCCTAAATTCGTGGTAAGCGGTGGTCAAGGGCCTGATGAAACAATTTCCGAAGCGGCAGCAATGCGTGATTACCTACTAAGTTTAGGCATTTCCAATGAGCAGATTATTGTGGAAGATCAGTCACGCAACACCCTCCAAAACATGCAATTTTCTAAACGCTTGATCGAAGCTGATTGGCAAGGCGCTCAGCCGCCAAAGATCGTCTTTTCAACTAACAACTACCATGTTTTACGAGCTTTATTATATGCGCGAAAAGCCGGATTACCGGCAACCGGAGTCGGTTCACCTACTTCATTCTTCTTTCTCCCAAGCGCTTTAATTCGAGAATTTATCGCATTATTAAACTACTATCGTAAAACAACTATTGTAGTCGCCTTCCTCATTGCCATCATCATGACTTGGTCCTTTTGGCATGTTGCTTCATAAATAATGGAAAAGTCGCACAACAAGGAGAATTGTGCGACTTTTTTGTATCAAATTTTATAGATATTTATTGAAGAATTTTGTTAACTGTTCAACAGCTGGGTCAACGGCTTTGGGTTGGTCATACAAGTCATAGTGCGAAATTCCGTGGAGCACAAGAAGATCTTTTTGCGTTGAAGCCGCTTGATTATAAACGTCAAAACCAAAGCGATAGGAGCCGAAGCTACCTGGCTTGTCGCCGATAATCAGCTCTAGTGGTTGCGTTAAGAGTTTATCTACTAAGTTTAACGGATCGTAACCCAGTAGCAAGGCTAAACTCGTGTAGCGTACCTTATTAGGTGAAAATTCATCCGCACCTCGAGGCGTTTTATAGTAATCGACCGCTTCGACGATATCAATATCATCAATTCCAGCAGCTTCACGTTCTGCTTGACTGTTCGGGATCCATTGACCCATCATCGCTTCACCACCACGAGCCTCAATGGTCCGCTGTTGAGCAATATTATTCAATGTTTCAATCAACTGTTGATCGGGCCCGAAGGCTTCACGGTAAGCACCACCAGCGCTAGCAGCTGCGACCCCTGCCACCGCCTTAATTCGCTTATCAACCTTCGCCGCATTAATCGTGTAACCACCACCAGCGCAAATCCCTAATGCGCCAATTCGATCGCCATCAACATACGATAGCGTATCTAGGTAATCAATCGCGTACATGATGTCTTCCGTGCGGTTAGCCGGATCTTCAATGAAACGAGGTTCACCCTCGCTTTGGCCTTGATAAGCAGCGTCAAAAATCAAGGACAAGAAACCCTGCTCTGCTAATTTTGTGGCATAAATTGTTGAAGTTTGGTTCATGTCAGCACTAGTTGGGTGAGTGATCACTAAGGCCGGTACCGGCATTTTTTGAGCCGTATCTTGGTCAAAATCATCGGGAAAGACTAATTTTCCAGCTAAATTGAAATGACGGGCCTTAAATTGAACTGTTTGAAATTTTGCCATGTTTGGTAACTCCTTTACAAAAGCTTGAGCTAAATAACTTAACAACGAGACATAGTTTAGCCGGGGCTGCCAAAAATCAACACCACAAACTTGAAACAACTGTTACTTAAGTTACAATAGTTACCAAAATGTCTCGCACAGGAGGAAAATCATATGGATCCGCGCGCACAACGAACGCAATCCTTACTATTAGCGGCCCTAGCTCAACTGTTGACCACTCAAAATTTTGACCAACTGACGGTTACCGGCATTTGCCAAACTGCCAATGTCTCGCGAAAAGCGTTTTATACTTATTATGACGACAAATATGAACTCATCGACGCCTTCTCAAATCAACAACTTGAGCAACTGGATCAAGCCAGTCATAGCAATGATCAACTCTCCGCGGTGGAACGGTTGACGATTTGGGTCACCTATCTTGATCAACAACGAATGCTATTTGCCAAGCTATTGACGAGTGATGCTTCTTATTCATTTCGTCGAAAATTTGGCGCTTATTTACTAACGGGATTAGCGCATCACGAAAAGAACTCAATTGATCGCGTTACCTTGACGTTTCTGGCAGCCGGCTTTCTCGGCGTCATTGAAGGCTACATCACTGGGCAATTTACAGGCACTCCTCAAAGCATTGCCGTAAAACTGGATGCATTATCTCGTGACCAAATTACACTAACATAATGAACGATAGTCCACGTAAAGAGAACGGGACATAAGTCCGTAAGTGACGAGCACTAAGGGTGAACTACGAATGATGATGATTTATTCATCGTTGGCAGTTCGCTTTTAGGCGGAGTCGCTTGACTTATGTCCCGCATTTTGATGATTGAGCTTAAGAAATGACATTTAGTTCTTGTTCTTGTTTCAATCTCCACAATTAGTTTGGTAAAATTACCATCGATTTAATCTGGTCGTCGGCCAATGTGAAATTAAATGGACTCACCCCGTTGAAGCCGTTACCAGCCACTTTAATCATTAATCGCCATTGATCGGGTGCCAACGATTGGGCATCCTGTAACGTAAATTGAGATTGCTTGCCAATATTATCGGTTTGGTTCCAATGGGAAATTTCTTCCGTACCATGGTACTCGTTACCCCAATCATTGATGACCCCATCGGGTGTAAATAGCGCCACGAAAGCATCTGAGTCACCTTGATTGGTTGTATCAATAAACGCTTGTAACGGTGCGGGAATCTTTGCCATACCATCAGCTTCTTTCACAATTTGAATTACACTAATTCTAACACGATCGCACTTAACCAGCGACTGGTGTTAATCCCCGAACAAGAAATTCAGTGGCTTCCTGACTAAATTTCGCCAATTGTGCTTCACTCAACGACTGGTTCATCAAGACCGCTGGCAACATGTAACCCACTGCGGTACTCGCAATATATCGGGCAATGCGCATTGTAGGCCAGTCCACAACTTCACCTTGTTGTTTATAGTGATCCAAGACTGTCGTCAGCGCAGATACCACCTGATCTAGCTCCGGAATCAATATGGTTAATTCTTGCGAGTTTGTCCGTTTGGTTAGTTCTTGGAGGAAGACGCGAATTTGCTTACGATTCTCCAGCGCAAATTGCATCCGATTACCGATTGCTTGTTGCAAAAAATCGGCGAAATGTGGATACGAAGCATTCACCACGGCATCCGTAAATTCCGTAATCAATTGAGGAATTACCTCAGCCAAAAACGGGCTCATAATCGCCTTTAAAATATCATCCTTGGTCTTAAACCGTTTGTAAACCGTTCCTTCGGCTACTCCAGCAACTCGTGCAATATCAGTTGTTGTTGTTTGCTCGAAACCTTTTTCAGAAAATAAGGATAAGCTAGCCCGCAAGACCGCCTTTTGCTTTGAAGTTAAATCAGATTCATTGAAGCTCTCAGCCAATAATGTTTCAACACTGTGTTTAACTGCCATCATTCTCGCTCCTAAACTTGACGATACTTACGCATTGCTAGTAGGTTCAAGATCAAGAACAATACCATGAACCCTAACAAAACCAACAGATTTGGGGCCACCTGACCGATTGTCGCGCCTTTTTCAATTACATTACTCATGGAATTAGCCCCATAGTACAATGGCATGATGTAGGCGATCGGTCGCAACCAACTTTCCATTTGATCAATCGGGATAATCCCGGAGAAGAAGACCTGTGGAATGACAACAACCGGGATAAATTGGACCATCTGAAATTCTGAGGAGGCAAAAGTTGAAATCAATAGCCCCAGGGTCAGTGCAATCCCCGCTAGTAAAATATTAATCACCAGCATCGTCCAAACACTGCCCAAAATTTGAATCTTGAATGCCAGCACACTGAAACTTACGATTAGAATCGTTTGAACAAGTGCAAATAACCCATAACCAGATAGATAACCCGTCAGGATCTCACCCCGTTTAACAGGCGTTGCTAGCAACCGATACAGCGTGCCTGTCGTCCGTTCACGCAATAGCGCAATCCCAGAAATCAAAAAGACAAAGAAGAAAACCACAAAACCAATCATGATTGGCAATAGTGTATTGAAGAACGTTGAATTACTACTACCATATAGATAGTGGGTGTGTAGCTTCGTGGTTTTAGCGGCCTGCCCTGGTTGCATAGTGGTCAAGCCATTCGCTTGCGGTTGCGCATTCGGATCAATTTGTTTCTGTAATTGAGCAAGCTGCTGACTCATCTGTTGCATCGCTTTGCCTTGCGTCTTAATGGTCGTTGCCGCCGCTTCCATCTTTAATTTAACTTCAGCACCTTGTAAGCTATTCTTCAAAATCGCGCTCTTGCTCTGGTCGCTATTCTGTAAAGTCAACGTGAGTTTGTCACCTGATTGAGAAAGGACCCCCGCATAATCGTGTTTGCGGATAACTGTCTTAGCTGATTCGTCATTTTTTAAATCATGTAACTGCACATGTTTACTTTTCATCGCAGTAATTAAACTGCTATCTACGTTGCGGACGCCTAAGTCAGCAACCGTGTTCGAATTGGACTGAAACAAAAAATACATTAAGGTCAAAATCAATAAGGGTGCCACAAACATCAATGCTAGGGTCCGTTTATCACGAATCATTTCTAATAAAACACGTTTAATCATTGCTAGTGTGCGCATCTTGTTCCCTCCCAGCTTTCAAAAAGGCTTCTTCAACCGTATCTACACCATATGATTTAATCAATTCCTGTGGCGTGCCTTGAGCAATGGCTTCACCATTACGAATCATCATCAAGGCATCAGCCTCTTCCGCATCTTCCATCACATGAGTGGTCAATAGGATTGTAATACCGGTTTTGGCCAACCGATGCAATTCTTGCCAAATTTGTTGGCGCAATTCTGGATCAATACCCACAGTGGGTTCGTCTAAAATCAATAGCTCTGGACTTGAAATCAGCGCGATTGCAAGCGATAACCGACGTTTCATCCCACCAGAGTAATCGTCGACGCGTTTATCCAAATCACGCTGCAGATTAACTACTTCGGCGGCATGCGGGATTTGGCGCTTTAATTCATCTGGATTAACGCCCTGCATCGCCCCAAAAAAGTTCAAATTCTCGCGAGCCGTCAAAGCGCCATACAATGCATCAGTTTGGGCCATGTAACCAATCTTAGCTAATAACAAGCGGTTGGGCATTGAGACTTGTCTAAAACCGTCACGGTGCCTTTCTGCGGCTTTAGCATCCCCATAATTGTGCTAACTAAGGTTGTCTTTCCGGCGCCGCTGGGACCGATTAAAGCGAGAATCTGACCAGCGTTAACGTCTAGATTAATATCTTTCAAAATGACTGTTTTGCCATAACCTTGTTGCAGGTCATGAACCTGAATGACTGCTGCCATGTCGTTGCCTCCATTTTTTAAAAGTGAGTGTTTGCTCACTCATAATATACGACGACCTGTCTCGATTTGCAACCCTGCTGCCTCTATTTTCCTATAAAAATCTCTCTGCATCTGACTGATAGTGGGATAACTTATGATCAATTTGTTGCAACTGTACTCGCTTGGCCTCGATTTGTTGAACGACTTTGGCCCGTTGCTGTTTAAGTAACTCGATTCGTGCCGGCAGCGTACTGATTCCTTGATCAACCAACTGCCGATAATGAGCTAAATCAGCCAGCGACATGCCTGTCTGACGTAAATAAGCAACAAATTTTGTCCAATGAACCGCTTCGTCATCGTATAAACGATTGCCGTGCGGGTCTCTAGCAGTCGGCAACACAATTTTTTTAGTTTCATAAAAACGAATGGTCCGGATTGACAATCCAGTCTCCGCTGCCAGTTGTCCAATTAACATCATCTTAATCGCCTCAAATCATTTGACCTCTAGTTACGTTAGAGGTATACAGTGAGCTTACAATATAAGCCATAAGGAGATCAATTTAATGACACGCCAATTAACATTAATTACCGGTGCTGACCGGGGAATGGGCTTTGAACTTGCATTAGAACTAGGACACTTAGGCCAGCATATTCTAGTTGCCGCCCGCAATGCTGACAAAGGCAATGCGGCAGTCGCTCAGCTGCGTGACAAGGGAATTGAAGCCGACTCGCTTGAATTAGACGTCACCGATGCAAAAAGTATTCACCAAGCCGCGACAACAGTAACACAGCAGTACGGTCACTTAGACATCTTAATCAACAATGCTGGGATCGCGCTTGATAACTACGAAAAACCCTCAACTTTACCAATCGACACCATCAGAAAAGACTTCGACGTCAATTTCTTCGGCGTGGTCATGGTGACCCAAGCATTCATTCCATTATTGCGCCAAGCCCCCTTCGCTAAAATCTTGAATATCTCTAGCGCCGTTGGTTCACTAACGCTAGCTTCAGATCCAACAACCAGTATTTATCAACACAGCGCCATGGGCTATCAGGCTTCTAAAACAGCGGTCAACATGTTCACGGTGGATTTAGCTAACGAATTAAAAACCACCAACATTACTGTCAACGCCGTTAATCCCGGCTGGGTCGATACAACATTTGCCGGTGGTGGCGGCAACAAGACCGTTCAAGAAGGCGTCGCCCGCACCGTGGCTTTGGCCAGCAGTCCAGATAATACGATCAATGGGACTTTCTCTGATACAGATGGGCTAGTCCCGTGGTGATCATTGACCTGCTACATGTTAAAAGATGTATGTAAAAAAACGTTTAGCCCAACATATGACCGACCTTGACTTTTGCGCCAGGCTGGTCATATTTTCAGGTTAAACGTTTTTTATTGGCGACACGCTAATTAATCATCAATTTGCTTAGCATCAGATTTCAAACTAGTCAGCAAGGCGTCTAACAATGCGACGGAATCGTCAAACCGAACGGTGTAGTAGCGTTCGCGACCACGTTTGTCCGCATTAACTAATTTAGCGCCCATCAGCAATTTTAAATGATAAGAAACAGCTGGTTGCGTTAATTTCAATCGGCCTGTAATCTCTGAGACGGTCTGTTCACCGTTGTCGAACAGATTCAACAAAATTTCCTGCCGCGTTTTGTCGGCCAAAACACTAAATACCGGGATGGCATCTTCCAATAAATGCATGGTTCGTTCACTCACAATCATCACTACCTTTCACTACAACTCATTAACTTCTTTATCCTACAACAGCAGAGGAACAATTTAGTGACAGCTATATGCCAAGAGACGAATGGTGGGACTGGCACGGCAACAACATTCATTTAGACACTTTCCGTAATGCTAATGCTAAAGTCAAAGTTGTGATGCTACACGGTGTCGGCACCAACGGTCGGCAAATTTCCATGATCATGGGTGGGCCACTGTACAAACTGTCCAACCACGAAATCGAAACCATCTGCATCGACATGCCAACTTATGGTTTAACTCAAGTTAATCAAAAGACACCAATCACTTACAACGACTGGATTCAGGTCGGTAGCGACTACATTGACCATGAACTAGCCCGTGACAATCGGCCGATCTTTATTTATGGCCTGAGTGCTGGCGGAATGGAAACTTACGACGTCGCTGCCAAAAATGGTAAGGTTCGCGGCATTATCGGCATGACGTTTCTTGATCAACGCAATCAAGACGTCCAATACACCACCACGCGCAATTGGTTCATGGGCCACATCACGACACCAATGTTGCCAGGTTTTGTTAGCTTAGGTCTGGGCCGGATGAAAGTTCGGATGAGCACTGCCTCCAAAATGAGCGCCCTCTGCAATAACCCTGAAGCCCAAGCAGCATTTATGCGCGACAAGACAAGCGCTGCTAACAGTTCCTCATTGGCCTTTCTCAATTCCTACATGCATCACAACCTAATTGTCGAAGCAACCGACTTCGATGTTTGCCCAATCCTCCTCACCCAACCTGCCGAAGATCGTTGGACCCCATATCGCTTGAGTCAACACCATTTGGAACAAGTGAAAAAAGTCCCAGTCGAAGTCAAAATGTTGCGTCACGGTGGCCATTACCCAGTTGAACCAACCGCCCTTGATGACCTGCACTCAGCCGCATTAGCCTTCATCAATAAATATGCGGCCAAAGAAATGAACGCTTAATTCACCGTTAATTAAATATGAAAAAAAGAAGGACCCGCGAGAAATCGCGAGCCCTTCTTTGCGTCATTCATTCAAAAATCATGATTCATGACGATGTTTCTTCGTACCAAGCAAACCTAGTGCAGCCAACATACCAGTCAGCCCAATCAAAACAACCGCATCGTTTGAAGGCGCCTCCGTTGCCGGTAAACCTGAGTGCCGATTTGGCGCTGGCTTCGTGCCCTTCGTCTGAGCATTGAAGTTGCCGGTAACCGTATCAGCGATCATTTGACTAGCTCCAAAGTTCGGCGCTTTGCCCTGACCATTTGTTACCAAATTACTGTTGCTGTTATCCGAGTTTGAGTTGCCCGTGTTGTTCGAACCACTGTTACTGTTATCCGAGTTCGAGTTGCCCGTGTTGTTCGAACCACTGTTACTGTTGCCCGAGTTCGAGTTGCCCGTGTTGTTCGAACCGCTGTTGCCCGAGTTCGAGTTGCCCGTGTTGTTTGAACCGCTGTTACTGTTACCCGAGTTCGAGTTGCCCGTGTTGTTACCATCACTTCCCTTAATTGTCACAGTGAAGCTGGCTGTTACCGGATCACTCCAAGCAACCGTAATTGTGTAAACCCCCGGTACATTAACATTAACCGAACCTGTCCACTCGATGACATTATCAGGAATTACATCATCAAATTGGTCGGCAGATTCAACGTACTTATAGGTAATTTGTCCAGGATCAACAATTGAACCATTCATCCGTTTTACTACCGTCACATTATCAGAAACTTGCCAACCAGAATCTAATGGAATTTCGCTGTTTTTGACAAGAACTTGCGCTTGATTCTCCAGCCAAGTAACGGTCGTCGTCTGGGTAACATAATCACCAATCCCATGATCAGCTTTGTTTCCCCAAGCAAATTCAACCACCATAGATCCCACTTTATTCTCGGATCCAGAGAGAACACGATATTCGACCACATTGGCATCAATTTTGGCATCAAATTCATCTTGTACTTCTTTGAGTTGAATGCCATTTAAATCAACTTTATTTCCATGATCATCAATCAATTCGAGCACGTTCAGCTTAGGATTCCAAACACCATTATTCGTGTAAACAGCTGAAGGTGCGACCGTTAGAATCGGAGTCGTCAAACCATTCCCGATTAGATTATCACCATGATTATCGTTACCAGTGTTGTTATTACCGACATTCCCATCACCATGGTTATTGTTACCAGTATTGTTTGATCCAGTGTTGTTGTTACCAGTGTTGTTTGAACCTGAGTTCGAATTACCTGTGTTGGAATCACCAGTGTTATTCGAGCCGCTGTTACTGTTCCCAGTATTACTGTCACCAGTGTTGTTTGAACCTGAGTTCGAATTACCTGTGTTGGAATCACCAGTGTTATTCGAGCCAGAGTTCGAGTTACCCGTGTTGCTGTCGCCGGTGTTGTTCGAACCACTGTTCGAGTTACCCGTGTTGCTGTCACCAGTGTTATTCGAGCCAGAGTTACTGTTCCCAGTGTTGCTATCACCGGTGTTATTCGAGCCGGAGTTCGAGTTACCTGTGTTGCTGTCACCAGTGTTATTCGAGCCAGAGTTACTGTTCCCAGTGTTACTATCACCGGTGTTATTCGAGCCGGAGTTCAAGTTACCCGTGTTGCTGTCACCAGTGTTATTTGAACCTGAGTTACTGTTCCCAGTGTTGCTATCACCGGTGTTATTCGAGCCGGAGTTCGAGTTACCCGTGTTGCTGTCACCAGTATTGTTCGAACCACTGTTCGAATTACCACTGTTTGAGTTCCCGGTGTTGTTGTTACCAGTGTTATTCGAGCCGCTGTTACTGTTCCCAGTATTACTGTCACCGGTGTTGTTTGAACCCGAGTTCGAATTCCCAGTGTTGGAATCACCAGTGTTGTTTGAACCCGAGTTCGAATTACCTGTGTTGGAATCACCAGTGTTATTCGAGCCAGAGTTACTGTTCCCAGTGTTGCTGTCACCAGTGTTATTTGAACCTGAGTTCGAATTACCTGTGTTGCTATCACCAGTGTTGTTTGAACCCGAGTTCGAATTCCCAGTGTTGGAATCACCAGTGTTATTCGAGCCACTGTTCGAGTTACCCGTGTTGCTGTCACCGGTGTTGTTTGAACCTGAGTTCGAATTACCTGTGTTGGAATCACCAGTGTTATTCGAGCCAGAGTTACTGTTCCCAGTGTTGCTGTCACCAGTGTTATTTGAACCTGAGTTACTGTTCCCAGTGTTGCTATCACCAGTGTTATTTGAACCTGAGTTACTGTTCCCAGTGTTGCTATCACCAGTGTTATTCGAGCCACTGTTCGAGTTACCACTGTTGGAATCACCAGTGTTATTCGAGCCAGAGTTACTGTTCCCAGTATTGCTGTCACCGGTGTTGTTTGAACCCGAGTTCGAATTCCCAGTGTTGGAATCACCAGTGTTATTCGAGCCACTGTTCGAGTTACCCGTGTTGCTGTCACCGGTGTTGTTTGAACCTGAGTTCGAATTACCTGTGTTGCTATCACCAGTGTTATTCGAGCCAGAGTTACTGTTCCCAGTATTACTGTCACCGGTGTTGTTTGAACCCGAGTTCGAGTTACCAGTATTGCTGTCGCCGGTGTTGTTTGAACCTGAGTTCGAATTACCTGTGTTGCTATCACCAGTGTTATTCGAGCCAGAGTTACTGTTCCCAGTGTTGCTGTCACCAGTGTTATTTGAACCTGAGTTACTGTTCCCAGTGTTGCTATCACCAGTGTTATTCGAGCCACTGTTCGAGTTACCACTGTTGGAGTTTCCAGTGTTGTTGTTACCAGTGTTATTTGAACCTGAGTTACTGTTCCCAGTGTTGCTATCACCGGTGTTATTCGAGCCGGAGTTCGAGTTACCTGTGTTGCTGTCACCAGTGTTATTTGAACCTGAGTTCGAGTTACCGGTGTTGCTATCACCAGTATTGTTTGAACCTGAGTTCGAATTACCTGTGTTGCTATCACCAGTGTTATACGAGCCGCTGTTACTGTTCCCAGTA
>NZ_BQXO01000007.1:0-583 GCF_045862785.1 Furfurilactobacillus curtus | reverse complement strand
TATTGTTGTCACCGGTGTTGTTTGAACCTGAGTTCGAATTACCTGTGTTGCTATCACCGGTGTTGTTTGAACCCGAGTTCGAGTTACCCGTGTTGCTATCACCAGTGTTATTCGAGCCGCTGTTACTGTTCCCGGTGTTGCTGTCACCAGTGTTATTTGAACCTGAGTTCGAGTTACCGGTGTTGCTATCACCGGTGTTATTCGAGCCGGAGTTCGAGTTACCGGTGTTGCTGTCACCAGTATTGTTCGAACCACTGTTCGAATTACCACTGTTTGAGTTCCCGGTGTTGTTGTTACCAGTGTTATTCGAGCCACTGTTGGAGTTCCCAGTGTTGTTGTTACCAGTGTTATTCGAGCCGGAGTTCGAGTTACCGGTGTTGCTGTCGCCGGTGTTGTTTGAACCTGAGTTCGATTTACCTGTGTTGGAATCACCAGTGTTATTCGAGCCAGAGTTACTGTTCCCAGTATTGCTGTCACCGGTGTTGTTTGCACCCGAGTTCGAATTACCTGTGTTGCTGTCACCAGTGTTATTCGAGCCGGAGTTCGAGTTACCGGTGTTGCTGTCGCCGGTGTTGTTTGAACC
>NZ_BQXO01000006.1:0-98242 GCF_045862785.1 Furfurilactobacillus curtus | reverse complement strand
GGTGATCCCCGTAAAGTCATAGTTAGGATTCTGTGCTTCTAACTTTGCCAAACCTTCTTTTGTCAGCGTCACCGTGTATAATCCAACATTCGTCAGCTCGGAATCTGAACCACTAACGGGGTAATCCGTCCCTTGACTCAAGCCAGTCGTCACTAGTCCATTTGGCATGGTGGTCACTGCCGTGACGGCTGCCGTAATTGGCTGCCCATCGTAAACTTTACTGCCACCTTGCAGGATAACATCAGTCACATTTAGCTTATACACGTAATTAATCGTAACAGCAGCAAACTGCATTCCTGCAGCCACTTTTGTAGCAGAAAAAGCTTGTAAAAATCCTGGCCAAGCTGCTAAAACTTGGGCATCAGTAGCTGGCTGAGAAAGTTCGGAAGTTGTAGTAACAAAATCCCGAATAGATTCAGGTGCAGACGGTGTTATGGTATCAACCAGAGAGACTATTGACTTATCCCAATCAATGGTGGTCCCGTCAAAACTCTTAATTTCAGATAAGGAAATTGTTTGACCATCAATCCAGGCCTGATTAATCGGTGTTGCCAACACATTTCCTAACGTATCCGTATACGTTTCACTAGTGGGTACCTGCCTGACATAGTAGAAACCAATGGTATTTGAACCTGCCCCATAATTACCAGAAATAGAGGCCGCACCCTTTGTCACTACGCCATTAGCATCAATGGTTCCGTATAGTTGATAATAGTTATGATATGGCAGACCGGCTACAAGATCGGTTACCTGCGCTGGAGCATTTGTCGTATAGGTGTCACCAAAAAAGCCGTCCAGAGGAGGAACTTCACCACTTTGATTTAGCAAATACGGCTTTGCTCCCGGTGTGCTTGAATCCGTCGTGTACTGTGTAGTCACGCTGCCGTCATCATTTTTAACATCATAACTATAGTAAGGATTGCCATTCGGATCTACTGCATAATAATTCACAGTAACAGTGGCCGGATCTTGTTTAAAAATAACTGTTACTGTTTGTGGCGTATTCAGCAAAGCCCCCGTCAAAGAGCCTTGAGTTGACGCAAAAGTATAACCCGTTGGTGGTGTCGTCACACTCGTGGGAATTACATAATTAACATCAGTGCCGTTTAACACGGTGCCATTTGGATAAGTTGCCTCCGTTGGGTATGAACTTGCATCTAGCCCCGTCATCGGTGTCAGAATTGGCTTACCATCGCTACCCAAAACTGGATTTCCATTAGCATCCAACTGCTCATAGGCATAATTAACAGCAACTTTGGCGGCATTCTCATAGACGGTAATCGTGTACGTACTGCCCGGAAAGCTGGAACCCGTCCCAGTCGTATCACCAGAGAAATATTCAGTATCAGAAAACGTCCCCGAATTGATCGTCATGCTGGCCTGATCATACTGTGTTGAACTTAGGCCCAATGAAGCTAAAGTATCAACTGCGTTTGTATTCGTTCCTGTCGATGGTGTAGCTCGTGAGTAGCTGCTGCCATCCAGACCCTGAACTGCTTTTGAAGTGATCTGTTTGCCAGTGGTACCATCAATCACATTGTATGTGTCAACGATTGTTGAGTGTTTATAAGAAAAGCTTCGGGCAATACCGGAGTATACAATTCCTTGTACATTCTGGTCGACAGCCCCGATTATACCGACCGTTGTCGCACTAACGGTCGGATAGAAACCACCTGACGTATAATTACTTGCCCCAGCAAACATAACCGTGTTCGTTATTAACTGATCATTAGTGTTTGCATTCATCTGCCAACTTACGGGCACGGCTGGATCAGTAGCTAATCCGGTTTGAATTGGAAAGTCAAACTCAACGGCTGTTATAGCACCAGCGGCATTAGCACCATCATTAGGACGTAAGTAATAGACTTCCCGCCCACTAACCGAATTTGGCAACTGATAGACGGTCATAGAAGCAATCGAATATTTTTCATTTTGCATCGTTGTAACCAGGTTATTAGCTGCCTGTTGGATCACAGATAATGAGGCCCCCATAACTGACGGCGGTAATACAACATAGACTCCGTATAGTTGCTGACTACCTGAGGGGTTATAAATGTGGTTCAAAGATAAGGTTGTGCTCTGATTATAGGTAACAGTAGCGCCATTCACATAAAAATTAGATAAAGAAGGCGCCCCAGTTAGCGTCGGTGCAGTCGGCTGATCAGCGGCTGACACAGCATCCGTCGCTAACAAACTAACTCGCTCGATTCCGTCAGCCACTGTATTCATGCGGACCGCTGTTGGTGCCATAGTTGGCAGTGCTATTTGGTCACTAGTCGTCGAACTAGCCGCTTGTGTCGTCGTCTGTGAAGCTACACTTAAATCAGGCGCCGTTGAAGTCGCCATTTTTTGATCACTAGCGGTCGCCTGGATGGTTGCCGATTGCTGCTGTGCTTCAGTACTCGTCGTGGAATCAGTCGTAACGGACTTCGCTTCACTATCAGTTGGTGAAGTCGTTGATGATGTGTCACCAGATGACTGTTGACTAGCAGGTGCTGAGGCAGCTGAGGCAACCCCTGAGGCACTGCTCGTCGTTAAGGAGATTTCTTGCATGGGGTTGCTCGTCGGACTGGCTGCTGCTTCAGCCGGCTGGCCGCTATCAGTGGCCGCATGGACAGTCGTCAGGTTGGCCGTAATGCCGACACCAAATAGCGTCACTAACGCAAATAGCCACTGCTTGCCCTTCTTATACATTTTGTAATGTTCCGATTGTGCTTGATTCTGCTTTCTCATATGCTCCTCCGAGGCCTAAGTTCGTCCAGTCATCCATTCAGCACAAAAAAGTTAACTGAAGAAATAAAACTATTTACTCGCTTAAGTTAAGGCTAAAAAAGAACGTTTAAATAAATGGTTATCTTATTTGTGACATCACTAATTGTAGCATTAATAGGTCAATAATTAAGGCATTATATTGATTCAAATTAATCATATTTAATAACTATTTCGTTACATTTTATTAACGTCATTAATGCTGTTAGTTGGGCTTATAAAACTCGGTTTAAAATAGACAACGCTAAAACAATTTATTGATTTATTATCATTAGTTCATTTAATAAACCTATTGCGTACAATTTATAACATTTTCGAATCTGTTACCACTAGGAGCACTTGTTAAACGCCTCTTCATAATTCTTATTGCATACTAGCCGATACAGCAACACGCTCAGTCGCTCCATGGGGATCAAATAAATGATCAACACTAGCCGAATTGGGCAGTTGGCAAACTGATCCAATTAACAAAATTATGCTAAGTGGGGGTAACAAAGTGACTTAGCACAACAAAAAAAGCCTACATTGTCATGTAGACTTTTGCTCATTAAAGCTTTGATGTTTTTAACCAAGACCATTGTTTTAACTGGGGCGCTAACCATATGTACAAGTATTCAGCCACCTGCAACCAAGCGTACGCAAGCAATACGGCGCCAATCGTATCTGTCGGAAAATGTGCCTGTAGGAAGACTCGACTGAACATCACCAGCAACACCCAAATACATAGAATCGTTTGAATTAGCAGGCGCTGTAATCGGCTTTTGATCACTGGTAGAACCACTAAAAACAAAATAGCTGCCACCATGAAGGTGCCCAACACATGTCCAGAGGGAAAACTATAACCATCATCAGCGGGTAAATGACCGATCGGACGGGATCGAGCCACAATGTGCTTAATCAGTGTGCCTAAAACATTCCCTCCCAAACCGTATCCTAATGCCCACAAGGCTGGAATACGATAATGGAAGAACCATAAGCAACCGGCGATCAGCACCATATAGACTAAATCAAATGACGGACTAGCTAGTTTCGTAATTGCTGAAAACACAGCTGTGGCGAAAGCACTATTACGTGGAATGCGATTGACCATCTCTGAATCAATCAACCCAAGCAACTGCGATTGCCGCATTGCCATTGCCGCTAACATTAAAAACAAGATGGTGGTCACGGTTAAGATGAGTCCGCGGCCCCTTTCTTTCTCAATCAACATAAATTTTGAACCTCCCCCCGTTTACCGGGGTCTAAATTCGGTCAAAAGACCATTGACAAAGTATAGCACACCCTTGCCGAATCGCCGTGGTTCGTTCATGAGCTTTACGCTCCTTTAACCAGTTAAGGCTTCCTTAAAAAATGTTGTAATGCCAAGACTACTACAATTTTGATCCTTATTTTAGCCCCTAGTTTGTCGTGAACCGGAAAAGATTTCTAAAGAAATGGCTTAAGTCGAGATAATCAGATTACAAATCCTTAGAATGAGTGTGGTCATTGTTACCAACTGGTACAATGAATGACGATTTGCAGCTACCATTACTGCCACCCAACAAACTTGTTTTATCAATAACAAGTCCATTTAATTTGTGGCCAGTTATTTTGGCTGATCACGACTTTTAGATCACGATCGACTTCTTTTATCTAACCGTGCTCGTCTGCAATGGTGATCAGACCTAGCTAACCCGGAGGAATTTATGAACAACGACAATCAAGACTCGCGCTTAAATCGCTATGATCGGCGAACGCATGGCAATCATTTTATCGAAGACTCATCTTCGGCGTCACCTCAAAATAACGACCCTAAACCGCCTAGACGTCATCGCCATCCCATTCGAAACACCTTTTTTGCAATTATTGCAGTGCTCTTATTGGTTATTGGCGGTTTTGGCTTCAAGCTATACAACAATTTAAAACATTCTTCTAATGAGATGTTTAATTCAGTTAATGGCGCCAAGGCAACAGACGTTAGTGCCAAAATCAAGAAGGGTAAACCTATTTCAATCCTGTTGATGGGCACCGACGTCGGTGCCTTGGGACGAAACTCTAAGGCATGGGCTGGCGGGCGAACCGACTCAATGATGTTAGTTACTGTTAATCCAAAAAAGAAGACGACCACGATGATCAGCATTCCACGTGACTCACTAGTGTCGGTTGTCGGTTATGAAAACGAATTTCCAACTAAGATCAATGCCGCCTACTACTTCGGTCAGACAAAAACAGCTATTAAAACAACTGAAAAACTCTTTAACGTGCCAATTGACTACTACGCCCTCCTCAACATGGGTGGCTTAGAAAAAGTGATCAACAAAGTCGGCGGTGTCGACATTGTGCCGCCACTCTCATTCACTTATGAAAACCAAAAATTCGTTAAGGGCAAAAAGATCCATGTTAATGGTGCACAAGCGCTTAAATTTACCCGAATGCGCTATCAAGATCCTGAGAGTGACTATGGCCGAACACTGCGTCAGCGAATCGTAATTACCGCATTGTTAAAGAAGAGTGGCAACTTATCGAACTTATTAAATCAAGACTTTTTAAATTCTATTGCGAGTCAGTCACGAACCGATTTCACTTTTGGCGATATGATTGCTTTGGCTAATAACTATCGCCCTGCTACGAAACATGTTGTCTCAGACCACGTTCAGGGAGTCAGTGACGATATCGCCGGCCAAAGTTTTGAAGTGCTGCCAACGACGGAGAAGCAACGCATCACCAACGAGGTCCGAAAACAACTGCAATTACCAAAAGCAAAAACAGGTAAACGTTTTGCTAGCTATGTCCCTGCCTCACTAGCGGCTTATGCGCCATCAGTTTCTTACGGTGAAACAGCCGACACCGCTTCAACTTGGGGCAAAGACACAAATACGGCCTCGCAATATGACAAGGCCTACAACAGTGGCTCTGACAGCTCACTCAACCCTAATTACGGTGCTGGTAATTCAAACACCTCGGGGGATACAGCTAATGCCACTGGGAAAGATTCTAAGAATACTGGTGGCTACACAGGTTACGGATACTAAAACACTCACAGCAAAACAATCTGAGTCATGAACGAACATTAGTCCCGTCTGGTCAATCAGTAATCTTCGACAAAAGTCAAATTTAACTAAACAATGAATAACTCAAGAGGCATGCTAAAAAGGTCACTTCTATTATGAAGTGACCTTTTTAGCATGCCTCTTTAATGGTTTTGTGTTAACTTCCACCGGCGTTGCCCGCGACGCCACACACGTTCACTTAATTCAGCTAGTAGAAATCCCAAAGCGATCGTTCCTGCTACGACAACCACTTGGCCGAGATATCCCATTGCTTCGGTCATTTGACCCAGGACCAAATTACGGACCATCTGATAAGCCTGGCCGCCAGGAACTAACGGGACCAAGCTAGGAATGTTGAATAAAATAACCGGCATATGTTTATGTCGCGCAGCAAAACTACTCAACCACCCGATCGCGATACTAGCAGCCAACATCCCGAGTGCCATTAGCGACAATTGTTTGTAACTAGTTGGCAAAGCTTCAATTGCTGTATAAACGACCCAGCCAGTTAGCCCGATTAAGCCGGCAATATTCAATGCTCGTCGCGGAATGTTTAAAATGATGCCGAAACCCACAGTCGCTAAATACGCCAAAAGACCAGCCCATAATAATTGCATGCTTTCATCCCTCTTTTATTTAAACGACTTATCTCAAACTCACCATCAGCGCAATGCCAACGCCAATCGCACCAACCGAAAGCACTGCTTCCATGGCTCGTGCCGGACCACTCAAAAAATTGCCAGCGATTGTATCACGAAAAGCATTCATAAGTGGCACGCCAGGCACTAATGGCATGAGTGCCCCGATGATGACCGCATCCCGAGCAGGACGACTCAGGCCTAGCCACATCAAACCCAGATCCGCGATTAAGCCAATTAATAAAGCCGCTAAGAATTCAGACAGAAAACGAATGCGCACCTCATGATTTATGTAGTAAAAGACAGCATATCCAACCCCACCAGCCAGTGCTGTTAAGCCAACCGTCACCCAGTCATCAATGTGCGTAAAGGCTACCATTAGCGTGACACTAACCACAATTGCCGCCAAGTCTTGTAACCAAAAAGGGAACGTCGCGACGGCTGCACTAATTTGATGTAAACGTCGATTAAATGTTCTTAAATCAATTTCTTGGGCGGCGAACTGACGTGATAACGTATTAACCTGATCAACTTTTTCTAAGTCAATGGTTCGCGTGTGAATTGGCCGTACTTGTGTCAATCCCACTTCTGGTAAGGACATCGTGATCCCGGTCAATAACACAAAAACATCTGCTTGTTTAAAACCAGCATTAGTCGTAATTCGCGTCATTGTATCCTCCACCCGAGCAATTTCCGAACCATTGCTTAACAAAATTTCCCCAGCCAGCAGGGCGGTATTCATGACTAATTGAGCTGTCTGCACACTAATCACTTCCGTTTCATGATGATGGATTAAAAAAAAGCGGTGTCGCCTTCCTACTGGAAGCCCGACACCGCCAAAATTCTGCTATTAATTAGTCTTTTACGACGTTAGCAGCTTGTGGTCCACGGTCACTTTCTTCAACATCGAAAGTAACACCTTGGCCTTCTTCAAGCGTCTTGAAGCCATCGCCTTGGATTGCTGAGAAGTGAACGAAAACATCGTCGCCGCTTTCGCGGGTGATGAAACCGAAGCCTTTGTCAGCGTTAAACCATTTAACAGTACCGTGTTCTGCCATGTTGTTGAGTCCTCCTGTGCGTCTGTACGCAGTTTATAAAGTTTGTAAATTGGCACTGGTACAAATGGGGACTGTCACGAACAAGCATGAGCCGATCTAACCATCATTCCCGAACCAAACTACACAATAATTGTATCATAGGAAGCGGTTTTTTGACCATGCCTTAGTCTTGTAAAAATAAATTTATTGAGCAGGTTGACGTTTGCGACGCCCCAAAATTATAACTGAATCGTAGCGTCCTCCCTAGGCCTGAAGACCAACAAATCGATTCAACTAAGGCTTCAAGATGAATAAAATTTTTGCACAACTGGTGGCTTCCTGCCACAAATCTGCACATTGTCGCCAAATAAATTACAGGCATCCAAGTTAGCACGCTCCTAGTAAACGTGCTACAGTAATTTCAAACAACTACTGAATTTCAACTTACTAGACCCCTCAATAAGGTATACGACTGCCTTGGCGTTTTTGCTGATCTCGCAATATTTATCCGTTGCCACTTCTTCTATCATAAATGTCGACCATTATCGAGCTAAACCGTTAATAATCCAGCTAAAATTGGATCAATTCTTGATCGTATGTAAATTCAAATCATCCTGTTCAACTTCTAAAAGTGCTAAAATGACACTGAATGATAATTTGGAGGCGTTAATATGGCAGAACAACTGCTAGCTATTGACGAACTCGATCATTCCGCTCAAACAACGGCAGTGACCGATTTTGCCAAGTTTTATATTGGTTTATGGCAACAAAGTAACCTAGAATTGATTTCCACCTATGATCACCAGCACGGATACATTGATAACATTAATCACGAGTTAACTTTGAATCAATCATTTACGCCTGAGGAACGCTTAACCACTAGTGTGAACTTTAATAGTGATGATTATCGCCAACTCTTGCATGAGATTGGATTGCGCTTTTACACTAATGGCCATTCAGAGATACCATGGTCCGGTTGGTACCAACAACAATTTGCTCAACTGGCAACCGCGTAATAATCACTCAGAATATAATTAGCCCAATGAATCTATGCTCGACAAAAAGCTGTCACCCACATTACTGTGGATAACAGCTTTTTATTTTGACAATGCTACCTTTTATAGACGATCCTTGTTCACGAATAACGCGTCGTTAGCGCCATGATGAACCTCTGGCTGAATGGTGACATGACATAAATGATACTTTTGTACTAATAGATCACGGATCTGAGCTACCGTTTGTTCCGCTTCACTAAGCATCACATCTTGCATATTCACGTGCGCCGAAAAGACCACTTTATTTTCATCAATCAACCATGCGTGAATATGATGAACCCGAATGACGCCAGGAATCGTGGTAATATCAGCAGCAATCGCATCATAGTCTAGCTGTGGCGCCGTTTGCATCAAGATACTGATCGAATCATGAATCACCGGCCACGTTTCATAGATGATATAAAATGAAACAAGTAAGGTTAACAAAGGATCAATCCACGTGATGTTAAAGACAACGATTAACACCCCACCAATAATAACCGCGATGGAAGATAAAGCATCAGCCAAGACATGTAAGTAGGTTGCCTTGATATTTAGGCTTTCTTCAGCTCCGCGGTGCATCAAAATAGCAGAGATCAAATTCGCAAGTAGCCCGATAACGGCGACGATTAACATGATATCGCCGTTAATTGGTTCAGGCTTCATAAAGCGACGCGCTGCCTCAACCATTAATACCACAGAAACACCAATTAAGAATAAACCGTTGACAAAGGCTGCGAGAATTTCTGCTCGTCGATAGCCAAATGTTCGTTGGCGATTCTGCTGCTTGCCACTAATTCTTTGAGCAACATAGCCTAAAACAATCGACAAAGAATCGCCTAAATTATGAAAAGCATCTGACAGTAAGGCCAATGATCCAGACACTAGTCCCCCAGCAATTTCAGCAACGGTGATTAATAAATTAAGTAAGGTAACAAATAAAAATCGGGCGCCCGTCATTTTCGTTTCTTGCACTATGGTCGCCCTCCTCTCTAACTAAGAGATACGATGAGCCGATCCACTCGTCCACCGCTCACTGTTCATTATCGCATATGAAGGGTTAAACACAAAAAGCGATTTATGGCTATTTTACTGCCACAGCGTAAATGTAGTCACGAACATAATGAACGTATCAGTTAACCAGTGGGCAAAAAAGGCCGGCCAGATCGACTTGGTTCGAATATAAAGTCCTGTTGTAATCAAACGGGAAACGCCAATGATGAAGAACATTTGTGCCAAATGCCAATCGTATACATAAAAGTGCATGAGGCCAAACATAAACATTGAAATCACGAGTGCAATCCACATGCTGGCATTCCGTCGCTGATGGGCATATTTTTTAATCATCGCTGCCAATGCTAAGAATAAAATAATGCCAAATAATTCTTCAATCATCAAGGCAGGTACGTTTAATATCGAGTTAGTTGTGAAATGGAGGATTTTATTTGCTAGACTCCCATGACCAGTACTGGCAACAATGCTTTTATTAGCGACGCTAGGGATAAAGGAAGACGCCAACTGCCCATAAGCTAAATTGATAACAGTGAATAGGAGCATTACCCCTAGATCACGTACTGAAAAACGACGATACAATGTTTTTAGCGGTTGCTTGGCGCCATACCGAAATAACAATAAAAAGAGTAGTAAAGGGCCAAAAGTTTGATACAGACCAACCAGTCCTAATTCAATTGGATTAGCCGTCTTGACAAAGTTGGTAGCAACCTGAGATAAAATAATGGCGATGCTTGCCAATGCAATGAACCAATAATTGGCTAAAGATTGAGTTGGTGTGTCAATTAAGGGTAAATCAATAGCCGATTGTTTCTTCTCAAGAAAAAAACGTGTCTCAGTCTGTGTATTCATGTTGGTACCCCCTATGAAGATTTTTTTAGCTTAATCTAACTAAGTCTCCATCTCAAGTAATCGGACCCGCTAACTATCAGCGAGTGACCCTTTATCCATCACTGCAACAAAAAAAGCCTTACCAAGTAAAATATGGCAAGACTTTAATCAAATTCAAATTAGCAAGCAGAATCGCTTACGCAGTATGAATTTATCTTCTTCGAAAGGAACTACTTAACAGTAACCGTAGCGCCGGCTTCTTCCAAAGTAGCCTTCAAAGCGTTGGCATCGTCTTCAGACAAGCCTTCCTTAATGTTCTTAGGTGCGCCATCAACTAAGTCCTTAGCGTCCTTCAAGCCTAAACCAGTTGCTTCACGAACAGCCTTGATAACTTTGATCTTAGCTGAACCGGCACTAGTCAATTCAACGTCAAATTCAGTCTTAGCAGCAGCGTCGCCACCAGCAGCACCAGCAGCTGCAACTGGAGCAGCAGCACTAACACCAAATTCTTCTTCGATTGCTTTAACCAAGTCGTTTAATTCAACGATGGTTGCGTCTTTTAATTGATCAACAATGCTTTGTGAGTCTAAAGCCATGATTGTAATCCTCCATTTTTAAATGTGTTCCGGTCAAGCCGGTAAATTAATCAGGTAATGATCAGTCGAGCTTAAATAATTAAGCAGCTGGTTCGTCATCTTTGTTATCAGCCACTTGCTTAACTGCAAAGGCAAAGCTGCGAATTGGTGATTGCAATTCGGAAGCCAGCATTGACAGTAAGTCTTCGCGACTTGGCAAGGTTGCGTATGTGTTGATTTCCTCAACGCTGGCAACTTTACCTTCCATCATACCGCCCTTGATTTCAAGGACATCATGATCCTTAGCAAATTTAGCTAAGATCCGCGCTGCGGCAATGGAATCTTCCCCATTACCAAAGGCAACAGCAGTTGGTCCAACGAAAGAATCGTTTAAATCAGCCACGCCAGCCTTTTCAGCGGCACGAGTTAAGATCTTGTTCTTGATAACTTCCATAGCAACGTCGGCATCACGCAATTGCTTACGTAAATCCGTTACTTCTTCAACCGTTAAACCACGGTAGTCAACAACAACAACTGAGTTGGCGTCCGTTAATTTTTTCGCAACGTCGTCAACGATGGCAGCTTTTGCTGCAATTGCTTCTTTACTCACGTTTTACACCTCCATGATTGATTTTTTACCTAAAAAAACCGCTGTCCTAATCTAAGACAGCGGGTTCAAAGTCATTCACACGAATCGCTTTGCCTCGGCAGGATATTAAGGCACAAAGCCACCTGAGTCTTAGGTAAAATTAAATTACTAGATCATCTTAGCAAAGCAACTCATTCACGTCAATGCTTGAATTAGAAGCTAGCTAAATCAACCGTTACGGCTGGGCCAAACGTTGAAGCAACAGATAAGTGTTGTACGTAAGTCCCACGAACAGCGGCTGGACGTGCACGAACAATCACGTCTTCAATCGCTTTGAAGTTACCAACAAGTTGGTCTTCAGAGAATGATACTTTACCGATTTGAACGTGAACATTTCCGTCACGATCGGTCCGGTAAGTCACCTGTCCACCCTTAGCGTCTTTGACAGCTTGGGCAACGTTCATGGTAACCGTACCCGTCTTAGGGTTAGGCATTAAGCCTTTAGGCCCCAATTGGCGACCTAAACGGCCAACTTGAGCCATCATGTCTGGTGTTGCAATTGCAACGTCAAAGTCTAACCAACCATCAGAGATACGTTGAACCAAATCAGTATCACCGACTTCATCAGCACCTGCATCTTTAGCAGCTTGGGCTTGTTCACCCTTTGCGAATACGATGACGCGTTGTGTTTTACCAGTTCCGTTAGGTAAAACCATTGCCCCACGTAACTGTTGGTCTGCCTGCTTGGTGTCTAAGTTTAAGTTGAAGGCAACTTCAACTGTAGCATCGAACTTCGCGAAGTCGATCTTCTTCACCAAGGCAACGGCGTCCTCTACGCTGTAAGCTTTTGTCTTATCGACTTGCTTGGCAGCTTCTTGATACTTCTTGCCCTTTTTAGTGGCCATTGTGTTTTCCTCCTTGCAAATGTGGTAATGGCGAAAAACGCTCAGCAGGAATTTCGACACTATGCATGAGCTGTCACTCTAGTCGATAAATGACATCTCACTCACTGTGTGCCGTTTCTTAACGCTCATTTCTGCTCGGTGTTTTTCTTCCACCTGATACATTCAGCTTTTGCCGAGTATCCGTACCGTCAAAGTTAGGCTTAGCCTTCTACAGTAAAGCCCATGCTCCGTGCAGTACCTTCGACCATGCGCATAGCGGCTTCAACGTCGGCAGCGTTTAGATCTTGCATCTTAGTCTTGGCAATTTCCTCAACTTGCGCTTTAGTTACCGTAGCAACCTTCTTCGTGTTGGGTTCGCCAGAACCATGTTCAACACCAGCAGCCTTCTTCAGTAGAACAGAAGCTGGCGGGGTCTTAGTGACGAAGTCGAATGAACGATCCTCGTACACCGTGATAACAACTGGAATCAACAATCCTGCTTGGTCAGCAGTGCGGGCATTAAAGTCCTTTGTAAATCCCATGATGTTAATTCCTGCTTGACCTAAAGCAGGACCAACCGGCGGAGCAGGTGTTGCTTTACCGGCAGGAATTTGTAACTTAACAACATTAGCTACTTTTTTAGCCATGTTCAATTCCTCCTTGATTGTGGTCGTTGATGGCGCATAAGTTTTGCGCCTCCCACGGCATGTGTAAACACATACCGTAGTAGTTTACCATGTTGATCAACTACTGACAAGCGATTACTGGATTTTATCGACTTGGGCAAAGTTCAATTCCGCTGAAGTTTCTCGCCCAAACATGTCAACATTAACCTTTAATTTTTGTTTTTCGTCATCAACTTCTGTTACTTTACCAACCATATCAGAAAAGGCCCCATCAACGATCCGGACAGATTCGCCAACCTCGACATCAAAATCACTTTGATGGCGCGCATCAACGCCAATACGATTTAATACTAAGCTCACTTCATCTGGTAATAGTGGGGTTGGCTTTGACCCACCGCCATGAGAACCCACGAAGCCAGTGACGCCAGGAGTATTACGAACGATATACCAAGCTTGATCCGTCATGATCATCTCAACGAGCACGTAACCCGGAAAATCATTTTCAACCACTGTCTTAGCTTTACCATCTTTAATCTGTTGTGCTTCTTCTTCTGGTACTACGACACGAAAGATGTAATCAGACATTCCCATGGATTGTGCCCGGGATTCCAAGTTTGCTTTCACTTTATTCTCATAGCCAGAATACGTGTGTAACACATACCATAGTTTTTCAGCGGTTTCCGCCATGTTCTATTCCTCCATCCAACAATCGACAAAATAAAAAAACTTCGCACGCAACGAAGTTTTCCAACAAACTCAGTATATCAAAAATAATGCTATTTGACCACTTTGACCAAATACAAGAAACATGCTTGTGTCAATTGGCTAAGCCAGCCAAGTCACAAGGGCCTGCATGCCCCAGTCAATTAGTGCGAAGAATAGCGCAAACATCACTGAGACGAGGAGCACAATCGAAGAATCACGCCGATTTTCCTTGGCAGTTGGCCACCGAACAATCTTCAATTCAGCGATCACACTCTTTAAAAAGCGCCATAAATGCATGAGTTATCCTCCTACTTTGTCTCCTGATGTAATGTATATTGACCACAGTGTTTACAGAATTTATTAACTTCAAGCCGATTAGTCCGATTAGGATTGGATGAAATAGTGTAATTTCGTGATCCACACACTGAACATGCCAGTGCGACTTTACGATTGGCCATCTCTGGCACCTCCAGTACAAAATTTAGATCACCACAAAATAAGCGATCTTCAACAATTAATATCTAAATCAGACTAGCACGCGATTCTGACGGTGTCAATTGAATAAATCAGTCCATGATGACAACTTTTAGTGGGTTAGAATTTTAGACAAGTGCTAACTCAGACTATGTCAGCGTCGGATGCTACAACTACATCTTTGATCAGCCGGCGATCACCCTCAATTTTAACCTGGTTTTTTTAGAGACATCACTGCGCCGGTCATAAGCACTTTTTTTACCAACTAAGTGTGAACAAGACTGGGTAATCTTCTTACATCATTCTCGCTGCATAGCTCGAAAAACTCGGGTTGCTTTAATATGGCAGCGATTAATCGCATTGGTAACCCGGTCCTCATCAACACCACCAACATAAGCGAGATATGCAATCGATATTCCGTTAATTAGTCCTTGCCAGACAAACGTTTCTAATGGTGACAGTAACGCCTTCAGTCGCGTTAAATAGACTTGCAAATTTAATTGGTGGCTGCCAGTCAATCCAAATGCCCGCAACTGGTCGACTAAATTATTTTGGCTCTCATCATCGATTGATTCACTAAATTCCGTGGCCCGTCGTTTAAGTGCATTCTGCTGGCGTTTTAAATCAAAACCACGGTTCCGAATATTCGTCTTAAAATAGGCGCCGAACTCGCCGAACTTGCGACCGTGATATCGTTTCAATGTTTCAGTCAGGACGATTCGTGATTCCTGCTGCCAATCGTCGTAATCAACTAAAATCCCCTTAAAATGCAATAGATAGTAATACTTAACTACCAGCGGCTGATACTGATTAAATAACCGTTCAAACGCTTGTCGATCGCCAGTATCGGCATCATTAATTACGAGGTCTTCTGTTTCACGATCCCAACCAACCATTTCTGCACCTGCTTCCTGTAAAGAGCATCACCATTTGATGATTTTAATTTAAAAAAGCAGTCCCCTTTAGCCAACCAAACACACGTTTTAACAATTTAAGGCTTTGCTGAGTCATCGGCTTTCTTATAATTTGAACTTCTGTCATTCGTAGAAAAACCAAACAAAACATCGCCACTTTAACAGCAATCGTCTAAATTTGCCGCGTTACACTTCACAATGGAAAAATGGTTCGGGTTCCCTCCAAAAACGAAATAACCTTTACCCAACACCAAGTGATCAGTGGCGGGTAAAGGTCATCATCAAAAAAACTCATATTCTCATCAATAATTATGTTAAAGGATGGCGGGAGTTAAAGCCCGCGTAGATCAATAGTGAAGCTGCAACAGAAGCATTCAAACTCTGTACTTGGCCAATCATTGGAATTGTCAACATCTCGTCAACAGACTTTTTTAAGAGCGGTGCAATCCCTTTTCCCTCATTACCAATGATGAGGGCAGTCGGTCCGGTCGCATCCCACCGGCGATAATCGGTGCCAGCCATGTCAGTGCCAAAAATCCACAATCCGCGATCTTTAAGGGTCTTGACCGTAGCAACTAGATTTGTCACTCGTGCAACTGGTATATGTTCGATCGCACCGGTGGACGTCTTTGACACCACCGAAGTTAGTCCAACCGCTCGCCGTTTAGGGATAATAATTCCGTGAATGCCGGCTGCATCAGCTGTCCGCAAAATCGACCCCAAATTATGCGGGTCCTCTATAGAATCTAAAATTAAGAAAAATGGCGGCTCATTTGCAGCTTCCGCTTTGGCAAATAAATCATCCAGCGAAGCATAATCAAATGGTGGTATTGCTAGCACGACGCCTTGGTGATTTTGTCCCGCCGTCATTTGATCTAATTTTTGTTTTGGCACGGTACTGATAATCAAGCCGCGCTGGTTAGCCAAATTAGCAATGTTATGCAGGATATCTGCGTGTAACCCTTCTTGAATGAAAACTTTATTCACTTGTTGATCAGAATTTAATGCGGCTTCTACCGGATGTCGACCAATAATAAAATCACCTGTCTCATTAGCGACTGGTTCTGATTTGGCAGGTTCTTCACGTCGCTTGACGGTATGCCGATGCTGATTTGCTTGACGTTTATTTGGCATGCTTTGCTCCCTTTGTTTCTTCAGTGCGCCCGGCCTCAACCTGCTCAATGCACCATTGGGCCAGCCAATCTTGTCGCTCACGCTGATCGGTCAACTTTAGATAACCAAAGATCGCTTCAAAACCCGTTGAGATTCGATACGTCACAATATTAGTATTTTTAGCGCTATGTCGCGTCGTTGCGTTACGGCCGTGTTTGAACATCGCCGTTTCTTCATCCGTTAAGATTTCATCAATTTCCAATAAGCGAATTAACGCAGCCTGTGCTTTTGCCGACACAAAATGGGTCGCATGATGATGTAATTTGGTCGGCACTGTATAGCCTAGTTCAATTAGATGTTGGCGAATGTACACTTCGTATACGGCGTCACCAATGTATGCCAACGCCATGCCATTTAGTTCACGATAGTTAATTTCAGTCATCTGTATCCTTCCGCCAACGGGTTCCTTGCGGCGTATCCTCCAAAATAATGCCCCGTGCCTTAAGCTGATCGCGAATTTCATCGCTACGGGTAAAATCCTTGTTGGCACGTGCTTGCAACCGTTCATCAATCAATCCTTGGATTTCTTCATCAGCGAGTGATTCTTCCTCAAATTCAATTCCAAAGACCCGTAAGAGGGTGGCATATAGCGTTTTCAGTTGAATCAAGGTTGCCGCTTGCACCTTTTCCCGCGTTAAATACACGTTGATCACTTTCGCCAATTCATAAATTGCTGCGATACCATTTTGCGCATTGAAATCGTCATCCATCGCCGTTTCAAACACAACCTGTTGCTCATGTGCTAATTGTTCGACAGGGGCGTCATGGCCCTCTTTTGCATCTGAAAGCCGATAGGATAAATTATCGTAAGTGTTTTTAAGACGCTTAAGGTTGTTCTTAGCGTCAGCCAAGTTACCACTGGTGTACTGAATTGGCCGACGATACTGCGTCGTCGCCATGAAGAACCGTACCGCTTGTGGGTCTTCTTGCTCGTTCATCTGATGCAACGTAATAAAATTGCCCAGTGACTTACTCATCTTCTGATTCTCATCACCAACAGTAACAAAACCATTGTGCATCCAATAGCGTGCAAACTGCTTCCCTGTATGGGCCTCACTTTGAGCGATTTCATTGGTGTGGTGTGGGAAAATTAAATCCTGTCCACCACCATGGATATCAAACGTATCGCCTAAGTACTTAGTGGACATTACTGAACACTCAATATGCCAACCAGGACGGCCCATGCCCCACGGTGATGACCATGAAATTTCATTTGGTTTTGCGGCCTTCCACAAAGCAAAATCAATCGGGTCTTCCTTTTTGGCGTTATCGCCATCGTCTACACGGTCACTAGCCCCTGTTTCCAAGTCATCTAGCGATTCATGGACCAGTTGCGTGTAATGCTCAAACTTACGGGCTCGATAGTACACGTCGCCGGCAGATTCATAAGCATACCCTTTTGCCACCAAATCAGCCACAAACGCAATAATGTCATCGATATTGTCCGTTGCCCGTGGGTTTACGGTCGCTCGTTCAACGTTAAGGGGCTTAGTGTCCTCAAAATAAGCGTTAATGAAACGATCACCTAACTCTGGCACCGTGATTCCCTCACGAGCAGCTTCATTGATCATCTTATCGTCTACATCAGTGAAATTCGAAACATAATTCACGGTAAAACCTTTGTATTCAAAATAACGACGAATCGTATCAAAGGCAACGACTGAGCGCGCGTTACCGATATGAATGTAATTGTACACGGTTGGACCACACACATACATATTCACCTGGCCCTCGTGTAGCGGCACAAACGGTTCTTTTGTTCGGGAAAGCGTATTAAAAATTTGAATCATGACACCGTTGCCTCCTTAAGCCAATTGTAATTAATGTGATTTTACCATATTTTGATTGCTCTGCTAGGCAAAGGCCGGCTAACTGGACAATTACACAACCACTAAATAACCGCCTTAGCTAATTTTCCCACACAAAAACCATCATCCAGTGTAACATCCTGCTGAATGATGGCTTCTTAGCAAAATTTTTATAATGATTCAATAATGGCCTGCATGTTTCGTATGGTTGCTTTACGACCTAACAACTCCATTGATTCTGGTAATTGTGGCCCATGCATTTCGTGAGTCGCCGCAATTCGCAGTGGCATGTATAGCGCGCGTCCACGAATTTTGGTGTCTTTTTGGATTTCCTTAATTGTCTTTTGAATCTGATAAGCATCAAATACAGCTAACTTATCAGCTCGTTGAACGAATTCGGTCAGCACCGTCTTCGCGGTATCGGCAGCCAACTCTTCTTTGGCTTCATCCGTGATTTGAGCCGGTTCTTGGAAGAAGACATCCTTACTCATGTCCACGATTTGCGCTGTGTAGGACATTTGTTGTTTGTAAAGGCTTACCAACTTGCGTACCCATTCCAGGTGTAATTGGTTTGGATCATTTTCAACCAAGCCAGCCCGAATCAACTCTTGTAAGCTGCTGTCAAAGATTTCATCTTCAGGAGCTGCCTTCACGTATTGATTGTTGATCCATTCTAGCTTTTTGCCATCAAACTTAGCTGGCGATTTTGATAAGCGCTTTTCATCAAACATTTTGATCAGTTCCTTTTGCGTGAAAATTTCATTTTCACCCACCGGTGACCAACCTAATAAGGTAATGAAATTTAACATTGCATCAGGCAAGTAGCCCAATTCACGATACTGTTCAATGAATTGAAGGACTGTTTCGTCACGTTTCGATAATTTTTTACCAGTTTCAGTATTAATAATCAGCGTCATGTGACCAAAAATTGGTGCTTCCCAGCCGAACGCTTCATAAATCATCAATTGTTTTGGCGTATTGGCAATATGATCGTCTCCACGTAAAACGTGACTGATTTCCATCAAATGATCGTCAACCACAACAGCAAAGTTATAGGTCGGCATCCCATCACGCTTTTGGATCACCCAATCGCCACCGATGGTATCTGAGTTGATGGAAATATGCCCCTTAACAATGTCTTCCCATGCGTAGTCACGATTCTTTGGCACGCGAAAACGGACGACCGGTGTTAACCCATCAGCTTCAGACTTCGCTTGAGCTGCCGCAATTTCTTCATCACTCATGCCTTCATATTCATAAACATAGTGCGGCGCTTGCTTATTTGCCTGCTGACGTTCTCGATCAGCAGCCAATTCTTCCTCAGTCTTGTATGATTTATAGGCCAACCCTTGGTCAAGCAAATCCTGGATCAGCTTTACATAAATCTCTTTACGTTCAGATTGCCGATAAGGGCCAAAGTCACCAGGTTTGTCAGGACCTTCATCCCAGTCAATTCCCAGCCATTTCAAGTTGTCTAACTGACTTTTTTCACCGTCAGCCACGTTTCGTTTCGTATCAGTATCTTCAATCCGAATCACAAACGTTCCGTTGTTATGCCGCGCAAATAAGTAGTTAAATAACGCGGTTCGGGCATTTCCAATATGCAAATGTCCGGTTGGTGACGGTGCATAACGCACCCGAATTTTATCCTTGGCCACAATCAGCGCCTCTTTCTTAATAAATTAGTGTGTCTGCCATTTATGTTACCTTTTTGGGCAGGCTTTTTCAATAACGCCTGGCCCAGAGAGTGTGAACCAGACTGGCTTGAGACCGAGCAACAACTGGAAATCACGGACGGGTGGCTTCACCCGGTAGTGGTTGTTGGTTGTGCACAGGGCTCAGGTCTGGTGAGCACGTTTACGCGAAAGTTTAGTATCTTGGCAGTTTAGAATAGTATCAAGATTAAGCTCTGGCAATATCGCTCACTGTTGGCCAATCTAAAAGCATCTTGTCCGTTTATAACTCGATGTGAAGAATAACACTGCCGATCTTTATACCAACCAGTAGACCGCTTTGCCCTCCAGCAACCTCTGATAAGCTTTATTGGTGTTCCAAATCCGATTGGATTTTTGATCAGGCATTCATCAAACGTTTTTTGCGCATTCTTTCTTCCGATAGAGGTAATCTGACCAGTCATCCCCTAAAACAACCACTTATCTACAAAGCTTGTCGCTAAGAACATCATTGCGGTATGTTAACAATAATTTAGAAAGATGGTGATGCCATGAAAATCTCATTTGCATTTGTTTCAAGTATTCTCGAACCTTATATCACAATCCACGCCCCCATGAAGACTCCAGAAATCCTGCAGTTAGGTCAAGCAATCAAAGATTTAACTGCCCCTTGGCAATTAATCGGTTATCGCGGTCACGAAACTAAGTTAGTTTCGGCCTTCCAAATTAGCCGATTGTATACTGAAGATAAACGCGTTGTCGCGGAGCTAAACAGTGGAGAGCGCTATATCGTTCACAAACCAATTTATCAATTAGTTCAAGCGTTGCCATCACCTACCTTTTTACAAATTTCTAGTAGTGAACTCGTCCGCAGTGGTTGGATCAAAAAATTCAAGCTGACCCGTGCTGGAATGTTTCAGGTGATCTTCAAAAATGATGAGATCAGCTATGCTTCGCGTCGATACACACAACGATTACGAAAGGATTTTTTAAAATGAGAAAAATAATCGCAGCCATTTTGTGTGGTATTCCAATAGGTATTACGGTCGGTTTCATAATCAGCTTATTTTTTTCTGTCATTTATCGATCACAAAGCTATTTACCTTCAACACCGACATTTATTGCACAGTTCTCCTCACCACTGATAGCCACAATTGTCTCTAGCGTTTTATGGGCATTAATTGGCATCGTCTTTAGTTTAACTAATCTACTTTTCCAAGTTGATTCATGGAGTATAACGCGCCAAACTGTAGGCCATTTTGTGCTGAGCTATCTTGGATTTACACCCTTGGCCATCCTTTGTGGCTGGTTTCCAAAATCCATCGCTTGGCTTGCGCTATTTTCGCTTATTTATCTCGTCATCTACATTATCGTTTGGTTCATCAGTATGTCGATTGCCCAGGCCGAAGTGCGTCGACTTAACCGTATGTTTAAGCAATCTTGATTAGATCAAAAAAGCGCCGGGTTAAGCCAGCGCTTTTTGACATTACGATTTCCGTGAGTTCTTCTTATTCGGTTTAGATGGCGCTGAATTTGGTTTTGGTGCACCGCTACTGGGCTTTTCGTTTAACCCACGCGTTGAATGTGTTGGTTTTGCGAAAATCATGCGGCCAGCATCCGTCTGCAAGGCACTTGTTACCGTGACGTCAAGATGTTCATTGATGTAGTAGCGACCGTCCTCCACGACAACCATCGTGCCATCATCCAAGTAAGCTACACCCTGTTGACGTTCCGTCCCATTTTTGACCACCATCACGTTAAGCTGTTCGCCCGGAATCACTCGGGGCTTCAACGATTTCGCTAACGCATTGATATTCATGATCTGTACGTTTTGAAATTGGCTCACTTTATTCAAGTTGTAGTCATTGGTAACCACCACTGCTTGCATCTGTTTCGCCAATTCGATCAACTTGTCATCAACCTCGGGGATGTCTTTGAAATCACCCTCGTACATTTCAATCGGCATAATCTTTTCATTTTGAAGCTTGTTCAAAATATCCAGTCCACGCCGACCGCGCACACGTTTGATACTGTCACTAGAATCCGCAATATATTGGAGTTCCTGCAACACAAAATTAGGAACTAACAAGGTGCCTTCGAGAAAACCAGTTTTGATGATGTCGTAAATTCGCCCGTCAATCAAAATATTAGTATCTAAAATTTTGTAATGGTGATAATTCGGTTCACTTTCATCAATGATTTCGCCGCTTTCATTGGTTCGTTTATTGCGTCGAAAGCTGAGCGAAAATAACCGCCGCCACTCATCGGTTCGCGTTGTGCCTAACCGGAATCCTAAGTATCCCAGTAGCAGCATCAGCACCACCGGAATCAGTGTATTCGTTAGAAACATCGGCGTTTGAAAGAAAATCGTCGAGATCAAAATCGCAAAAACCAAACCGACAATGGTCCCCAAACTACCAAACAGTAAGTAGATCGGGCTTTGCTTCGCTAAATATTTCTCCGCACGATTCACCAGTTTTTCAATATAACCGACTAACAGAAACGAAAGTAAATACAGAATAATTGCACCAAACACAATGTTAGTCAAAAAGTTATTGATCAAGCCATTACCAGACAAACCGACGAGCCCCCAAAACACTGGGAGAAAACGAAAGCCTGCCCCGATTCCAGCAATCACAAATAATAATTGAATCACAAGTCTTTTGGTCATTTTCATTGTTTTCACCTCCCTTCAAGTCAACTAACGACGTGCTAGGCCAGCGCTAGCTTCAATGCTTCGCTGATGGTCGTAACGCCCACAACCTCAATATTAGACGGTGGGGTCCAGCCCTGTAAGTTGTTTTTTGGAACAAAAATACGTTTAAAACCTAACTTTTGCGCCTCGGCGACACGTTGCTCAATCCGATTCACCCGGCGAATTTCACCAGTTAGGCCGACTTCGCCAACAAAGCTATCACTTGATCGTGTTTCTTTATCACGGTAACTCGAAGCAATTGAGACGGCAATCGCTAAGTCAATTGCTGGCTCATCTAACTTGACACCACCAGCTGCTTTCAAGTAAGCATCTTGGTTTTGTAGCATCAAGTTAGCGCGTTTCTCGAGCACTGCCATGATCAAAGAAACTCGATTACGATCAAGTCCTTGAGCAGTCCGTTGCGCATTGCCAAAGACAGACGGTGTAATCAGTGCCTGTACCTCGACTAGAATCGGTCGAGTTCCTTCCATTGACACGACGATCGCGGATCCAGTCGCCCCGGACAACCGTTCCTCTAAGAAGATTTCGGATGGATTTGCCACTTCGCGCAGTCCATCTTCACGCATTTCAAAGATTCCTAACTCGTTCGTAGAGCCAAAACGATTTTTGACGGCCCGCAGAATGCGGTACGTGTGGTGCAAATCACCTTCAAAGTACAGGACTGTATCAACCATGTGCTCTAAAATCTTTGGCCCAGCAATCGCGCCACCTTTCGTCACATGACCAACAATAAAAATTGTAATTTGATTCGTTTTGGCGATCTGCATCAATTCCGCTGTCACTTCACGAATCTGGGCCACAGAACCGACTGCCGAAGTAATATCCGGTTCTTGCATCGTTTGGACAGAATCAATGATGACAAATTTGGGGTCTAAGGCGGTAATCTGTTCGCGAATATTATTCATATCCGTCTCAGGATACAAATAAAATTCATCACCACCAACGCCTAAACGATCCGCACGCATTTTAATTTGGGTGGCACTCTCTTCGCCAGAAACGTATAGTACTCGGCCTCCAGTATCGTTTAATTGTCCGGAAACTTGCGTTAACAGCGTTGATTTACCAATTCCTGGATCCCCACCGATTAAAACTAGTGACCCAGGAACCACGCCGCCGCCTAACACGCGATTAAATTCTTTTAGCGCTGTTTTCACACGGGGTACTTCAGCTAAGCTGACGTCCTTAATTGGTTGAGCCGTCGCTGTCTGACCAGTAAAACTAACCCGCGCTTTACGATTAGGAATATCGTCACTAATCTTTTCTTCAACTAACGTATTCCACTCGCCACAATTTGGACAGCGCCCTAAATAGCGTGGTGAGGAATAGCCACAGTTTTGACAGACAAATTGGGTTTTTGTTTTCGCCACAATTGTTTCCTTTCATACAAGTTTGACCAATGTTAACCAATCAATAATTACAGTCTACCACATGCCCGCCTGAGTGCAATTAGTTCGCAACCGATTTGAATTTTCTTAATCTTTAATGTTTTCCTGAAGAACCGAAACCCCCATTGCGTTCCATCTGGGGTGTGGTTTCACCGTCGATGGTTAAGAATGGCACAAAAATTCCTTGAGCGATTCGTTCACCTTTTTTGATCGTCACGTCAGTCAGTCCATAATTGATCAGTTGGACAAAAATTTCACCGTCGTTGCTATCATTGCTATAGTAATCCGCATCGATCACCCCAACCCCGTTTGGCAAAATTAAACGACGCTTTAAGGGCCCAGATGAACGGTTCACGAGCAAAAGGACCTCATCTGGCTGCATAAAAGCCTTAATCCCCGTGGGAACTAAAAAGGGCTTCAATTCTTGATCAGCTGTCGTTAACAGCTCTGGTGTTAGCGCCTTACCATGTCGCATATGCCACAAAGCCTTTAAAAAGTGTCCACGCCAAATTGATGGTAAGGTAAAATCGCTCACAGCTGCTAGATCATAACCGGCAGCAGCTTTTGTTTGCCGTTGTGGTAGCGGTACTGGATCGTCTGCCAACCGTTTGACCACCTCAAAACCACGTGTCTTTGCCATTAAATTGCACCTCATTTAGTTAATTTAGTCACTTACCTTTCATTATAGAGTAAGCCCTCTGGAGATGATAGCATTCTGCTATTCTCAAAAAATCAGAGCAAAACAAGCTGGGTGATGTCGAGCACTAGTTGAGGTGGACTGATTGGCGCTTCTTGCCAATTGGTCGGCCTAGACTAGGCACAGACATCAGGCTTGTGTAGCTCGACAAAAAAATCAGAGCAAAACACTGAGCATGAATTATGATAGGATGGTACATGGCAATTAAACAAACTAATACCGCCGGAATAATTTGGTAGGAGATTCATGCAATTCCAACGAGATCAGCAGCAGATAACATTAATTGAAAATGATCGGCTTACAGCCGCAGCCACATTTCCCGTTATTGATCCACAGACTTGGGCGGTAGAACATATTTGGGTGGCAAACAGTTATCCAGATCGTCAGGCACTAGCTGGTCAGCTGATTGACCACATTGCTGCCCTCGCTCAAGCGGAACACGTGAAGCTCTTGCCCCTTGATCCGTATGCTAGACAGTATTTGCGGCACAATAAACCAACCCTAATTCGCTAATCGTTAAGGAGTAATTCATTATGGCAATGACACAAGATGAACTAAAACAGCAAGTTGGCCAACGCGCCGTTGATTTTATTGAAGACGGCATGGTGGTTGGCCTTGGTACCGGCTCCACTGTGAAGTACATGGTAGACGCCTTAGGCAAACGTGTTCAAGAAGAAGGTTTAAACGTGGTTGGTGTCCCAACTTCGGATCGTACACGTGAACAGGCTCGTTCACTAGGAATCCCCGTTCAAGGTGTTGATGACGTGGATCACATTGATTTAACCATTGATGGTGCCGACGAAATCAGTGACGACTTCCAAGGAATCAAGGGTGGTGGCGCCGCCCATCTGTGGGAAAAAATCGTCGCCGTTAACTCAACCAAGAACATGTGGATCGTCGACGAAAGCAAGCTTTCCCATAAATTAGGCAGTTTTCCACTGCCATTAGAAGTGATCCCTTATGGCTCTTCCCAAGTCGTTAAAAAATTGGCTGCTAAGGGCTACAACCCGAAAGTTCGTATGCGTAACGGTGAACACGTCCTCACTGATTCAAAAAACTACGTGGTGGATCTCAGTTTAGGTGAAATTGATCATCCCCATGAATTAGCCAGTGAGTTGATTCAAATGGTGGGAGTCGTTGAGCAAGGTCTTTTCTTAGACACGGTCAACACGGTGATTGTTGGCCGGCCTGATGGACCAGAAGTGTTACACGCTCGCTAATCACATTAATCGTAAAAAAGGAACCAGCAGGCAAAGCTTGCTGGTTCCTTTTTTGAAAAGATCTTTAATTAATGTTGGTGCGCTTGGGTAATTTGCTGACCAAATTCCGTTTCATCAAAATGATCAATGACCTGTTCCAGGTCTGCTTTTGACAAACTAGCTCCGAATAGTTCGCTTCCTGGTTCCGTCATAATGCCATCGGCTAGCTGATAATGGATTACCGTATCAAACCCCATAACCTGAACAAAGTCAGCCACTTCATCAACAGCTTTACGCTGGCCCCCAGTTACGAATAGTGCTTTGCGTTTTGGGTCACCTAGCGGGCGAGCGTCGTCTTGAAGATTGTGATAGCCCATGTGATTAAATGTTTTGACGATCGTACTCTTATTGAAATAAGCCTGGACTTGCTCGCTAGAAGTAGACGACGGATCGAGGACTTCTTCCCGAATACCATCAGTTTCCCACCAATAATTCATCGCATCAATTACAAGTTTATCTTTTAAAAGCTTGGGATTGATGTTCTGATAACGGCTCAGTGGAATAGCTAAAATAATCAAATCGCTCTTATTAACTACACCTTGATTAGTCGCAGCCACCGCGCCAGGCACCAATGTTTCAATCGTCAATGCGATCTTTTGAACCGATCCAGAACCGGAGATCCGTACATTATAACCGGCAGCGAGTGCCAATTGCGCTAAGGTGATGCCAACCTTTCCGGCACCTAAGATACCAACCGTTTTAATTTCAGCCATGATCACTTATCCTCCGCCAACAGTTCTTTAACCCGTGGAATCACCTTGGTCGCATAAAGTTCAATCATGCGTTCACGTTGAGCAGCTGTCTGATTGCCAGCGCCATAAACTAAGTCAAAGCGTCCCAAATCGAGCAGTTTAATGGTCCGCGCCATACGCTGGGCGACGTGTTCTGGATTACCCACATAAAATGAACCAACTTGAGTTTCATTATCAAATTGTTCACGGCTCATTGGTGCCCATCCCCGGGTCAAACCAATCCGGTCAAAGTTCGCCTTGATGTTTTTCCAGGCCACATCGACGGCCTCATCTTCATCATCCGCAATAAAACCGTGTGAATGAACAGCAACTGGCTGAACTGGTTGATGGAACTGCTCGGCTGCCTTCTTGTAAAGGTCGACATAAGGCGCGAATCGATCCGCTTGGCCACCGATAATCGCAATAATTACCTTGTAACCATATTTAGCTGTTCGGATAATTGATTCCGGTGAACCACCAATACCGATATAGGTCTCTAGCCCATCATAGTCCGTTTTTGGATAGACATCTTGATCCTTAAGCGATTCGGTAAACTTACCAGACCAGGTCACTGGTTTTTCTTTAATGAGTTGATCATACAAAGCTAACTTTTCATTGAACAAATCGTCATAGTCTTTTAGATCATAACCAAACAACGGGAAAGATTCCGTGAACGAACCTCGTCCCAACATCACTTGGGCCCGGCCGGCTGATAAACCTTCCAATGTCGCAAAACGTTCATACACGCGAACCGGATCATCAGAACTCAACACTGTCACTGCAGTAGCCAACTTAATGTGATTAGTCACTGCGGCGATTGCGCCTAAGACAATCTCTGGGCTCGACACACTGTAGTCCGGTCGATGGTGTTCACCAACGCCAATTACATCAATTCCCAACTTGTCAGCAAGCTCGCCTTCCTTAACGATTTGCCGAATGGATTCACCCGCGGTTAACAAGCTGCCATCTTCTTTAGCAACGATGTCCCCAAAGGTTTCAACCCCGAATTGTAATTTATTTACGTCTACCATAACCGATCCTCCCATTACTTACTTTTTGTAAGTGAATAACGTTAGAATACGTCATCTTATTAAAAAAAGCAATCCTTCTAGTCAAAAATAAAACCGTCAAAAGCAAGACATCAGTCGACAAGCGGCATTGCTTGGCTAATATCCGGCTCATGGCGGTTTAGTTTGGAAATGATGATTACCTAAAAATCTTCTGAAGATCCTTCCTTGGCCTCAACATTCTTTTTATTACGCCATAACCGAACGTAATACAGTAACGTTAGTAAGACCAAGACGACGATCCCGACTGATACTGAAAGACGCGTATCCGGATTCAAAAACATGAACACTAAAATAATTAACAACGCGGCAATCGTAAAGTAGTTTGAAAATGGATACCACGGCATCTTAAACGGATGTTCTGCCATCGCATCTGGATGAACCTTTCGAAAACGTAATTCGGCGATTAAAATAACGAACCATGGTACCATTCCTGGGAGCACACTTGAACTATAAACGATCACAAATAAGTTAGCTGACGCATGACTGTAATTTGCTAATAGTGTGTTCAACGTCAAGCCAATAAAAATTCCGGCCGAAATGGCTAAAGTCGCACGGCGTGGCACATAATGACGCGATAACTTGCTGAAGCCCCGCCAAGTTTCATCGTCATGACCTAATTTATATAACATTCGACTTGAGCTATAGATACCTGAATTAGCCCCTGACATTGCGGCGGTCAAGACCACAAAGTTAATGATACCAGCCGCTCCGGCAATGCCGACTTTCGAGAATGTTTCCACAAATGGTGAACCTAAAGCCGACAACTGGTTCCACGGAAAAATGGTTACGATGACAAAAATAGCTCCAACGTAGAAAATTAAAATTCGCCAAACGATTGATTTAACGGCCGCAACAATCGCGTGTTTCGGATTGGCTGCTTCACCAGCGGTAATTCCGAGTAACTCAATTCCTTGATATGAGCCAACGACTACTGACATTGCAAAGATGAAGCCTTTAACACCACCGGTAAAGAAACCACCATGAGCCCACAGATTACTTAGCCCAATCGCATGCCAGTGGTTACCTAGGCCAAAGAAAATAACTAAAATCCCGATCACAATCATAATAATAATGGTAACGACTTTAATCATGGCAAAATAAAATTCCAACGTGCCATACGCGCGTGCCGAGGCTAAATTAGCCAATGTTAGCATAATAATCACTACCACGCCGGCCAACCACTGCGGTACATTTGGCCACCAATAACTTAGATATTGACCAACGGCGATTACTTCACTAATACCAACAACCACGAATTGGAATACGTTACTCCACTTGGTCAAGTAACCGACAACAGGATGAATATAATGACTAGCATAATCAGCAAACGAACCCGTCGTTGGATTAACGTAAATCATTTCACCTAACGCTCGCATCACTAAGTACAATAAAAATCCTACGAAAGCATATGCAAGTAAAACTGATGGCCCTGTCCACTTGATGGTGGCGGTAGAGCCTAAAAATAGACCGACACCAATGGTGCCTCCTAGCGCAATCATTTGCATTTGGTTTGACGTTAATGAACGTTTTAACGTTGGCTCTACCGTTTTTTTATCCATAAGCTGCTCTCCTCTGGGACCTGTCTTTGTTAAGAGAAAAATAAAACGGCCAACCCTGCCACCTTTTCAGGTGTCGTGGTTGGCCGTTTTATCATGCAACGCGTGCATCACAAAACCCCCAACCACCAGACTGTGGTTGAGGAGGATGTTGTGCTGCTGATTGCGGCGTTGTGGTTGATTTCATTATTTAATTTCATCATGACAACGCCTCCCGTTTTGTTTGATTATTAAAATACTACTTATCAAATTCTAATGCAAGGACTTTTTTATCAGAGTGTGAGCCAGACTGGGTGAGACCGAGCAACAACAGAAAATCACGGACGGGTGGGTTTCACCCGGTAGTGATTGCTGGTTGTGCACAGGGCTCAGGTCTGGCGAGCACGTTTACACCAGAGTGTGAGCCAGACCGGGTGAGGCCGAGCAACAACGGACAATCACAATTGGGCATTGTTGGCCCGGTTGTGGTTGTTGGTTGTGCACAGGGCTCAAGTCTGGCGAGCACGTTTACACCAGAGTGTGAGCCAGACCGGGTGAGGCCGAGCAACAACTGGAAATCACGGACGGGTGGGTTTCACCCGGTAGTGATTGCTGGTTGTGCACAGGGCTCAAGTCTGGCGAGCACGTTTACGTAGGAGCATAAGCTCAAGCATGGTTTTAACCATCAACCAAGTCTAGCTAATCTTCTTCGATGCAATCGGTCCGCGATAATTTGAACGACGACTGTTGCTATCGGCGTCAACACTCCGATTTCTGGCAGAACAAAGATACCCGCAATGGCGATAATATCCCATAGACCATTGCCAATTAGCATGTACCGACCGCCCTGACGCTGCGTAAAGGCGGCTAATCCAGGAACGTCCTGATTATCACGACTCAGTAAGTATGCCATCAACTGAGCAGACAATAGCCAAATGATATTTTCAACAATATAAACCAGTTCAGCACCCCAGTATTGTGGAAAACGGCCGACAAAGGAGGTTGTCACCGGCAGAAATGATAGAAAGAACAACCAAATACTGATGCCAATGAAACCCGGTAACTTCACTCGTTTAATCGTTAAAAACATGCCGTGCTGCACATACCAGCTAAACATCACTAGAATAAACGTCATCAAGTATGAGAAAGCCATCCGCCACTCACTAAAAAACACCTGTAGACTAGGCTTATTTGGCACATGAATTTCCAAAATCAATACCGTTAACACGATGGCAATAATTGCATCGATAAATGCCTCAACACGACTCTTGTTCATTATTGTCCCCCATGATTCACATAATATGATTATTATGCCTCAACAGGGAATCAATTTAACAAATAACATCACGCGATTTTACACCTGATCGACAATTTAATTCTCAGCATCTGAGTACAAGTAGGCCTTCATTTCGTATGGCCGCAAGGTCTGCCCAGCATCTTGACCATAGTTATCAATTAGAACGGTCGCATTCCCAGGATGATCATAATTACGGGTCAATGTATCAGTCGTGAAGTTACTTTCAACAAGTAAAGTCTGCCCATCTAGGTGCCGACGATAAGCATAAACTTGCGGATCTTCTTCATCCAATGGTTCAAATGAACCATAGCGGATGATGGCATATTGATGCCGTAACTGGATTAATTTTTGGTAGAAATAAAAGACAGAATCTTGTTTAGCTAAGGCTGTCGCGACATTAATTTGGACGTAATTTTGATTTAAGCCAAACCATGGTGTCGCGTCAGAAAAACCAGCGTTTTGGCTCGCATCCCATTGCATCGGGGTTCTGGCGTTATCGCGTGAAATATTTTCCAAGTATTTCAACATATGGGTGGCATCTGTTGCCCGTTCTTCATCAACAATTTGATGATAACCGTTAATCGATTCTAAATCCTCATATTGGGTTAACTCGGTAAAGTGCGCATTAGTCATCCCGATTTCTTCGCCTTCGTACACGTACGGCGTACCTTGCAGGAAATGTAGCGTCCCCCCTAACATCTTGGCTGCTGCCACTCGATATTTTGGATCATCCGTTGCAAATCGTGATACAGCCCGTGGTTGATCATGATTGTTCCAGTATAGACTGTTCCACCCTTTGCCATCTAAATCCATTTCCCAATGATTCAACGCATGTTTCAAGTCAACTAATTTCACTGACTGATCATTCCATTTGCCCAACCGCGCATCTGGATTAGCTGCCAAGGTCACATGTTCGAATTGGAAGACCATATTCAGTTCGGAACCGTTTAAATTGGCATAATTGACGACATCTGCTGGCACCGAACTTGGCATTTCGCCGACAGTCATGACATCGTAGTGGCTGAGCACTTCACGATTCATTTCCTGTAAATAATCATTTAACAATGGCCCATCAGCCACCATCGGTTCCACATTCCCATACTTAGCACCGGTGGGTTGTGGCGCATCTGGGAGGCCAGCCGGTTTTGAAATAAAGTTAATGACATCCATCCGAAACCCATCAACGCCTTTATCTAGCCAAAAGCGCATCAAGTCGTAGACATGCTCACGAACAGCAGGATTTTCCCAATTCAGATCAGGCTGTCCTGGTGCAAACAAATGTAAGTAATACTGGCCTCGCTCTGGAACATAGGTCCACGCTGGCCCACCAAAGTATGATCCCCAATTATTTGGTTCATGTCCATCTACTGGATCACGCCAAATATAGAAATCACTAAATGGATTGTCTTGTGATTGCTTACTAGCTTGAAACCACTTGTGCTGATCAGAGGTATGGTTGACCACCAGATCCATCATCAGCTTTAAGCCATGTTCATGAATGTCGGCCAATAATTGATCAAAATCAGTCATCGTCCCAAAGACCGGTTGAATCGCCTCATAGTCAGCGATGTCATAGCCATTATCTTTATCCGGCGATTTGTAAATTGGATTTAACCACAGCACATCAACGCCGAGTTTCTGTAAATAATCTAGCCGACTGCGAATGCCATTTAAATCACCAATTCCGTCATGGTTGCTATCTTGAAAGCTTCGCGGATAGATTTGATAAACGACTGAATCTTGAAACCACTGATGCGTGGCAACTTTTTGTTGAATCATGATGTTCCTCCTCAATTTCTGCCAAAAATAACATTAATTATTGATTGCGCTCGTTTTGTCTGATAAGACCGGATGAATGACGCTCACGGCTAAAACGCCTAATAGTAAGGCCACGCCACCAACAAAAATCATGGCTGGCATTGATTTACCAACGAATGGGAATAATGCAAAGCTGGCTACCGAGGCGATGATCTGTGGCAAACAAATGCCGCAATTGAACAACCCCATATAGGCGCCTTCATTAGTTCCATCTAACGCTTCGGTGAAGAGTGAGAAAGCCTGGGTTTGCATCGTTAAATAACTGATCCCAATCAAGCAAAACGGCAAAATGAGTAACCATTGACTATGAATCATAAAGACGGCGATGAACCCTACACCACCCATACCTAATCCAATCCGGTACCAAAGTTTCCGCTGATTGGGGCGTGTTCTAGATAGGATCAACATCCCCCAAACAACGGCTGCAATGGATTGCACACAGGTTAAAATTCCATACCAGTTACCAGCTGCCTGATAGCCGGCAGAGGTTGGATCGCTCGTATGCCAAACATTCGCTGCAATCGCACCGGTACTATAGGTCCACAAGTATTGGAACGCAAACCAAGCAAATAATTGCACAAACGAGACTTCCCAAAATGCTTTAGGCGCCTTTTTGACGAGTGACCAGAGGCTTGGCTGCTTAGTTTTTAACTGATTCTCGTTCATCTGATGATAACGCGCATAAGTTGTTGGTTCGTATTCTTTCACTGACAAAATGGTGTACAAAGACGTTAACAATAAGACTGCCGCGCCAATGTAAAAGGCCCATTTGACAGTAGCTGGTACTTGGCCTTTCGGGGCAATATTGGCCACCCCGAAAATCGTCAACACGAAGGGAGCGATCGTCGCAACCACTCCGCCTAAGTTGGAAAATGATTGTTGCCAAGACCAAGCCAAATCCTTTTGATCTTCATTCACCATATCACCAATAATCATCTTAAAGGGTTGCATACAGACGTTTGAAGATAAATCCATAAACAAGATCGTGAAAGCGCCAAATAGTAAGGCCGCCAATGAGCCGTAGCCAAATCCAAACGAACCTGCATTGGGCAATAAAATCATGACGATGGCCGCAATCGGTGCTCCAATTAACAAGTACGGCATCCGTCGCCCAAATCGATTCCACGTGCGGTCCGAATACTTCCCGATCAGCGGTTGTACAACCATACCAGCCAATGGTGGCAGGATAAAGAAAAATCCTAATTTGGTTGGGTCAGCGCCGATCGTTTGAAAAATGCGTCCCATTTGTGAGGACTGTAGTGAAAATGCCATGTTGACGCCAAAAAAGCCAAACGTCATCGCAAACACCTTTGCTAAACTGAGCCGCGGTAATTCGTGGGTCGCCGGGATCTCACCCGTAGTTGCTTCCTGAGTGGCATTAAGTGCCATGTTAGATTCCTCCAATCGACTTCATCAAGCCGTTAATCTAAATTTGAGTAAACGTTTACGTAAACTAAAATACCATCTTATGAAACCGGTTACAATACCATTTTGAAAGAAACACAAACGTTTGTGTAAAATCTATAAAAGTATAGACCAATATGTTACACTGACGGTAATCATTTAACAGATTGGGAGGATCCATGCATGAGTGTCACCATTAAAGACGTCGCCGCCGCCGCGGGCGTTTCCATTGCCACTGTTTCCCGCGTCTTAGCACACAAAGATCGTTTTTATTCGCCGGCGACGGCCGAAAAAATCATGACCGTCGCTCGTGATTTAGGCTATCAGAAAAATTCTGCTGCAGTGGAACTCGTCACTCAAAAAAGCCAAGTCCTCGGGGTAATCGTCTCCAGCACCCAAACAAACTTTGCCGATCAAATCATTGCCGGTATTCAAGATACGGCTTTTGCTCGTGACTTGAGCGTCATTATCTTATACGCCGGTGTCAATGATGATCGCTTGCAACAAAAGGCGATTCAAACCGTCATCGAACGCTCGGTACGGGGAATCCTAATCTTAGCCTTGGAATTAAACGACGCTAATCGCCAACTCTTAGACCAAACACCGATTCCTCATGTCTTCTTGAGCACTACCTCTGGCCATGAACAAGATGCTTTCGTTGCTTCTGATGATTTTAAAATTGGTCAACGGGCCACCGAATATCTAATCAACAAGGGCCATACTCGTATTGGTTTAGCTGCCGTGGAAGCAACCTCCTATGTCGGTCAAAAACGCCTAGCCGGTTATCGGAACGCCATGGCTAATCACCAATTGCCCATTGAGTCAGAATGGATTCAAGCAGGCCATTTCACTTATGCTGACGGACTTGTGGCAATGCGCCAATGGGGGCCTACACCGCCCATTGACGCGGTTGTTGCCATGAGTGACTTGGCCGCCGTCGGTGTACTCAACCAGGCCACGGATTTTCATTTAAACATCCCCAATCAGCTTGCCATTGTCAGCATTGATGGAACTGATTTGGTCAAGTGGGTTCGGCCACAATTGACCAGCATTACCCAAGCCTTTTACGATATGGGGGTAGCTGGCGTTAATTTATTGCTGAATACTGATACGCAACCACCTGCAGCTCAATTACTGCCCTTTAAATTAGATGAACGCGCCAGTAGTTAAGCAATGAGCGATACATCAGTCAAGTGGTTAATGTTTCGTGCTTAGGCTAATTAAATTGGAAGTGAAATTTAGCTTCTAGTTTTGCCTCATCGCTAAAAATGGGATCTAAGTCATCTGGCTTAGGTCCCATTTTTAGTCTAGGCAAAATTGTAATTTTTCGATCAAAATTGTAATTATTTCTACATCTAATCCGCCACAGCTTCACTAATTTGGTTGCGCCCTTGTCCTTTTGAACGATATAACATTTGATCTGCGCGTCCATACAAATCATCTGGCGACAAGTCCTTTGATTCCAAATGTGCAATGCCCATAGAAATCGTGATATCAATAGTTGATCCGGACTCCAGCACAAATTCATGTTGTAAAATTACTTGACGAATCTCAGCTGCCAATTTTCTAACTTGAGCTTGACTCAGCTGTGAAATGATAACCTCGAACTCTTCCCCACCAACTCGATAAGCTGAAACCGTCGTAAACTCAGCACAAGTCGCCTCGAACAATTCACCGAGCTCTTTTAACAATCGGTTGCCAACAAGGTGCCCATACTGATCGTTCAACTGTTTGAAATGGTCAACATCAATTGCCAATAAACTAAGTGGCATCTCATTTCTCCGATTATTCAAAAACACATGGCGATAATCATGTGTAAATGTTTGAACATTTTTCAATTCAGTAATAGGATCCGTTGTCGCCCGATAACGTAATAAATTTAATCGCATTTGATCACTTGAAATCCGGGTAATTGCGATACTGAGCCCCAGACTCAGGATGACAAATGCAATGATATTAAAAACTAAATCGCTTTTTGTTAAAACGAGTGCGACCTTTGGCCAAAAAATATAGAGTGATAACCACAAGGCAATATTAAAAAGATTGAGACTAAGGGTCCAGGCAACAACACCCCAGTGACGCCGTTCGATAAACATCGTCAACCAACTGGCCAGAATAAAGCAAGCGATCACTGCGATCATGTAGTCTACGCTATCCATGTTTAATGTGTCGAACATTGCGTGTCCAACTACGGCACTGGCGACGATAAAGGTGCTAGCCCGAGTGCCTAAAAACATCACAACATAGAATAGTAATAAAATCCTAAAATTAATAAAAGCAAACTGGTTGTTAATCTGCTGTGATAAGTACTCAAAGTAAATACCAAAAGCAGAAAAATATATAACCCCCAATAAATGCAACTGCAATGTCTGCCCAATTCGTAATGACCAATCATGCTGTTGCTCCAGTGTAACGACTAAATTAATAATCAGCTGAAACGTTAAGACTAGTCCCAAAACAAAAAAGACGCCGGTAAACATCGACGGTACCAGCCAAAGCTTTGCTGTCATGAGCGCTCTCCTGACTGTTTATTCTCTTGGTCTGCAGCTTGCTTAATTGCCGCTTGCGCCACCAAATTTAAATAATTAAACGGATAATCGTACTGTGGCTGAAACAGCATATCCACATAGGCCAGGTCATCAATTGTATTTTGATTTTGAATGATAACAGAAATTGTATTAGCCGATTGCGCAACTTCATGAGGACTAAAAAGTTGAGCCCCCAAAACGCGTCTCGAAACAAGGTCATACACTAACACAATGGTTAGAGGCGCGGTGTCTGGCATATAGTCTGGACGATACAGCCCCTCGTAAGTGACTGAGCGAGCGTTAAATCCAGCTGTCAGTGCCCGTTTTAGCGTTAGTCCCGTCGTAGCTAAGGTATCGCCAAAAACGCTCATCGCTGATGTTGCTTGCGTGCCCAAATATTTTTGTACTGAACCAAAAACATTGCGCCCTGCTAGCATTCCTTGACGAATCGCGTTTGTCGCGAGGGGAATGTAGGCCGTTGCAGCAGTTGGATTATATTTGACCACGCAGACATCTCCGGCGGCATAAATATTGGGATCAGAGGTCTGCAAATAATCGTCAATTAGGATCGCGCCATTGTGTGCCAACGCAACCTGACCTCGCAGTAGTTCAGAATTGGGCACAAACCCCGTGCAGACAATCACTAGATCCGCTTGGTGCTGTCCGATCGACGTTTCAATCGTGACTTGCTGACCATCTTCGCCGTAAAAGGCCAACACACGCTCATTAAGGCAGATGTTTACACCGGCTTGCTGCAAACGATCAACGACTACCGCCGACAGTGCTTCATCCACATAGTTGTTTAATAACTGATTTGGTCCCTGAATTAAGGTTACTTCATGTTCTGTTGTCGCATAACTCTCTGCCAGTTCAACGCCTACATACCCGCCACCCACAATCGTAATGTGATGCTGAATTTGAGCAGTTTGATAAATGGCCTGAGCTTGGGCGTAATCTTTACACAACAACACTTGTTCTTCATCGATCCCGAATAATGGGGGTACCGCCACTGAAGAGCCAGTGGCCATAATTAGTTTGTCATAATGATCCATGAAAATGGCTTTTGTCTGCAAATTCTCAACACTAATTTGCCGAGCTTCCTTATCGATTTGGAGAACGTCATGTTGTAAATTCACGGTAGCGCCCAACGCACGTAATTCAGCTGGGCTACTATAAAACATGTCTTCAAGATGTTTAACCTGTCCACTTAAATACAGCGAAATCCCACAAGATAAAAAAGAAACGTTATCATGACGTTCGTAGACCGTCACGCTTGCATCAGGATGTTCAGTTAAAATCTGTGTGATGGCAGCAATTCCGGCATGTGTACAGCCAATTACAATAATTTTCATTTTCAATCTCCAATTTTACTGCGGATCAGCCGGTGCTAATTTAAGAATATGGGGGCGGCCATAATAATATCCTTGCCGTAGAGCAATCCCTAAATCATCCACTAATTGGGCTTCTTGGGCGGTTTCGATCCCTTCCAAAATAAATCGGCAATGGCGCTGGATGGCCAACTGATGCCAAGTCTTAACTTGATTTTGAACCCTCACGTCCGTTAACGGAATGGTCAAATTTTGCAAAGCAAATTTCAGTTCCGACGCCAAAGGTAATAATGGTTCAACCTGCTTTCGTTGGTTGATGCCGCTGCCTACATCATCAAGTGATAATTCGATACCACGGACTAACAGTTTATTCAGCTGAGCCATTAGTTGGTCCAGCGAAATATCATCGTCGCCGGGTTCTTCTGTTAATTCGATTGTTAATCGCAATGGTCGCAATTGATCTTGGGCCGTAATAACAGCATCAACAATCGCAGGATTCAGTAATTGCGTGCGATTAAGATTAATGGATACTGTCCCAATTTTCAACGCCAGCTTCTGTGTGGTCCGAATTAATGTATCCGCAATCACGGTAGCTGGGATATCGGCAAAAAATCGTGGTGGCCGCCATTGTTGGTTTTCGAAGTGCTTCATCAGCAGTTCGTAACCAAATATCGTGTTAGTGGCACCATTAACTTGTGGTTGAATAAAATATCGGTGCATCAGTAACTCCCTGCTTTTATGACATGCTGTGCTAACGACTCGTTTCTAGGAATTCTCTGATTTGTGAGCCAGCTGTTGGCGTTTGGGGCTTACCCAAGTGCCAGACCCCAAACCCATGATTGTTTTTACAGCGGGTACAAACGTTGTAATCACAGTTAGCGGATTTACCAGCCAATAAAACAGCATATATAATGGCACAAATAATAGGTATTTCAATTTAGCGCCACTGTGATCCACAGATTAATGCTGTAATTAACTGAAATAAACCCGCAATCAATTCAAAACCAATAAAAATACCAGCTAACAAGAACAAATTAACTACTTGTGATCGGTCACCACGCCCCAAGGCCACCGTAAGTTGTCCAACAAAGGCAATCGTTGACCCAACAAAGAAAAACGACCAAATAACTGATAACGTTGAATCGATAAACATTGAAAACTGATAACGATGTTGTATCGGATGCCGCAAGAAACTTGGTAAATTGGTTAACCAGACTTCGGTTCCACCTTGTGCCCAACGTTTGCGCTGTTTAAAAAGGTCTCCGATAGTTTCTGGAACGTTCATATGAAAAATAATTTCAGGGGCAAAACGCGGTACTGTTCCATGCTCTTGATGATCCCAAGCAATACTGATGTCTTCTGTTGCCCGATTTTGTCGAAACCCGCCGACTTCAATTAAAGTGTCTTTACGATACATCGTATTGGCGCCGCTATAAGCATACATTGAATCATTAATTGCTGACTGACTGCGCTTAATCACACCCACAATACTTGAAAATTCAACTGTTTGTGATTTACCTAATAACGTTGAGCGATTTTGAACATCCATATTTGCCGTAACAGCGGCCGTATTTAAATCCTGATCGTGAATGAAAAAATTCATATACTTCATTAGCGCATCCGGTTCAGGAATAGTATCAGCATCGTTACTTAAAATATAGTCCCCCTTAGCAAAGAACATCCCAATATTAAACGCATGTGCCTTGCCCTTGTTTTTCTCAATGTTAATGACACGTAATCGGTCATATTTTGTTTGCAATTGCGTTAAAATGGCCGCCGTTTGATCCGTCGACCCATCATTTAAGACAAGAATTTCAAATTGTTGATAATTTAATTGATCAAACAGATAAGAGATTGTATCTTTAATCATCACTTCTTCATTGTGGGCTGGAATCATGATCGTGATATAAGGTTGCTGATCCATTGATAATTCATGCCAATCTAAATCTCGTTTATTCGTCTTCAAAAAACGATAGGCCATCGCGCCCCAAAACCAAAAAAAGGCACCAATGATTGGATAAAGACATAAAATTAAAAATAAGATTTGCCAAACGTTTTCGTGCAAGCCAATTCCCCCGAGATTATTTTCCCAAATGTTGTTGATGAAAAAGTTGTTGAATTTGATCAGTGGCCAAATTTTGTTCTGGTTTAACCGTATACTGACGAACCGCATGTCGCGCTTCTAATGAACCAAAACGTTTTGTCATAAACGCATTTAATTCAACCTTGCGACGTTGCTGGTTTAATGGATCAAACGTTGGCCACTGCTCCACCAATTGTTGCCGTTTGCGATTTTGAATGAGTGTCATGGAAACCGTAAAAATGCCGACCAACACAAAGATAAACCCTAGCACAACCGCATAATAAAGCATTTCTCGCTGAGCTAATTGTAAATGCCACCATGGCCACCAAGTGGGCTGATAAAAGCTAATAGCGCTGATGACCATTAACACTAATGGGGATAACACAATCAACCAGCCCAGCACTGCAACCAAAGTTTGGCAAATCTTTAATCCCCAATGTCCACGCTCAAAATAAGCGTCTGTGTAAAGTTGTTGTCGCTGATTTTCTTTCACTGATTTGTTCCTTTCATAGGTTGTTGAATATCACGGGGACGGTCAAATAGGTATCCTTGACGTAATTTAATTTTAAGCTGTGTGGCTAATGCTTCATCCTGTTTACTTTCAATGCCGGTTAAAACCAACTCGATGTGGTGCTCTTGTGTCAGTCGATTCCAAAATTGTAAGTTTAGATCCAACCAAATTTCAGGAGTTGATTTTCGAAATTGAGCCATTGGACATTTAATCATATCGACCACTGGTAATAACCACTTGATCCGCCGAAGTTCGTGTTTATCAGACCCGACGTTATCCACCACAAACTTAGCTTCAGCCGCTCGCGCCGCCGTAATTTTTTGTCGAAAATGACGCCGTTGCAACCAAAATGGTCGTCGATTTGCATGAAATTCAATCGCCAAATGAAATGGTGCAATTTTACTAACCGCCCAGCGTACAAAATAGTCAAATTCTGGACTCATAATTTGTTCGCAAGATAAATTAATCGATAAGTAAAGTTCTGGATCAGTGTCTGGCAAATGGTCAAAGGTCTCAGTCAATAACGTAATGACCCGTTGTAAAGGGACGTGTTCCAGATCTTGTGGTAACACCCACTCATTGGCTTGGTTTTGTTGTCGTAATAAACATTCATATCCAGTCACCCGATGCTGATAATCTACCTGTTGTTGGATAAAATACCGCAGCTTTTTATCGTCATAGTAGCGATTGACGCGTCGACGTGTTCGAAAGAATACGATTCCAACAGTCGTAGCCGAGATTCCTAAGAAAACAATCGCAAGTTCAGTTAATTCAATTACTAAATTCATCAAGACAACCACAACCTCACAAATCAGACTCGCATCATCGAAATATTTTCACATATAAATTATGTTTAACAAATAAATTAATTCTAGCTATAGATAATTATTATATCAGTGGTTTTCCTAAATAGCATCACTTAACGATTACACTTACTTGACAAAAAATATTCCTTTTTAGTTATAAAAAGATCTACTCGCACGTTATCTCTAATCATCGCGAGCAGATCTCACCAAGTCTATTTAATTTATGAGTCCATTAGTCACATTTCCAGTACACTTTGCCCTTTTGACCATACTTGCGCCACTTGATTCAATGAAGCCACCTTTGGCTGTAGATAAAGATGTCCGGCCGCAGCATAATCAAAAATTTCTGGCAGCGTCTTTTGCAGATAATCATGTAAGATTGGAGCTGGAATGCTCCCGATGCCAGACCCAACTAATGTCACATTACGACTGCGCAATAATTGTGAAGGCAACGTAATCGTCGCTCCTGCCATTTGACCGATGCTAACATAACGCACTGGTACACTCAATTGTAATTCACCAAAAGTTGATAAAATCAATTCTGCGGGCCGACCCCACAAATAGTCAACAACCAAGTCAATTGGACTTTGGGCATATATTTGTTTCAAATCAGCTTTAACAAGTTCATCGTCTTGCTGCAAATTAATTGTCGCATCGGCGCCATGCTGCCGGAGCTCAGCCAAAGTCGCTTCATTACGACCAGTGGCAATGACAAAACTAGCGCCACGATACTTGGCCATCTGCACAGCCATCGTACCAGTCGCACCAGTTGCTCCATTAACCAAGACGACATCACCGGATTTGATTTTTCCTTGAATGGTTAAAGCGCCATCGGATCCAGATAACGTATTAGGGATCGATGCCGCGACCGCTATGTCCAAGCCATCTGGTAGCGGCAACATTGTGCGTTTATCAATTATCGCCTGTTCGGCCATCATACCGGTCACGCCATTTGCGTACACCAATACATCATCATTCAACTGGGCAACGCCATCCATCCCCATCACTGCTGGTAGTGGATCAAAATTCGTATAGTGTTTACCTGCGGCTTTGATGATATCTAATTGCTTAATCGATGCCGCCTTAGGTCGAACCAAAATTTCATTATCGTTTTGTGGTGTTGGAGCTGGAAAATCTTGATATTGGGGTACTTGTCCATAAGCATTTAAAACAGCTGCTTTCATAATTAACCTCTTTTTAAAAGTAATTGTATCGTCATCGTAAACGTCCCGCAAAATGAATTCAACGTATACGCCCCAATCAAGTGGTCAAAATTTAAAAGCCGTAATCTTCGTCGAACCATCGAAAAGAGCGTATACTGTCTGTCAAAATCAGTTTATTTAAATCAAACGAGGTAATTAATGATGATGTCGCACGCGTGGATGTTTCCAATGATGAATGGTGGTTTTGGCTGGTGGAATTTTATGATGATTCCGTTCTTTCTCTTTATGTTTATCTTCGCACTCATGTGGCTTGGTCACATGTTCTTTGGTTGGAATCCGCGGCACCATCACGGCGATGCTCACCATTATGGCAACTATAAATCAGCGCTTGAAATCTTGGATGAAGAATACGCCAAGGGTAATGTCAGCGACGAAGATTATAAAACACGGAAAGCTAATTTACTCGATCATTAAACTGCAGATGGTGACAGTTGATCTGGATGAATTAGTAAATGAAGCAGAACCTAAAAGAAACCCACCTTCCAGCAAGGAAATGGGTTTCTTTTGATTGGAAAATCAATAAAGGGTTTTATCTATCGCCTAGCGAGGCTTAAGGGCTTCTTCGCTAGCCGACTTTACGATGACAAACCTGTTTATCCATAATTAGTATGCAATTAATCGACAACGATTAAAGATTTGATTGCTTCTCGATTGGTCATTGCCTGATAACCTGCATCAATCTCATCTAATCCAAACCGCTTTGTAAACACTCTACCCGGATGGATCTGCCCATCTAAAACGGCCTTTAAGAGAACTGACTTATCATACGTGGTCACGGATGCCGGGCCCCCAGCGATAATTCGGTTATTATAGAAAGAACTAGACATATCCATTTTAGGTTCATGAGGCAGGCCAACACGTCCGACAATGCCTCCGGGGCGGCAAACTTGCATCGCTGTTTCATTAGACAATTCAGTACCAACACACTCCAAGACTGCGTCAGCACCGGCCCCATTCGTTAACGCCAGTACTTCGCTAACAGCCTCATCACCCCGACTAGCAACAATGTCGGTTGCGCCAAATTCAGTGGCTAATTGTTGTCGATCTTCGTGGCGGCTTAACGCAATAATTCGTTTGGCCCCACGCATCTGGGCAGCAATAACACCACATAAGCCAACCGCGCCGTCACCTACAACGACAACTGTGTCGCCGGCTTGGACATTGGCCACCCGGGCGGCGTGATAGCCAGTCGCCATCACGTCTGCTAACGTCAATAATGAATCAAGCATCGCTTCACTGTAATCTACGGGTTGACCAGGAACTTTAACCAAGGCCCATTCGCCATGTTCAAACCGAACATACTCAGCTTGCACGCCATGACTAAAATTGTCCGTGTGGCTTTGACAATCACCATCAAAGCCTGCTCGACAGGCCGCACAATGGCCACAACCATGTGTAAATGGGGCGATGACAAAATCACCTGGTTTAACAGTTGTGATCTTATCGCCGACTGCTTCGACGATTCCTAGTGCCTCATGACCGCCATTTTCTGAATGGTGAGGTTTATCTTCCAAACCACGGTAAGCCCATAGATCTGAACCACAGACACAAGTTCTAACCACATGCAAAATAACATCGTCCGGCGCTTGAATTGTTGGCCGGTCAATATTTTCAATCGCAACTTTCCCGGGTTCCATAAACATTGTCGATTTCATTTGAATTTCCTTCGCTTTCTGCGTTAATTTCAACTCACTATGATTATCGGTCTTATGGTTAGGTGATTCAACTCGAGAAACCCATTCAATGGTGTTGCTCTATAAGTATTACTATTTTCATCATTTATCTAAAAAATCGCTTTTTTTAATCATCGTCAACTGGCGTAATGCTTTAACAACGAAGGCACCCAATAGGCTGCCAACAAGAGCCGATGGCGTGAAATATGGGACATAAAACCAGAAACTGGGTAATTTCAAACCATAACCGACCTGCATCACGACAAAAGAAATCATTGCGCCAAATAAGCCGACACCGAGTGTCTCACCAAATGCAGCGGCCAGCGTCGACCGATTAAATATCCGATATGCGAGCCAAGCCAGCAATGGTCCGACTAAAATACTTGTAACGGCAACCGCTGGTCGTCCTTCAAGTAACATGCGAATCAAACCAACAATGATGGCGGCCGCCGTCGCGTAAACTGGCCCGACTAAAATTGCCAAGATAACATCAACCATGTGTTGGAACGGGGCCATATTGGGAAATACGACAATGGTGGATAAAACTAATCCAATCAGACTACTAAAGATGGTGAATAACCCTTTGCGTAATTGAACGCCTCGTTGCATATAACAGTCCTCGCTTGCTTTAGTGACAACAACAATTAATCTAATCTTAGCCACCAAAAAAGCCCTTCCAGACAGAAAGGGCCAGCTTGCCGTTACTTACAGAACTCACGACACGTCAGCCACTTTCCTCCGCTAGTGTTAACTAGATCAGGTTCAAAGGGACCGGGTTTTAACCCATCTCAGCAAATAGCGCCCCTAGTGACAATTTTCGATTAAGTTTAAAGCTATTCTACCATATTGACCTCAATAATGAATCATCAGACCCGGTCGTTTAAATAGCTACCCTTCCAGCTAACAATGACACTTAATTTTTTATCACATTGAAGTAACTAATGCCCGTTTAATTGAACCAAGCGTTAAACTTGGTAGAAATTTTCTGGAGGATTATTTATGCACCAACATCGCGGCTTTATCAGTTTCATGATTATTTTGGCTGCCGGCGCCTTTTTATTTGGTAACCCCCATAGCCCAATTCCGCAAGTGACACGTAATGCGTGGCAACAACGACTCAATCAGCTTTATCAAAATGCCCGTCTAGAAATCACGCAACTCAATGAACCATCGATTCGCTCGACCTCTCAGGCCACCAGCCAGTCAACGACTAAACAAAGTTCCGTCGCAGTTAACCATTCAGCCACCAGTGCAGTTAACGCGACGCCAATCTTACCAATTATGCAAGGCAAGAAAATAAGTTCAACGTATTATTATCACTACGACACCGGCACGCCGAATAATGTTCACACCGTATTTGAGCAAGCCGTTAAACTTTACAATGCAACCGGTGTCGTTAAGCTTCGTCCCGGTAAAGGAACTAACTTGCAGAATCAACTGGCCTTCGGCACCTACCACAAGCAAATGACCGCGGCACAACTCGGCTCGATCGAGCTCGGCGAAGGCGGCCCACAACTCATTGAACAAGTTGGTCCAGGCGCTTCTGATGTGGTGATCAATCATGGGTCCGCCCAACTCAATATCACCTATGACCAATCAGTTAGTTTATCCGTGTCGGTTCATGAACTAGGCCACGCTTTAGGTCTAGATCACAGTCCTGATCAAAACTCAGTCATGTATCCCATTGATCAAGGTAAAACAGCCTTGAGTGATGGCGACATTAACGCCTTAAAACAAATTTATCAACAATAGCCATCTCGGCAAGCGGTCGCTGAGGATTAAATAATTGGGTAACTGACAAGTGTGATTTATTATCTTTTCTTTGATTAATACCCTGGCTGCTTCACCCGTTTTTATGCTTAGAAGGCCCTGCTTAAGCTTCTCACTAGTTTTATTGCGCAATTTTGACAAGGTTAGTGAAAAGTTTTATACTCATTTAGTCAGCCGGCTAACTAAATTACGAGGAGGTTTGCATGGATCACATTGATTTCAAGGATCGGCCAACGAGTCATCGGGTCACAGAGATGAACGCTGAGTATGGAAACCTAGATGCGGAGACGGTCGTTTTATTTCTTCGCTTTCAAGAAGTCGCTCGACGCCTACAAAGCGCTTACGATGACGTCTTGGCTCAATTTGATTTATCGGAGTCTAAATTCATCATTCTGATGTTCTTGAAACGAGCAGGTACTGAAGGCTTGAGTGTTTCAACCATCGCTGAAAAATTGGGTGTTACTAAGGCAACGACCAGCAAGCTTGTTCATGCTCTCGTTAAACAAGGTTTCGTGACTCAAACACCATCTCAAGCTGACAAACGTGCTACTGTGGTAAAAAGTACTTCACTTGGTCAACAAAAACTGGCGGCCTTTTTACCACACAATTTTAGTACGGTTAATACGATGATGACCGGTCTTAATCCAGCTGATCGCACCACGCTCACCCAGTTACTGGGGACTCTTGATCAAGGTATTCAATCATTAACTCACTCACAGGAGATGTCATAATTATGGAAAATGAAAAAATCGATTTTTTAAAAACTTACCTCAGCCTCTACATTGGTCATCAAGAAATCGTCGAGCACTTAGACGATCCTGATTCTCCCTACGTTGTTCTCGACATTCGTAATGCACCGGCTGCCATCAAAAAGGATCAAATCAAGGGTGCGCGGGCCATTGCCGCCAAAGATTTGACTGCCCAACTAGCTACGCTGCCTAAAGATAAGACTTACGTCGTTTATGACTGGACAGCCGGCACAACATTGGGTAAAACTGCCTTGCTAATTTTGCTCTCTAATGGCTATCAAGCTTTTGAATTAGCCAGCGCCTTAGAAGGCTGGAAAGGCATGCACTTACCAATTGAACCGGTGGCAGCTGACTAATTTATTAATTATCCTGCAACTATATTAAAATCGACCTTAAAGAGACGCCAAGTCTGGCATCCTTTAAGGTCGATTTTGCTTTTAGGCCATCGCGTTCACACTAGTCTAAGGAAACTTGGTTCGGAAAATGAGCTAAACGAGCAGTGGCGCCCAATTCTTCTTCAATCCGTAAAAATTGATTGTACTTTTCTACCCGCTCACTGCGAGCTGGCGCACCACTCTTAATCTGACCTGAATTAGTCGCCACAGCCAAGTCAGCGATATATGGATCACCGGTTTCCCCCGATCGATGTGACATCATCGTCGTGTAATTATTCTTACGGGCTAATCTAATGGCCTCTAATGTCTCAGTGACCGTACCAATTTGATTGGGCTTAATGAGCAACGAATTGGCCATCCCCATTTCAATGGCCTTACGAATCAACACCGGGTTAGTACAGATATTATCGTCAGTGACAATCTGCACACGTTGCCCATTAGCTTGGGTAAATTTAGTAAAGTTCTCCCAATCGTTTTCACCAAATGGATCTTCAATAGACACAATCTCTGGAAAGTCATCTAACAATCCTTCATAGTAAGCGGCCATTTGATCAGCTGAACGGCTCTGACCTTCAAATTGATACTGCCCATCTGGTTGAGCAAAGCTGCTAGCCGCCGCATCAAAAGCAATCCCAATATCAATGCCGGGTTGATACCCGGCAGCCACAATGGCTTCATGCAATAATTTCAACGCTGCTTCACTGTTATCTAAATCTGGCGCAAAACCACCCTCATCGCCCAAACTCGTGGAATAACCAGCCGCTTCAATGAGTTTGGCTAACTGATGGTAAGTCGTCACAATCTTCTCAAGACCATCGCGAAAACTTGTCCGTTTAATCGGTGTCAGCATAAATTCCTGAAGATCAATGCCATTATCGGCGTGTTCGCCACCATTAATCACGTTATGGAAGGTTTGCGGCAATTCTAAATCCACCCCACCAAGATAGCGATACAACGGCTCTTGATTCGCGCTGGCTGCTGCCCGTGTTGTCGCCATTGAGACCGCTAAAATTGCGTTTGCACCCAGACGCGCTTTATTTGGCGTTCCATCTAAATCAATCATAACTTGATCAATTTGGCTCTGATCAAACGGTGACCGTCCGTGTAAGGCTTCATTAATTTCAGTATTAACATTGTTGACCGCCTTGCTAACTCCTTTACCGCCTAGCCGTTGACCACCATCACGTAATTCAACCGCCTCATTTTCACCGGTAGATTTACCTGAAGGAACCTCGGCGCGACCGCAAGTCCCATCACTCAGGACAACATCTGCCTCAACGGTTGGGTTCCCGCGTGAATCAAAAATTTCTCGTGCCTTAACAACCTCAATCACTTGTTTCATGACTAAATTTCCTTTCTACTTTGCCTTTGCTAACAACAATTATTTAATCGCAACCTAGGTAGCGCCACGATTCATGATCTTTTGCTGATAAAAATGCTGTTTAATCACATCTAAGCCAGTGCCAACCAATACAACTAGCAGAATCATCAAGCCAATCACCGACCAGCTCACCGCGCCACTTTGCCAGCCGCTTGCGGCAATCACACTCGTTAGAATCACATCAAAGCCAATCATGCCTGCCACAGAGCGACTTGGCTGGTTCTGCCACCAAGACTGATTCGTCCGCGTCATTAAAATCGTCATCATTGATGAAAACATCAAGTACATGAATAAGATGGAACTCAACCAGCCGGCCGAAGCATGCCACAACCAGTGATTCAAACCAACGATGCCCAAGCCAACTACTAACCAACCACTCGCCAACATCATTGCTAATTTTGCTACCCGTGGCAACGTCCATCGCGGAGTGGTCGACAACGCTACTGTTTGGTCGGTTCCTAATACTAATGTCACTAAATCGTTCAAGACGACGATTACCACAATCAGACTTAATGAGATTGGAAAGGTACCCGTCAATAAGAATCCTAGGGTCAATAAAGCCGTTAAAACAGCCGTCCGCGATAATTTTGTAATGGTCCACGTCATCATCCGTTGATATACTCGCCGGCCGCTATTGACCACGGTTAGTACGTCATCTAATCCAGCATGAGCAAGGACGACACGGGCCGCCAGTTTAGCAATATCGCGCGCATTTGCGACTGCCATCCCCACGTCGGCTTGTCGCAATGCGGCAGCGTCATTTACGCCATCGCCAATCATGCCGACAACGTGACCAGCTTGTTGAAATTGTTTGACCAGCCGCTGCTTATCATCAGGATAGACATTGGCGATCCCAACCAAATGATCTAATCCATCATCGGAAAATCCACCTGCGACATATTTTCCAGATAGTCCCAGTTCATGACCAATCGCTTGAGCGGTTAAGCGGTCGTCGCCCGTGAGCATTACGACCCGAATACCAGCGGATCGTAAGGCCCGAAGTTGCTCAGCCGTATCGGATCGGATTGTATCGGAGAAACCAAGCCATCCGGCTAACTGTGGCTGTCCGTCATTTTCGATGCTTAGCGCGAGTACCCGCTGACCTTGCTTAGCCAGGCGAGCCATAGTCTCATCGGTGAATTTAGGATTTACTGTCTTAAGAATCGCTTGCGGCGCACCTAGCGTGACAGTCTCCGTTATTTCTGCGTCGGAAATAATAGCTTGGGCTACTTTTGTCGTCGCGTTAAACGGCAGCTGTTTTTGAATCTCAAAAGGCAATTTGACTGCTTTGGTTGCCTGCTTCAATGCCAGACTAATCGCATCTTTGGCTTGTGGATTGGTGGCTGCTTTGGCCCATTGGATGAGTTGTGCTTCTTTGACGTCTCCCACAGGGACGACACTGACTAACTGTTGCTGATTCTTCGTCAGTGTGCCGGTCTTATCCACTAGTAAGACATCCATCGTCCCAGCTTCTTGAATACCACTTAAGCCCGTGACCAAAATATGTTTCTTAGCTAAGACTTGCGCTTCAACCGCGTTAGCAACCGTAAAACTTGATGGCATCGAAACGGGAATGGTCGCAATAATCAGGATTACGAGTAACGGCAAAATTTCCTGCCAGTTCATGTGATAAATCACTGCCCCGATAACGAGCAGAACTGTTAAACCAGCGTCTAAATATGCCAGATACCGAACAACCGTAAACAATAATCGCTCTAATCGTCCCGGGGCCGCAGCCGTCTGGGTCAAGGTTACCGTTCGCCCGTAACTACTAGCCGCGCCTACCGCCGACACTTGGGCAATGATATCACCAGTGACGATTAAGCTAGCAGCTGTGAGTGTCTCACCGACACGACGACTTTCAGCAACCGTCTCACCGGTCACTGCCGATTGATCCACTTGTGCTTGGCCGGCTACGATTCGTAAATCAGCCGGCACCAGATCACCAGCCGTCAGATGAATTAAATCCCCAACAACTAATTCATCCGATGTACGCGACTGCCAATGTTGGTCAATCAACACTCGACTAGTCGTCACCAGATCCGTTTGGACAATCTTTAACGCGCGTTGTGCCCTTCGTTCTTGAATTGCCCCATCAATCGCGGAGAACAATAATAGCCCAATCACAACCAGCGCTTGAATCCATTTTCCTAAGCCAATTTCAAAAATAATGGCGAATTCCAATAACCATGGAATTGGGCCCCATAATCGCGTTAATAAGCTTTGACGCCAAGAAAATCCCTGTGTCACCATCCGGTTATCACCACTAGCATTCCGTTCGGCTAAACGTTCTTGATCACTCAGGCCTTGACCAACATAGCTTTGTTCAAGTGATTGAAAATTATTTTGCTGATTAATCTGTATCCGTTCGACCATTTTCACCACTTCCTATCTACGAAATCAGAGCGCAGTCAGCTGGGTGTTACCGAGCACTAGTGGAGCCTGAGTTGTTGGCGCTCTTTGCCAATTGATCGGGCTGAGCTAGGCACAGGTAACAAGCTGGTGTAGCTCGACAAACAAATCAAAGCGAAACCAGCTGGGTGTTACCGAGCACTAGTGGAGCCTGAGCTGTTGGCGCTCTTTGCCAATTGATCAGGCTGAGCTAGGCACAGGTAACAAGCTGGTGTAGCTCGACAAAAAGAAAAGACGCCTACCACACAATTACATGTGGTAGGCGTCATCAGCTTGATTGCTTTTTTGGCGAACGTCATCGCCTGTTTACTTTTTTACGAGTTCAGCGTACAGCGCTAAGCGTCTGATTGCAATAAGTAAATTAAACTTATTTTCTAGTAAGCGTTTTCTTTATCAAGCCACTCTTCGCGTAGGAGCCCGTACTTCACCGAATCCCAATACTGGTCCTGCCAATATCTCACTTTTCGAATCGTTGCTTCTCGCGTAAATCCAACCTTTTCCGCTAAGGCAATCATCCGCTTGTTACCTGACCAAGTGGTTAAGCCAAGGTGAGGTAAATCCGTTAACTGCCAGAGTTGGTTAACCCACAGATGAAGGGCTTGTGCACCGACTCCTTGATGCCAAATACTTTGATCATAGATGACGATGCCAATATCTAACCACCGCTTCAAGGGGTCATCTTCATAGTAGGCTGACACCAGCCCCACCATTTGTTGACCGACCCAAATCACTTGACGAAAAGGTTGATTGATATATGACTCAGAAGCGATTTGTTCGACGAATTCCGCTTGACTCGGCAATTGGTCATGAAAATACGGGCCATTCCATTTTGTCCATTCCGACGTCGGATCAGCAAACGCTAACTGCCAAAAGTCGGCGACTTGTTCAGGTTGTAAAGTATCTAACCGAATCTTGTGCATGGGTTCATCTTCCCCTTTAGTAATTTGCCATCAGTATCGCCATAACCTCCCTACTTCGTTAACGCATCGGTTGCAAATGGATTAGCTAAACCATGTTGCTCTTTCTCACTAATCGCAAAAGTAACTTGCTGATTAATTAACTGTTTGGCATCTGGCGCTTCATAGCGCACTAACTTCTGGTCAATCTCCACTAACCCAGCGGTCAATTGTGCCTGCTTATCCATGACTGCTTGTCGATGGGCGGCCAATAATTGTCGCCGGGCTGGGATACTACTGGCACCAGCCATACACAACAAAATATATTGACGAATGTCTCGTAACACCATTCCCGTTTGCTTTAAACAGGTAATCGTCCGCATGAAGCCTAAATCAGCGACGGTAAATTCCCGGTGACCCGCTTTATTTTTGGTCACAAAGGGTAATAATCCTTGCTGATCATAATAACGAATGGTTGAAATACTAAGTTGTAATTGTTCTGCGACTTGATGAATTGAATAAGTTTCCATGTTATCGACCTTCTTGCTTAAAAGCATTGACCTAGACTATGGTTGAGGTTGTAGGCTAACCTTAACGCATAAACGTTTTGATTAAAACTAGGAGATGTTCTTATGAAAACAGTTTTTATTACCGGTGGTGATAAAGGGATTAGCTTTGCTCTAGCACAAGCACTCGGCCAACAGGGCTGGCAAGTCATCATTAGTTCTCGCACCACCGCTCACGGTCAAAATGCCATCCGCGCATTAACTAGTGCCGGAATTGAGAACCCAACCGCAATCACTTTAGACCTAAACGAACCGACTAGCATTACGGCAGCGATTGAGACCTTGACCAAGCATGCCCCCAATTTGACGTTGCTGATCAACAACGCTGGCATTCCCGGCAGTCAAGCAGATAGTCTAACCGAATCTATGGATGATTTACGCACAACGATGCAAGTCAATTTTTTTGGCACTACTCAGTTAACCCAAGGGCTATTGCCACAGTTAGCTAAAAGTAACGGTCGCATCATCAATGTCACGATTCCAACAGCGCCAAATCCACACTGGAATCCGCTGGCCTACAAAGCTTCTAAGGCGGCCCAAAATGTCATGATGCAGACATTGGCATTAGATCTGAACAAGCAGCATTTGCCCGTTGAAATTTTTAGCATTCACCCTGGACCAACCACGACTGACTTAAACGGAAATACTAAATTACCAGGTTTCCATTCATCGGCAAATGTTGCCAACCAAATGAGTAAGATTATCAATGATGGTCAATCACATCAGGGACAATTCATTGAAATTTATCCCGAGCTAACCGGCGTATCTTCCGTGGCTAAAGGCTTTTTCGCCGGACTTTTCAAACGTTAAACCAACGCGTCAAATTTAACTTAGTTCACCCGTTACTAGCGTGAACTGAGTTTTTTAGTGTTGCGTCATTAATTAGGCTGGTGGTTCTTGGCAGCCCATCTACTTCACATTGCTATGTACCGGTACTAATTAATGCTGAGTACCAAAGCTAAGGAACATCAATTCATGTCAGAAATGCTGAAAGGTCTTCTCGAAGGCATTATTCTTCAAAAAATTGCCTGGAGTGAAACGTATGGCTATGAAATCACCCATTTTCTAAGTAAATTAGGCTTTACCGACATTTCCGAAGGGACCCTATACCGTGCTACTACGACTCGAAAAAAACAACTTTTACAAGTCAACAAACGCCTCAGATAAGGGCCCCCGTCCGGAAATTCTACCAACTTACCCCCGCTGGCACAGATTATTTAAATCAATATTGGCAACGTTGGGAATTTTTGGAGCAAACAATTAATCAACTGAAAAAGGATCGTTAATGATGTTTAAACAATGGTCAGCAAATCGTGTCAGCAAGTCGTGAAGCTAAGCAACATTACAAAACTTATCGCCGCCAAATTGAACAATTACCAACCCCGTACTGAGAAGCGATGTTGGTCTTACAGGATTACTTAATTCAGTTCGGGGGCACCAATGCCTTCATGCAATTACTGGATGAATTACTCCAATTGTTTCAAGAGGCCGCTAGTGATCACCAGCCCTTAAGCCAGATCGTCGGTAATGGCCCAGTTGCTTTTGCTGAAGATCTGTTATGCGAGTATCAAAGTGAGACTTGGATGCGGGAAGCTCAAGCAAAGCTCCAAAATCGTTTCCAACAATTGGAGGCCTAATCATGACAGTAGCGATCAAAATTGATCACTTGCAAAAAAGCTTTGGCCGAAAACACATCTTGCAAGATGTGTCCCTAAAGATTAATTCTGGTGAAATTTTTACCCTATTAGGTGAAAATGGCGCCGGCAAAACGACGCTCATTGAGATTCTCACCACCCTAATTCCTAGCGATGCTGGTCGAATCTTTTATGGCGATCTTTCGCTGACTGGTCATGGCGCCAAAATTCGCCAACAGATCAGTGTAAATGCTCAAGCAACAACTGTCGATGCCAATCTAACTGGCCGTCAAAATCTAACCTTCAGCGCAAAATTACGTGACGTTCCAGATGTCAAGCAAACACTCAATGACCTAATCGCTCGTTTTGACCTCGCCAGCTTTGTTGATCAAAAGGTAGCCACTTATTCTGGTAGCATGCGACGCCGCTTAGACATTGCCATGAGCTTAATTGGTGATGCTTCAATTACCTTTTTAGATAAACCTACGACCAGTGTTGATCCCAAGATTCGTTTAGAAATATGGCAAATGATCCGAGAGATTAAGCAAACAGGACGAACCATTTTCTTGACCACTCAATACTTAGACGAGGCCGATGCGCTGGCTGATCACATTGCCTTTCTACACCACGACAAAATCGTGCTTGATGGCACCCCGGACCAACTCAAACACCAGCAACAAGCCCAGTACCAATTAACCGTGACTCCAGCAGTGGTCAGCCAACTTCACGCGCAATTTAACGCTCAAGGCCTGCCACTACAATTTACCGATAACACCGTCATCTTTGCTACTGATCAGCTCGCTCAGATACTACAAGCGATCACCACTGTTCAACAACCAATTGAATCATTGCAGCGAGTTGAACATAATCTGGAAGAGTTGTTTTTAACCATTACCCAGCATGATCGGCATGAAATCGCTTAAGCAATTGGTTACTTTGACCCAACGCGTATCACGACTGAATTTAACCGATGCCGATACGCTAATTACTGTCTTCGTCATGCCGATCATGCTCTTGCTATTTTTCGTTTACGTCTTCGGCGGCAATATTGATACGGGAAGCGGTCACAATACTCAACTGTATCTCAACTACGCAGTTCCCGGCTTCATGCTATTCACGATGGTTAGTGCATCGGCCTACACCGGCATGCGAATCAATAATGATAAAGTCAGCGGAATGCTTGATCGTTTGAATACGCTGCCAATCAAACGTTGGGCCATTTTAAATGCCCATGTGGTGGCGTCAGTAATTTTCATGTTGCTTTCCGAAATAACGTTATTGGTGACGGCATTACTCATCGGTTATCGACCGACCATCACTTTGACAACCACTGTTCTGGCCTTCGCGTTAATGGTGAGCTTTGGTGTGGCGATTACCATCATCGCCCTACCATTTTCATTAAGGGCTAATGGGACGGCGGGGGCCACCGGGTTTTCCTACCTCCTGATTATGTTAGTTATGACTAGTTCAGCGTTGATGCCAACAACGGGAATGGCCAAGCCAGTGCGACTGTTTGCTCAACGCCAACCATTTACACCGATTGCCAATGCAAGTCGTCAACTCTTAAATGGCGTGATTAATCAACAGACGCTGGCAACTTCAACAATTTGGTTGATCCTTTTGATCGTCGGCTTGGGCTTACTTGCCAAGTATCGATATCGGCAACTGTATTTAAAGGCATAAAGTTGAAAACTAGTTCTGGACCCTTGTGGTAATCGCACACATTGGAGCCTTTTTGATCACCACGTGGTAAATAAAACTTTACTTTTTGGCAACTAAATATTACTATGCAACTAAAGGAGGCTCAGTATGAAGCATGATCATGAGGATGACATTAACAATCACGTCTACGAATTTAGAGTGTTACACCATTTATCGCAAACCGAATTAGCCCAAGCTGTCGGCGTTTCCAAGCAAACGATTCTCGTCATGGAAAAAGGCCATTACTCGCCAACGCTTAAACTCGCTTTTCGGCTAGCCAATTTTTTTGAAGTCGACATTAATGACTTATTTAGTTATGAAAGGAATTAATCACCATGAAAATTCAATCTATCGCTGACATTCCAGAATGGTTCTTTTACCCACTGAAACAGTGGTGCGCGCTTAATAATTTTAATTTCAATCTTTTCGTCGGTCTCGGTAGCCTTTTGAGTGTCTTAGCCTTAATTTGGGGCTGGCGCTTATACCGACAGATTGGCCCGATGGATGAGCGGACGAACACCATCTATTTAACCGCTCTGGCGATCGTCCTGACTACCTTAATGATCGGCGAATTTTTATTACCTAAAACTTACCTACTACCCCAATTCACCATGTATAAATACGATTTCGCCTTAGTCGCCGGTGATCTTTCATTATGGCGTCAATATCGACAGACAATTTAAAGATCACGTTTTAACGCACATTAGTCGTCTTTTGACCATTACCTCGCTTATACTGAAAACAAAGACGAAGGAGTGAGCAAAATGGAACAAACCTTAATGTTGATTAAACCTGATGGCGTTGCAACGGGACATATCGGTGACGTAATCAGCCGGCTTGAACGGCGCCAATTTACGATTACGGCTTTAAAAGTGGTCCAAAAAGCCACTACCGCTCAGTTGACGGCACATTATGCGGATAAGGTAAATGAAGCCTTTTTCCCTGGTCTAGTCAGTTACATGCAATCCGGTCCGCTAGTTGCCTTGATTGTTTCGGGAACTGATGTGGTCCACGCGTGCCACCAAATGGCCGGTGCAACGAAGCCCAGCGAGGCACTGCCGGGCACCATTCGTGGTGATTTCGGCCGCTTGTGGGATGATGGCGCCATCAAAAACGTCGTTCATAGTTCTGATCGTATCGAGGCCGCAGCTCATGAAATTGACATTTGGTTTCCGGAGTTAAGCGAACTTACGGAATCGTAACTAGCGCTAAATACCGTTTTTATTACTGATGACCTAACGCAACCAAAAAGTCCGCCCCCTTTAGCGACCAAATTTAGTCATGACTGCTACACTAATGATATCAAGTTAGGAGGGGTCTTGATGAACATTGGTCAACAAATCCGGCAACAGCGTGAGCAGCGTCACTGGTCCCAAACAGATCTATCAAAAAAATTAGCAATTTCGCGGGAGTCGGTCTCAAAGTGGGAGAAACTCAGAGTGGAACAAGCCGGGTGATTTCGAGCACTAGCTGACTGTCATCAAGTGGCGCACCTGGCCAATTGATGACAGTGGGCTAGGCACAGAAATCAGGCTTGTGGAGCTCGACATGAGACCGCCCTCCCCAGCTTCGCCAATGTTGTCCGGCTCAGTGAGATTTTCAACATAACGTTAGATGATTTAATTAAGGATGACCCGCGTCTACTTGCGAATCTTGAACAACAGCCATCAAAACGTGGTGATATTGCTGTAATAACGATCTTTATGGTCATTAGTCTCGGTTCACTAATCGCTGGGCTACTCAAGTTGTCAGTGGACGGCTTACGTAATTGGTTGCAACCGTTGGGCATTGGATTATTCATTTGGTTATTTTTCTCAATCAACTGGCGCAAACTCAATCAAGTGATAACAACAAAAGTATACATTCTATCCATTGCTTGTTTTATTACGTTTAGTTTTCCTAGTGTTTGGGATTTTATCATCAGTTTCATACAAGGTGTCATCGCTGGATTTAATCACAGTTAATTTCTTTTTATCGCCATTGCAACAAAGGATAAGCGTGCTACACTATGAAAAACGAATGAATTGAGGATTGGGACGTGGCTTATCAAGTTGATTTTAAAAATGTGGCGACCACCGGTTTAGAGACGTCGCCAGTTGCTGAATCACTAGCCGGTTTACGGGCAAACGAGGCCCGTTATTTCTGGAACAAGTACAAGTTTGCATATACTGTTTACCCAGCGTCAGAACGACAGACTGAAGTTGAGTGGATGAAACAACTGCTCAAGACCGAGCGCGATTTAGAATTTAGTTCACCGATTATTGAAGTCGCCGTGTATGAAGACGATCATCTCTACTGGCCAGAATTCATTTATCAAAATGGAATGATTTTAAATGTCCTGTATGAAAAAGATGGCGATAAGCCTAAGCGGGCCGTCGGAATTAAGCTCTGTGAAGCGATGGATGTACCCACTGAATTAGTCGACAAGTTTAAATTTGCCCATCAAAAATCCAAGTTAGCTGGGTCCATCCGCGGAAGTTTCTTTAAACTCAAGCAAGAATGGCGATAGTCTTTCATTGTAGAAGATTTAAAATATCAGACTATCGGTTAACTGAACAACACAAAATAGCATGATGGCCAAAATCCATCAATTTTTCGGGATCAAGTGTTAGAGCGCTTCATGTGCTGATGTTGGAAAAACAACACCAGCACATGAAGCGCTCTTTTAATTCGCATACTTTCCACCAATTTAACGCGTTATTCATCAATGATTAAAATTATGCCCTTGCCTATTTAACCAAACGAACTAATTTATAGCCATTTGTTCGCTTGCGCTAATTGAACAGCATCAAGTCGATTACGAGCACCTAATTTACTCAAAATGGCTGAAAAATAATTACGCACTGTCCCTTCAGACAATGACACCTGTTGCGCAATTTCACCAGTAGTTTCCCCACTCGCTGCTGCCATCAAGACCTCCATCTCTCGTGGTGTGAGCGGATTCTGTGAAGCAGCATACATGCCCCGGACTAACTCTGGCGCGTACACTGTTTGCCCGGCCATAATTGCCCGAATGCCTGAGACGAGTTCTGCGCTGGGGCTATCTTTTAGAAGGTAACCGTTCACTTTTGCTGCTAACGCCTGTTGCAGATAGGCCGACTGAGCAAACGTCGTCAAAATCAAGGTCTTCGTTGACAACTCACCCTGATCGATTTGTTGAGCAATCATTAAACCACTCTCTCCGGGCAGCTCAATATCTAGAATCGCCAGATCGGGACGCAACTGATTAATTTCTTGCCAGGCAGCCGTTCCCGTCATAGCAGTTCCGATCACAGTTAAATCTGGCTCTAAATTCAGAATCGTTGTCAATGCCGAATTGAGCATCGCTTGATCCTCGGCAAGGTACAAATTAACCATAATTTATGCTCCTTCATTTAACGTAAATGCCAACGCTACCGTCGTTCCTTTTACATCAGAGATTAAATGAAAATGTCCATCTGGCAATTGCTTAATTCGCTGTTTCATGCCAGAAATTCCCGTGCTACCGATCCGACGTTGTTCAATCCCTCGACCATTATCACGAATCTCTACATGGACCAGACTCTCTTTTTGACTAAAGGTGATCCAGCACCGATTAGCTTGCGCATAGCGAATGATATTCGTAATCGCTTCTTGGATGATGGCCCCGATTGTCACCTGGACTGAACGTGGCCAGCTCTGACTAATCTCTTCGTGGTCCGTTAGTAGCGTGACACCAGCGGCGGTTAAATTAGACTGTTGCGCAATCAGGACTTCCGCAATACTCAATTGACGCAAATTGTTAACAATATTTCGCACTAGTTGCAGATTTTCTCGAGAAGCTTGTTCAATGTCCGCCAATTGAATCTCTGTTTGATCAGGATCAATCACGACCAACTTACGCGCCAACTCGGCTTTAATCGTAATCATGGAAAATGATTGTCCTAATGTATCATGCAAATCTTGGCTGATCCGTTGTCGTTCATTTTGGCGGATAAAATTTTCGACTCGCCGCGTAATTTGGCGAGTTCGCTCAGATTCAGCCACCGTTTTAAAAACTGAAATCGCCGCAATTGGAGAACTAAAAATGAATGCCAATAAAACCAACTGATCAATCCCTACAGAAAAGTTCAACTGATTAAGATTAGAATTATTTTGGGCCCATGAAGTCAAACACGTTACGCCAGCCGTGAGGTAATACACAACCAAATAAGGCCGACGAGTTCCTTTGGCTAGTGGTAAAGACCCCACTTGCCACGCTGTAAAGACAAACAACCACAGATACTGTGCAACCACACCGAAATAAATACTAATCACTAGTTGTCCTAAGATCGCCCAAGGCAAGCGTTTGGTTACCTCGTAACCATTTCGATAGCATACTAAAAACGCTAATAATAACACGAGGGTAAATGGGCGGCGAACCCCATGCTCATTGATTGCGATGGCAAGTGGGTAGGCTAGAAAAATCAACCAAAAATAAGGATAAATCCCAAATCGCTTGGGAAAGAGAATGTAGGTTCGCAACCAAGCCATTGCGTTAACTCCGTTTCTGATGCCACTTTAAAATCAAGCCTAAGGTGATGCTGATTACGACCACCCAGCTGGCTAACATCATAACCCATCGCCAGGAAAACGTCGCCTGTCCCGTAGCAGAATTCAATAATTGACTCACAGCATAGGTTGGCATCAATTTGCCAAATTGCTGCATCCAGTCCGGTAACAACGATAGCGGCCACCAAAGTCCACTCACGATGGCCATTGGAAAGACCACTAAATTACATAATGCGCTAATGGTAGCTGGCCGCGTGCTTTGAGCAATCGTGGCGCCGATTAACATCAAAGGAATTCCACCGACCACAGCCCAACCAGCCGTAACTAGTAATGATGAGTATGTTAAGTCAACATGATTCATTACTACCGCTAGTACTTCGATCACTAATACTACAAGTACGTTTAAACTACTCATCACGATAACTAGGGCCGCATAGTAAGTCAGTGGATTAACGGGTGTAATCGCCATTAGCGTTAACAAATTTTGACGATGATCCTCGCCCAAAAGGCTTGCGAACGAAAAAATCATCCCCAATAAAAGGCTAAATACAATCATACTATTCATATATGCCACCGCAAAGTGGCTCTGTTCCGTGGCTGATTCATTAGTCATAATCTTAGTAAATAACAGATAGAATCCAGCCGGCATAACAAGTGAAAAGAAAAGAAAACTAGGGTTACGGATTAATTCCCGCTTAAATCCAAGCGTTGTTTGTTTAATTAATGTTTGCATGACGATCTCCTTGTCCAATTAGTTCGTTAAATGCAGCCTCTAATGACATTGGTTGAATCTTAATTTGATGAAACTCTGCTAATTCTCCTTGGTGCGCAAGTAGCCATTGATCGCTATCCCGAACTGTTAATGTCACCTGATTTTCCTGTTGGTTCACCGATAAAATGTTCGCTTTATCTTCAGTTAATGCAGCTACTGAAACATGCGTTTGCAAGGAGATTTTAGTGCCTTGATATTGTGTCCGTAACGTGGAAAGATTCCCATCAAAGACCAAATGTCCACCATCCAAAAATATCAACCGCTGGGCAATCGCCTCTAACTCTGTCAAATAATGACTAGTGATAAAGATCGTTTTACCCTTTTTTCTTAACGCTTCAATCTGTTGCCAAAAAACTGCTCGTGCGGCGACATCCATTCCCACGGTCGGTTCATCAAGAAAAAGCACATCTGGGTTACCAGCTAAAGCCATAGCAAATGACAAACGGCGCTGTTGCCCACCAGATAAGGTATCCGTCATCGCGGTGCGTTTATGTGTCAACTGAGCTCGTTCCAATAACTCAGATACGGGGAGTGGTTTTGCATAAAAACTCGTGACTAATTGCAACAGTTCCGTGACATTAACACTCTGCAAAACCGTATTTTCCTGCAACATTGCGCCAACCTTTTGACGAGCAAGGCGAGATCCTGCTTTTTCTCCAAAAACACTGATCGTACCACTGGTTGGTTGTTCCAAACCCAACAACATCTTTATTAATGTCGTTTTACCAGCACCATTTTCGCCAATTAAGCCAATGGTTTCACCAGCTTTGATTGTAAAATTGACCTCGTTAATTACATCTACGTTTCCAAAGTGTTTTTTGAGTTGTCCAACTTCAATAATTGGTTGCATCATAAATTCACCATCCTTACTTAATACGCTTGAGTTTACCTAGGGTTAACGAGGTCAGCTAGATGTATTTGTCATCTATTTATGTGACAAATGTCATGATTTTCGTGCACAGAAAAAGGCCTGCAAATAAAAATATTAGCAGATCTTTCAAGCATTTTTTTAATATTCCCATGCTCCCTAGCAAAGAATGTACTCAAAAATTAGCAACACACTCAATTTCAAAAAAATCTGAATAAATCAAAAATCAGAAAAAGTCACCTGGCCTTGATCAGCGTCTATGATTGCCATGGCCCCTAAGGGAGTCGTCATCATCGGAACCGTATGACAACTGTCATAGTCATAAATAATCGGACATTTTAAATCACCCAAAACCTCCTGCAAAATATCTACTGGCTGGCACCCTGTTCCCAAGTCGTCAAATAGGGCGTGTTTGCCTAAAATAATGCCACCAATCTGTGAAAAAATTCCGGCATTTTTCAGCATAGCAAAGTTTTTTTCGACTGTTGCTGCGTCTTTTTCAGCGTCCTCAATCAACAATAGATTGGTTTTAGATAATGAGGGGAAATACGGAGAAGCTAAAATGCCATACATAGTATTAAGATTGCCACCAATAATTCGCCCAGTGAGTACCGTCTGATCAGTCGCTTGCCATTGATTGGGGCGTTGTTGCTTAGTCTGCAAAAATCGATCCCAATTAATCGCCTCATCATCCCAATACTGCGGTTTTTGAATTGTCACTCGTCCCCCAATTGGCGTTTGCACGATTTCTTGAAACATTCGCCATGTTTCATCGACAAACGGCGGCCATTCTCCGAATGATGACACTAACGCTGGACCGTATAAAACGCGACATGCTGGTGCTTGCGTTTTAATTGCCAGCAGTAACGCTGTTGCGTCTGAATAACCAACGATGGTTTTAGGCGACTGCCTTAACGCCTCGTAATCAATATACGGCAGAATCGCGTTTGTGTTAGTGCCGCCGATTGTCATCATCATAATATCAACGTCTTTATTATGAATAAGTTCATTAACTTCGGCCGCTCGAGCGCTAATTGTTCCAGAGCGATAATGATCCGACTGACCCGTCAATGATCCAGCAACCATTTTCGCACCTTTGCCTTTTAAATATTGCTTCGCACGAGCAAATCGAATTGGTGAAATTGCCGTAATTGGTGTCGACGGCGAACAAAAGCCGATCGTTATCATGAAATCACCTCCACAATAAACCAGCATTTCAGACTGGTTAATTCCTACTAACCAAAAGATCGGTTAAATTTCCATCGAAATTAAAATTTGATTATATCATTAAGCTTAACCTATTATTGCCGTCATCGCTGGCCATTCTATCAAGGATTTTCATCTTTAGAACTTCTTAGACAAATTTTATTCAGATCCTTAAGGCATTATTTTTCATCCAAGCAGCTAATTACGATAGGATTAGTTAAACACGATTAAATCGTCAAACGGAGGTGCCATGATGTTAGAGACCATAAAACGAGCCGAACATATGTTAGATCATGCTTCAGTATTTCAAGTGGCAACTATCGATACACTTGGATTTCCTAACATCGTGGCATTGACCCCCTTATCCTTGGATCGATCGTTAGATAACATTTTCTTCTACACAACGCACAGCTCTTCGACCGTTAAAAATCTAGCAAATTCAACCAACGCGGCCATTTATTGCTTCGCCGAAGAAAATCACTCTTCTTTGATGCTAAAGGGACGTTTCCTCATTGTCAGCCCCACCACTTTACCAGATCAATGGCAAAAAACACTCAACCAATTTCAGCAATCACTTAATTACGAGGATCCTGCCATTCTACGTTTCACCTCGTTAGCCGTTAAGGTGCGAGAGGCCGGTGAGATTACTTATTCGGATTTGCAGGAATGACAGCTTGTTCTAAAAGGCTGATAGTAAAGAGCGTCACCTATCACCAAGTAGGTTTGTAAAATTGGTGTTGAATTTTAATGATTTCAACGTAATCAGCGATATCTCATTATCTCAGTAAGACAATCACTTTCTATTCGTTGCCTAATAATAAATAGCACCAAGAAAAAGAGCGCCTGATTATCCAAAGTCAATCTGGATAATTAGGCGCCCTCATTTTTTGATTATTTAAGCCAGTCATCGGCGCTTCGCCAAATGGCCAATGTTGAACACTAAAACCGCTAATTTATCGTCTGAAATATCAACAGTCCCCCGATAGTTGTCGGTCTAAAATCACAACTCACCCAAGTGGTCAGCTGTTAACTTTTCTCTAGTGGTTGCACATTTTCAATTCCAGCAACACGTTGATACAAGCAATGGATAATCAAAGTAACTTGACGCTTGTCAATTTTTCAAAGCGCAGGTTGAATAGTTGAATGTCTTTCGTGACTTCAAGCTGAGACGTCATTGAGGGGCCCTCCTTAAAAATCAACCATATTACTCTAACCATGCCTTTTCACTATCTGAAACACGGATGGTGACCATCGCCATTGCTACTGTATCAGCCCCTCATTTTCCTCATTCAGCTTATCGCAATCGATAATCAGCTGACTCACCTCTTGATCAGACGCTAACTTCATCGAATATTTGCGTCCAAATTCGATCATCGTGTGATGGGCCTGATAAAGTTCTTCTGGAGCTAACACACTGACAATCTTTTGCTCAACTTGCAACGTTGAAGCTGACTGTCTAACAAAATGCAATCGTTTAGAAATAGCGGAAACATGCGTATCCACCGCGAAAGTTGGCTGCTTAAAAATGTCACTTAACACGAGATTAGCTGTCTTGCGCCCGGCGCCAGGCAGGGCCATAATGCCCTGGCGATCGGTTGGAATTACATCGTGTAAATCTTCATGAACAATTCGAGCGGTTTTGATAATGTTTCTGGCTTTGTTGTGAAACAAACCAACGCGCCTAATGATCGTTTCGACATCTTCAATATTCGCGTCCATCAATGTTGCCGGATCTGGGTATCGATCGAATAAAGTCGGTGTCACTTGGTTGACTGACGCATCGGTCGCTTGAGCACTTAAAATAACTGAGATCAAATATTGAAATGGTGTCCGTGATTTCAACGACTCCTTGACCGGTCCAATTTCATCCTCCATCTGGTGAATCGCCCACGCGATTTGTTTGTCTGTTAGCATCACTTTCAACCATCCTTTTAAAGTTTAGGCAAAACAATTGCTGATTGAATCTACAAACTTTCACCTGAACAAGTAGTCCTCAACTTATGGGCTAATCGTTTAAAAACAATCTCAATAAAACATCATTAATCAGCGTCCGCAGGTCTTCATCCTCAATTGATTTCTGAATAAACAACCCCTCGTACCGAATCTGCTCAAACGCAATCAATTTGGCTTTGCGACTAATATCAGCTCGAACAGCTTCCCCACGAGTGCGAGCCCGTTGCAAAACGCGATCCAACGAAACAAGATCACTGTCCTCAGCCACACCTAATGTTCGCTGGATATTATTACTTTGACTGAGTGCGGTCAAAGTTGTGGCGACAAAAGGCTGGCGATACTGGCTGATCATCTCTGCGAAATGTTGTAATAGTTGAAACAAGTCTTCAGCGAGACTGTTCCCCGTTGTCTCATAGTCTCGAAAGCTTCCACGAACTTTAACGACTGGTTCCCTAATGGCCGCCACGACTAACTCTAAAGGAGAATTCCAGCGACGATAAAGAACAGGTTTGCTGGTACCAGCACGCTCAGCAACTTTTTGAAACGTCAGTCCTTGCAACCCCTCTTCATCTAAAATTTTGATGGTTGCTGAAAAAATTGCTCGCTCAAGTTCAGCACCACGACGTCTTTTATCAGCCATAATTAATCTCCTAGTATTAGAAACTTTTAGTATCTTATTGACAAGCTGTTGCCATGAGCCTATTATAACCCATTGCAGTATAAGAAACTTTTCGTTTCTAATTAAGGGAGATCTCGATATGGCAACAAATACACAAAAACTGTCACGACACACGCTGGCCGTGGCTTGGATTTTAGTCATTGGGGCACTGGCACCAATGCTCGATTCAACAATGGTAAATATTGCGATTCATTCATTAACCACCAGTTTTCACAGTACCGTGGCCACCGTTCAATGGACCATTACTGGTTACGTCCTCGCAACTGGTATTGCGGTGCCTTTCTCAGGGTGGCTGATCAATCGTTTCAATGGAAAATTCGTCTTCTTATTTGGCGAAATTATCTTCTTAATCGGCTCGCTACTTTCGGCAACCGCTGGTAGTATCAATGCACTTAATCTAGACCGCCTAGTTCAAGGATTTGGTGCTGGCATCATCGTACCATTATTAACGACCCTACTCGTTCAGACCGCTGGTCAAGAACATATGGGTCAATTAATGGCCGTCGTTGGATTGCCAATTCTACTCGGTCCCATCCTTGGACCAGTCATTGGTGGGATCATTCTTAAATACCTTTCTTGGCGGTGGATTTTTTGGATCAATGCGCCAGTAGCTGCACTATCAGCTGGGATCATTATTTGGAAATTACCCAATTTTCCAGCCTTAAATAAACAGGCCTGGCTTGATTGGCCGGGAACCCTACTGTTGGCAGCGGGATCCAGCGCAATTATTTACGGTGTGGTCCAAGCCTCAACTAAAGCGAGTTTCACCAACCACAGTACGCTTACATTTGCGTCAGTAGGTCTTGTTATCTTTGCGATTTATTTTCTCTGGTCTTGGCGCGCACAAAATAAGGCCGTCTTACCCTTATCATTATTTGCTCATCGATCCTTTAATGCTTCGATGATTTCATTACTTTTAGCGGGTGTCGTCATGAATGGCCCAATGCTATTGCTGCCCCTCTTCTTCCAGCAAGTTCGGGGCATGAGTGTGATCAACGCCGGACTAATGCTGATTCCACAAGGACTGGGTATGCTCGTTGCCCGACCGACTATCGGTCGCTTAATTGACACGATTGGGTCCCGCGATGTGGTTTTAGTCAGCCTAGTCCTCACATTTGTTGGCACGCTTCCCTTTACCGTGTTTGGTGCAAAAACGTCTGTCATCTGGATTGCCATCGTCCTCTTTGTCCGTGGGATCGGCGTTGGCGGTATCCTATCCCCACTGATGACCGATGCTTATACCGGGTTACAGCCAATACAAATTCCCGCGGCCTCAATTGGCACTCGAATTACACAAAACGTTGGTGGTGCCTTAGGCTCAGCTTTCGTTGCTACGCTGATCAGTAAATATGTCCATGCTCATCTCAATCATTTTCAACACCAAGTTAAAACGGGGCATTATCACGTTCAGCCAGCTGAGATGGCAACGTTCCTTCATCATCATATGATTCTGATTCAACTGCATGCTTTTCAAAATGCTTTCTTGATTACCACGCTAGCCAGTCTGCTGATGTTTTTACCAGCGTTATTCTTAACCAATAAGCGAAAACAGCAAAAAAATCTGAACGATTGACTCACTAGATTATAAAAAGCGTTGGTCGAATACGATTGTCTTGTCGGCGCCCCAACAAAAGCGTTCGTACTTTATTTAGTACGAACGTTTTTTAGATTTATGGCTGACTTAAAAACGCCAAGTTGTTCTCCGTAGCCTAAATAAATTAAACGATGACAACTAACGGATAAGCTTTTCAATCATTTAATCTAACCAATCTAAAACATCATAAGCGCGGTTGCCATTGTAAAAATGGTGGCGCCCGTTATGGACCATTTCGACAACGGGTTCTTCTTTAGAAAAACGGGGCGCAATTTTAGCTGTAAACCATTTTTGCCAGTCCACGTTCGGATCACCATTTGCTTCACGATCGGCCAGCAAGTCTTTCGGGCGGCGCCAAATTTCAATACTGAGCTGTTGTTTTTCCAAAAATTCTGGCCGATTCATATAGCTGCGCACCCCATCTAGACGACGCAACAGTTTATTAATCCGCGCTCGTTCTTTGATCAAATCCGCAAATTCTGCTAAATCTTCATCCGTTGCATAACTTCTGATAAACGTGCGAGCAGAATTCCGGTACGAGGCCACTTTTCGCTTTTCTTTGTTTTTTTCGTTGTATTTTTGTTGGGCTCGTTTTTGCGCGGCGGTTTGTGCCATTTAACTTTCCTCACTTTTTAATGCCGTTAACGTCACTTTAAGACCCGTTTCAAATGATGTTTTAGGAACTGATCCCAATGCTCGTTTAACTTTATCACCATTTAAATAAATTGGCCGTTGCGTTAAGTAATACATTTCCACAATTTCTTTCACATCTGGATTTGATCGACCAACCATGCGGATCAATGGTTTGGTAAAGGTTAACATTGGCCGGCGCACCCCTGAAACTTTACGAGCTATTCGAATAAAGTCTCGCCCGCGAATCAATTGGCCGGGCAAATTCCAGCTCTGATTATAGTTAGCCTTAACCTTAGCGAGTTCAACGGCCATTTGGGCGGCATCAGGCAAATAGATATATTCTCGTACTTTTCGCTTAGACCCAACATACCACCCAATCTGATTTTGAGCCATCGCAATGAGCAATGGGCCCAGATAGCTTCCTGCACGCATAGATGGTCCATAATAATCCGGCAACCTCAACATCATTTTATCGATTCCTTGATAACGCTCACTGAAAATCAGTTTGGTCAACTGTTCTTTAACCGACCCTTTGTGACTTATCGGTTGATGAATTGTTTCCTCATTGACCCAGCCATTGGCATCACCATAAACATAAATGCCATCGATAAAAATAACATTTGTGTGTGTCTTTAATGCGGCATCCATCACCGTTTGACCCAGCGACATTTGTTTCGCAATAGTTTGGCTGTAAGGAATCGCGGCACACTGAAAGACGGTATCAATTCCCTGCATGGCTTGAATTAAATCGGCTTGATTAAAGACATCACCAATTGCCGTTTCTACCTCCGGCCACAATGCTTGCAGCTTTGCTTTGTTTCGACCAAACACCCGGACTTCATATTGATTAGCGAGCAGTTCATTCACGATTGGCTACCCTGTGCTGCCAGTTGCGCCTAAAACAAGAACTTTTTTCATCATCATTAGCCTCTTCATTGACATGTACTATTCTTAAAAAATAGCTATACTTTACCGTTTTAATAACGCAGAGACAAAATATAGTACATGTGCTATAAAAAGTCAAATAGATCTGATCAACAATTTCTGCAAGTTGCATTTAATCGTCTTCAATCTGCTGGTTAATCACGTTCAGACATCAAAAAAGCCCACAACCATATTGGTCTGGGCGCTAATTTAAAAAGCAAGTTGTCGTCGCGTGCTCTTTAAGTTTTGAAAATTCACTTATTCTTCGCTTCAACTGGCGTTATCACTTGATCGTAATGCTCAATTTTTTGGTTAATGGCCTGAAGTGTCTGCTGGAGTCGCATTATTCGAGCCTCAGTCTGCTGTCGTTGTTCCAGCAGAATTTGTTTGCGCTCTTGAATGGTCCCGTCGCCTTTTTGGGCTAAAGTGACATATTGAATAATGCCACTTAAAGAGAGTCCAGCCGTTTTAAGATTTTGAATAAAAATCAACCAATCCACGGTAGTCTGATCAAAAACCCGGTTACCTGCGTGATTTCTAGGTATCGATGGTAAAACGCCAATCCGCTCATAATACCGAATCGTGTCCGCAGACAATCCCAGCGCTTCAGTGATTTCTTTCATCGTTTTCAATTCATTCAACCTTCAATTCTAATTGATGAGCTAACTCGGTAAAAGTGTCCTCAGCCGAAGCTCGGATGACCAATTTTGCCTCGTGATCAAACGCATTGGCCTTAGGATTAATATTAATGATTTGGCGCGTTGAAGTATGACTATAATATCCATTTGACCCAACGACAATCGTCAAATCACTGCTATCCATCCACTCATCCGCCTGTCTAACCTGATCCGGCAACGTGGCAATGTGACGATATACTGGGTCTGGTGAAATGAGCCCACCGCACACTGGACAGTGTGGTACCACATTTTTAAGAACACTTATTTCATAAATCCGGCCACAATTTAAACAATGATTGACGTTGAGCGAACTCCAAATTGCGGCAACATTATGACTTCCAGCCAATTCATGTAAATAATCAACATTGGTGGTCACCACACCATGAATGAATAAATTTCTTTCGAGTTCGGCAATTGTTCTATGCGTGATATTAGGCCCATGAGCAAAAATAGGATCAATAAAGTTGCGGTGAAAAGCTTGATAGAATACTTCCGGACGGGATTCCAAGGTTGATTCTGCAAACAAGCCAAACACATCGTCCATCATTTCCATGTCCGGAATCCCGCTGGAAACGGAGATACCGGCTCCAGTTAAAATCGTCGCAAACTTAGCCTTGGTTAAGCTATCAGCCAACTGTGCCACTTGCTCTGAAAGTTTTTGATTCATGTGGCTGTCCTCACTTAAAACCAAGCCGGTTTGTCGCCATCCGTACCCGGTTTATCCAGACCGACAGAATGATTGACTTCTAATATCGGGTTACCAATCACCCTGACGACAAAGTCTGCGACACTCTGTCTAGAGACTTCGGTTCCCTTAAAAGTCTCACCCTTCTGAGTGATCTCATAGTTTACTTCATCTTCGTCAGTTAACCACGCCGGACGAACTAACGTGTACTGGATAGAAGAACCTTCAATAACGCTTGCTGCCGCGGCGTAAGGCTTAATGTAATCATCTTCAATTTCAGCTTTATTCCACGTGCCAAATTTGCCAGGCACTTCATCATAAATGCCTAGCACAGAGATCCAAATCAATCGATTGAGACCACTAGCCTGCATCGCTTTGATGACCGTCTCCGCCTGTAATTTACTGTCCGTTCCTAATAAATTCGCATAGACAATATCTTGATTGACCATTGCTGGCAACAAGGCCTCGTAGTCTGTTACGTCCCCCTGGATGACACGCTCACGACCATCAACAAGTGGTCGCCCTAACTTACTAGGTGTGCGCATGAATAGTGTCAATTTGTCACTTGAATCTGCTAACAACTGCTGCTCCACCACTTTTGCAATACTGCCATTTGCGCCTAAGATCAATACATTTGCCATTTATAAAACCTCCAGCAGTTCATTTAAAATTATATATTGAACTTAGCACTTGGAGTGTACTCCAAGTCAAGCAAGTATTCTCTCCGCCTCCATAACTTTTAAATCACTGTCGTCGTTTACTTTTTCACTTTCGATGGATAGATACAATAACTGAGAATGGTTTGCGTCATGACAGGTCATAGCCAAAGCTTTGAATACTCTGTTTATAGGCCCTATCGAGCATCAATATTGGCCTCATTGGCCTAAATTATATAACGATATCTCAACCAAAGTAGCACCCATTCCATACAAAAAGCCGTGAACCAAATAACTATTACTTGACTCACGGCACCTATTTATAAATTTTGAATCACTCTTGGCAACGTTGGACAATTAAGAAAGAGCGACTCAGATTTGAACTACAGCTTCTTTTCGAAACCTTCCATTGGTGCAAGCTGATTTTGGTAGTCTTGCGCTTGATCCGTGTCAGTTGTGAAGTGCATGACTGGTTTAAAGGATTCACTCAAGTAAACCTGCATGACAGCTGGAATCGCAAGTTCTGTCATATCATAGGGACTAAGTTCGGTGCGAATACTTCCACCGTCATTATTTTCAACCTTTTGAACCCATTGAGGCTCGCGAATGAGCTCACGCCCAATGGCAGCGAAGTCTGCACCGAGAGCAAGGACATTATCAGCGTCTTTGGGTGTCTCCACAGAACCGACACCAATCAGCGGCGTGTGTCCACTAACAATGGCTGCGAACTTAGCCAATAAAGGCTCTGTATCAGACTTGTCATTCAGTGAGCTCCGTTTGTAACTCCCCATCGAAATGTGCAGGTAGTCAACCTTGTCACGAATCTGTTCCGCAAAGAAAAGTGAATCATCAATCCGAATGCCTGGTGTCTCGATCTCCTCTGGTGACAACCGATAACCCACAAGGAATGGACGAGTGGCTTTGCTAGCCGCTGCTCGAGCCTTCGCGATTACGGCCAGCGGGAAAGCTAATCGTTGTGTGCGATCACCACCCCATTGATCACTGCGCTGATTTGAGTTGGGTGAGAAGAACTGTTGTAACAGATAGGTATTAGCTCCGTGAAGTTCAACACCATCAAAACCGGCAGTTACTGCCCGCCGTGTTGCTTGTCCGAAGTCGTCAATAATTGTCTCAATCTCGTCACTTGTCAGTTCCCGTGGGGTTTCAGAATCTGGTGGATAAGTTGCAGCCAGTGGACTCGCACTCACTGGCTGTGCACCACGAAGAATCTTACTAGTGCTTTTGCGTCCCGCATGAAAAATCTGCAGAATTGCCTTAGTCCCATTGTGATGAATTGCGGCGGCGATTTGAGCGAGACCTGGAATCATATCGTCACTGGCAACAGAAAGCTCACCCTCAAACCCCTTACCACTCTCTGAAACATTAGCGACACCCGTAATAATCATTCCAGGGCCACCTGCACGTTTTTGGTAATAGGCGATCTCGTCGGATGTGACCATCCCATTATAAAAACTGGTCATCGTTGTCATGGGACTCATGATGATCCGATTCTTGACTGTCAAACCAGATTTAAAAGTATACTCATTAAGAAATTCGTTTGTCATGCTTTTCTCCTTGCCACCGTACTTATTTTTTGTTAGTGTACGTGAGTAGTTCTTAGTATAGCGGGTTCGCTTAATTTAACTAGTACCCACTTTCTTGTTGCATAGGCACCAAAAAGTAAGCATTGGACAGGAGTGGGCATTATGGCAAAAATTTATCAACTGGGAATCGAAGCCACGCTGGCAGTGATCGGCGGCAAGTGGAAACCTTTACTGCTTTGTCACTTAGGCAATGGGCCTCAGCGTCCCGGTCAATTACATCGGAAAGTTGAAGGAATTACCCAAAAAATGTTGACGCAACAATTACGGGAATTAGAAGCGGATGGCATTATCTCACGCAAAGTCTATGCGCAAGTGCCACCAAAAGTGGAATACTCACTCACCGAACAGGGCAAGAGCCTTGGACATGTCTTGGTGGCAATGTCCGAATGGGGTGAAACAACGATTGCGCAAAAGCGGGCCAATGGCGAATTAATTGAGCTTAAGAATCCTGATTATAGTGGCTACTTGAATTACTGAGTGACATTGGTTTTTTGGGGGGAGTATGTTGTTAGCCGTGGCATATACATCATGTACGCGATGACATTAACGCAGAATAACTATGAATGGACGACAAAAAATTTAGAAGATGATCGTCGAGGTGACTTGGTCATAGCGCAAATGCAATGTCAAATTAGTTGACTTGGGCACCAAAGACCTCACTTCTGAAGCCGCAGGACCTCGAGACTTCGCCCAATTTGGCTCTTAACCGGTGGCAAGTGACGTTCCAACGGTCTCCATTCGCTTTGAATTTAGCGCAACGGTAATTTTTTACCCTACTTTGCCCGAATTATGTAACGGTATCTCAACCTAGGTAGCGTCCATTTAGCGCCCATTCCACTCAAAAAGCCGCCAATCCCAACGGATTAGCGGCTTTTTTTTACACTTTAAATTCTAGTACTTTTCCTTACTTAATACGTTCAACTTTTTGTCAAAGTCATAAACCACCGGCTGGCCAGTCGCCATTTCCAGATTCACAATGTCTTCATCGCTGATGCCTTCAATGTACTTGGACAATGCGCGAAGTGAGTTACCGTGAGCAGCAATGATGACGTTCTTGCCATCAAGCAGCTTTGGGGCGATCTCATCTTCCCATAGTGGCATAACTCTTTCCAAGGTAACCTTCAAGTTTTCCCCACCAGGAATGATCTTTGGATCAAGGTTGGCGTAACGACGGTCCTTAGCGGCGGACCCTTCGTCGTCAGCACTCAACAATGGTGGCAACACGTCGTACGAACGACGCCAAATATGAACTTGTTCATCGCCCCATTTTTCGGCGGCTTCAGCTTTGTTTTGGCCTTGTAAAGCGCCGTAATGACGTTCGTTTAAGCGCCACGTCTTCGTCTCAGGAATCCACAATTGGTCGGAACCTTCTAAGACGTAGTGCAGCGTCTTGATGGCACGCGTCAAAACAGACGTGTATGCATAATCGAATTCCAAACCAGCTTCTTTAACCTTTTGACCAGCTGCTTTAGCTTCCGCAACACCTTGGTCACTCAAGTCAACATCAACCCAGCCGGTGAATTGGTTGGATAAGTTCCACTGTGACTGACCGTGACGAATTAATACTAATTTAGCCATGTAAATTTACCTCTTTCTCGTATAAGTAATTACGCGTTGATTATACCCGAAATAAGCCATAATTTACAGCGCGGCCATCATTTTTCAGCATTCTAGTTTCCCTGTCGTTTTGCGTTTCGTCGCGCTCGTAACTGTTTGATCGACGGACGTTGATGCCCTATCGACTTTACTCCTAACAGATCCAGGAAAAAGGTAAAGAGCGGTACCCCGAAAATAAGTCCCCAGACGCCAAAGAGCCGTTCACCAATCAATAGAATCACAAATGTATAAAAGATCGGCAATTCCGTGCGACTCGCGTAAAATTGTGGATTCAATACGTAAGCTTCAAGGGTATGCACAATTAAAATCAGCACGAGGATATAAACAACTGTGTCTAAACCACCCACCGAGTAACCGATCAGCGCTAGTGGCACCACTGATACGATCACTCCAGCAACTGGAATCAAACTGAGAATAAAAATCATTAAAGCTAGCGTCGGCAATTGTGGCATGGCTAGGAACGCCAGTGCAATCGTGGTAATCACCGTGTTGCACAATGCGATAAAGAATTGTGCTTCGATAACCACCCCAAACGTATTAACAAATTTCTTAGCCAGGTAAGCGATGTCTTGGAAAAACCACCCATACGTTGAATCTAAGAATAAGTGGGAAAATTCTTTCACTCGTTTGCTTTCGACAGTAAAAAAGAAACTCAAGATTAATGAGAAAAATAACGTCAGCGCCATTCCGCCAATGTATCCCACATAGTTTAAAATAATCGTCGCCCAATTCTTTAACTGATTCATGAAGTCAAAACGTTTGGCATATTGCGTAATAAAATTGACCACATAATTCGTATCATGAGAAGGATTACGATAAAACGCATACACAGTATCAGCCATTTTAACAGTCTCATTAACAAGCTTTGGCAAATAACTCGTTACGCCTGTATATAGTCCTAAAATAACCAATAAATAAATTGCGATCACAATAATTGGCCCAGGAATGTGAATGAATCGTTGAATGAACTGAACCAGTCGTGTCACTAAAAATGTGAAGACAAACGTCAACAATACGATACTAATCATTGACCGCATGAGCCATAAGACTAAAATAATTAGCCCCAACACGGTCCACCGGCGCAAGGCTACATTTTGGATCAGGCGCTGATAATAACTCACAATAACTTTCCCCCGTTAACTATGCTAGCTTAACTGTACCGCAGCCAGGAAAGTTCGACCACCGCTAGTATCTGACTTTGGAAAGTTTTAATCAGTATTCTGCGTGAAGCAGGCTGGGGCATCCCTATGCTCCAATTTACAAACCTTAGTTCATCTTTATGGCTCATTTCTTGGCTGTTTAAATCTCAATGTCAATTCATCCAACCCTAAGGCATGATGAATGATCGCAGCTAGTCCGCCTAGTAACATGGTTTCAATATGATCCTGCGTCAAAATAACGGGGATTGTGATAACCGGCTTTAACCATTTTAATTCATGCTGGATCATGGCTAACAGACTGGGATCCCAGTCTAAAATTTCTGCATTTAAAACAATCACATCGGGGGCAAAATTAATCGTCAGTCGTTGGATAACTACCGCGACGTCTTTACTCCACGTTGTCAAACATGCCATAACAGCCTCATCATGCGCTTTAATCGCTTGCTTCAGTGATGCTTCACTAAGCGTTCCTGAGTCGAGCAATGGTTGCAATTGATCTATCAGCGCTTGTTGACTCACACGCTCGTCAACACTCACTGCTAACGCTTCATTTAAATATGCACTGCCAATTTCTCCTGCCCTTCCCTCATGGCCCCGATACAAACGGCCGTCTGCAACGATTCCCACCTGCACTTGATGATCCAGCCAGAGTGTCAACACATTAGCTTCATCAGGTCGCGAAACAAAATCCCGTTCAAAAATCGCGGCTAGGTTGGCTTTATTCTCAATAATTACGGGGACCTGAAACTGATCGCGAAAGTACTTAGCTAAATCAAAATGTTCTAATCCACTTAACTCGGTGGTGATAATTCGGTTGCTTGCGACCGTTCCATCAACGGCAAAGATCATCCCTACTAATACTTTTGCTGATGAAGTCACTAGTGCGGTTAATTTGGCAGTTAACAGGTCCATGACCGCGGTTAAATTGATCCCAGCTACGGGAATCTGTTGACGACTGATTTCGCTAGCATCAAGTCTGCCGACCAATAATTCAAGCTGGCGTTTCTGCAATGAAATCACCACGACAAAATCACGATCAGTGTTTAATATGCCCATCAGCGGACGGCGACCACCACTTTTGGTGCTTGCCCCAAGGCCGATTTCACGAATAATACCTCGATGCAATAATTGGTTATAAATATCAGAGACGGTAACTTTATTCAGCGCTAAGTTTCGGGAAATCTGACTTCGTGAAATAGGTCCTTCGTTAATAATTTGTTGAAGGACTTGTTTTTCGTTACTACTCCGCATGATTCGCTTATTGATAATCATGATTGTTTACAACGGCCTTATCCAAGTTTCCCCGCACCTGCCAGTCGTTGATTTGCCCCCCTTCACGGGTTTAAGCAGATAAATAGATTGGTTGTATAATAAAACGATTTATAAACGTTGTACACGGTTCATCATCGTATTGTTCTTCTTTCAAGTAAATGACTTGTCAAATACCCACAGATAAGCTGCATTCTACGTCAACGAAGAAAATTTTTCAGCATAAATGTTCGCTTCTTAAAAGCAAAGACAGCCGGTTGTCTCACCGCTAGCACAAGCCTTGGTTACTTTTTTCAAGACCGGCGATTTTTAGACCGCAGTTTGTTCGTTGAATAAACAAACATTTAGCACTCAATTGGTCCGAGGACGACTATTATTTAGCAATATTTTCAAATTACTTGTAAGGATTGTCACAAAATCGAGTGTTGGTTCCTTGGGTGAATTTGTCATCAGCGTTATACTAATTTAGTAACTTTTTTATGGGAAGGGACAGGAATATGCTGGACAAGACATTTTACAAAACTTTTTTAAGTCACTCTTTTAACATCCCCGTCCGCGTGAATTACTGGGATGGCACTTCAGACGTCTATGGCGGTGATGGCACACCGGAAGTTACCGTCACCTTTAACGAGGTTGTTCCAGTGCGTTCACTAACCCGCAACGCATCATTAGCGTTAGGGGAAGCGGTGATGGACGGTCGTATTGAAATCAACGGCAGTATTCAAAAATTAATTGAATCTGCTTACGAGAGTGCGGACAGCTTCTTCAACAATAGTAAGTTTAAGAAGTTTATGCCCAAACAATCGCACAATGAATCCCACTCTAAGCAAGATATCCAAAGTCACTACGATGTGGGCAACGACTTCTATGAACTGTGGCTCGATCCAACGCTGACTTATTCTTGTGCCTACTTCGAACACGACGATGACACTTTAGAACAAGCGCAAATGAATAAGGTTCGGCACATTATTCAAAAGCTCGACCCACAACCTGGCAAACGTCTGCTAGATATTGGGTGTGGTTGGGGCACATTAATGCTCACCGCTGCTAAAGAATATGGCTTAAAGGTAACGGGCATAACCCTAAGTCAAGAACAATACGACTTAGTGAAGCAACGCATCATTGATGACAATCTGCAAGACGTTGCTGAAGTTCGTTTAGAAGACTATCGTGAACTTGGCAACGAAACATGGGACTACATCACTTCTGTTGGGATGTTTGAACACGTTGGTAAAGAAAACCTCGGTGAATATTTCCAGTGTGTCGCTAAATACCTGACGCAAAATGGCGTGGCGCTCATTCATGGCATCACCCGTCAACAAGGCGGTGCGACAAATGCCTGGATGGACAAATATATCTTCCCAGGTGGCTACGTACCTGGCTTAACTGAAAATATTGAGCATATGATCGACGCAGGTCTACAACTGGATGATATGGAACCTTTACGGCGTCATTATCAACGAACAACCGAAATGTGGGATCAAAATTTCAATGCGCATCGCGATGAAATCGTCGCGCATTTTGATGAACGGTTCGCGCGCATGTGGGACTTGTATTTACAAGCCTCAGCTGCTTCATTTCAATCCGGTAATATCGATGTAATCCAGTTCTTGTTGACTAAAGGCGCCTCTGGCCACGTATTGCCAATGACCCGTGATTATATGTACGACCAACCATCTGCAACAGCAAACGAATAACCAGAGCAACACAAAAGACAGGATGACCGAAAATTAATCGGAAATCCTGTCTTTTCTTTTGTCTTCATCTTATAAGAATAGGGTCAAGGCCCACATAATAAGTAGCCCTAACACAACGGATAAGGTCATTGATCGCGTGAAGTACGCGATCAAGATCACGATTACTGCTGAAATCATGGCCGCAATGTTTCCCATTGAAAAAGCATATGTCGAGGTCACAAAAATTTGTTTAACAATCAAAGCAGTAAATAAGGAAACCGGGACAAATCCCATCCATTCGTTAAACCACGCAGGAATTTTCCGTTTGGAGAAAAATAGCATTGGGAAGTATCGAGGAATAAAAGCGGCAACGCCCGCGCAGAGTACCAACACTAAATCATTCATGGTCGTTTGCATCCTTTGCTTGCTTGTGTTGTTCCGTTAACAAACGTTCTTCAGTCAACTCTTGGTCATTAATCGTTTCTCGGGTTCCTGAAGGGCCGCGCACTTTATAAAGTAATGAACTGTCCGGCGCCATCGAGCGAATGACACGATCCGCAAGAAACCCAGCTGTGGAAGCTAACAAGGTCGCAATAACGATCCCTAGGGTACTCTGCATCGTCACACAGAAGAAGGCCGACAACAGCCCAGATAAGATCGCTGTGAGCAGCGTCAACCGTCGCTTGACCTGCATTGTAACCATGAATAAGAACAACGCTGTCAGCGCAAAATCAACGATCACTAAGTTAATCGTCAGTGAGGAACCAATCAGACTTCCGATCACGTTAGATAGCGCCCATGTGTACAACGCATAGTGCTCCACCAACAGTGCGTTCCCCGGCGTCCAGAACTTATCTGTAGCAAACTTCAAATAGTTCACGGCGTAGTTTTCATCATTTAAAGAAAACGCAAAACCGAGGATAAACCGGTGCGATGATTTTTTGAGATAATGTGACAAACTTGACCCCAATAGCGCGTAACGGAGTTCAAGGAAAGAGAGCATAATCACGATTTGAGAAATTGGGGCATGGATCGTTAACATCGTGGCAATCAAAAATTGAGCCCCACCTGAATAAACAATCAGGGAGACTAAGCCGATCAACCAGGTATTCAACCCGCCAGCATGTAATAAGACGCCACACGCTAGCCCGATGGGAATATAGCTTAAACATAGCGGCATCGCAACTTTTAGGACAGCCAGCCAGTTTGCCTGTTCCTTTTTCAAAATGCATCCTCCATCTGTGAAACACGTTTGTGTCTCGAACCGCTCGCAATGAGCTGGTCTTGTTAAACCTACTTAAGGTGCGATCAAAATCTTGAAACAATGCGAATATATTTTACCATGTTTAAAAGTTCATTGTAACCACACCAATCGAGATTCCCGAACATAAGATTTAATGAAAGCGGTTTTATTTTAAATAACTGGAACATTTTTGTTCAAAACAACTCCATCACCTAACTAAATTCACAGCAGTAAAAAAGCTTTCATCTACATGAATGCAAATGAAAGCTTTTCAAAAATTGACCTTTATTTTTTTTCGACTTCTTGTAACTTTTGATTATTGTCTAATTGCGAAAAGCCTTGCAGATGAATCCGCTGTAGGAAAATCATCGAAAGCCATAACAGGATGGCAAACACTACCGCCATGACTAGCAACAAGCCAACTGCGCTCCATGCCGTATTGGCACCGAGACCAGAAGTTAACCCTTGCCGTAAGCCAAGAATTGAATAAGTCATTGGCAAGAACGGATGGATGGCATTGTAGAAGCCATTTGTCACTTCCATCGGGAAGGTCCCACCTGAACCACCAAGTTGCAACATTAAGACGACCATCGCAATAAAACGACCTGGATTATCCAATAGCATTGACAAGAACATGACTAGGAACATTGAAGCAATCGAGAATGCAATGGCCACGGCAAACATTTGTCCAGGGTTGTCAGCCATCAATCCGAACAACAGCATAAGGCCCGTTTCGACAACTGCTTGAACCACAGCAACAACTAAACCGACTGAAGCTTTACTGAAGAACCAAGCGGTCGCACTTTGATCCTCCATTGAGATCTTCCGAATTGGGTAAGCAAAGTTGAAGACAATTGCACCGACATACAAAGCAACTGATAAGACATAAGGCGCCAAAGCATGTCCATAATTAGCCACGTAACTGTAACTCTTGTGCTTCAACTGTGTGGGTGCACTGAACATGTTAGCCGTCCGTTGTGATAGTGGAATACTGTTAACCTGTTTAGCTCCTTTACCCAAGGCATCAGATAAGTCTACAGATCCAGTAACCAGTTGTTTAGACCCACTTTGAAGCTGTGGCGAATTCGCATTCAATTGCGACGTCCCATCAGCCAGCTGGTTTACACCGCTAGTCAATGCCGGAATTTGGTTATTCAACTGGTTCAAACCGCCTGAAAGTTGGTAAGATCCATTAGCCAATTGACTCACACCGCTGACTAGTTGAGGGACTTGGGCATTCAATTGACCTAGGCCGCCACGTAACTGGTTGGCACCTGAGACTAAAGCACCTGAATTGGCGTTTAGTTGAGCCGAACCAGCGGCTAATTGTGCAACTGCATTCGTTAAGGTTGGTACGTTACTTCCGAGCGACTTCAAACCGTCATTTAGTTGGGAAACACCGCCAACTAAGCTTTGACCTTGTGATGGGTTGACCTTGGCATTTAATTGACTAGCTCCATTGGCAAAGGTTTGTAAACCGTCTAGCGTTCCGCCTTGCTTCAAAGCATCATTTAAGACTGTTGGCAACTGTTGTAAAGCTTGTGCTGTTTGCTTGCTCGACAAGGTCTTCGCCGTATTTGAATTCTGAATCTGATCCAATTGGGACTGCATCTGCGTCAATGTTTGAATATCGGCATCAGAAATCGTCAATTGACCAAGCTGATCAGCAATGCCGTTCAACCCTGAAAGTCCTTTACCAGCAGCGCCAAGTTGATCACTTAATTGACCTGCACCAGCTGCCGACTTCTGTAATCCAGCTGAAATTGCTTGTAACTTCGCCTTTTGAGTTGGGTCAGATTCCGAAGCCGCGACGCCATTTAACGCATCAATCGCTTGTTGGTTGCCAGCTTGGATACTTGATGCACCCTGTTGAGCTTGGCTTAATTGCCCACTCATCGCATTCAACTGAGCAATTTGCGCTTTGATCTGCGTGGCATTACTAATCAATGGTTGCAAAGCACTTAAGGTTTGTTTCAAGTGAGCATTTTGCAGTTCTTGCTGAAGTGACTGGACATTCTGCATCGTTGTCTGACTATCAGACATGCCGTTCATCAGTGCTTGAGCGGCTTGAAGTTGTGGTCGTAAACTAGCTAACTGCGCATTAACTTGGGTGGCACCTTGGCCCAAGGTACTAACTCCGGTCGAAAGCGCCGTCGCATTGTCTAACAGTTGTTGAGAACCATTCATGAGCTGAGTTGTGCCACTCCCCAATTGACCCGTTGCGCCATTTAGTTGACCGAGTCCATTGTTCAAGCTCCTGACACCATTCGTATAGGTCGTTAGCCCAGCACCTAGCTGATTAGAACCAGTGGCTAGCTGACCAACCCCGCCAGCCAATTGACCGGTACTACCATTCAACTGTTGGAGACCATTATTAAGCGTGTTACCCCCAGCAGCCAATTGACTAACACCACTGGATAATGGACCAACACTCATTTTCATTGTCTGCACGCCATTGTTAACTTGACTGACAGCTGCCGTATACGTGTCAATCCCACTACCTAATGTCTTTTGACCATTAGATAACTTCTTGGCACCCTTGGCTGCAGTCCCCATTCCTTGGCCAACCTTTTTAATCTGCTGGAAAGTGGCGTCTGCATATGCCTTAATCACTGTTTGACGAATTTTTTCATTCAACCCGGTAGCGCCAATTTGACTGATAACTTCCCCGATGTAGTTCAATGAACCATTGGTTTCATACTCAATCTTCATCTTTTTCGGGTGTTTACTAAGGACTGACGCCGCGTTTTTAGATGTATCTTTAGGGAACGTGACAATCGTATAATACTTCTTATCTTTCAAGCCTTGCTTAGCTTTATTGGCGGAAACAAACCGCCAGCCTAGCTGATGATCCTTTTTGAGGGCTTTGACCGCTTGATCACCAACGCTTAGCTTCTGGCCTTGATAGTTGACGGAACGGTCATTATTAACGACGGCAACTGGTAGGTGCTGTGTCTCCCCATATGGATTCCAAACTGACTTTAAGAAGAAAATACTATATAGAAACGGAATCACCATAATCGCCAAAACTGAAATTAAAATCAGCCGGTTCTTGCCGATGAATTTCCATTCGTTGGTTAACATTTTCACTCCTGGTCCACCTCTTTCTCTCACTCTAATTGATTCAATTAAACACGTTAAACAGCTGATTTGATTGACTTAATCGGCCATTAAGGACATTACAAATCCACAATATACACCGATTGTTAACAAACCTCAACTAAATCTCTCTTCCTCGCAATAATTTTTAGCCAATATTTAGTCAGTCAGGGCCTCAACTATTTTTATGTTATTAAAAATGCCATCCGGCTAATATGCGGATAGCATTTACAATAACTACTTCGTTAGCTTTGGATCCTGTCGTACCGGCCGTGGCAGTGGTCGATCTTGATGGACAGGCAGGTGAATGATAAAACTAGTTAGGTTCTCATCAGATTCCGCATAAATATAGCCGCCATGTCGCTCAACAATACTTTGTGCAATGGCCAAGCCGAGACCGGTCCCACCGGTTTCTTTGGAACGCGATTCTTCAACACGATAGAACCGCTCAAATAATTGATTCAGGGCGGCGGTTGGAATTTCTCGGCCATCATTAGAGACCTTCACCATCACTTCTCGACCAGTCAACTTGGCTGTCAACTCGATAAAGGTTGCATGCTCGCCGTACTTTAATGCATTGGAAATGAGATTGTTAAAGACGCGGCCTAATTTCTCCGCATCTGCCTCCATCATGATGTTATCAGGTTGGGTCGACGAAGAAATTGTGAGATGCTTACGGCTAGCTTCTAGCTCGTAACTGGCGGCCAGTTGCTCTAACATCTGACTGAAGTTTACATCACTGACATTTAATTCTGTCTCAGCACCGCGCATTTTCAAGTATTCAAATAGATCTTCCACCAGCGACTTCATTTGCGTCGCTTTTAGGTAAGCAATGTGGGCGTATTTGGTAAGATCCGTTTCTGTTTGATACTGGTGATCTTCAATTAAGCCAAGGTAGCCAATGATGGAAGTCAACGGTGTGCGAATGTCATGACTAACATTCGTGATGAGCTCATCTTTCGAACGCTCCGCTTGCCGTTCATCATTCATGGACTGCGTTGCCGAATCAACCAATGAGTTCACTGAATCAACCACTCGCTGTAGCCGTTTGCTCAATTTAAACGTAATCCGGTGCTCCAAATGACCATCAGAAATATAATGTAATTCAGCGATGATGTGATTCATTTGATACAGATGATAGCGCCGAATCAGTCGCCAGTACAAAACGGTGCAATCAACGATAATCATCACTGCAATGAACAGATTTTGATAACTCCAAATGTAACGACCACCAATGACCAACGAGCGTTTAATCATGTAGACCCCGCCGGCAATTCCTGGATTGGAATGTAAGACATCATTTAGAATAATGACTAATGATAGATTTAAAAGGAGCAGCAACACGACGGTTACCACCCCTTCAAAGATTAGTGACCACTTCTCGCGTGGTGTTAATTTCATCATGATTAGTGCGCCTCAATTTTGTAGCCGACACCCCAAACAGTTTCGATCACTTTTTCGCCGTTCGTTGCTTCCTCAATCTTATCGCGTAGGTGACTGACGTGCACCATCACCGTCTTGGCCGAAACAACAGACTCTTGTTGCCAAACCCGTTCGAAAATATCGTCGGCTGAGAACACCCGATTCGGGTGACTAGCCAATAAGTATAAGATTCCGAATTCTAAGGCCGTTAGTTGAATGGTTTGCCCATCAATCGTCTTAACTTCATGAGAATCTTTATTGATTGTTAAAGGACCAATGTCTAAAACATCTGGTGTGTCTGAGGTGACATGATCTTCAGAGCGACGCAATAGTGATTTAACCCGCGCCATGATTTCCAGTGGGTTAAATGGCTTAGTCACATAGTCATCCGCTCCGGAAATCAGTCCCTGAATCTTATCCATGTCGCCCGTTTTAGCCGACAAAATCAAGATCGGAATTTGTGAGTCTTTGCGAACTTGTTTCACAACTTCAATACCACTCATTTCTGGCATCATGATATCAAGTATCATCAAACCAATATCCGGATTCGTATTCAACTTGGTTAGGGCATCTTTGCCCGTGTATGCTGAGATTGGCTCATAGCCTTCATTCTTAATGTAAATTTCCAGCAACTGGGCGATTTCTTTATCATCATCAACAACTAAAATCTTCATGGTTATTTCCTCCACCGAATTCCTAAGGGGTGCTCAACGCCTTGCGGAGCACAGCCCCTTTTGTTTCATTCTACTAGAGTTTGCGGTGGTCGACAAATTAAGAAAGAGGAAGGAATACCCTGTTATCGGCGGGATCCTTCCTCTTTCTTAATTCATATCGTTGCCGCTACAAAATTACCGACGCCGTTGATTCCGCTGACTGGCAAACATCCCACCGGTTACATTGAACCGTCGCCGTATCCATAAATCGCCACCAAAAGCGGCCACTGCTAAGACAATATAGAGGGCAGCTGGGAGAATTGGATTGAGCATTGGTGGTAGCAAGCTAACCGCCGCAAACAAGACTAAAATTCCAACCAATAGCGCGGCCATATAGAGCAAAATTCGCCACAATGGCAAGCGTTTGCGTTTGTCATTTGGGTTCAAAATGGGCGTTAACCAAGCCCAACCTAGTCCGAAGACAACCGAAACCAGCAGAATCCCGACGATTCCCATTTGGCCAGAACTAGCTGCTGGGCTCTTAGAAAACAGGCCCAATATTCCATACATCGCGGAGAAAATCGCCAAAATACTCAATGCGCTATCTGCCATTGTCGGCCAAAAGCCGGCCTGTTCACCAGCCGCTGCTGAAGCCTTTTCTGGTCCATTGATCAAAATTTCCGCATATGCAGTTGGCGTGCCAAATAGCTGTTTAGCCGTCTGCCCAGTCTTTTGACCCTCTTGTAATTTAGCCAATGTGTCAGTCACACCAACACTTCGTTTATCCCCGCCAAAACCACGCTGATCTAGAATTTTATTCAATTGATGCATAAATTCTTGATTACGTTTGGTTAAACCAAGGCTATTGTACTGTTCTGTATCTGTGCGAATTTGACCATGATGAGTTTGCTTCGCATTGGCATTTCGTTCCCGATTTTCTTCACTCACGTTGTTCTTCCTTTCCCTTGCCAAACAGACTAAACGTTAAAGCGGAATTCCACAATATCGCCATCCTGCATCACGTAATCTTTACCTTCAACCCGTAGCTTACCGGCTTCTCGAACCTTTTGCACAGAGCCTAGCTCATCCAGATCGCTAAATGACATCACTTCAGCGCGAATAAAACCACGTTCGAAATCTGAATGAATAATCCCAGCGGCCTGTGGTGCTTTAGTACCAGCCTTAAACGTCCATGCACGCGTCTCTTTACCACCAGCCGTGAAGAAAGTTTCTAAACCAAGTAACTTATAGGAAGCGCGGATAAGTTTATTCAAGCCAGGTTCATCAACACCTTCAGCTGCTAAGAATTCTGGTTTATCTTCATCAGGCATCTCAGCAATTTCTTCTTCCGTTCGGGCAGAAACAGCCACCACGCCGCTACCTTCAGTCGCTGCAAAAGTTTCAATCTGTTGAACATAGGCTGATTGTTCAGGATCAGCCATATCATCTTCAGCAATATTAGCGACATATAAGACTGGCTTTGATGTCAGCAGGAATAAGCCATCGACAATCTTCTGCTCGTCCTTGTCGAATTCCAGGGTTCGCACTGATTTGCCAGCCTCTAACACGGGCTTGATCTGCTTAAGCACGTTATATTCAGCCATTGCATCTTTTTCTTTAGCGTTCGTGGCTGCTTTTTCCACCTTGGCATACCGTTTATTAACGGCATCCAAATCAGCGATGATTAACTCGGTATTGATCGTATCGATATCTTCTAAGGGATCAACAGTACCTGTCACACTGGTAATATTATCATCGTCAAATGCACGAACGACATGGACAATCGCATTCACTTGCCGAATATTTTCTAAGAACTTGTTACCCAGTCCTTCACCCTTACTGGCTCCTTTGACGATTCCGGCGATATCCGTAAATTCAAAAGTCGTTGGCACCACTTTGTCGGCTGGTTCAATCGCCTGGATGCGATCCAAACGGTTATCCGGAACCGCTACCATGCCTACGTTTGGTTCAATCGTCGCAAATGGATAGTTAGCCATTTCGGCACCGGCCTTGGTGATCGCGTTAAAGAGCGTTGATTTCCCGACGTTGGGTAACCCCACAATTCCTGCTGTTAAAGCCATGTTTAAAACTCACACTTTCCTTAATTTAGTCGGTCGTAGGCGCTTTTTTGAGAATCTTTTTGAGCTTTTTCTCAAATTCACGCCGTGGCATCATAATGAGATGACCGCAACCTAAACATTTAATTTTAATATCCGCACCCATCCGCATAATTTCCCATTCGTTGGCGCCACACGGATGCGGCTTTTTCATTTCCACAACGTCGCCTTTATCGTACATTTACTTTCCTCCGTTGCTTTTCACATCATTAATCCAGCGAGATGCCAAGAATTTCCAAGATTCGGGTCAGGTCATCGTTAGACATGTAGTCAATTTCGATATGTCCTTGCCCAGCCGTGCTATTAGAAATTTGCACTTTTGTCCCAAACTTTTCTTGAAGCTGATTCTCAGAAGCTTGGACATAAGGCGACTTTTTTTGCGCCCTGGTTGTTTTCGCGGGTTTATTACTGTTCATTTCCGCAACCACTTTTTCAAGTTCACGGACAGTCATCCCATTGCTAACGACCCGGCGAGCGAGTGCAACCACTTTACGTTTATCCTTTAAACCAAGCAACGTTCTTGCTTGCCCCATTGATAACTCTTCATTGGCTAACATCGTCTTAATTGCTTCCGGTAGTCCCAATAAGCGTAAGTAGTTCGCAATATATGGACGGCTCTTACCTAAACGGGCGGAAACTTCAGCCTGAGTCAGGTTGAGCTTAGTCATCAAGGTCTGGTAAGCTTCTGCCTCTTCGAGTGGGGTTAAGTCCTCTCGCTGTAAGTTTTCTAGAACAGCTACTTCCATCATCTCTTGCTCATTCATGGTCCGAATGATCGCTGGTATTGTGGCTTTGTTAGCTAACTTTGAGGCACGAAATCGACGTTCCCCGGCAATGATTTCATAACGGGCTAAGTTAGCGTCCGGTTGACGCACAATGATCGGTTGAAAAACCCCCGATTTCTCAATTGAGCTCGCCAGTTCTTTTAATGTCTTTTGATCAAAATTTGTCCGCGGTTGGTAAGGATTTGGTCGAATGTCCGTTAACGTTAATTCTTGGACATTTTCGGCGGTGACATCATTTAGGTTTTCCGTTAGCCCATTATCTTCAAAGAGCGCCTCAATCCCACGCCCCAAACCTTTACTGGTTGTTTTCTTACTTACCATGCGCTTCGAGGACCTCCTCTGCTAATTCTGAATACACTTCTGCCCCACGTGACTTCGGATCATAGTCAATAATGGCTAATCCATGACTTGGTGCCTCTGATAAACGCACATTTCGCGGAATAATCGTCTTATAAACACGATCCCCGAAGTACTTTTGCACTTCGGCGTTAACTTCTGCTCCTAAATTGGTGCGGGCGTCAAACATCGTTAATAAGACACCTTCAATGCGCAGACTACGATTGAAGTGCTTTTGAACCAATTTAATCGTGTTTAACAACTGACTCAGCCCTTCCAATGCATAATACTCGCTTTGTACAGGAATCAAAATGGAATCACTTGCCGTAAACGCATTGATCGTAAGCAGACCTAACGACGGTGGGCAATCAATGAGAATGAAATCATAGTCATCAATAACTTCCTGCAAGGCATCCTTCAGTCGCGTTTCACGGGCCATTAGGTTGGTCAATTCGATTTCCGCACCAGAAAGTTGGATGGTTGCCGGAACGATGTCCATTCCTTGATGTGAGGTCGCCAAAATCACTTCTGAGATCGGCGTTTCATTGACCAAAACATCGTAAATATCTCTTTGAATGGTGGCCTTTTGAATGCCACTACCGCTCGTGGCATTTCCTTGTGCGTCCGTATCAATTAACAAGACTTTTTGCCCCTGGTCAGCCAAACAGGCGCCTAGGTTAACACTAGTCGTTGTTTTCCCCACTCCGCCTTTTTGGTTGGCGAGTGCAATTACGTATCCCATCAACGTTTACTCCTCATATCCTTTGTAACCTAATTTGATAACTCAGCTTCTAAAAAATAACTTCCTGTTTATGCCTGATGCCCGCCATCTTTTGGTAAATCAATCACGATTCGATAGCCATCAGCGGTGGCCTCTTCATGCACATGTACGTCTAGGCCTGCATCACGAACCATCTTTGCTGACTCTTTAATCGTGTTGACGGCAATCCGGGTATCAGCGGTTAAGCCGCGTAATCGTTTCTTCGGTCGCCGCGGTGTCACTGGATGTTCTGTCAACAGATCAGTGACGAGGCGTTCCGTTGCTTTAACATTGAGGTCCCGCTCTTCAATCTGTTGAAGAATTGTTTTTTGTTGTTCAGCATTGAGCGGTAGTAAAGCCCGCCCATGGCGTTCAGAAATTTTGTGCTGACTAATGGCCACTTGAACTGGATCACTGAGTTTTAGTAATCGCAATTTATTGGCAATTGCGGATTGACTCTTACCAACACCTTTGGCTAACTCAGTCTGCGTTAGCTGATTTAGCTTCATCAATTGTTGATAAGCTTGCGCCTCTTCAACCGCTGACAACGCTTCTCGCTGTAAATTTTCAATCAAAGCTAATGACGCGGTTTCGTGATCATCCATGGTTTCGACGATTGCGGGAATGGTCGCCCACCCCAACATTGAGACAGCGCGAAAACGCCGTTCACCAGCGATAATTTCATACTGATGATCCTCGTACTCACGAATCACAATCGGCTGTAAAAGCCCATGGTCACTAATCGTTTGGGCCAGCTCGACAATCGCCTGATCATCAAACGTATGTCGAGGCTGAAACCGATTTGGCACAATATCGGTCAGTGGAATTTGTTCAATTCGTTGTTGCGGTTTCTCTTCACTCTTACCGCGATTTCCGAACAATGAAAACGCCATGACGTTGCTTTCCTTTCCAAATCACACTAATGACGGCTTAATAATGGCTCTTTATTCGGCGTACCCGGTCGCCGTGGGTATCGCTTAGGTGTTGACGCAATTTTGTCAATCACGATAATTTCACGAGGATCTCCTGATAGAGGTAACTCAAACTGATCACTGTGAGCCACCTTGCCACCGAGAGTTTTAATGGCAAACAAGGCTTGTGTTAATTCGTCATCAGCTCCACTAGCTTTCATCGCCAATAATTGTCCGCCAACCTTAACAAGTGGTAGACAGAGTTCACTTAACACACTCATGCGTGCCAGGGCGCGGCCTGTGACATAGTCAAAGGTCTCGCGCGCTGGCGCATTTTTGGCGCCAAACGTTTCGGCACGATCGTGCACCAACGTTACGTTAGTTAACCCTAATGTGTCGACAAGTTCTTGCAGGAAACCAATTCGTTTATTCAGTGAATCTACAATGGTTACCTGCAATTTAGGAAACATGATTTTCAATGGAATCGACGGAAATCCGGCACCAGCGCCAACATCACATAGCGAAGCAGCTTGTGTTTGGAGTTGCGGCACATAAATCGCGACGGTCAATGAATCATAAAAATGTTTCAAGTAAACATCGCCTGGTTCCGTGATGGTGGTGAGATTAAACTTCTGGTTGGTTGTTAATAATAGCTTTAGATACTGGTCAAATTGTGTCCGTTGTTGTTCGGTCACAGTCAGGCCGTGATCTTGCAACGCAGTGACAAATTGTTCTGGATTCATCTAAACTCCTTAATGTGAAACAACTTCCATGTTTCACGTACTTGTTAAGTTTACCGAAAAAAACATAATAAAACAACCGTCAGCCGATGCGACAAAACCAGGTTATACCTTGTTTTAGCACCAGTTAACGATTGTTTTTGATATCTCAATTTGATTACAGATTGCCGAACTAAATTCGCCGCCAGATTAACAGCCCGAGCTGTAAGAATAACCAACCGATTAGGCCGCCACAGGTATTTAAAATTAAATCATTGACGTCAAAAGTTCGATCGCCAAGATTGAAATAATTCATCAATAGTTGGGTACATTCGATAAATAATGAAGTCGCGAAGGCCAGTGTCAGGCTTCGTCGAAGTTGCCGGATCCGGACGCTAAGTGCACCGACTAACAAAACCAGAGGTGCTAGCATCAAACCATTGCCAATAATTTGGTACAAACTACTTGGCTGTTGCCAATTATACCAAAGCGCCAAAGGATGGGTTGCAATCGCCCCTTGAAATGTTTCACCACTGGCAATTAGTGTGGCGGTGCTGCGGCTGATATTAATCGGGAACAAGGTCATGTCGAACAACACCCATAAGTACACGCAAAGCAAACCTTCAAATAGCAAGCGCGTGAAGCTGATCCGCTGGTGTCGCCAGTCCATGACGACGAGTCCAATAAATAAGATCCCTAAAGGCAACCACAAGCTGGCACTCGTGATCATTCCGTGTTCATTAAAAATGGTCATGATGCCACCTCCATTTTTTAGAGCGTGAGCAAGGCTGCTTTGAGTCCGAGCAACAACGGACAGGCACGGACGGGTGGGCTTCACCCGGTAGTGATTGTTGGTTGGGCACAGGACTCAGGTCTTGCGAACGCGTTTTGATTAGAGCGTGAGCAGGACCGCCTTGAGTCCGAGCAACAATGGACAATTACGGACGGCTGGGCTTCACCCAGTAGTAATTGTTGATTGTGCACAGGACTCAAGACTTGCGAGCGCGTTTTTTAGAGCGTGAGCCATCACGGGTGAAGCCGAGCACCAACGGGAAATCATGAGCGGGCGGTCTTAGCCCGAACAGGATTTTGGGTTGGGCACAGGTTTCAGTGATGGCGAGCGCGTTTCCACAATTCAAGCTTACCGCGTGTCCCTAAAAATGTCTGAATTTGAGTCTGGCTTTGAGAAATTATTTAACTTCAGCGGTTGATAGTTAAAAGATTGTCCTAATTTGAGCCAACAAAAAATGCCCTCCATAATCGAGGACATTTTTGACGAGTAAGTTTTGATCTAAGCTTAACGAAAATCAGTTTACCAGATGAATAAACCAACCATCCCGGCAGAAAGTAGTGAAACTAAAATCCCTGAGAGGAGCATGTAACCAACATTGCTGGAAACCATGTCGTTCTTTTCTTTATCAACCATTCCTTTGAAGGCACCGATAATCATCCCGGTAGTCCCAAAGTTGGCAAACGAGGTTAAGAAGACCGTTAATACGGCACGGTAGTGAGGAGCAAAATGGTTAATCTTGCCAGTCACTTGACCCATAACAACGAATTCGTTCGTTACTAACTTCAAACCCATTAATTGAGAGAAGTCCCAGGCAGTGTGAACGTTTAATCCCATCAACCAAGCTGGAATAAACATCACAACCCCAAGAATACTTTCTAGTGATAATGGCTTCCAAATCAAACCCAATAAGCGATCGATTAAAGCTGCCAAAGCCACGAAGGCAATAACATTAGCAGTAATAATCAATACTAACGTGCCGGCACCGAGGATCGAATCCCCTAAGAATGAGAAGAATGGTTCACGTTTGCCGTTAGCTTCTACAGCGCCAGTTTCTTGCGCAGCAGCTTCGCTTTCGCCAGGTTCGTCAGCAACGTTCCCGATTTTAGCAATCGTGTCCTCTTCTGGTGCAACGTCAACAGGGTTCAACATGTTCGTTACGATCAACGCGTTGATACAGTTCAACGGTACGGCCGTTAAAACAAATTGACCTGGAACCATTTGCGTATAAGCACCCAAAATGGAAGCTGTCACACAACTCATGGACATCATTGCCAAAGTGACATCACGTTCTGCTTTCATGGTTGTCAATTGTAACTTTGAAACGGCTAACGCTTCAGTGTTACCTAAGAACATCATTTCAACGGCAAAGAATGATTCGAACTTTGGTTGGCCTGTAATAAAGCTTAAGCCACGACCAATCCATTTGATAATCCATGGCAATACCCCGATGTAAGTCAGAATATCAAACATTGGCACAATCAATAAGATTGGCAGTAGTGCACTAGTGATGAAGTTAACCGGTGCTGGATGCGTCCCGGTTGCCCCAACCCAGTTAGGTAAAGCAAAGTTAATCCCTTGGTAAGCCACTTGAACCAACCAGTTAAAGCCGTCAGCAGCACCTTTAACCGCATCACGACCACCGGTGAAACTCGTCAATAACCAAGCAATGACTAAGTTCAAGACCACCATAATCCCAACTGAACGCCACTTAATCTTGGAACGATTCTTGGAAAGTGCCCATGCAATACAGAGGTAAACGAGCACACCAATGATGTTAACAACTAAGTACATCAATATATCCTTCTTTCTAAAATGATTGGAGATATGTTCCACTTGAATGCTCCCATTCAAGCTAACTACCGCAGCTTAGATCTCACCCCTCTTTGAACAGATGACCGTATCAGAAAAAGCAAAATAATGGCAGGTCGTTCACGCCGTAAAGAAGTAACTGATACACCCATCCTGACCAATTCATAGTACCGTTATTTTCAGAATGTGTAAACATTGATTCGGGGGGTGCCCTCATTTTTTAACGACTAGCCATTTTTGGTGGCCCAAAAAGCCGTTTGAAACCGCTTGCGACTAGTAATTTCCGAACTAAGGCAAGTATCGCCCTTTATCATTTATTTTTAACATTTGTCCAAACTTACAACTCCGTTAATAATGAGCTTATCCGTCGCAACTCACCTGTTATGTTTATCTTTGAGGTATGTGATGGAAATTCATGATTGTTAATAAAGCAAAGCCGTTTCACCAATGTTGGGAACTCTCTGCCCGATCTATATTCTCCAGGCTCAATTGGCAAAATATTCAACTGAGTCGCTGATCAGTTTATTTTGCAGACACAAGGATGCGTCAATCTTGGTAGACTTCAAATGGCGTCTAGCTTCAAAATATAAGTTAGTAAACCGAAAAGTAGGCCAATCTGAACGGAGCGGGTATCGGCTCAGCCTGTGTCGTTATCGTTAGCGGTCTTCGCTTACGATAAGGCCTGACTGTGAAACCGGTGTACTTCCGGGTTCATAGCAGGCCCACGGCGTTCCAGCCGAATGCCCGTGAAGTTCAGATTGGTCGGCAGTGAATAAAACTGTAGCAGGCCAATCTAAGTAATCCAGCACTAACCTAAATGTAAACGTGCTCGCTAGGCCTGAGTCCTGTGTCCAACCAACAACCACAACCGGGCAAAATGCGCCCAATTGCGATTGTCCGTTGGTGCTCGGGCTCACCCGTACTGGTTCACGCTCTCTGAGTTCATATCAATTGACTTCCATTCATCCACGCGTTACAGTGTGTACATCAAAAAAGGAGGTGATGCCCTTTGACTATTGGAGATAATCTTAAGGCATCAGCCAACGTGAAGGTTATCGTTCGTTAATTCGGCCGATACACCGGTGACTGATGTCATTAAGAAAGGCCCTGGGAAATATAAATCCTAGGGCTTTTTGTTTACGCTCATTCTTGGTATGATCAGGAAAACAAACGACAAGTGAGGCAGATCATGGCAGTTTCATCTTTTGCGTACCAAGTTTTTGCGACAGTCGTTGAGCGGCATACGTTCTTAGCCGCCGCAACAGCGCTCAATATTACCCCTAGCGCTGTCAGCCATTCAATCAGCCAGTTGGAAAATCAGCTTGGCTTTCCACTATTTATTCGACGACGAACAGGTGTCACGCTGACCGCAGATGGTGAAACGGTCTATCCGATTATTCAGGATATACTTAATTCTGAACATCGACTGACTCAAGAGGCGGCTAACATCAACGGCTTAACCCAAGGGACATTGCGTCTAGGTGCGTTCTCATCGGTCTTACTGAATTGGTTACCCGGAATCATCCGTGAGTTTCATCAAGCTTATCCAGAAATCAATGTCAGTATCTATCAAGGTAATTTCAATGACATTGCCGAACGAGTTCGTTTAGGCACGTTAGATGTGGGCTTTTCTGCTCTTCCTATTGAAGAAAACGTGCAAATTCACGCTTTAATTAAGGATGAAATTTTTTGTATCACCCCAAAAGACTATGTCCCCAAAAATGGTCAGGTCGTGACCAGTAATGACGTTGCGAATCAGACCTTCATTTTACAGCAGTCCGATTATGACCGTGACACAAAGCTGACGCTTGATCGTTACAATGTGACCCCGAACTCACTCACTTATTCAGTCGACGATGCCTCGATTATTTCCATGGTCGAAGCTGGTCTTGGCTTTGGTGTATTGCCTGATCTAGCCTTAAAGCGAGTGACTGGCGATGTTAATATTTATCCCTTTGATGAGCCTCACTACCGCACCTTGTGTGTGGTCGCAAATAAGTCTTTAGCAACAGCGCCTACGACGACCAAAATGATGCAGGTCATCCATCAACAACTGTTAGCCCAATATGGACAACAATTACTTTGGCAAAAATAAAAATCCGTTTCCTTCGCAATGTAATTAAGACGAAGAAACGGATTTTTTGGTCACCCATCGCGCTTTAAACGACCGGTGCTTGTTTTGTCAATAAATCCACCAACTCATCAGCGCTAATCTTGCCGAAGTAATTAGTCAATGGCAGTTTGTTTAAAACGTCAGCAACACTTTGCCGATCATAGCGAGTCCCGACTAACTGCTTTTCTACTTCACCGATCGCTGCCTGCCCGAAGAAATCACCACTAATCAACATCTGGGTGATGCGACCTTCATCCACGTCAAATGAAAATTCTACCGTACCTGCTGGAAAATGACGGCGCCGCTGAACGCTAAACACTGGTGATTTGCCGTAAATCCAATCCCAATTCTTGAAATAATCGGTTACCAGTTGTTGTACCCCCATTTGGCCTTGCGCGTCTAATTCATAAGGCGTGGCTTGACTTAAATCGCTAACACCAAGGATTTGCTTAGCAAGTGTGTCACGAAATGATTCAATCGTCAGTTGTTGATATGCCGGTTTGAAGTATGGTTTTAGATTAGTTACACGACTCCGGACGGATTTGATTCCCTTAGACGCAATTTTATCCGCCGGCACCTTTAACGCTTTAGCTAGGACCGACTGATCCACGTCGTACATCAGTGTTCCATGAGAAAACATTCGCCCGTTTTCGGCGTGCATCGCATTGCCAGAGAACTTCTTGCCATCGTTCGTCAAATCATTGCGCCCTGTCATCGCTGCTCCAGTGGCGCCTAGTTCATGGAGTGCCTTAATCACTGGATCAGTGAACCGCTTGAAGTTACCGACCGCGTCCCCGTCATCTTGGGCAATAAAGCTAAAGCTCACATTCCCCAAGTCATCATACACAGCACCACCACCGGAGGTTCGCCGGGTCAAAATAATGTGGTGTTGATCAACATAGTCTTGATTAATTTCTTCCAACACATTTTGGTAACGTCCAACAATAATGCAAGGATCATTGATATAAAAATAAAGGATCGGCTCTGATAAGTCAGCATGTTCCATTAAATAGGTTTCAATCGCTAAGTTCTCACGAATATCGCGACTTTGGCTCGCTAAATATTTCATGTATCATTCACCTCTGCTGGTATTGTAGGCTACTTTTTACCACAATGGTCGAAAATAATGTTCTTTCATTTGCTCAAATTAAAAACGGCACTCGATTTGAACCCCACTAACAGTGGTGATTGGATCGAGTGCCGTTTTAAAAATGTTAACTTTGCTTATTCCACAGCTAATGATTCAATCGGATCAAGCTTAGCCGCCTGATGTGATGGTGCCAAAGCAGCCAACAAGCTGATAATGACGCTAATCAACAGACCGAAGATCACATAACCACCTGTCATCTGAATGATTGCGAAGTGGATGGCACCACTGGCAAAGTGATTAATCAACAACTCAACCAGCCAGGCGAGGATAACGCCCAGGATAGCGCTGAATAACCCAATAAAGAAGGCTTCTGAAACAAATAAATTCCGAATGTCACTGCGTCGAACACCCAATGCCCGTAGTACCCCAATTTCTTTGGTTCGTTCGGAAACACTGATGTAAAGCACGACGATAATCATGATCGCAGAAACTAACAACGAAATAGCTGCAATCCCTGCCAAAACATAGAAGGCTAAAGAAATATAGGTATTTAGGCTATCTAAGATTGCCCCAACCCCAGTGATCGTAAAGGCTGTCTTACCGTTAGTCTTTAATGCTTTGATCTTATTTTGAACGGACTTTGTTGTTTGCACATCCTTCGTAGAAACAGCCGCAAAGTTTGGCCGCAAAGTCACGTGCTTTTCCGTATACATGTTCTGTAATGTCCCATAAGAAACAGCATCGGTACCAGAATTAATAATTCCCGAAACTTTTAAGTTGCGTTGTAAGCCAACGGGTTGATTATTATCATCAACAGTTGTCATGCTGAAATTCAAAGTTTTGCCAACCAACGATTTATAGTCTTTACTCAACTTTTTAGCCGTCGTCTTAGTGATCAAAATTTCATTGGTTCCTGGTTTATGACCTAATTTGATATCGCGAACTTTTTCCGTTTTATTCCATGTCTGGAACTGGAAAATCTTTTGAGTCTTGCCTTGATAAGCAACTTGAACCCCATTAGCGACGTAACTACCAGGCACAACGTTCGTGACACCGCTAACTTTATCAATTCGAGCACGATCCGCCTTAGTCATTTCCACTGCTTTGAGAGATTCTTGATTTGTCTTCTTCGCCACTTGAATGGTCGTTGGATTGATCTGACTCGTTATTTGATCATTCATATAGGCCTTGACCCCGTTGCCAAGTGCCAACATCAAAATGACACTAAAGATCCCAATTGAACCACCAAAGATAATCAACAGATTGCGCTTGGTATTATATTGCATATGTTTCAAGCTCATCTTTAATGTTGAACGGAAACTCAGATGTTTAGTCTGGGTCGATAATTGTTTACCCTCAACTGGAAAGGCCGGCTTTAATTCTCGATCTTCATTGATCTTGCCATCTTCCATGTGGACAATGCGCGTCCCATGTTCCGCTACCGCTTCACTATGAGTCACACAGATGACTAACTTGCCGCTTTCAGCAATCCCGTCCATCAACTCCAAAATTTCTTGGGTGTTTTGTGAATCTAACGCGCCAGTTGGTTCATCAGCAATGATGACGTCTGGATCAGATGCCAATGCCCGAGCGATCGCCACTCGTTGTTTTTGACCACCGGAAATTTGATTTGGATATTTGTGGATGTGCTCGCTCAAACCGACTTGTTCTAGCAAACCTGTCGCGCGTTTGACCTGCTCATTATGTGATAGATTCGTCATTTCCAAGCTTACCATGACATTATCTAAGAGTGTCAGATGACTAATAAGGTTAAAACTTTGGAAAACAAACCCGATCGTTTGCCGGCGATAGTTATCCAGCTCTCGATCATTAGCTGCATGCATTGACTTTCCGTCTAATAACACGTCGCCTTCATAATTACGGTCTAAGCCACCGATGATATTCATCAGCGTTGACTTCCCACCACCGGATTCACCCAAAATCGACACAAATTCGCCACGTTCGAATTTTAAGCTGATGCCTTTTAAGACAGGAAATGGTTCTTTATTCACATAATAGGACTTGTGAATGTCCTTCAATTCCAGAAAGCTCACAATATTGCCCTCACAATCCTTTATAAGTTTAAAATTCCATTGACATTAACAGTAGCAAACTCACCGTTGGTAAACAAATAATCGACCACGAGATCGCAAACCCTTACCCTTTCTTAATTAATTGTTTCCTTAGGAAAGATATCTAACCCGATTAAACAAATAACCGTCCACACATGGTGGGCGGTTTATTATTCAATCTATCTATATTCAATAACTATTTACCAATATAATCAGCGACGGGCTGAAGAGGATCTTCAGTTAATTGATTCAACCGCGCATCTGTTCGCTTAATTCCATCCAACACTAATTCTTTGCCATCATCGGTTAAATGAACTTGCTCACGTCGACGATCAACTTCACTACGCTCTGTAATTAACGCACCACTTTGTAATAAACGCTTTAATTGGCTAGATAATACAGAACGACGAACCTGTAACTTGTCGGCCAATTCACTGACACCAAATACACTATCATTTTGATAGACCGTGAACAAAATTCGCCAGGCACTCTCATTCAAA
>NZ_BQXO01000005.1:52444-124324 GCF_045862785.1 Furfurilactobacillus curtus | reverse complement strand
TGCTGTCACCAGTATTGTTTGAACCGGAGTTTGAGTTACCAGTGTTGTTGTCACCGGTGTTGTTTGAACCAGAGTTCGAGTTACCTGTGTTGCTGTCACCAGTGTTGTTTGAACCAGAGTCCGAGTTACCGGTGTTGCTGTCACCGGTGTTATTCGAGCCAGAGTTGCTGTTCCCAGTGTTGCTATCACCAGTGTTATTCGAGCCAGAGTTCGAGTTACCGGTATTGCTGTCACCGGTGTTGTTTGAACCACTGTTACTGTTCCCAGTGTTGCTGTCACCGGTGTTGTTCGAACCACTGTTCGAGTTACCTGTATTGCTGTCACCGGTGTTGTTCGAGCCAGAGTTCGAGTTACCTGTATTGCTATCACCAGTGTTATTCGAGCCGGAGTTTGAATTACCTGTGTTGCTGTCACCAGTGTTGTTTGAACCAGAGTTCGAGTTACCTGTATTGCTGTCACCGGTGTTGTTCGAGCCACTGTTCGAATTACCGGTGTTGCTGTCACCGGTGTTGTTCGAACCACTGTTCGAATTACCGGTGTTGGAATCACCGGTGTTGTTCGAACCACTGTTTGAGTTACCGGTATTGCTGTCACCGGTGTTATTCCAGCCAGAGTTCGAGTTACCCGTATTGCTGTCACCGGTGTTATTTGAGCCAGAATTCGAGTTACCCGTATTGCTGTCACCGGTGTTATTTGAGCCAGAGTTACTGTTCCCAGTGTTGCTGTCACCAGTGTTGTTCGAGCCAGAGTTACTGTTCCCAGTGTTGCTGTCACCAGTGTTGTTCGAGCCAGAGTTCGAGTTACCTGTGTTGGAATCACCGGTGTTATTCGAACCAGAGTTTGAATTACCGGTGTTGCTATCACCGGTGTTGTTCGAACCACTGTTTGAGTTACCTGTGTTGCTGTCACCAGTGTTATTCGAACCGGAGTTTGAATTACCAGTATTACTATCACCGGCGTTATTCGAACCACTGTTCGAATTACCTGTATTGCTGTCACCGGTGTTGTTCGAACCACTGTTTGAGTTACCTGTGTTGCTGTCACCAGTGTTATTCGAACCGGAGTTTGAATTACCAGTATTACTATCACCGGTGTTGTTCGAGCCAGAGTTCGAATTACCTGTATTGCTGTCACCGGTGTTGTTCGAGCCAGAGTTCGAATTACCTGTATTGCTGTCACCGGTGTTGTTCGAACCACTGTTTGAGTTACCAGTATTACTGTCACCGGTGTTATTCGAACCGGAATTGCTGTTCCCAGTGTTACTATCACCGGTGTTGTTCGAACCAGAGTTCGAGTTACCCGTGTTGCTATCACCAGTATTATTTGTACCAGTATTATTTTCCCCAGTGTTCGAATCTTGATAAGTGAATGTAAATACTTGGTTAGCGTCGCTGTAGAATCCACTTGCGATCGGGGAACTGATTAATGTGTACCCATTAAGCACTGGCGCAGTGATATTAAATTGCGTGTTGTAAATACCGTTATTGATGACAGTATCGCTAAAGATTGGGTGTCCGTTTTCATCCACGTAATGGATCGTAACGGTCCCAGTTGCATTAATCGTGATGGTTCCGCTAACACCGGCTAATTGTGCGGCTGTTAATGTCAGCCCATTACGTGTTGCTGAATCTCGCAAATTAGCTTGACCGGTACTACTTAATGTGTACTGGTAACTTCCTACTTGAGAGCCATCATTTTGAATAGTGACATCACTAGCTAATAATTGATAAACATGTGTCACGCCATCAGCACCAGCATAGGAAACAGTTAGCGTCCCACCTGCTGCAAATTGACTGGCATTCTGCCCATCAAAATATTTCGAGCCGTTGCTACCAGTCACCGTCGTTGCAGCAATGTAATTATCAATGATAGTAAATGTACTGTTGTAACTAGCGTCTCCAACAGCTGGAATTGTCACGTTACCATTCAATACCGCATCAGCGTTAATTGCGGCCTGAACCTTTGCCAAACCGCTGGCGTTCAATGTAAAAGTGTACGATCCCACTGCCGTACCATCGGTGGTGAACGTTACATCAGCATTCGTTAGTGCGACGGTAATCGCGTAATTTGCATTAGGTACACTAACAGTTACCACTGGTACATTAGCCGTGTTGCCAAATTGGCTGGCTTTAGTTGTACTATCATATAGCATAGAACCTTGACTGACATCAGTTTCAGCAGAGGCAGTCGTAACATTGATTGTTCCTGCGGTGATCGCAGTTGGATCAATACCAAAATTCGTACTATTAGCCGAATTATAACTTTGAATTGCTGCCAAGACTTTTTGAAGTCCAGCAGCAGATAAGCTATAACTGTACGACCCCACTTTGCTACCATCGCTGGCCATTTGAATATCGTCACTTGTCAATTGGACTGTCAGCGAAGTCGTCGGCAACGTTACCGTAGCCAACGGTGTTGCATCAGTACTAATGTAAACATGGCTACTAACATTGCCGTTGTCCCAAGTGTAACTGCCATTTCCTAGTGTCACGGCAACATTAGTAATAGGAATCGTATTTTTAGTGTAGGTAAATGTTAACGTACCTGTTTGGAAACCGTTCGCCAATTGTCCAGCATTCACAATGCTCGAAGTTACTGGCAAGGTTGCATCAACAGCGGTCCACCCACTCACAATTGGCGCAGTTATTTGAGTTGGTGTTGACTTCAAGACTGTATAGACGTATGTGGATCCGGAAGTTGGAAAGCCTGATTGACCATCAGCTGCAGCCGTTTTAATTTCAACCCGAATCAAACTATCACTTACAGAACCAAATCCGTCTAAGAAAGCTGTCCCTGTGACAGGATTACCACTAGTATATAGTGATGCAGTGCCATCGCTCTCGCCTGACCACCCATTTGGATCTTGACTCTTATCAGGTCCATCAAGAATCCCGGTCTGTTCAAAAGTAGTCGTTGACGTCTGTCGATTAAACTCGGCAACCCCAGCTGCAAATGCAGCATTAGTCTTATCAGCTTCAGTATTGTAAATGTTTATATAGATCGATGGCAGCAACTGATTAATCCCATCACTTACTTTACTCGTACTTAAACCACTGATTACGTTAGATTGATTTAATTGAGAGCTCAATAGATACGCAGTTTTGGCATCTTTTGATAAGCTTGCGACTGTATCAGCACCATTAACATGAGGGTTGTTTCCCCCATTCTTTTCCTTCGCCAAATCATGTGAAGTGGTGTCAGCACTGCCAATCGCTTTTTCCGCAACTCCAGTTGACTTTAGATAATTCCAAACTTGAACATAATCCTGTAACTCGTAGGTCGTCCCCGTAGAAGGGTTCGTCCACACTGGCACTTGACCAATTTTACCTGGGTTATTTGTATAATCTTGAATAGCTTGTTCAACGGCTGCAGACTCAGCATTATATAACCCGGCTAAGAAATTAATCGCACCTGTGCTAGAAGGTGTATAAATGGTACTTTGCTGATTAAAGCCTGTCGTCGCCCCAATGGTTCCATTAATTAAACCATTATAGTCGTTGGCCGATAATACACCTGCGTTCTTTAAATAGGTCAAAAATGCTGTTGAATCAGTCGTTGATTGAAGGCTGCCATTTAAAGCGTCTTTTACCGCTAGATTAATCAATGAAGTGCCATATTTGTTAGCAAATGAATAACCTTCTGATTCAGCTACCAGTGATGTCTGGGCAGTTTGGTCGTTAGCGGCCGCCTTCGTCGGATCCGCTACATCAAAGCCACTGATTGATGAAAAAGCCTTCTTGGCGTCGGCAACGCTTAGCCCATTATTAGAACCTTCAAGCAAGTATGATAAAGATTCGTCCATACCTTTCGAGGCATTGTTTTCAATCGCTGCTCGGATTGCAATGGCTAAGCCTTGATATACGGAGTTTGCAATACCGCTTTTAGCCGCGTCAGTCAAGCTCACAGCTGACATTAACGCAGTCAACGCATCATTACTTGTCAAAGCCTGATAGAGTGTATCAGGCAAATCAATCGAGTTTGCTCCAGTTAATGGCTTCGATAAATCACCTTGTTTTAAACCTAAAGACTGAATCGAATTATAAGCATAATTTTGAATAATGCTTTGAACGTATGGAATGACCGTGTTGATTAAATTGTTAACTGTTGAAATCGTAGCATTGACCGATGTTGCAATACTGCCCTGAGTATAATGTGGATCAGTAGAAGTAGGGTTGTCCGAAATGTTTTTGCTTAAATAATTAAAGATTGCTGCCGTGGAAGGATCATCTGCAATAGCTTTAGTAAACCCAAACGCCTGGCTCAGACCATTACCAAGGATATTCGTTGCCGCTCCAACAATATTACCCAGCCAACCAGCTAAGCCACTTGAAACAGTAATGGAATCTTTATCATAATTAGAATAATTCGCTAGAGCCTGATTATTCGCATAAGCAACAGAAGCTATTTGGTTAAAGTAATTAGACAGTTGTTGATACCAAGCTTGGATAGTTCCTAAATAAGCCTGCTGGAAAGCAAGCTGACTGGTAACATAGCCACGAGAAGGCCGAGTTGGCGTACCAATGATAGGTATCGGGGCGCCGTTATTTAAATAAGCCGTACCATCTGTATTTTTGTAAACTGTAAAGTTATCTGTAACTTTAGTGGCATCTTTCTCACCAGTACCTAGAGAAAAGAAAGCTGGGTTTTCGCCTGCTGCTTGACTCTCAGCATATATTGAATACTGAGTATACAATGACGCAACATCACCAAGGTTACTTGCAGGAATGGCTGCAATATCTTGAAGGGCCCACCCATTCCCCATTGCGTAGTCTTCACTGGCCTGTGCAGATGTTTCTGAAGTGGCCGTTGAATCAGCTGCTACTGCGGCGACCTCTGGCGTCCCAAGTTCATCAGTTGAACCTAATTGGCGTGCCAAATTCTTTACCTGGTTAACCGTTGTCGCGTCGTCAGTATTAACTGAAATAGTGTTAGTAGCTGCATCATATTGAGCGCCCAACACGGCTAGCTGCTGCAACGTTCCACTATCTTGAGCACTCACGTCTGCACTTGTACTTGCCAAAGGTGCTGAACTTTGAACTGCGCTCGTAGTCTCTGATTCGGCCGCACTAACAACTTGTGAAGTTGCATCTACGGATGCATTCGACTTAATCGCACTACTCGTCACACTGGCGGCAACAGATTGAGCCGTGGCGGATGGTGCCAGAGAACTAGCAGTACTGCTAATTGAAAATGTTGCTGATGTTGCAGAGGTGGTCACTGCAGAGGTCGCACTCGTATCAGTTGAAGCTTGACTCGATACCGTTGAACTTAAGGTGACAGATGACCCCGATCCCTGACTACTTGCTTGAGATTGCTGAAGTTCTGTTGTTGTACTAGTTTCAGTCGTTGACGCTTGGACGGAGATGTTCTGGAACAACCCTCCCAGTCCAAAGGTCAACAGCGTAATGCCGGAATAAAACCACAATTTACCCGCTTTATACATCTTAAAGTGGGTGTTCTTGTCGGTTAAATCACGGACCAATCGCTTTTGTTTTCGATTAAATTCTTCCATGAAGAAATCTCCTCCTTGGTAATTCATCTAGGCCTTTACTATTAAAGTGGAAAACAATTTTACGCTCTTACCATACACCACCTATTATAAAATTTATACCCCCTTAATTGTGAGCGTTAAAGGGGTGCACAATCTTTCTTAGAAAATGCCCGACTCCTACATTAATAATGAGGTTAATAAACTCAGCATAGTTGTGGTGTTATCAAGTGACAAACCATTATGATCACGTTTTGGAAATATACAATGTTTTTTCATATTTCACAAACATTTTTAATTGCGAATGTTTATATTGGTTAGGAAAAATATCATCCTTACTACAAACTTTTAGCCTTATACCAATAATTGATGCACTAATCGAGACAAATCTAGCCATTATCACTACTTAATTAGCCTGAAGTCGGTTAAAACAAAAGCATCATTACAGACCAGAGATTACTTTGGTCGACACCAAGGTGCTAATAATGCAATGATTAGTATTGACAGAAATCGTGACTGATCATCAAATTAGCCAGGTTCATGAATATTTTGAGCACCAAAAAGGCAGTGCCGACTTGGCCTGCCTTTTTGATTGCCGCAGTTTAAACCGCTATTTTAGCTATATCATTTATTCACCCATAGCTTCACACATTTAACCAGCTTGCGGCTAGCTAGTGTCTGTCTGGATTAAACAGGTGACTTTGTGACATCACAAATTCAAAAATTCAATAAAAGAATAATGCGTAATGCTTTTACTTGGTGCAATGAAGCGCAATTTAACCACGTTACAGCTAGCGTGGACTCTTATTATTGACCAACAAAACAATTTCGAAAATTTTGGCTCCACTTGATATTTTTCCAGTGAAAAAATGCATGTTCTCAGCAATAAATCACAAAATAAAGGGAAGCCTCAAACGTTTGTCGCGCTTAACCTTTAAATTAAATGAAAACTCAAAGCTTGTTCGTGTAGCTGAAAGATTTGACCTAAGTGATTAAAACTTAATTGTAGTTGCTTGAGCCCAACCAAATTAGTATCCAATATCTCCAATCGATAGCCGGTTGTCTTAGGACTATGCTCTAAGTTAAACGTGATGTATTTACCTTTAGGAAAGTTAACGCAGTGTCGGCCAAGTTCGTTATGAAAAATTGTAATCATAGTTAAATCCTCCAATGTAATGATTTCTATTAGTTTTATTAATAAACTCGATACTAACATGTCTACAAAGCAAGATAAAATTATGTGCTTTTTGTAACAAAGTTTTTTGGGAAATTCACCAATTTCGGGATCGATAACAAATAAATCTGCAATAAAGTCATTAGCGTGCACATATATTTAAACGTTTTATTACTGAATTTATGCCATAATGAAATCTGAAAATGGTTTAGCCCGGATAACGTTCGTCAATCAAGCAACCTTTGGCTAATAGCTAACCAAACCGCTTTAAACCACGGAAACAAGGTGAATTTAATGATTTTCTTTCTGACTGATTGGTTTCGCTGGAATGTATCCGGTGTTGAGCATGCTCAGATCAAGCGTAGAAAACTATTCAAACATCACGGAAAAAACATTAAATTTTTAACTGTATTACCCAACGCTCAAAATAATCACTATGCGACTCGTTTAGGATTGACGACTGATGATTATATAAACTGCTTTGATTGGTACCAAGGAGTTGTTGATGTTCCTACTGTCAATTTGACAGCTAAAGATCTTATTGATTTATCGCTTCCGTGGCAACGAGTGAATACTGTGTATTGGCAAGCAGTTAACGCCAATAATGTCCGAATTCAAGTCATCACGGCAGAACCTGTTGCGACAATCGAGGCCTTCGCAAATGCACGCATCATGACCATTGATTGGTATGGTATCAATGGAAAATTTGTGCAAACTAATCGTTATGATAGCCGTGGTTTCTTAAATTGTTCTTGCTTCTATGACCAAACAGGTAACTTAAACCAAGAGATATACTATGATGCACATCATCGACGCCGAATTCAACATCATCTGAGCCGCATTGACCATAGTCAACTAACTTCGCACAGCTATGTCGTATTCGATGATTTGGGTCAAGTCAAACAGATTTTTTCTGGCCTGCCAGAATTAGTCGCATACTTTTACGACGTGATGAATCAGAACACCGGTGAAGACAATGCTTTTATATCTGATTTTGAAGTTGCTACCTTAGCACCGACAAAATATATGAAACAAAGGCCAGCCAAACTATTTGTTTACGAGCACAACATCATGACAGATTATTTTGAACATCCAATTTTAGGAAACTTACCTCCATTTTTACTTTTAGTTCAAAAAATGGCTGACCAAATTACAGGGTTAATCTGTGGTTCTCATCGAGAAGCTGCTGACCTAAGTCAACGAATGCCCGTCCAATTGAAGGTGTCTGCTATTCCTCCAGTCGTGTTAGCAGACTACGACAAACCGATTTTGCGATTTGATCAACGTCGATCTTTTCATTGTATTGCAATCGCTAGAATCAGCTATCAAAAAGCTTTGCCCCGGCTGATAGAAACGTTTGCTAAGGTAAAACAAATTGTTCCTCAAGCAACATTATCGATTCATGGGTTAACTAATGATCCAGATTTATTCGTACAGTTACAACAACAGATTAAAGGTAATAACTTAGAAACAGCGGTCAACTTTTCCCCTTACACGCCCAACATTAACAAAGTTTATGATCAAGCCATGGTCGCCTTATCGACTAGCCGAGATGAAGGCTATAACATGTCGCTGGTTGAAGCTTGTCAACATGGTACCCCAATCGTTGCTATGGATGCACCATACGGACCTGGTGAAATCATCCGTAATGGAAAAAATGGTTACCTAGTCAACAACGGAGATATTGAGGCAATGGCAAGCCGGATCACACAAGTGTTATTAGCTTCTGAGACGGAATGGCAAAGACTTAGTCATGGTGCTCTTGAAAGTTGCAAACGTTATAGTGAAACCAATAGTTGGCAAAAATGGCGAAGTGTTTTAGGAAGTTGATATACCCAAAAATAAGGTTCGCACCGTTCCATTATGAACGTGCAAACCTTATTTTTTTCGCTATTATATCGTCACAAAATTGCCAACCAAGCGTGAAACCCATCAAGTTCGCATCAAAGGTTAATCGCCTCGCCACCAGTAACTCCATATATCTGACCAGTAACATAACTTGCTTTATTGGAGGCTAAAAAGACATAGACTGGTGCCAATTCTGCAGGTTGACCGGCTCGTCCTATTAATGAACTCTGACCAAATTCTGGAATGGCAGATTGCGGTTGCCCATGGTCCAGTTGTAATGGCGTCCAAATCGGTCCTGGTGCTACTCCATTAACGCGCACGCCATGTTCTGCCATGATCTGTGACAAATTAATCGTGTAATTAGCGATTGCAGCTTTAGTAGCTGCGTAATCGATTAACTGTGGACTAGGATTAAAAGCCTGAACTGAAGTTGTGGTTACAATGGCTGATCCTGGTGGCAAATGACCTTGCGCCTCTTTAACGATCGCCATCATCGCAATGATATTGATCGTAAACGTATCTCGCACCTGTGCCATCGATAGCTGTGAAGGGTCTTCGGTTGCAATTTGTTGGGCAGCATTTAATACCAATGTATCTAAGCCTCCAAAAGTGTCAACGACTTGCTGAACAAGTTGTTGTGGCGCCGCCTCATCGCGCAAATCATACGGTAGCAGTAAGGCTTTACGGCCGGCTTGTTCAATATAGTGTTTAACTTCTTGCGCATCGCTTTGTTCACCGGGGAGAAATTGAATGGCGACGTCAGCGCCTTCTCGCGCAAAAGCAATTGCGGCTGCTCGACCAATGCCTGAGTCACCACCAGTAATTAACACCCGACGATCTTTTAATTCGTCATGTCCCTGGTAACTTTCTTCACCACAATCAGGCTGCGGCTGCATTTGATTTTGTATGGCTGGGGTGGGTTGATCTTGTTTAACAAATTTGTCCGTATAAAACATGTGCCGTGGGTCAATTAAATTGGGTTCCATGGTGGTATCCTCCTGATCCAGTGGGGGAAATGTTACGACTTTTGGTTACCTTCAACATGATCTTCGTACCATTCTTTAGCTTGTTTGATGGCGATGGGGATCGCCCGATCATCAGGGTATTTGTCTCGCTTCAAAGCATTAGCGATGTCAATTGCTTTATGCCGCGTCTTAACGTTCATGTTCTTAAAGGAACTGGGATAGTCTTTATATGTCCAAGGCATGATTGGCCCTCCCTCACTTAAGGTACAAACGTAATACTTGTTTTGAATTATCTTGCCCAATGCCGGGCACCAATTCTACTTCCTTAATTGGCTGAGCTGATTCAGCGCTATTCCCAATGGCATAACCTTGTTTAACCGCTAGTTCAAAGAGGTCCTGGAAAAAGAAGAATTGGTCATTTGGCGTTTGTTCACCCTTACCAAATGGTGATTTTAGTAATTCATAAGCGTTGGCTTGCTCGTCAAATCGCAACTCAAAATCGCCATCTGCGCCTAAATTAACGGTTTCGCCACGTTGCAACCACAAAACTGGTGCCTGTTCCCGATCGAATAACATCACGTCAGTTGTCATATCCTATTCCTCCTTAAGTAGGTCCCGCTAATCGCGTTGTAATTGTGAAAAGCGATGCAATAATGCTTCATAATTTTGATAAGCACGACGCCATGGATGCAGCCGAACGCCTTGAGTAATCCATGGCTTACTTCGTCCAGAATAATGAATAATAGCTGGCTGTTGTCGCGCTTCTTCAGCCAACTGTTCTCGATGTGGATCAGCGTGAATCTGTTCGTAACGGACTAAACGCGACTGTGCGTTATAGCGGGGATGCAGATAATACCAATTGTCAGCAAGAACTGCGTTTAGAACATCTTGGTCGTGGTATAAAAGCAGCTCTCCGTGTTGTTGAATAAATTCTTGGGCTTTAACAGTAATATCTTGTTCCCGCCAAGCATCCATATCGATTAATAGCAAGCCTGAGTTAAAGTAGGTCTGATCTTGACACTCAATACCCATTTCGCTCAGCCGAGGGACGTAACCAGCATCTTCAACCGCTCCGATAACTTTCCCCTGCAAATTTGTCTGCCACAATTCCATCAATGCATCGACGCAGACCATATCACAGTCGATGTATAGCAGCCGTGAAAGTTTCGGCAGCATCTGCGGTAAATCGAGCCGATAATAGGCAGCTGTTGGAATTTTAGAGTCTGTCCTGGCCGCTTCATAAGGCGCTCTATTAGGGTTAAGAAATTCAATTTCCCGGCATTGAGTAAATCGTTCAATTAACACTTCGGCCGAGGCTTGCTCACTTTCACTAAGGCGTTCGCCAATGATATGGAAGTAAATATTCATGCTAGGATTATTCTGCAAAATTGATAACAGGCACACTTGAAGCGGTTTCACAAAGTCGCTGTTAACCGTCGCAGCAATATGCATCTGTTGGACCATACGGCACTTCTCCTTTAAAAACCGTTAAATTCTCTTTCGTGCCACAAAATTACAGAATTTGCATTAGCGGTTCAAATTATCTGCTTTTAACACAACCTGCTCAATTTATTCAAGTCGACAATTAAACTGAGCGTCCACCTATTTAAATCAGCTGAAAGCTTAATTGATTATCTCGCAATTGGAGGATTTGCCCTAAATGACTGAAGCGAACTTGAAGTCGTTTTACACCTTCCAGATTAGTATCAAGAATTTCAATCCGATAAGCCGATGTCGGCGAAGGGTGAATAAGGTTAAAAGTAATGTACTTCCCCTTTGGAAAATGAATCCGGTGATGTCCTAGTTCGTTATGGAAAATTGTAATCATAGTGAGTTCCTCCTATAGGCTTATCTTTGTTTACTGTGGAACCGATGCTAGCATGTCTGAATAAAAGTACAAAATAATGTGCTTTTGTTAACAAAGTATTTTAGTTCCTATCCGTTTAATGCCGCTATAAAAGAGATTTATAAAATAAGATCATTCCATCAATAAGCATATTTTTTGAGAAAAACTAATAAAGAAAATAAGATTTAGTTAATCAACCAGAAAGGATAGATGTCCATGAAACGAATAACAAAATGGCTGGTGAGTTTAGGTGGAATTGCCGTCATCCTATTGGGTTGTCTAACAATATGGGCGCGCATAAAAACTCCTTGGATACCATCATGGATCAATCATTGGATTGCTTTAAATCCTGAGGTTATTAAAATCATCATGATTGGATTAAGCGCCATCGTGATAATTACCGGTATCCTCATCCTACTGGTCGGTATTTTTAAGCCACGGACCGTCGCTACCGTTTCATTCAAAGGACCGCGAGGAACAGTTTCTTTACCGATAAGTGCGTTGGAACACGATCTAAAATATCGGATTGAATCATCAACCAATATGGGCCATGTCACAGTCAACCTACGAGCGCACAACAAGAAACAAAAAGTTGACGTCAGTGTACAAGGAATTGCAACTTTTTTAGAAGCTGAACCGTTCAAAAATTTAGGCAACGATGTGTTAGCGGTTGTTAAACAATATTTACATGATCAGCTAGATTTCAAATTGCGGCACCGTCATATCAGGATTGAACCAGCCATTAGTCCACACCAACGCGATACTCGCGTCGTTTAATGAAGGGAGTGATTTTTGAATGAAACCACCAATGTTTGGTGCCCTAGTCGGACTTATCCTAGGGTTCGCCTGGGTTCTGGACGGCTTTTGGAGCATGATTTTAGTCGCCATTATCGCTGGTATTGGGGCGCTTATTGGCAAGTACGTTAAGATCGACCGCAAACAAATTTCCACTCAAATTAACCGGTTTTTATCAGATCAATAAAACACGCCCACGAGAGGTAATTGAAAATGGATAACGATGCAAAATCAACACAGACACCAATGAAAAATACGTTAAGTTACGATGACGGGGTTATCGAAAAAATTGCTGGTTTAGCGGCTCGTAATGTTGATGGAATTTTATCACTTGATGGCGGCATGCTTAGCGGTATCACCGATCGTTTTCGTAACCAAGCCGATCCAACACAAGGTATCGATGCGGAAGTTGGCAAGAAACAAGTCGCTTTGGACATGAATGCTACTGTCGAATACGGTAAAGACATCCATCAATTATTTGACCAAGTCACTCAGCGTGTTGTGCGTGACATTAAAGGGCTCACTGATCTTGACGTTGTTGAATTGAATTTACACATTAACGACGTGATGAGTAAACGTGATTGGCAAGAGCAATCAAAGGGCAAACCGAATTCGTCACACTCCACCGAAACAAGAGAAGTTGAATAATTTAAACTCATCTAAATTCAGGTTAAAAACGGAGGGAAACTAATTATGTCAGAAGCAACGACCAAAAAAGAATTAATCTTCGACAACGATGTCTTAGAAAAAATTGCCGGAAAAACGGCTCAAGAAGTTGATGGCGTCATTGAATTAAAGGGTGGCATCTTTGATAATATCTCCTCGCAAATCGGTGGTAATAAACCAGATCAGGGCGTTTCAGCCGATATTGATACAGATGATAAGTCCGTTGAACTAGAATTAGATGGCACCTTAGAATATGGTAAAGATGCTAACGATATCTTTGATAAAATTACTCGGAAAGTTACTTCCGCTGTGCGAACGATGACGGGTTACACAGTCACCTCGATTAAGTTCCACGTTAAAGATCTGTTGACACCGGAAGAACGACGTGATCAGCAAAAAAATAATAAGAAGAGCAAGTGAGAAAATGGTCGAACTGAATAAACCTAATTAAATCTGTGGTTAATCACAGATTTTTCATTCTAAATAAACAAAACTAAAATCTAAATCGCCAAAATACGGGACATAAGTCAAGTGACTCCGCCTAAAAGCGAACTGGCAACGATGAATAAACTATCATCGTTGCCAGTTCGCCCTTAGTGCTCATCACTTACCGACTTATGTCCCGCTCTCGTAAATCTAACATTAATAAATTCAACAAAAGGCGCTTTTAACACCACCATGCTGTACATAAACACTGGTATTCAATTAGCAAACGAAATTGTTAGGTATTATACCTAACCTTGTTAGTTAATGAGCCGCTAACGTTGCAAGCAAAAAAATTGCGGTGTCCAATGTAAAATGCATCGCAAATGAAGTCCAAATACTCTTTGAATAAATATAAGATCCAGTAACAAAAAGTCTTGAAACCCCAATTACAAATAGCATTTGAGGAATATTCCAATCGTAAGTAACAAAGTGAACCATTCCAAAAACAAACATTGAAACACCCAGTGCGCTCCAAATGGCCACATTACGTTTTAAATGAAATTGTTGTAATAAGATCGCTGCAAAAGCTAAAAAAACGCCAATTGCGACAATTTCTTCATTCATTAAACTAAATAGATCGCTAAACGTCGATTGAAAAAATAATGGCCAACGATCGGGTCCACCTATCTGTGCAGCGTTGGCATTCGCCTGTGTCTTAGCTTGAAAAGCGGCGAAAATAATTTGAATAAGTCCGCTATAAATTAACTGCAACAAAAATAATAATAATGTGTGGCGCCATTCCTTGCCAGAAACACGATGAAATAACTTCCAAGGTACTTGTCCACTGATCAACCAATAACCACCAAGAAATAAAATCATTGGTAAGATGGCAAAACTCAAAAGCCATTCCGTCTGACTATCTACATGAATTTCACCAGATGCATAAGCTAAAATAGTAAATAAAACAATTGGGTAAATAAACAATCCCCAAAGGCGTCCAACAGCGATGTGATCATCAATAATTGGAAAGGGCCGTTTATCACCCTTCCGTTCAAGTAAGTTACCTTGTGCCATAAAAATTCCTCCAATGTGATGTTCAAATAATAGGAGACATACTTAGCAAAAGCTAACATCTGTTCTCAGAAAATCAAAAAGTTCCTAGAATGGCTATTGGAGAAACAAACCAAATTACACAAAAGAGCGTCACTATTCAGTAATTGAACAGTGACGCTCTTCAAAATTATTTTGAGCTTACTTAGTGATATCTTCCCATTGCCATGCGTTGACTTCTGGTAAATCAGTACCTTCGTCACGGATGTATTGGTTGTGCTTGGCAACCATGTCGTCCATGTGTTGAGTAAATTCGCCAGCAGATTCAGCGTACTGCGTTGCGTTGATAGCATCTTTAGCCAAGTGGAAGCGGTCCAATTCGTTCAAGACACGCATGTCAAATGGTGTGGTGATGTCACCATTTTCACGGTAACCGTGGAAGTGGATATTCTTGTTGTGACGGTCGTAAACCAAACCACGCAAGGTGTTTTCGAAGCCATGGAAGGCAAAGATAACTGGCTTGTCAGTGGTGAAGTAACGGTCGAATTCTTCGTCCGTCAAACCACGGTCGTCTTGGTCGTCACCCTTCTTACGAAGTTTGAGCAAGTCAACCACGTTGATGTAACGAATCTTCAAGTCTGGGAAGCTGTCGTGTAACAGCGTGATGGATGCCAAAGCTTCCATCGTTGGTTCAGTCCCGGCAGAAGCGATCACAACGTCAGGTTCTGCACCATCATCGTTTGAAGCCCAAGGAATGATCCCCAAACCGTTGTTAACCAATTCGGTTGCTTCATCAATGGAGAACCATTGCGTACGTGGGTGCTTGGAAGCAACGATCAAGTTGATTTCTTCGCGACCTTGCAAAGCCTTGTTCATAACAGCTAACAAGGAGTTAGCGTCGGCTGGCAAGTATTCGTTAACCAATTCATGACCCTTTTCAGCCAAGTGACCGATCATACCTGGGTCTTGGTGAGTGTAACCATTGTGATCTTGTTGGAAAACAGTGGAAGTGTTGATGATGTTCAATGATGGGTAGTCATGACGCCAGTTTTGTTCTTGCGCCTTACGTAACCACTTGTAGTGTTGAGTCAACATGGAGTCCACAACACGACCGAATGATTCATAAGTTGCAAAGTAACCGTGACGACCAGTCAGAACGTAACCTTCTAACCAACCTTCAGCTTGGTGTTCAGATAATTGTGAATCCAAGACACGGCCTGAGTGCGCAACGAATTCATCATTTGGTTCATGAATGTCTTCCATCCATTGACGGTTCGTGACACCGAAGACATCCCAGAGACGGTTTGACATCGTTTCGTCAGGTCCCATGATCCGGAACGTGTTTTCGTTTTCTTTCATCGTGTCAGCAGTGAACTTGGAAAGAACTTCCATGTCCATGCGTTGCTTCTTGTTGTCCTTCAAGTCTGCATCAGCAACAGCAAACTTGCGAACATCGTTCAAGTTCAATGGTTCTGGGTGAATACCACCATTAGTGATTGGGTTCATCGCCATCCGTTGGTCACCCTTAGGTGCAACAGCTGACAAGAAGTCCTTTGGTGAACCATCTTCGTTGAATAATTCTTCTGGCTTGTATGACTTCATCCAGTCCATCAACATGTCAACGTGTTCCATGTGGTTTGAGTCCACCGGAATTGGCACTTGGTGCGCACGGAATGAATTTTCAATTGGGTTGCCATCTAAGTCCTTCTTAGGACCCGTCCAACCCTTAGGTGCACGAAGCACGATCATTGGCCATACAGGTAATGAGTCATCGTTGTTGTCACGGGCGTTCTTTTGGATCGCCTTGATCTGTTCAACAGCGTGGTCAATGGCCTTAGCCATGTCTTGGTGAGCTTGCTTGTGATCGTCACCATCAGTTTCAACAAAGATTGGGGACCAGCCCAGACCTTCGAAGTACTTGGTTACATCAGTATCGCTCATCCGTGAAAGGATAGTTGGATTAGAAATCTTAAACCCGTTAACTTGCACGATTGGCAATACAGCACCGTCGTGAATTGGGTTGATGAACTTGCTGGACATCCATGATGCTGCTAATGGGCCAGTTTCAGCTTCCCCATCACCAATTTCAACAGCAGCGATAACATCTGGGTTATCTAAGATCGCACCAACACCGTGTGAAAGTGAGTAACCAAGTTCCCCACCTTCGTGGATTGAACCTGGTGTTTCAGGAGCAGCATGTGAAGCAACCCCACCTGGGAATGAGAATTGCTTGAATAAACGTTGCATCCCCGCTTCGTCTTGGGTGATGCGTGGGTAACGTTCAGTGTATGAACCATCAAGGTAGGCGTTTGAAACCATCACTTGACCACCGTGACCTGAACCTTCGATATAGAACATGTTCAAGTCATACTTCAAGATCGCACGGTTCAAATGTGCGTAAATGAAGTTCTGAGGTACGATTGTCCCCCAGTGACCAATTGGCTTAACTTTAACGTCTTCAGCGGTTAAGTCGCCCTTCAATAATGGGTTGTCCTTTAAGAACAATTGACCAACAGAAAGGTAGTTAGCTGCGCGCCAGTAGGCGTCAACTGTGTCCAAGTATTCTTGTGAGTCGTAATCAACTGCCATGAATAGGTACACTCCTTCAAATAGATTAATAATACGAAATTTGCTGTGAAATCAGCCGACATTTTTCCGGTTAATTTACAGTCTCTATGATAGACACTTTTGAATAAAAGTCAACCTTTTAGAAAATTGGTACGACCCAATTATCAAAAGGTACCTTCACCGCTTACGTCATAGTGAAAATCAACTGGGATTCACGTGTTCAGTTGACCCGCTAATCTGCCCTTATCCTAACAAATTGCAGCTTAAAAGGAACATAAAAAGGTTTAAAATCGGAGAGCGTGAACCATCGTGAGTGAAGGTGGGCACCAACAGACAATCATAATTGGGCGGTCTTGGCCCGGTTACAATTGTTAGTTGGGCGCAACCTTCAGCAATGGCGAGCGCGTTTAGGAAAGAGCGTGAGCCAGACCGGGTACAACTGGAAACCACGGACGGGTGGGTTTCACCCGGTAGTGGTTGCTGGTTGTACACAGGACTTAGCTCTGGCAAGCGCGTTTTAACCAAAGCAAAGTATTAACAAACCTGCGCAACTTAACATCAGATTTAATTTTTACAGAAAGAGACACTGCCGACCAATCTGGGATACGTCCAGATTGATCTACTTTACGGTTAACTCATCTATATTTCGCAGTTTGCGCGAGCTTTCAGACTTTCGCCCAAACTTCGATTTTTCATCACCAAGACAGCCGCGCCGCATTTTCAGCACCAGCTTATGCCAGTTCCATTAATCACAAACCAAATTCGGTGCGATACCTTTTTTACTAAGTCATCGCCGGCGTAATATCGCGTTGCAAAGCTTAATTTGCTTAATGGTGCCAACTCGGAAATCAAAAGGCGAAATATTGGTCGCCAATTCGAAGGTGATTTATACTCAGCCTAGATCGAATTAATTGCTTATAATTTGGAGGGTTTCACATGGCAAAATTAAATGATGAGATGAAGGACCTCGTTAACCGGGCCTTTGCTTTTATTGCAACTGTTGATGAAAATGGTAACCCACAGGTTGGCCCTAAAGGTACGATGCGGATTCTTGACGACGAACATTTGATTTACAACGAAGAAACCGGTCGACAAGCTTGGCACAATTTGCAAACTAACGGGAAGATTGCCGTTGCTTTCCATCCATTTCCTGGCTTAAAGGGCTTTCGGGTTGAAGGTCATGTCAAGATTTACGAAAGTGGGCAGATTTTTGACGACGCGACTGCTTATGCAACTGAAAATAAATTACCAAAAGCCATTGCGGCGGTGGTCATCAGTATCGATCGCACGCTGACATTGAATGCTGGTCCAGAAGCCGGCACCGTGATTGAGGACGCACCTTTAGATGATTAGCAATCGAATTTGCACAAACTATTTATCCTTTGTATCTTTGAAAATACCGAATAACCACGCTAACTAATAAAAGTGCCTTGGAAGCTGCAACTGCTATAGTCCCCTTTAAGTTGATGGATGAAAATAATAATTCATCTGTATCAACTTAAAGGGGCTTTTTCTATGCCTAGAACCAAGTACAATGCTGAAGAAAAGTACAAAATCATCCAAGATGTGTTGAAGACAGAGTTAACCATTCAGGATTATGTTGCTTCCTACGACGTTTCTACAAATGCACTAACTAAGTGACAAAAATTATTTGAACGAGATTGAAGGAGCTCAGAACACTAATCGAAGAAGGTCTCTACTACTTCACTTACACTGATCGAGCCAGACAAAGAAATGGAATAGCCAAAAATATTTTCAATTTAAAAATCATCAATCAGCATCCAAATCCACGAAGGTATTGTATTTCATGAATTGATAATGAATCCGCATATTCGAGACTTCAAAGGGCGTGCCATCATCCAAGAAAAAAATCCCACCAAGGACACCCACTGGCTCAGTTGCTTTCAAGCTTAATAGGTGTTGGTCTTCACTCGTCGATGGTTCAGCAGCAACAGTCATAAAAGACTTGGTCACTGACACGTGCTTAATGTCTTCTAAGTAGTTGAAAATTGAGCTGGATGCCACGGTCGAAGATAACTCGGGCATAATCTTAATCGGGATAAAGCCTGTTTCAATCATTACCGGCTCATCATCAAGCAGCCGCAGCCGTTTAATTTGATAAACGAAATCATCGTCATTTAAGAAGAGATCCTGTTGTAGCTCGGTAGTCGCTGGCACAACTTGGAAATCTAGTAGCTTAATGCCCGGATGTTTGCCGTCGACTCGCATAGAGTCTGTGACCCCTAAATTACGGCCTTCATAGCTAAACACGGCCTGATTCTTTAAATACAATGGGTTCACGAAGGTCCCTGAGCCACGTTTCTTAAAAATAATCCCTTGTTGGGCGAGCACGTTTAAGGCGCGCTTCACCGAAGAACGACTCACTTGATACTCGTCGCTTAAGCTGCGTTCGTCAGGCAACCGTTTATCCGGAAACTGGTTGTCATTGATCCGGCGCTTCAGATCCTGCATAACGTTTTTATAAACTAGGTCTGCCATGTCGACGCTCGGTTCCTTTCTCTTGTATACTGTCTAGTGTGAGTATACCAGAAAAATATTGGTCCATCCAATTTATGTTTAGGTCCGTACCAATTAAAAGAGGGTTATCTGTTATGGCAAAGAAAAAGAAACTTCAAAAAACCTTGGTCGAAAAAATTTTAGATAAGGCGGCTATTCCTTATCAACAAATTGAATTTGCCACTCACCAAGCCGGTGACGTCGCTCAGTTAGATGTTAACCACGAAGACTATGATGAACATCACATTTATAAAACATTAGTCTTAACCGGCAACGTCACTGGTCCTTTAGTCGGCGTTGTCCCGTTAGACACCCACCTGAGCTACAAAAAATTAGCCGCCGCTTCTGGCAATAAAAAAGTCGGCATGGTGCCATTAAAAGACCTGCTAAAGACAACCGGCTACGAACACGGCGCTAATACACCGATCGGTATCTGGGAAAAATACCAATATCCGATTTACTTTGATCACGCTGCCCAAGTTCAAGGCGATATCATTGTCTCTTCCGGTAAAATTGGTCGCTCTGTTAAAGTTAATGCTGCCGCAGTCGCGCAATTAGTTCATGGCACCTTTACCGATTTAGAAGAGGATTAACATGACGATTGCCGATTTTGGTCAGCAAGTTCTGATTAGTCTGCTGACCACCTTTTTCTATGGCTTAGGGCTGCCACTTTTCTTTAGTTGGGTACTGACAATCATTAATCGCAATAGCAAACAAGTCCTAGCCAGTCACTTTGGCATCAATTCGCAGGTCTACCTCGGTGCACTAGGCATCATTATCCACGAATCCAGCCATTTGTTAATGGCGTTATTATTCGCCCACAAAATAACCGGTGTTCGGTTGATTAAATTTGCACATCCGCAGCAAGCCCCTGATGACCCAGAAGCGCTCACCCTCGGCTACGTCAATCATCGTTGGAACAGTGGAAGTACCTATCAAACAATGGGCAACTTTTTTATCGGCTTTGCGCCCATTGTCGGTGTCAGCGTTTTAATTTTCGGTCTGACTGCTTGGTTACTACCAACCGTATCAGCTAACTGGCTCGCCTTTGCGGTCAACCCGCAGGTTGGCACCTTGTTTCACGCACCGGTGACCAATATCCCCATCGGGGCAGCCATGATCCACATACTAGTGTGGTTGGTGTTTGTCACAAATTTGAGTGTCGGCGGTTTTGACCTCAGTAGTGCCGATTTACGTAATTCTAGCACTGGTTTGGCGACCTATACCTTATTGCTCGGCCTCATTGGTTTGAGTGCTGGTTTGTTGCAATGGCCAGTCGCCACTTGGGCCCAACACCATTTACTGCCAATTTACTTGGCACTCAGTGTTGTCGTGGCCATTTCTGGTGTGGTGAATATCGCCATTCATTGGATCACCAAGACTAAATTTTAAAATTAGGAACATCCTTACTATACAATGAACCCCCTCAGCCAGTTAAAGTTGGTTGAGGGGGTTTATCGTCTTTAAATATAAGGAGGATTCAATAAAGTTAATGGTCAAAACAACTCAATGCGAAACCCTTTCCACCATCACCGGTACGTTTTAATGTACGGTGGAAGCTTTGACATTTTTATTGTTTAAAGCTGCTGTGATTAAGATAACGATTTAGTTCCTCCTACCACATAAGGCAAGGCTTAATACTTCTTGACCATGTCACGCCACCTCATCAATAAAATTACCAAACAATAAAGCTGCTAGCACGTCCGCTAACTCATTTTTGCAACAATGTTTTTCCCTCGATCGGTACGTTAAAACTCAGCCATTAACTAGTGGATCAACAGCGCAATGAGCAATAATGCGGTCACCACTTGTACGATCCCAACGCCAAGTCCGTATAACGCAAACCGTTTACCAGCACGCAGGAAGGCTTGCAAGTTTAGCCGCAAACCGATCGCTGCTAACGCGGTGATTTCGCACCAACCACTCAGCCAATGTGCGCTGACACTGACCATCTGAGGCAAACGCACCAAACTGTTGATTAAGCAAAAGACCAAAAAGGCCGCCACATACCAAGGCAACACTTTGCCACTACCATTTCCACTAATTGAGGCACCTTCTTGTGCTTCAGTAGCCAAATGTTTGGCATGGATCCGAGCAAATAAGAAGACCACAACGACAAGCATCATAATCCGCATAATTTTAAACAACGTCGCGAATTGAACTGTCGCCGGATTGATCATACTGGCACTGGCCACCACCTGACCAACTGATTGCAGGGTGCCACCGATAAGCGCCCCTTTAGTTAAGGCTATGCTGCCAAAGACAAGTTGTCCGACAACTGGCAGGCCTAACATCAATATCGTCCCCATCAAGTTGACCAAAGTAATCACCATCCCGCGATCCGCTTCATCAGCTTCGATCGCTGGTGCAATTGCGGCAATTGCAGAGGATCCACAGACCGCATTACCTCCAGCCATCAACAAGGTCGTGCCTTCGTTAAAATGTAGCGCCTTACCTAAACCGATGGCCGCCAAGATCGTAATCGTCATCTGACATAAAATAAATAGGACGCCAGACCAGCCAATTTGACTGATCGTTTGCACCGTCACGGTCGCCCCTAACAGAACCACCGAAAATTCCAACAATTTACTTTCCGCATAACGCGTACCAGGTTCCAATTGTGGTTGACGAATAAACGTATTACCCAACACAATGCCAAGTAAGATGGCAATGGTCGGCCCCCCGACTAATGGAATCACTTGGGCTAGGCCTTGGCTAATGACTGCAATGACAATCGCAACCAACAAACCGGGCCCAATCTTGCGCCCCATACTACTTCGATCAACACTTGGCTGTTTCATTGATCCTGACTCCCATCGTTAATTGATGGTCTTATCGTAGCCAAAACGCGTTACAAGTGGAAATACATATGCTAAATTCTTGTTATTACATTTATCTATGAAAGGGAACCCATGATTAAATTTTTCAATGTCTTTCAAGCTGTTTATGAGACCCGCAGCTTCTCGCAAGCCGCCGAGCAACTATACATCTCGCAGCCAACCGTCTCCGTTCAGATTCAACAACTCGAACAGACGCTAGGAACACCACTGTTTACCCGCAATCATCACGGTGTTTCACCAACCGCCGCGGCCGACCTTTTGTATCAGGAGGGCTTAGTCTTAACGGATCGTTGGCAAGAATTGGTCGATCAGGTTCAACACGCGACTAAGCCACACGTCACTTGTCGGATCGGCGTTTCAAACACCATCGCGGCGACCCAACTGCCACCGATCATCGCCGAATTGCCACAAACTGCGCTACAAGAATTTGATTGTCAACTCTTACTCATGAATTCGGCGGGGATTGTCGACGAACTTGTGGCTCATAATTTGGAATTTGGCTTCATCGAACAACCACTGACGGCCAGTGGTATTGCTCGACGGGCTTTTTTCACCGATCAACTTGTTCATGCTGGTGATCCCAAGCGGCCATTGTGGTTGCTACGTGAGGCTGGATCCGGCGTCCGCCATTACACTGATCGTTACCTAGCCCAGCACAACCTCACGCCAAAACAAGTCATGGTTGTCAATAACAATGACATCATTGTTCGCCTCTTAACCCAAGGCATTGGACAAACAATCGTGTCGCAAAACGTCCTGCCACAGCAGGTTGCCTATCAATCGCTAGGACCCCAATTCACCCGCCAATTTTACTTTTTGAGCCGTCCATTACCACCCACGTCGCCATTAAATCAACTAGCCCAATTACTTCAAGATCAATTAACAACGGAATCGCCTCAGCAGCGCTAAGTTAAACACGTTAAAATACCCGCAACAGGATAGGCTTGAAAGCCTGTCCTGTTGCGGGCACGTTTTATAACGAAACTATTATTTGACCGATGATTCAAGCTTCACCAGACCACTCTTGTTTAAATTCGGCCAAAAAATCGAGCATCACTTGTTGGCGAACGGTTGCCAATTGTTTGGCTGTCTCAGTGTTCAGTTGGTCTTTAATCAGCAACAATTTTTCATAAAAATGATTGATCGTCGTGCCTTGTTCGTTGCGATACGTCGCTTTAGTGAGTTGCGTGCGTGGCGCAATGTCGGGATCGTAGAGCACCCGCTGATGTCGACCACCATAAGTAAAGACACGAGCAATGCCAATTGCACCAATGGCATCCATGCGATCCGCATCCTGGACAACCTGTCCGGCCTGACTCAAGGCTTGTGAATGCTCAAGGTTATCGCTAAATGACATATGATCAATAATTTCAAAAATGGCTGTGATTTGGGCTGCGTTCACACCAATATGATTCAAATAATCACTTAATTGTTGGTGGGCGGCCATCGAATCGGTAACCACTTTATCATCCACGACATCGTGCAAATACGCTGCCGCCAAGATCACGAGCCGCTGTCCGGTTTGCTCACTAGCCTCAATGCGCTCCGCCAATTTGGCAACCCGTTGAACGTGAAAGAAATCATGTCCAGACCGATCAGTACCCAAAATATGACGTGAATAATTAATAATTTGTACCAACTGCTGTTGTTCAGACGCGACTTGTGGTTCACCCATTTGAACACTCCTCTCCATTCTGTTCAGCGCCTATAATGATCACTTATCCCCATACCTTAGCACGTTCAAACAAACCACGATTATCCTACGTCCCCGATCAACCCATAAAAAAACAGCTGAATAATTTGCTCACCATCCGCATGTAGAGCATCTAGCACGGTTGAATCCTTTGCTTTTCCGTTTAAACGCTGAACATAAGTGACGTACATATCAACGTAGATCATGAGTGCGCGATCGGTAATGGCATCATCAATTTTGCCTTCAGCACGACCCTGTTCAAACAATCGATGCCAGAAAGCTGCTTTCTGACGGTCGTAACTACGTTGTACTGAATGATCGCCATTATCGCCCCGCATTTCTGCCACTAATAACCGATAAAAGCTTGGCGATAACGTGTTGGATTCTTGAGCGGCCTCAACCATCATTTTCTTCATTTTTGACATAAAATCTAATTGCGGATCAACCAACATTGCCCCGTAATACTGATACCCATCCTCAATCAATGCAATGGCAACCGCCCGCCCAAGTTGTAACTTGCTTGGGAAATACTTGTAAACCGTCACTTGTGATGCACCGGCTGCTTTGGCAATTTCAGCCACACTAGTTTCTTGATAACCCTTTTTAATGAACAGCTGATTGGCCGCCTTCAGAATTGCTTGGCGTTTACGAACCTTGCGCAATTGGTTCCCGTCCATCTTAATCACCTTTTTTCTGGGCATAGTTCATTTTCTAAGTCGACTTTATCCACTTTTGAATTATGTATACATCAATAGTTCATTTTTTACAAGTGATTTTATTGACACCACCTGTCGTCAGCTCTACACTGGCGTTAAAAATTGAACTATCGATTGTTTATTAGTTCAATTATAAGGAGTGACAATCATGGCAAGTTCAAATCCAACTGTAAACCCAGTGGTCCACCTAGATCATCTCCAAAAGCATTTCGGCAAATTTCAGGCGCTTAAAAATATTACGTTTGATGTACGTCCGGGGGAAGTCTTCGGCTTTATCGGTCCCAACGGCGCCGGGAAATCAACAACTATTCGCACATTACTGGGACTATTGCGGGCCTCATCAGGATCAGCCACTATTTTTGGCAAGGATGTCTTTCACGACGCGGTCAGCATTCACCGTCAGTTGGCCTACGTTCCCGGTGATGTGTACTTGTGGCCAAACTTAACTGGTGGCGAAATTATTGATCTCTTCTTAAAGCTGAGCGGCCAAGCACACAACGTCCGCACAGATGAACTACTCAAGAAATTTGACCTCGATCCGACTAAAAAAGCACGTACTTATTCGAAAGGAAATCGCCAAAAGGTGGCCTTGATTGCCGCCCTTTCTCAAGATGCGGATCTCTATATCTTTGATGAACCGACATCGGGCCTAGACCCACTTAATGAACGTGTCTTTCAAGACGCCGTCCTGGCGTTAAAACAACAAGGCAAATCGGTTCTCTTGTCCAGTCACATTCTGTCTGAAGTGGAGCGCATGTGTGATCGGATTGGGATCATCCGCGCCGGAGAAATTATCGAAACAGGTACCTTAACCGAAATGCGCCATTTAACCCGCACACAAATTACTGTCGCCACCGAGCAGCCGCTCACTGACCTCGCCCAACAAACAGGTGTGCATCAAGTCACTACCGATGCCGCACATCACACCACCACTTTTGCAACCGACTCCGAGGCGATGCCTAAGATCATAGATTATCTAGCGGCTCATAATGTCACTAGCTTGCAGAGTACGCCGCCAACTTTGGAAGACTTATTCCTCCGTTATTATGGGGAAACGACCACAGATCCAATTGATCAGCCAACCGCAAAGGACGTGAGACCCCATGCCTAAACGTGCTTATTTTCGAACTGGTCGTATACTAGCGATCAATTTACGTCGCGATTGGCTAAAAATGACCACTTGGATGCTCGTCATGGCTGGTCTATTTGCTAGTGTCGCCTTTAAGTTCAACGACCTTTACGGGACTAAGACAGCGATCGCCCAAATTATTACGACCCTTAAAACACCAGCAATGATTTCATTATTCGGACGGCTGCCAGGTGGGCCTTATACCACCGCAGACATCTTTGCGTCGGAAATGACGGTCTTTATGGCCATTTTTGGGGCGATTATGAATTTTAGTTTTGCCATTTCGCTCACCCGTGGTGACGAAGACTCAGGCGTCACCGAATTGGTTTCTGCTCACGCCGTTGGTCCTTATGCGACGCTAACCGCCGCCATCACCGAGCTACTGGTTCTTAATGGTACATTAGCCCTATTGTATTCGTTTGGACTGCAATTTGCTGGCCTGCGTGGCACCGATACTGCCGGTAATTTTGTCTTAGGCATTGGGCTAGGACTCAACGGTCTGATGTTCGGCGTACTTGCCATTCTCTTAGCTCAACTCGTTGAAAGTAGCCGCGCAGCCACTGGTCTCTCCTATGCGATTTTTGGACTTGCCTATCTCAGTCGTATGGCAGCCGACGTTTCTCATCCGAAATACACCTGGCTGTCACCATTAGGTTGGGTGGAAAAATTTCAAACTTATCGGCAGAACAACTGGCTGCCCGCTTTATTCATGTTAATTGCTTCAGCGATCTTTATTGGGGGTGCCATCTTCCTGCGATCCCACCGCGACTTGAATGCCGGGATTATTGCGACTCGTCCCGGTCGAAAATCGGCTTCCTTCATGTTGCAGGGGCCCATTGGCTTGTTCTGGCGCCTAGAACGCAACACCATTCTTATCTGGGTTATTGGCATGTTTCTTTTTGCCGCCATGTATGGCTCAGTGTTTGACACTGTCGCTGGCATTTTGAAAACGAATCCTTTGACCATGCGCTTATTGGCCGATCCACATGCCGCTGCCGCTGCGCAAACCCAAATTCTTAAATCATTCATCGCTATGTTAATGATTATCTTCGCCGTCGTCTCTGCTATTCCTGGCATTCAAATCATCAATCGACTCGTTGGTGACGAGAAAAAAGGGTTCTTTGAATCTTTGCACGCTCGGCCGATCAGTCGGCTACGCCTGAATGGCACCTTAACCTGCCTGGGCCTCCTCACTAGTACGATAACGTTAGCCGCCAGTGTTGCTGGTCTAGAAATTGCGGCCAACAGTGTTCTGAAGCACCCCTTAGCCACAAAATTATTCGTGAACGCCTTTACGGCCAACTTGGCACCGATGTTAGTCATGGTGGCCATCAGCGTTTGTCTAGTTGGTTGGCTTCCGCGCCTAATCGCCCTCAACTGGGGATACTTAGGCTTAACCTTTGGTGTCGGTTACTTCGGTCGCTTACTTGATCTACCAAGTTGGGCCACAAAATTGACGCCCTTTGGCTTTATCGGCCGCGTACCAGCTGTGGCTGTCCAATGGCCAACGTTCTGGTGGCAGTTGGGGATTGCTTTAGTCATCGTGATCGTTGGTTTGGTCGGCTATCAAAGACGTGATATTGACGCGGCTAATTAAAGAATCAGAGTGAAACAAGCTGGGTGATGTCGAGCACTAGCTGAGGCTAGGCAGTTGGCGATCTTGGCCAATTGACTAGGCTGGGCTAGGCACAGACATCAGGCTTGTGTAACTCGACAAAGACTTAGAGCAGAGTCGGCCGGGTGATCCTGAGCACTAGCTGAGTCTGAGTGGTTGGCGATCTTGGCCAATTGCTCAGACTGGGCTAGGCACAAGGAGCAGGCTGACGGAGCTCGACAATGAATCAGAGTGAAACAAGCTGGGTGATGTCGAGCACGAGTAAGCTGGTTAGTGACCAATATTAAAGGCGACCTTCACATGATGAGTGAATCATCATGTGAAGGTCGCCTTTATGCGCTACGTAAAATTTATGTGCTGCGAATTTTTGCCATTACCGAGACGGACACGCCACCCACATGATTGTGAAAAATAAACGAGTTAATTCGCAAGTAGGTCAATTTGAACGTAGCGGGCATCGGCTCAGCCTGTGTTGTTATCGTTAGCGCATTTCGCTTACGATAAGACCTGGCTTTGAAATCGGCGCTTTTCCGGGTTCAACGCAGGTCCACGGCGTTCCAGCCGCACGCCCGCGAAGTTCGGATTGCCGGCAGTAATCACCTGTATGGAAGTTTAAGTTACCAGTCAATTTTTGGTTTTGATTCAGATTTAGCCTCATCTTATCGATTATTTATCGATCAAAAAGCTTAAGCCATTATTATTCAGCGATTGGTAGCGGCGTTGAATCCACGACATATTGTTGGAGAAAGTCACGCACGTGTTGCTGATAAGCGGCTGGGTCCACCCAAAAGCTTTCAGCATGTGTCGCATTGGGCACGATCCATTTTACTTTCGGTCCTTGAGTGGCCGCATAATTTTCTTCTAACATGCTGGCGGGGACGAAGACATCTTTCTCACCATGAATAAATAAAATCGGTCGATGATTGCGCTTTAACTGAGCTACCGAAGACACTTGGTTTAAATTAAACCCCAATCGTCGCCGATTAATGGCACTTACAGCGGGCAAAAAGGGATACTTTGGTAGGTGGAAGTTTCGTTTCAACAGATAAACTAACTCGTCATCAATGCTAGAATAACCACAATCCGCAATAATTGCGCGAACCTGATCTGGTAACTGCTCACCACTCATCATTTCAACCGTGGCTCCGCCCATAGAAACGCCAAATAAAACAATGCGCACCTCTTCGCCGTCGTGATTAATGATGCGTTTTAGCCAGTCTAAATAATCTAGGCGATCCAACCAGCCAAAGGTAATGTAGCGGCCGGCCGATTTGCCATGAGCCCGATCATCCGGTAACAACACGTTATACCCTAATTCATGGAAGAGTTGTGCGTAGTTAGCCATTGTCTCTCCATTACCTTTATAACCGTGGGAGATAATCACCGTTTGTTTGCTCGCCGGCGTTGCAGCTAAGTAAGTCGCCACCAATTGTTGCTGTGGATCATCTTCATGCAACATCCATGTTTCCGTTGGTTGGTCGCGTAACCACTTGACATAGTCATAGTAGACGGATGCATATTTTTGCTTTTCTGCGGAGGTTTCAGGGACTTGGTTAACCCGTTTAAAAGCGTATTGATATAAACGTTCAGAAATCCCGGCTACACCGGTCGCCAAAACAAACGGCGCGGCAAGACTGGCCATTGTCGTTTTCTTCATTGAAGTTCCTTCTCTCTATCCCTTAACTAACACTGGTTCATCCTAATAACTGCGCGCCTTTAGGTCAATCAAAAACAACTATTTATCTCATTTTTTAATCAATCACCCATACGACGTCGCTAACATTTTATTAGTAAAACGTGTATAATTGAATGCTGCCGGATTTTTTGTTTTTTAAATCACACTTATCTTACGCCAAAGGAGGCCTTTTCGTGTCAGAATCGATTTCAGAATTTAAGGTCGTTGACGCGAACGGCAAGCCATTTAATCGCCTGTTGCTCGTCATCACGATGCTTATCGGGACATTCAGTACATTTATTGTTCAAACTACCCTGACGACCGCGTTTCCGACCTTGATGCGGACTTTTAACATCAACGCTGATGCTGTTCAGTGGCTCACGACTGGGTTCATGCTCGTTATGGGAATTACCATCCCCGTGTCTGCTTTTTTATTGCAACGATTTAGTTCGAAATTATTATATCTCGCTGCCATGGCAATCTTTTTTGTCGGAACTTTCATCTGTATGACTGCCTCGACATTCGGTCTATTGCTAACTGGTCGACTCATCGAAGGGATTGCGGTGGGGATCACGGCGCCCGTCTTTCAGACCACGATGTTGACGATCTTTCCGCCAGAAAGACGTGGGTCGGCCATGGGATTAGCCGGAATTGTCATCGGTTTGGCCCCCGCAATCGGCCCAACTTTATCAGGTTGGTTATTACTCAATTATTCATGGCGCTCTCTGTTCGTCGTTATTCTGCCATTTCCAGTGATTGTGTTTACCCTTGCACTGTTTACAATGCGCAAAATTTTCCCCACCAAAAAGACGAGCGCAGATTGGCTTTCAGTTATTTTATCCACCATTGGTTTTGGCAGTATGCTGTATGCCTTTAGTAGTGTTGGCTCAAGTTCTTGGACTAATCCAATCGTCTTAACAACCTTAGTGATTGGTCTCGTCTTTGTCGGATTGTTCGTATGGCGTTCCTTAACCATCGACAATCCGCTCTTGGAACTACGCGTCTTTTCCTCGCCAGCCTACACATTATCCGTTATCGAAGTCGCCGTCGTGAATATGGCAATGGTCGGCGCCGAAATGGTCCTGCCATTATATATTCAAACCGTTCGCAGCGAATCAGCGTTTCATTCTGGATTAATCCTCTTACCTGGGGCCTTAATGATGGGGATCATGAGTCCGATTACTGGTCGAATTTTTGATCGGATTGGTGCTCGTCGCTTGGCGATTACTGGGATGTTCTTATTAACCGTCGGGACGGCCTTTTTCGTCACATTGACGGAAAACACACCAATTATCTTCGTGACGTTACTTTACACGATTCGGATGTTCGGAATTGCAATGGTCATGATGCCGGTCACAACCACGGGCATGAACGCCCTCCCAATTAATTTGCTTAGTCATGGCACTTCAGTTAACAACACTGGACGTCAAGTCTTTTCATCAATGGGGACGGCCATTTTAATTTCAATTTTGACCAATGTGACTCAAAATAAGATGCCGGCCAAAGCACTGTTACATACCACGCCATTGGCTTATCGCAACCATGCAATCAACGCGACCCTATCTGGTTATCACGCTGCCTTTTTAACGGCAACCATCTTTGCGTTAGTTGGGCTGGTTTTGGCTTTTCGAATTAAGCCAGGTAATTCAAGGAGGCGTGGCTAATGGTTATTACGTTATTAATTCTCGCCACCTTGAGTTTATTTCTCAGCGTCGTTTTGATGACCGCTAGTTCGGCTCGTACCATCACGATCATCAGCTCATTAGTCGTATTCATGGGCATGATTGGCCTGCTCATTGCGAATGATAATTACCATTTCGGTTTGAAAAAGGTCAGCACCACCTCCACGCAAACCTTGGTCAGCAGCACGCCGAACCAACATGCTGGTCAACCAAACATTTTACTGTATCAACCCCTGGGTAACGGTCAGGAAAAAATTTATCTCTATCGGACCAACGCCTCACAGACAAAACCACAGGCCACACCCAGCCAGCATACGACCGTTAAAGTGCGTGCCATTAGCGCCACTAGTAACGCAACCTTGATGACTAAGACCACCCGCTGGCGATATCAAAATGGCTGGACCCAAATGTTGTTTGGCTTGTCTGGTGAAGGCGGACAACTCGTTTCCCGACAAGATGTGTTTCAAGTGCCAAACAGTTGGCTAACGCTGAGCACTTCACAAGCTAAGCAATTGGCTAAACTTATGAAGGATCCTGCTAAACAAGACGCACTGCAGGCCATTGTCGCCCAAAAAATGGCTGCTGCACTAAAGCGACAGCCTCAGATCTCAGCTAATGATCGGCTACTGCTAGAACAGCAACTGACAAAGAGTGCGATTGAACAACAAGTTAAATAGGATTTGCTAAAAAACGCCATTCATCATGAATGACGTTTTTGATTTGTTTTCACTCAATCATTGGTGAGTTTTTGCAGCAAGCTCAAGAATAGTTGCTGTTCATCATCAGTTAATTGGGAACCCATTTTATTTGCCGCCACCTGTCGAGATTGTTTGAAAGCAGCGACCACCGCTCGGCCTTGCTCCGTGATCAATAAAACTTTTTGGCGCGTATTATCGACTGGAATTTTTCGAATCAAATAGTTCCCGGTTTCAAGTCTTTTTAACAGTGATGAGACGGTCGCGGCACGGCGGTGTAACATTTCTGCGACATCCTTTTGCATACGTCCAGGATGATCTTGCACAAATTCCAGCACGGCAGCCTGTTGATCGGTCACATCAAATGTTGCTGTCAATTGCTGATTAATCAACGCGCGTTGTTGTCGGGCCGCCTGTAATAATTGTGTCTGTAATTGCAAATTTTGCATGACTAATTTATCTGACATTCTCATTCTCACTTCCAAAGCAAATCAAAGTTTCACTGGTTGAACTAATTATTTGACGAACGTTAGTCGCTAAGTTAGTATATCTAACTGTAAGATATACTAACATAAAAAGAGGCAATAGCCATGACTGATCAGACAACATCCCTCACGAATTTAGATCCAAAAATCAAAGCATTTCAAACCGAGTTATACGCAAAATACGCAATTGCCAATCAACAAGTCACTGCTGGACAGATCGTATTTGTCGGAAGCTCGCTCATGGAAATTTTTCCCATTGAAAAGTGGGAAAAAGAACGGGCGTTAAATTTACCGAAACACATTTATAATCGTGGCGTGCGAGCAACGACGACAGCGGACTTATTAGCCCATTTAGATGTCCAAATTTTTGACTTAGCCCCCAGCAAAATTTTTATCAACATCGGATCCAATGACTTAGGCTTTAATGTCCCTGAGACCACCTTTTTAAATAATTATCGAAAAATCCTCAATCAGATTCAGATACGTCTACCAAAAACTCAAATTTATGTTATGAAATATTATCCCATGAATGCTCAAGCTGATTTCAGTCAGTCAAATCCAGAAAAAGAACGAGCAGTCCATCAATTTAACGAGACAAGATCAAATGATCAGCTCTCACAGGCTAATAAAAAAGTGGCCGACTTAGCTGCCAGCCTAAAGATCGCTTACATTGATGCCAATGCTGGTTTGACAGACAAAAATGGTTACTTGAAAAAGGAACTCACTTTTGACGGCACCCATTTATCACCAGCCGGATTTGAACTTGTATTAAACAACCTTCGTCCGTATTTCAATTAATTTCAAGTTAATCAAAACAGGCCGCACACGAAGAGTCGCTATTTTCCCAATTAAGAGAAAATAACGGCTTTTAAAGTCCAACCCAAGACAGCCCATCGCCGAAAATAATCACTACCAACGGGCAACCAATTTATCCATTTGGTTCCTCTCAAAAGCATATCGATCGCCAACGTTCATTCCATCTAAGACGATCGCAATCATTAACAACCTATGTGGTTAATGATTCTTTCAAGCCCGGAGCAACCAGTGTCCATACACCCTCAAATTGAGCTTTAGTGGCAGACCCCCAACTCGGTGCAAAGGCCGGTGCGGAAAACATCGAAAAGGCCTGCAAAACAGCGTCCACAACCGTCAATTTGTCAGTCGATAATGCGGCAGCCAAACTTTGTGCTAAATCAGTAATATGAATGGTTAACGCCTTGGGATTATCGTCAATATAGGTTGTATATACCGTAAACATCCGTGGGTCATCATGATAAGCCGCCATCTTATCCACCGTTAACGCCCATAACCAATCGTGAGCGATGGTTAATTTATCCGTTTGATCACTTGTATCAAATGGAAATAATCGTTGCAGTGCTTGATTTAACCACCGCAGCGCTAACGATGTCCACAGGTCTTGTTTGTTACTAAAATGTTTATATAAAGCGGCATGACTAACGCCAAGAGTTGCTCCAACCGCCGCCAAGGTAACGCCTTGAATGCCATTTTGCTCTACTAATAATTCTGCTGTGTCGAGAATTTGAGCCTTCGTTAATTTCGCCATGCATTTAGTATAACATTTTTTGTTACAAAACTTGCATTTAGTAACTTAACGCGTTAAGCTTTGATAAAAGTTACGCAAAACAGTTTTTGTAACCAAACTAATCTGATACTTTTTGGAGGTCATCATGAAATTAACGAATAATACTATTCTCATTACGGGCGGCACTTCTGGCATCGGGCTAGCGTTGGCCGAACGACTTGACGAAGCCGATAATCAAATCATCATCTTAGGTCGCAATCAAACAAAATTAACGCAAGTCCAACAGCGACACCCAAAATTTGCCACTTATCAAGCCGATGTCAGTCGGCCCGAGACACTCGCTGCCCTACCGAGTTGGTTGAAGACTCATTATCCCAAACTAAACATCGTCATTAATTCTGCCGGAACAATGCGCGCTTTCAGTTTGTTTGATGAATCGGTGTCCGTAAACGCGCTTGTCAGTGATATTCAAACAAATTTAATTGGGACGATTGCCGTGGATAAACTATTGATCAATCAACTGCGGACACAACCTGAGGCGCTCATCGTCAATATTTCTTCCGGATTAGCTAATTTAGGCGTGGCCACGCACCCTAGTTATTCCGCCTCTAAAGCCGGTGTACACATGTTCACTGATGCTTTACACGAACAACTACAATCAATTGGCGCAACTCAAGTACACGTCATGGAGCTGGTACCGCCAATGGTTGCTGAAACTAATCTAGAATCAGTATCCTCAACGACTGCCCCAGGAAACATGAAGTTGCCTGATTTAATTACGGCTGCCCTTAAGGGAATGAACCAAGATAAAAAGCGCGTCAATCCAGGGTTATCAAAAGGGATGCGTTTAGCAGGAAAAATTGCCCCTGATCCAGCCGAACATCGCTTAGCCACGACCATGATTCCGCAATACTTTCCCAATGGCCTGATTTAAATCAACGTAAATTAAAGATCGGCATGTGGAACTAGTTAGCTATGGTGGTTTGGGGGGATGGACGTTAGTGTCAAGTTTTAGTTAGTGGGTTGGCGCCTCTTGTCACCACTTGTTTCCGTTATGGCAACAAAGCATCACCGAAATGATCACTTCAGTTGAAAATTCCGGTATTTCGTTGTTTGAAGTTCAACAGTGTTTTTCCCGGTTTGTTTTAACCGGACAAGCAGCTTTAGGGTGAACCCAAGAAGAAGCCGATCAACAAACTGCCGAATCAGATTCTAGGCGACAAGCCTATCGAATCAAAGAAATTCGCGAACGAACGCTAGACACGAGTGTTGGCACAGTATAGCGAAGATGGCAAGCCCACAGCTTGTCTAATAGGGTCAAAGTCGCCTTCGGTATGCCCGATGGAAGCAATCACGCCGCAAGTCGAAAGATAGGCGAATTGGCCGGCAAGTAGACCAGGCTGGGCGTAGTGGGAATCGGCTCAGCCAGTGTCGTTATCGTTAGCGTACTTCGCTTACGATAAAGCCTGACTGTGAAACCGGTGCTCTTCCAGGTTCAGAGCAGGCTCACGGCGTTCCAGCCGAATACCCGCGCAGCCCAGCCTGGTCGGCAGTGAACAACCCTGTAAAAGTTTAATTCAGCATTAGTCTTACCTGCCAACCCATCAAAGGTTGGCACCATCTAAGGCTATCTTAATGCTTGCAAGGCTCAATACAGTCGGGTTACAATATCTCTTCAAGAACATATTGAGACACGAAATACCAAGCCCCCTAGCAGATGACGCTGCTAGGGGGCTTTTAGGTGGGCTAAAGGCTGCTTGAACTATTTTACTTCCGGTGTCGTCGCTTTAGCCAGTCGGCGAACCACACCGTGATCAATGCAATCAACCATCATTTCTTTGCCGATTTATCTACCTCGCCAATGCGACCATGCGCGCGCAAATCGGCTAGGTGCTCATATAGAATTCCTTCACGCACCCCATTTTCTGAGAAAACGACACGCCCCGAATCCAAGGTCCGCATAATCGTCACAATCGGGGTAATCCCAGCCGCAATGATATCGGCACGATCCTTAGACAATCCCGGAATTGCCTTACGCTGAGCAAGATTTCGTCCAATAATATTGGCGTATACATCATCGACTTCGGCCACTGTCATTCGAAAGCCATGAATATCTTCATAATCAGCAACCTTTTTTTCTTTACGGCGGATTTTAGCTATCGTCCGGTTGGAACCTCCCAATGCGACGATTGGCAAATTTTGTCCACGATGTAGCCACCAAATTCCGTTAAATAATCGTTGGACAGCTGTGGACAGCCGGAACAGATCCACTGCGGCTACTTGATCGGTACCATGCACTAAAAATGTTTCCGATAGGTTAACCGAGCCAAATGGCAGACTGACCAAATTCTGGACCCGGCCATTTTGAACCAAAACTAGTTCACATGAAGCACCGCCAGTGTCCATAATGACGCAATTCGTTACCGGCAGCGTGTTAATCACACCTAAATAATCATAATTAGCTTCTTCATTACCCGTAATCACTTGAATTTCTAACCCGTGAACCTGTTGCTTCACTCGTTCAAGAAAATCGGCTTGATTTTTAGCACCACGAACAGCCGCTGTGGCGACTGCTCGCAACGTGAGATTCTCTAATTTTGAGTAAACCGCATAAAAGCCTTGCAGAGCTGTAATCGTCCGTGCCATCGGTAGCTCTTGTAGTTCACCACTGGCTTCCATGCCCTCTGATAAGCGAACAAAGGCTTTTGTCATCTGGCCACGTTTGAAACTACCATCCTCTTCAATTTCAGTGACTGTCATACGACATGAATTTGATCCTAAATCGATCACCGCAAAATTTTCCACTCGAATTGGCCCCTTTCATTCTCAGAAATCGTCAAGTTGTTCAAGTCATTCATCGTCAGTATCTGTTTCATCCTCATCTAATAACTCATCTAACGGCCGCATCAATGGAACGAAAGGTGTCTGTGGACGTTGAGCAACTGTCTTGTTTAACGCGGTGCTTTTTTGAGCAGCCTCTTTAATCAACGTTTCTTGCACGTTTAAAGGCGCTAAACCTCGACGATCGACCTTTTGCCAAACACCATCCGGATGTAAAACACGCGTTTTGACGTTATCGGCCCACATTAGGTCAAAAATACGCTGAACTTCCGTTTTGACATCATCCTGCAAAACGGGGAACAATAATTCCACACGTCGACTGATATTTCTCGTCATCAAATCGGCAGAAGCCAAATACGTACGCTGTTCACCATCCGCGTAGAACTCGTAGATTCGACTATGTTCTAGCAGGCGTCCGACAATCGAATGCACGGTAATATGATCCGAAACACCAGGAATTCCCACCTTAAGACAGACAATACCACGAACTAATAAATCGATTGACACGCCAGCCGCGGACGCTTCATACAATTTTTGAATCATGCCACGATCTGACAATGAATTCATCTTCATTCGAATTGCGGCATGTCTCCCCGCCTTGGCATGGTTGATTTCATCATCAATTCGATCATATAAGAAATTGCGCAATGTTGTTGGTGCAATGGCCACGCGTTCGAAATGGTCTGGTTCGCTAAAACCAGACAACATGTTAAAAACATTAGAGGCATCCACACCCAGCAAGGGATCAGCCGTGAACAACCCCATATCCGTATACAATTTGGCCGTGACATCGTTGTAATTCCCAGTCGCCATGTGCATGTAGCGCTTGATGCCATCTGGCTCCTGGCGTACAACCAGTAATAGCTTGCAGTGGGTCTTCAAACCAACCAACCCGTAAATAACATGACAACCTTCACGCTCAAGCATCTGAGCCCACTTAACATTATTTTCTTCGTCAAATCGCGCTTTTAATTCCACTAGGACTGTGACTTGCTTACCATTGCGCGCTGCTTGAGCTAAGGACTTGATGATTGGCGATTGCGAGGACACCCGGTACAATGTCATTTTAATCGCCAGTGTGTCTGGATCAGTCGCCGCTTGTTGGACAAACTTCACAACAGGTTCAAAGCTGTCATAGGGATGTTGAACAAAGATATCATGTGCTTTAATCGCTGCGAATAAATCCGCCTGCCGCAATGCGGGTTGCGTATAGCCCTTAAATGAAGGGTACAACAGATCATCATGTCCCTTGATTTTTTTGACCAGCTTACCTAAGAAACGCAAATCAATCGGACCATTAATGTCAAACACGCCAGCATCACGAGTCTCTAAATCCTTGATTAACTGTTTACGCAGTTGTTTGGACATATCCGCTTCAATTTCCAAACGCATCACCTGCGTATGGTCACGCACCGCTAACTCATGCTCGACTTCTTTCAACAAATCACTAGCATCTTCTTCGGTAACGTCAAAGTCCATGTCGCGAATCACCCGGTAGGCCTGCGCTTCTTTAATCTTAAAACCCGTAAACAGCTCGCCAAGAAAGTGTTTAACAACTTCCTCCAATAGAATAAACTCATTAGTTCCCGGCAGTGTCACCACGCGATCAAAGGTGTCTGGCACTTGAATCGTCGCAAACCGATGTTCCCGCTTGCCGCTTGCTTCGTCTTTAGTATTTTTAATCAATCGAATCGCGATGTTAAGTGTATTATTGCTGACGAATGGAAATGGTCGCGAAACATCCACGGCCATCGGCGTTAACACCGGATACAAGACTTCCCGAAAATATTGGGTTAAGTAGCTAATTTGCGTTGTCGTCAGCTCATCGAAGGTTCGCAGATGAACACCAATCGCTTCTAATTGCGGCAATAATGAACGATTCAGGGTACTATATTGCTTCTCAACTAATTGATGAACCTTGGTACTGATGGCCTTTAATTGGGCCGCCGCATCCATCCCCGAAGCATCAGGTATCGTGTAGTTAACATCTTCCAACTTTCGTAACGACGCCACGCGCACCATATAAAATTCATCCAAATTGCTTTGCGTAATGCCTAAGAAGCGCACGCGTTCTAGCAATGGATTGTTTTTATCACGCGCTTCTTCTAGGACCCGGTCATCAAAATCCACCCAGCTCAATTCACGATTTACATATAAGTTTGGCTCTGTATAGGCCATGGTCATCCTCCTTAAAAGCGTCCCGTGCGTTGTAACTGCGGGGTGAACCCGTAAATTTCCTCAAAAAAGCGTCTTTTTTTATTGAAGGTCCAGGTCTCTAATTCAATATCATCATTGGCGGTTGCCCGAATAATAACTTGCGGTTTTTTAATCGAAACGCTAATACTTGAAATTTTGTGTAACCGACTGTCATCTAGCGCATCAGCGAGCCGCAAAATCGCTGCTAGCTTAACCATGACCATCCGATTAGCCATGCTGATGTTAAATCGACTCAAATCAGCCGATACGGTTTCAGAGCTGTGATACCGTGCAATCGCGGCAACGGCGACCTGTTCATCTGCTCGTAACCCCAGCATTTCTGAATGATTGATGATGTATTCAGAATGAAACGCATGGCGAGTACTATCAATGAAGAGCCCACTATCTTGTAAGATTGCCGCTAATTGTAACAATAATCGCTCATGGGCGCCTAACCCATGTAACTTTTTCAAACGATCAAATAACTGTGTCGCAAATTTAACGACTGACTGCTGGTGCTGTTCGTCCACGTGAAAGCGTCGGGCCAATTCATAAGCCGCACTCAACATAACCTGACTGGTTGGATCCGTGTTATGCGCATTTTGATGATGGTGTCCGACCTCATCAATGACACAGCCGTCGATAACTTTAAAGTCCGTTAATTCAATTTGCTTCACCTGTAAATGATCGAAGACTTCATCCAATAACAGAAATAATGGCAGGACCTCGTTGGTCTGATCCGCCGGAATGTTGCTTTCGTTCAGTAAATCTTGCGGTGTCATCTCCACCACTCGTTGAAATTGTTGATCAAAATCAGCCAGACTCAACTCAACAAAACGTTGACCGCGCGGAATCAGATGATCTAACAAGTGCAGCTTAGAACCCATCAAAATCACGCGATCAAAACGCTGTTCTGGTAAGAATTGATAGAGACTGACCAATTTTGAATGCAAATAATCACTAAGCATTTCTTGATAGGACTCTACCCGATGCTCTAAATCTTGCAGTTGCGTCGCCACTTGCATCGGACCTAAGAACAATTCTCGAGTTAACAACAATTGCCCATCGATAAACAACATGAAGTGGACCATACTGGCCCCAATCTGCATTAGCACCGTATGACCACTGATGAGTTTATCAAAATCCGGTAGTAGCTGGGCTGCAGCCTCGTAGGCAAACAACGATTCTTCATTCACCGTCATGAAATGGAGTGTTTCACCGGTCATAATAAAAATATGATCACGGATATAATCAATATTTTCGGCGCGCGCAATCGTGTGGCTGGCCACCAAGCGATAATTCGTGACGTGATAATCGCGCAGTATTTGTAAAAATCGCTCCAAAATCACAATCACTTCGTCGCCGACGGACGGATCTAGCCGGTGGCCTTCAAATAAGTCAGCGCCTAAATGTAGTGGTGCACTAATCCGCTCTAAAACGACCTGACTTTTTTGATCAATAATCATTAACTGCATATCTTGCGCAGTGAGAACCATCGCACCGTATAAATTACTTTTTGCCATCGCGCCGATAATCTCCTAACTATCTTGATTGGCTTGTAATTGATCTAAAATCTGGTGAAGTTGTTGCTTTTGGGCCGCTGTCACCACTGGATACTCAGGTTTTAAGGCCTCGAAGCGTTTCGTTAAAATTTCTGAAACGATTAACCGTGAACACCATTTCGAATCTGATGGCACGATATACCATGGATTGGTTTTAGTTGCCGTATGCGTCAACATTTCTTCATAAGCCTGTTGATATTGATCCCAAAAACCACGCTCCTTAATATCGGCCGCCGAAAATTTCCAGTTCTTGTCCGGTACTTCAATCCGTTTTTCAAACCGACGTTTCTGCTCCGCCTTGGAATAGTGCAAGAAAAATTTCAACATCACAAACCCATTGTGGGCTAAATAATCCTCATAATGCACAATATCGTCATAGCGTTGATCAAAGAATGCCTTGGTGACATCTTCAACCCGGTTAATGCCTGGAATATGCTGACTTGTCAGAATTTCCGGATGAACGTGACTAATCAGTACGTCTTCATACTGTGAGCGATTAAAAATTTGAATACTACCACGACGCGGCAACGCAGCTGAAATCCGCCACAAGTAATCGTGCGCAAGTTCGTTTGAGGTCGGTTGCTTAAAGCTGACCACCGATGTCCCTTCTGGGTCTAACCCGCTCATAACGTGGCGAATCATGCTATCTTTTCCAGCTGCATCCATCCCTTGTAATAAAATGACCACGCCATTTGTTGCCTGCGCGTAAAGTTTACTTTGAAGGGCGTCTAGCTTCACTAAATTAGCTTCTAGTTGTCGCTTAATAGTCTCCTTATCCGGTGCCGGTTCGGAGACACTAGTTGGCACATGCTTCAAATCTAAATGTCGTCCCTCATCAAACCGATAAGTCTTCTCATAATCCATGTCGCCACGCTCCTCTCTGTGATTACCTTTATTCTAGCGACTTGCATGGCAAAGATAAATCAATCATGCGTGAAACATCACAATTTTATGATCTCGGCGTCGCTACTCGGCAAATTATGCTAGGCTAGCCTTAGAATGAAACGCCGCCAAACTGACCAAAATGAATGATTGCGAGGAACTTTCAAATGATTAAAATGATTGCATTAGATCTGGATGGGACACTGTTGACCAGTGATAAAAAAATCAGTTCCAGAAATGAACGCATTTTAAAGCAGCTACACCAACAAGGGCTAAAAATCGTGCTGTGCACTGGTCGTCCGATCAATGCCATCTGGCACTACCTTGAACAACTCGAGCTGACACAACCTGACGATTACACGATTACGTTTAACGGTGCGCTCGTGATTCAAAATGTCGGTCACGCTGAACTATTTAAGCAAGGACTACCCAAGGCTGATTTAATTCCCCTCCATGATTACTGTGTGGCCCATAATTACCCACTAGATGTCTTGGACTTTGAGCAGGTTTGGCCATTATCTGATCTACGCCCTTCTTATTATCAGCAGATGTTAAACGCTAACCTAACCTTCACTCACGTATCCTTCGAACAATTACCTGATGCCGACTACAGTAAAGCCGTCATGTCCTTTGACGCACCAGTCTTGGATGAAGCGGTGGCAAACCTCACGCAGACGATGAACGATCACTATCACGTGGTGCGTTCGCAACCTAAAATTCTCGAATTTCTCGCTAAAGACATGGATAAACGTGTGGGCCTAAACGCGCTACTCGCCCATTATGGTTGGACATTCGATAACCTGATGAGCTTTGGTGATGCTGAAAATGATTTAGGCATGCTTAAAGCCGCTAACATCGGTGTCGTTATGGGTAATGGTAAGCCGGAAATCAAGGCGGCGGGCAATGCAGTGACCACCTCCAACGATGCAGACGGTGTCGCCCAATTCCTAGAACAGTTTGATTTTAGTCGGTAAACTAGCAGTAAATTTTGTTATTGCCTGATTAAACTAACCTCACTAAATTTTGATCATTTTTACCCGCCTCACAAAAAGAATCTGGGGCGACGCTAAAATCTACATTTCATTTCCAATCTAAATCGCCAAAACGGGGAACCACTTCCAGCAACCGAGACCTGGGACTCCTAAAACGTTGAGTCAGAGACAGCCAAGTTGAGAATTGGATACAGACTAAAATCAGAGGAAACAACATCCACAATTGGAATGACAGACCAAAAATGAACGGGGACAATTACAGAGTAAACAAAACAGAACGGCCTGCGAATTCCCATCTAATAGGACGCAAGCCGTTTTTTTGTTCTATAAAGTTTGTGAAGTTGACTTTTAAGCAGTAGTTTAGGTGATTTTACCAGTCATTATCACTCGTGAAACGCGCTTGCGAAAAAGTATTTAAACTACTAATTATTCGATCATGGTATGATTGTGTCCGGTCAGTTTGCACTAACTCAAAGTTGACTAAAGAGGGTGAACATTACCCTTAGTAAATTCTTCAAGTTCTTACCGATTGTAGTCCTTGTGATTATAGTTTGTTTGAGCTTAACGACGATTACTGCTAAGTAATCGAATGACGTCTCTAGTCTGCAAGCTAGGGGCGTTTTTAAATACAAAAAAACTCTCGTGCTGCAAGACACGAGAGTTGAAGGGAACATATCCCTGTAAATTCTTCACTGAAAGTGTAACGCGTTCGTTATGCGTTAGCAAGCTTTAGACTTATTTTTAGCTTGGGATGCCACACCTGTTGTGGCAAGTTGGTAATTGTTAGATTGCTCGTTGGCTATGTCTGTTCGTGGGTCCATTTTCGGATCAAATTACTAATCATTGCCGGTCGTCGCACACTTTATATTTGCGGGATAGGCAACCAACTCCAAGTCGGTTCCCCATTACGCAATCCGCTCAACGAACAAAAGTCCACCGCAATATATATCCCCGAACCATTAAGTGCCAACGCCGGCTAAGTATTCTGCGACAATTTTTGCTTTAAATTCATCATTATATTTGGTCATAGTAAAACCCCCCGAGTTGGATTTTGTCCAACTCGGGGGGTTCACTTCAGGAAGATCGCTTTTTAGCGTCAATTCAGCCGTTTTCAAAAGTTAAGTTTTGCTAATGCGACGAATGTCCATGACCAAATGGATGCCACCAATCGCTCATCGTAAGCGCAATCTTTTCACCAACGAGCGTGACCACGGAACCAATCAAAATGATGACAATTCCGATGACCGTATTCACATAGATCGGTTCACCTAACACAATCAGTGCTAAAATCGGGGCCAATGCTGGTTTGATGAAAAAGATCAATGAGGCAACGGGAATTCCCGCTTCATCCATCACGATAAAGTAGAGCCCAAAAGCGACCCCCGTCACTAAGATGCTGACATAAGCCAGCAGTGGCAGTGCTTGCCAGCTTAAATTAGCAAAGAAAGGCACGTCGCTAAAGCCCTTAATCCCGCGTAACACATTAGCTTCAATGGGAATATGCGTTGATAACATCAAGACACCTAATTCAAAGGCCCCAGCGATAAATGAAAAGCAGGTCATCGTCAGCCCATCAAAGTGGCGTTGATTGGCGTTGACTCGTGAAATCACCCCGTAAAGTCCGAAGGTGATTGAGCAGGCCAGCCCTAATACAATCCCCAACGGATTAGTAAGTTTAAACGGATCAATGATGACAATTAAACCAATCAGGGTCAAGATAACCGCAATCGTGTTCGTTCGCGTCATGCGTTCACCAAGAAAAATTAAGCCAATTAACATCCCAAACACCGGATTCGCACTCAATAAAATTGCCACCGTGGATGCTGCTGTCGCTTGGATCGCCATCTGGTACAACGTCATGCTAACCACGACGCAAGCAAACCCAGTGACACTAAACGCAAACCAATCTCGCCAATGCAAGTGTTGTTGGCGCCGTCGTAATGTATGAATTGCAATTGGTAATAAAGCTAGACCGCCACAAAGAAAACGAATAAAGTTAAGTTCGATGGGATTGAAGCTACCCCCAGCGATCTTTAAGGCGATTTCCATTGAGCTAAATAAAAAAGTTGAAATTAAGACGTAGACGAGCGTTTTAACTTTCACGGTTAAATCTAATTCCCCTCTCTAAATGCCAAGCGGGCGTTGCCGAACGTCCGTGATGATTAAAAAACTACCTTTTCATCATACCATACCAGTAAAGCAGCGTAAGTTGATCCGCATACTGCGGTACGTTAACAAAACTGGCTTGAATGACGATTGAAATCATTGAGACCAATTACGTATCCGCAATGATCAGCGTCAGTTTAAGAAATGAGGTCTGATTCACCATGCAACCATTGTTAGGTTTAAAGGGAAGTACTAATCCTGATCAGTATCGGCAACGCTTAGCCGATCACCCCGATGTCTTTGAATTTTTTCTAGATCAAAATGACTTAACGACTGCCGGCCTTAAGCATTTACAGACCGCTATTGATGAAGTTAAACAAGTCACGGACCGAATCGTGTTACATCAACCAATGCGTTACAAGGGTTGGTTCGTGGAGATGGTCACCCCGGCCAAAAAAATGCCGGAACTCTACCAATTTCTCCGGTATAGTTCCGACACGCTAATTGCGCTTGCGCAAGCAAATGACATTCAATTGTTACTGCATGGTTCTTATTCGCGCCAAACTCAACAATTTATCGACATGTACCCAGATTTAGCCACTGCACAGGCCGTCGTTTTTGAACGTCTTGATCAATATGCCGAACAAGGTGGCACTCACATCATGTTTGAAAATTCGATCTCACCGTTATTTTTCTATGGTGACCCAACCATGGATCAGATGATCTTTAACCACCACTATCGGCTTGCGTTTGACACCAGTCATTGCTTTATCAAAAGTCATGGTGACAATGACGTGCTGATGGCCTCATTGACACATTTAGCACCCCACGTCGTTCACTACCATCTCGTGGACTCATTCGGACTCACACACGATAGCCTGCCATTAGGAACTGGGCGGATTGACTGGGCGCGCGTCCTACCGCGATTAAATCCACAAGCAAGCAGTATCTATGAAGTGAACCTAGCTGATCAAACAAATGACCGGGAAATGCTAGCTTCCCACCGCTACTTGACTAATCTAGCGCACCAACTAGAACAACATCGATAAAGTTGAAAAAGCATTACTTAAGACATGTAAACTAATGTCATACCGAATATCCTTAGTTTCAAGGTATGTGGTCGCCAAAATCATTCCTGTAGCAAAGTATACCCATGCACCTGGTGACCACAGAGAAGTATGTATCTGCGCAAATAAAAGGCCATTAATCACAACACCCAGCACTTTAACCCATGGTGTCGTCAACTTCATAAAGAAGTAATTGAAAAATAAACCGCGAAAAATCATTTCTTCCAATACCGGCCCGATGAAAACTGCTAAATAACTAGTTAACCACGGTGTGCCATTAAACAACTGCTCAACCGCTTTTTGATTTTCAGACGAACTAGTATGAATGAGCTCTTGACTAATAATTAAGGCTGACAATACCACGAGCATTAGAGCAAAAATCAGCCATTGCCGTGGTCTAGTAGGCCGTGGCCTAAAATAGGAGGGCTGTCGATGAGCTAGCCCATGTTGATACAATCGCCAAAGTAACCAAAAAACCAAGCCGCATAAAACTGTTGTGATGATCCAGATACCTAATTGAGCAGGCCAGGAGGATAGTTTTAATAATGTTGGCAAATAAGTTGGCGCAATGGCCAACTGCTCCAACAGATACAATCCAAGCATTGCCCCCACTCCAGATAGATAGCGTCGCATTCGATCTGCCATATTCAAATCTCCCCCTTTATAATTCGACCAATGATAAGCCTGTTTTAGTGATTCTGCCATAATTCGGACTTATAATGAGCCTAATCTAATAGAAACGGTGGCGATAATGATGACTCAAAATGAAATTACAACGCTTTGGCAAACTGTGGACGCGTATTTTGGTCCCCATTTCAAAGTAACCGCTCAATTCAAAAGTGATTTTGCCGCGTACGCACAAGCCATTTTAGACGCCGACGACGGCCCACGTCAGGCCGCGATTGGTAAACATGATCTTCGCGAGATTGCAGCTAAACAACTAGTTGACAAACAGTTAGATATTGCAGCAGATCATGCGCGTAAATTCGAAGCTCAGCGAGCAGAAGCTGCTAAACTTGCCGATCAAGCTACTCACAAAAAGCCGTAACTTGAACAACATTCGCTCTGACAGCAAACACGCATTTGGGGCATCAACAGTAAACTATAAATTTGATTTCTAATCGACAAAACGAGCGCAAAGCATAAGTTGGTAATTAACCGATATTAAAGGCGACTTTCGCATGATGAGGGGTTTATCCATCATGTGAAAGTCGTTTTTATACGTTGGCATAAAGTTTAAGTGCGCCTCATTTTGCGGTTAAAATCACGATTCCGCTAACGCTGGCACATCAGTCATCAACACTCTGGCGGAATCACGCTTGTCATCGATATTCCGGCCGATCATTACCGAGACGCTCACTTCACTTGATAAGTCTACTCGTTCGTTGCTTGCCGACAAACAGTGTTTGGTGTTCTTAATTCTAACCAGAGTAAGCGGCTTTTACAGCATATACAAGCTCGATCAGATCAAGATAATTCGAGAATGAACGTGTCAAAATAAGATCACGCATCAAGCCAAAAGATAAGCGAGTTAAACCACAGACAGATCAACCTGAACGTAGCGGGCATCGGCTCAGCCAGTGTCGTTATCGTTAGCGCAACGCGCTTACGATAAGACCTGACTTTGAAACCGGCGTATTTCCGGGTTCAAAGCAGGTCCACGGCGTTCCAGCCGAATGCCCGTGAAGTCCAGGTTGGTCGGCAGCCATCCCCCCTTGATAGGAGTTTGATTTTGGCTTTGTCAGTCTAATTAACTCGACGACTATTATAAATTGTCAGTTGACTAACATCTGGTGACGTCTTTTGCGCTGCTTCATAAACCGTTCGCAATAGTGGTGTAGGAACATATTGCGACGCGCTGGTTGGCTGGTAATTAATTTCATAAGCCTGATCGCTACCAGAAGGTTGCACCCACAATCGATAAGATTGGCCTACCTGTAAACCGTCAAAACGGACCAAATTGCCATCACTACCGCTTGCTAACGCCGACGTCGACAAGGTTAGCGTAATTGGCGACGACCATTCGTTGGTCGCTTGTCCATTAGCTAAGCCTGTCGGCAAATCAACTGCTCGCTTGGTTAGCGTATATCCACCGACAGTCTGGGTCGCGACAGCAGTCTTTTTAGCGGGTTTAGGTTTGACGGCCGCCTTTCGTGGTCGCTGAGTCTGATTTTTAGCCGGCTTTTTGACCGTTGAATGAGGTTTGTTAGTTGATGTCGACGGCTGGGTCGCCTCAGTTTGGCGAGCAACTGGGTGAATTGTTAACACACTGACCCCGATTGCCAATACCGCAATAACGATAAAAATAATGTTTGTTCGGCTACGCATGACCGCCCTCCTCGACATCTGACTGACCAATAATTCAATGAACTTTTATTATAACAAAAACCGGGTTCACTCACAGCGTTGTGAGTGAACCCGATCATTCTCTTTAACTTATCTTATTACCGACCACTGATGTCTTTTAGTAGGCACCACGAGTTTTTGTTTCAACACCCTTGCCGTCATAGTCTTCTTCCATAATTTCCTTTAATTCGGAAATCAACGGTTGCTTCGGGTTGGCTGTTGTACATTGATCTTCATAAGCCAATTCTGCTAAATGATCGACAACTTTATCAAAGTGCTTCTTGTCGACCCCGTTAGCTTTCAGGCTCAAGTCAACACCAACACTGTGTGCTAAGTCAATAAAGGCTTGGACTAAGCTTTCAACTAATTCTTCAGTCGTGTTGCCTTTTAAGCCAAGGTAACGAGCAACATCAGCGTAGTCTTCATCAGCACGGTAGTATTCGTACTTAGCCCACATCGCCAACTTGTTTGGCATTTGTGCATTGTACCGAATCGTGTGAGGCAACGTGATGGCGATACATAGTCCATGAGCCAAGTCGAATTCCCCACCAAGTTTATGAGCAATCGAGTGGTTAATGCCTAGGTAAGCATTAGCAAAGGCCATTCCTGCCAACGTTGACGCATTATGCATTTCTTCTTTGGCATGCGTGTCACCGTTGTATGAAGCGGTCAAATTGTTCAAAACTAACTTCAAGGCTTGTAATGACCATGGCCGTGTGTAGTCAGAGGCCAAGCTAGAAACGTAAGATTCTAAGGCGTGGCAGAAGACATCTAAGCCTGAGTAGGCAATCGTCTTCTTAGGTACCGTCATAATGAATTGCGGGTCCACAATGGCAACATCTGGTGTCAATGCGTAGTCAGCTAATGGATACTTGACATGGGTCTGTGAGTCCGTGATAACGGCAAATGGGGTCACTTCAGAACCGGTGCCTGAAGTGGTTGGAATCGCGACAAACTTCGCCTTGTTTGGCTTTTCAAACGTATAAGTCCGTTTACGAATGTCCAAGTATTTTTGCTTAGCACCGAAGAAGTCAGCACCTGGGTGCTCATAGAACATCCACATGTTCTTAGCTGCATCCAATGGCGAACCACCACCAATGGCAATGATTGTGTCTGGCTTAAATTCGTTCATTAACCGAACCCCACGATCAACTGTGTCCGTTGATGGGTCTGGTTCAACTTGATCAAAGACTTCGATTTGAATGTCTGTGCCATTTGGTCGTTTACGCAACCGATCGCGCACGATATCCACATAACCGTTCTTAACCATCGAAGGTGAAGCAACGACGAAGACTTTTTCAATGCCTTCCATATCAGTTAGATAGCGAACGGAATTCTTTTCAAAGTAAACTTTGCTTGGGATCTTAATCCATTGCATATTATTTCTCCGTTTCGCAATCGTCTTCACGTTGATCAAATCAAAGGATGACACGTTATGCGAAACAGCGTTCTTACCCCATGAACCGGTTCCTAATGTTAAGGAAGGAATCATGTTGTTGTAAATGTTACCAATCCCACCAACAGCTGATGGTGTGTTAACCAATACCCGGCTGGCCTTCATGCGAACGCCAAATTCGGTCATCAAATCTTGATCCTCTGTCTGAATGCCGGCTGTGTGGCCAAGGCCACCAAAGTTCAACAATTCTTCACAGCGCTTCAAGGCTTCTTCGCGAGAAGCTGCTTTGTAGACGGATAAGACTGGTGATAGCTTTTCAGCTGACAATGGATAATCTGGACCGACACCATCAATTTCTGCCAATAGAACCTTCGTGTTTTCTGGGACTTTGATACCAGCTAATTTGGCAATATCATAAGCTGATTTACCAGCGATTGGCCCCTTAACACCATGTGTCACTGGATTAAACATAGCGTCAGCTAAGGCTTTTTGATCGGCCTTCTTAACTAAGAAGGAACCTAAACGCTGAAATTCGGCCATTACTTCGTCGTAAATTTCTGCATCGATCACCGCTGAGTTTTCGGATGCACAAACCATCCCATTATCAAACGTCTTCGACAACGTAATGTCGTTAACCGCCCGTTTGATATTAGCTGATTTTTCCACGTACACGGGACCGTTACCAGGGCCAACGCCTAAAGCTGGCTTCCCAGTTGAGTAGGCTGCCTTCACCATGCCAGGACCACCAGTTGCTAACGTTGAAGCAATGCCATCATTGTTAATTAGGGCATCCGTTGCTTCAATGGAAGGTTCGTCGATCCATTGAATCATACCTTCTGGCGCACCGGCCGCAATTGCTGCGTCTCGAACAATCGTCGCAGCTGCTACACAACTCTTTTGAGCTTGTGGGTGGAATGCAAAGATGATCGGGTTACGGGTCTTCACGGCGATTTCAGCCTTAAAGACTACCGTTGACGTTGGGTTGGTGACGGGAGTGATTCCGGCAATCACGCCAAGTGGTTCAGCTACTTCGGTGATCTCTTCTACATCATCTTCACGGATAATACCAACTGTCTTGTCATCCTTAATTTTGTGCCAGATATTTTCTGACGCGTAAATGTTTTTAATTGCTTTATCTTCTACGACACCACGGCCAGTTTCTTCAACGGCCAGTTTGGCCAATTCCATGTGTTTGTCTAAGGCAGCCATTGCCATTTCGTGCACGATATGATCAATGCGTTTTTGGTCGTAGCCATCCATTTTTGCGAGCGCTGTTTGGCCCTTATCGACCAACTTTTGGATCATGTTTGCGACATTCGTGGTTTGTTTTTCAGCTTTTTTATCAACTTTTACAACCATGCTTTGTTTGCCTCCATCAGATTGATGTCTGTTTGTTATCTCTTTCACAATTAGTAGTCTAACACGTTGTAAAAACTTTTCAAGCATTTTGATCCAAGTTTTTGATACCTAGAAAAATGTAAGCGCTTAACTCTATGATAATGCGCTTGCTATGTTGTAAATATTTTTCTATTTTATCGAAAAAACGTTTATTTTCCAATTGTGAATTCAGAAACTTTCTCTCGCTAGTAACCTTGGTTTAAGCAGCTGTATCACAATCGGCATTCACGACAAACTAAAAAAAGGCCTTCTCTCAAAAGAAAAGACCACCCTGTTAATTATCAATTAATGAATGACAAAATTTTATTTACTTCTGTTCAACTGGTTTAGGTGTCACGATTTCTTTGGTCAAACTCAACAATTGTTCTGACTTCATTTTATCCAGAATGGCATGAACAGCCGTCACCATCATCTGATCGTTCAAATTATCTGCCGGCGCTTCTGGTAAGTCACCACGTAAGCCGGATAACATCAAGTCAATAAATGTGTCATAGGCTCGTTTAGGAAAAAGACTAGCCGTGACTTGATCCATTCCTTGACGAATCGTGTCCATCGCATACGTCGGTTTCAGCAAGCCGATCAATAAAATATCCGCGACCTGCATGACCTGATACTTTTTCTTCACTGGCGCCAAGATGATGTTGTGTTTAACATAATTATTAATCATTGCGGGGGTCACTGAATCCACGTCCAGTGGACCTAACGTATCGTTTACATAGGCCACCACTTGATCCATATACAGATCAAATTTCGGCAACTCATCCCACTTTGGCAAGGTCACTTCAGCTAAATGTTGTTCCCACTTATGATACCGTTCAAAAGAATCTGCCATCACTGTATCCTCCGCTGATCATTGGCTGTTTACGTCTAAGCAAATGATATCACCATCATCTAGTGTTGTAAACTAGGTGATACTAAAAACCACATTGATACGATCACTTGTCATTCAGCTCATTTGATTCAGGCAATGACCATCTTTTAAATGAATCGCCCATAGAATTGAGTCGACTCAGTCATTGTTGCCCTTCACAAGGTTGCGGATCATTTTTAGTGTTGTGGATATTTTTCAAATGGCCGATAGAAGTATGATTTATCTGAAAAATCAGCCATATATGCACCGTTCAACCCGGCTTTTTGTCCAATACCACTCAGTTGAATCATTAACTTTTCAGCGGGCCCAGAAAAATGGAGCTTGCCCGTTGAAGCAACAATCCTAATATAGTTGACTAACCGGTTGACTAGCGCTTCTGGATTCGATGTGTCTGAAACTGTTTTGGTAACCTGTTGTAAAACGTCCAAAATATCTAATAATTGTGAATTTTTACTGCTTCGTTGATCAAGCACTTGGTAAAGGTCACGACAAATCGCTTGAATATCAAATTTAGTCGCTGAAACATCTGTTTTGGTCAATTTTATGTCCCCCAATGTATATATTAAAAATACAACAGTTTCACAAGTTACCTTACTGCTTACGTCAATTGAGGTCAACTCGGCAATTTTAATTGCTAGGGTCAGTTTCACTGAAAACCAATATAAAGAGTCTGGGACATAACTTATAAAAGGCGTCGGGCTTCGTTTTTTGTGCACCACGTCTCCATGGTCAAAACGTGCTGCCAACGCCTGCTAAGTATTCTGCGACAATTTTTGCTTTAAATTCATCATTATATTTGGTCATAGTAAAACCCCCAGAGTTGGATTTTGTCCAACTCTGGGGGTTCACTTCACCTTCCAAAGTACGGAAGATGCTCACTTTTTCGCTTGTGCTCGCTCTCAATTCGGCGTCATTTCCCACTCTCTTGTTTAAATACTGTTCATTATGACCTAGTCAAAAAGTTTAAAAAATTCAGCCACAGAAACATCACATCGTTAAGTCAACGTCGCTGCTTGCTTCCAACTCATCATAATAAGCTGCCGAAGTCGCATTGATGTATGGGGTGATCCAGAAGAATCCGATACCCAAGCTCACCATTCCTAGCAGAATCCAGCCTAAGAAACTAAGCTGTAACACGAAGAATTCCCATTTGTGACCACGCATTAACTGAGCGCTTATTGATAAGGCAGGCATCATGCCTTGCCAAACGCTGGCATCAGGATTGGCATCATGGAGATCTTTATAGACATAAACGGCTTGGCTCCACATTAAACCAACAATAATTCCGGGAATCAATAACAAAAACAAGCCAATCCCGACCACGAAAGTAATTATCAGCCATTGTAATAACAAGGCAAAGACTGCTGGTGTCGCGATTACACTAAAGGCATCCCGCAATGGTCGAATCTCACGATTTGGCTGGCGAATCCAACTCAAAAAAGTAAACCAGACCCCAAAATTAATCGCTACAGCTAACACACTAACTAAAAAGCTGCTACTGCCAACTTGACCGTTCACGTTAAAATTCGCATATTGTTGTCGCATTGACACGCCAAAACTGCCATACGCTAAAATTACCGTCAACGCGTTCAGCCCGACTGCCTGTCCCCAATGTCCTCGAAGCACATCTTTAGCTGACTGCTTTAATTCAGCTCTTGTTTTCATGGTCAATCATCTCCTTACTAACATTACTTATCATAAGTGTTTCAATTAGATCTTACTAAACCAAGCAGAAGTGGCACAACTTACTTGCTCTTTAATCTTCTTCGTTGATCAATCGTTCTAATTCACGATTAATATCTGTCAGTTGATAGCCCTTTCCGTATAGCGTTCGCTTAGTACGATTCTGACGCTCGCGACCCGTATAGCTCCGATTACGTTGCCAAACCTTTGTCGCTTCCCGCTGCAACAACGCGTCTTCCTGCTCATCATCCCGTTCAAAGGTGACCTCAGCTAGGATCTGTTCAATGATTGCTTGTTGGAAACCCTTTTGCATCAGACTCTGACGGACCTTCTGTTTTTGAATCGCAAAAGGCTTGTTCGCGTAATGCTTCGCTAATTTGGTTGCTGTCGCAATGCCGTTGGCTAATCGATCGTCGGTAGAAAATTCGACCAACGCTTGATCAATCAAGGTTTCACCAATTCCTTTTTGCCGCAGATGCTGGCGAATCACCACCGGCCCTTTATCAGAAGTCTTAATCATTGTTCGCACATAAGCTTTTGCATAAGCCAAATCATCCACTAATTGGAGTTCTCGTAATCGTTGTAACGTCGCGTCAATAACGTCGGCTGGAATATCTAAGCTGGTCAATTTTGTCACAATCTCACGCTCTGATCGTAATTGCCCAGATAAATAATCGAGCGCCCGATTATAAGCTCGGGCAACATCGTCAGCATCGCCTATTTGCGTTTGCAATTCTGGCGTAATGGTCATGCCTTTAAACAAGCGAAATTCAATGAGGACTGATTCGCTCACCGGAAAAGCATACTGCCCGTCTAGGTAAATATTATATCGACCCGCGCGTTTTTGCGCCTCGATCATGGTCACGACACGGGCCGATTTGACTTCAGGCTGTGATTTAGACTGTTTGGATTGAACTTGTTTCATTTGGGCTTGTTTCAATAAGTCAGCCGCAATCTTTTTTCCAGATTGCGGCTGCTTTTTAGGTGCCGAACGGCGCGGTTGCCCAACATCACCAATCCGAATCGGTCGATTCTCTTCGTTACTCACGACTAGCCTCCTTATACATTATCTTCAATATGCTGCTCAAAGCCATGATGCAAAAATTGCCATGTTATCCCGCCAGCGCAAAGTGTCACTACTGCTAGCAAGACCATCGTAACTGCCACGTGCGCTTTAATTAACATCAAGACGCCGCCCAGCAACACTAATCCGACCGTCAGCAAACTAAGCGCCTTGCCTAGAGAAATTTGTAAACCATGTTTCGGATACGTGGCCAGAACCACTAAGACACCGCCGCTAAATCCCCATAATCCCAACGTAACTAGGCTAACGAACTGCCAGCCAATTAGTTCACCGTTTAAAAAGAGATCCATCGATGCCGTGACTAAATCCAAACCGACAAAAATGGCGTAGTGGATGTTAATTAACGTAATACCTGCTGTTTTCTGATGACGATCAATGCCCTGCTGGTACATCGCAAAGTAGCCCAAGAACAGTGCCACGATGGTTAAAAAGAAAGGGATCACTAGCCAATTAAAGCGATGCACATTTATCATACTAGCAACCGCAATAATCGCTTCACCAAATAACAGCAACGTAAATAATGAATAACGCTCCGTTAAATGTTCAAAGAGCGCTGGAAATTCCGTTAGCGCTTGTTTTAAAAAGGCTGGGCCAACATTAGCATAAATCATTGAACCAACGTACACCGTGACGCGAATTAAATATGGAGCCCAAGGAATAATCGTCAACGCACCAATGATGCCACTAATAAGCAGCGTTCTAGCCAGTCCCTTAGCAACCGCCAACTGCTTATCATCATGCAAATGTCGTGCTCGCAGCCAGTACTGGAGCGCAATACTAAAGAGTAATACCGACGTAGATCCAGCGAATGTAGGATGCGTCGATTCAAAATTAGGGTTCAACGATTGCGACAAAATGATGACCACAAACATGTCAAAAATCATGAATAAACTATGTTGGACATTTTCCTGAAAGAATCGGTTTACCAGTACTGTTTGATAGGTCCAGATTGTCCAGAACATAAAAAACATAATCAAATATTCTAAAAGATACCGTCCAGGAATCACCTCATGGTGCACGAGGTGTAAGACTGTCGTAATCCGGCTAATCGCATAAGCAAAAATCAAGTCATAAAACAGCTCAAGATTGGTAACCTCGGGACGTTGTCGTAGTTCTGTCATCGCTTATGTTCCTCACTCACTGCGCTCAGCCATCAGCTTAGTTTCGTAGGCAATTACTGTAGCCGGGTAATCAGGAAAATCAAAACCTAGTTGATCTGCTACGACTCGGGCAGTGGCGAGAAATAGTTGCGTTGCCGTTTGTAGTGCATGCCACGTTGCTACTGATGACTCAAGTTGATAAGTCGCGATTAACTTGTCGTAATCGTCTTTTGACAACGCACTTTGTAATTGACGATCATTTTTTCCCGCACTAAGTTGAAAATTCGTATTAATGCCCACTGACCACTCCAACATTTTCAACAGTTCTTCACGGACTGGACGTTCAAAAAACTGATTTGCGTAAAGAAGTTCGCCACGTTTCAACCCCTTTATGACATATAGACTGACCCAAAAGAACTCGTTGACACTATTCTGATAATCTTCTTCAGAGGGCGCCATGATATGAAAGTCCCAATCTGACAAATCTGGCTGATCGACAATTGGAACATCTTTATCTAAAATCAATTGATTCAAATGCTCTGCAGCTAAATAAGCGTCTTTGTCATTCACACTGGCGATCTTTAAATCCAGTCGATTACCATCACTAAATTGCATTAAGTAGGGATACCATGGCAGTTTGGTTCCAGAAAACATGGCCTCCGTGGGCTTTTGCATGATGATTCGTTCACCAAATACTGCTAGCCAATCATCGCTTTGTCGAAATGGTGTCGGGTCTTCGACAAAATAAGTAATGTCAAAATCAGAAAATTCATCTTGTTGGGCCTGAGGATCATTTCGCGAGCCCTCCATGCCAACTGCTCGAATATTTTCATCTGCTTCAGCAACTTGCCGAATCAAGTGCATCATGGTTGCCGCACTACGCTGTTGCATCTTCAATACCCCCTTCTACTGATCCACAATCACGCCGGTTTAGTGGCATTATACCGCACAAAACCTGTTTTCCCGCATGAAAGGCCACTGAAAATCAGGTCTATCTTAGATTCAAACGCTCGTCAAACTAGCCCCTGACGCGAATCAAAACAACTCGCCCACATCATGCACGCTTACAAATGATCGGTCAGATTGCGTCCATCCGACCGGTGGATATGTACCTAGCCTTCAACCATAAAATCAAACGAACCCGATTTAATTGCTGACATGATAGCCACGACACTGCTTGCGCGTTATAATGTTGTATGGTTTGTAACAAGAAATGGGGAATATTCGTTGGATAGTGGTCAGATAATTAGTAATTTGATCATCATGCTAATTACATTCGTGTTTGCCACCTTCTTCGTTGCCGCTGAATTCGCGTTAGTCCAAACGCGGCCTAGTGTCCTCGAAGAAGAGCAAGATAAACGCGACAAGAAATCTAAGAAAATTGATGTGGCCACACGGATGGTCCACAACTTAAATGAATACTTATCAACCACTCAAGTCGGGACAACTTTGTGTGGCATTATCTTAGGGTGGATCGGTGAAGAAACCGTCGCTCAGCTACTCATGGATCTATTTGGCGCTGCTCATTTGAGCTTAAACGCCACCGTTGGTCATGCAATTGGTTCTATCGTAGGGATTATTCTGTTGACATACTTTGAAGTCGTCGTCACTGAAATCGTCCCCAAAAATATCGCCATCGATCGACCGTTTCAGGTCATGATGGTGGTGGTAACTCCCTTGCGGTATTTTCATGTCGCCTTCTATCCATTCGTCTGGCTATTGAACACCTCTGCAAACGGGATTGTTCGCATGTTAGGGATGCAACCAGCATCGGAAAGTGATGAAGCCTTTAGCCAGGCAGAAATTTTAAATCTGTCGCGTAATGCTGTCACGGGTGGTGAATTAGATCAGGAAGATTACGTCTTCATGCAACGGGCGTTTGAAATGAATGATAAAGTGGCCCGCGACATCATGATCGATCGGACTCAGCTGGAAGTGATTGATGTTACCGACACGGTTAAAGATGCCCTGCAGGTTTATCTAACTGAGCAATTTAGCCGCCTACCAGTTGTTGCGGACGGCGATAAGGATAAAATCCTAGGCTATGTCTACAACTACGACCTCATTCGACAGAGTCAGGCTGATGACAGCATCAGTGTTGCCAAGATTTTACGTAATATTATTACTGTACCTGAAACGATGCCGATCCAAGATGTTTTACAACAAATGATTATCAAACAGACGCCAATCGTCGTCGTCGTCGATGAATACGGGGGGACCTCTGGGATTGTCACAGACAAAGATATTTACGAAGAATTGTTTGGCACCGTTCATGATGAAATCGACGATGTCTCTGATGAATATATCTTTAAACAAGACGATGGTTCTTATCACGTCTCCGGTAAAATGACACTCTACGATTTCGAACGTTACTTCCAGACGGATATCAAAGCTTTTGAAGAATCAGAAGTGGTCACTTTGACCGGCTACATTATCGAAAAAGAACCTGATATCAAAGCCGGTGATCATTACCAAATTGGTGATTTTCAGTTTACTGCCCTTGATTACGAGAACGCCTATATCAATTGGTTTGAAGTGATTCGAAAGCCGGTTAGTCAAGGTGAGGCAATTGACTCTTCGACGGATGAACATGATGCATAATTTAATCTAACTAATCGAAAATGAGTCTGGGACAAAACTAAAATCTAAATAGTCAAAACGCGGGACATAAGTCAAGTGACTTATGTCCCGCTCTCTTTTTGCTTACGTTAACTTTTCTTCATCACGTCAGCTAGCATTTTCCGGCCATTTGTGAGATCTTCATCTTGATAATGCGAAGCACGAATCCGTACAGGATCACCACCATGATAGTATTCATACATCAATTGGCGTTGGCCAAAACTTTCACCGGTGACATCCCAGCCTAAATTGAGCAGTTTTGCCCGAGTTTGCGCATCCATTAAATGGCTTCCCATGACAGCACGTAACGTTTCACCCAAATCCCCGCCAAAATCACGGAAATCGGGCACTCCCATCATCGAGCCCGCGCCAATTTTTTGAATCGTTAGAATTGCCTCCTGATACATCTTCGGCAACTGCGCTCGAATCGCCAGTAACGGTTGAACATTAGGCCCAAACAACCCAGCCTCGTCAACCTTCCCTGTCAATTCTGAATTAATCAGTGCGCCGCGCACCAATTCTAGATTAGCGGTCAGTCCGCCTAACATCTCTTGGACATTCAAGTAACGGTCAACGCCAAGTTTTTGAGCTAATTCAATTGCCAGGGTCGTGACAAATTCAAATTTGACGGCCCCCCGTGATTGATCTTGATGCGTTGTGTGTTGAAATAGCCCACTGTCAATAAAGAATCTGTTTGACATCGCAACATTCTGGAAGACAAAGACGTGCGTCCATGGTACAAACACATGATCAAAAATAATGTACGCATCAATCTCATCAAATGCATTCGACAGTGGGTAGTCTTTGGTGCTGTGTCCGGGTCGATTAAATGGTTTGCGACACACAATCTTCAAACCGTTTGCATTATTTGGCAGCCAGAAAGCCAAAGCATAGTCATCATCGCCGGTAACCAAGCTAGGCGTATTAAAAATCAATAGTTCATTAGACAATGGAGCCAATGTATTTACCATTTTGGCGCCACTGACATAAATTCCTTCATCGGTCACTTCAGTGGCATGAACACCAGGTGCGCCTTGAGTAATTTCATGCAAATCCTGGGCTCGATCAATTTGTGGGTTTTGCAACGCATGAGAAACAAACACGTCATCGCGTTTAATCCGCTCCGCGTAAGCCTTAGCATTAGCCGCAAAGTCCGTATATTGATTATGGCCTAAAAACTCACTATGTGCTGCTAGCGTGGCCATTCCTGAGTCAATAAAATCTGGGGTTCGACCCAACATGCCATAGGCAACGCTGGCGATCTCTTGATAGACACGGCGTTTAGCGGCTAAATCCGCTGCTGTCTTAGGCGTCTTGAAGACGATGTCGGTTGGCGTCCCATGGTCATCATATAAATGAGTGGTTGGTTGCTCTTGTTGCAAACGATAATACGCATTTACATAGGTCAAGGTATCAGTAAACAACTTAACCGACGAAGGTTTTTCCACTCGTCTGCCATCTAAATAGATCGTCCGACCGTCATCTAAATCTGTTGGATTAATCATTGTTGTAACCTCTCAAGTTGATATTTAAACCCGCTCTACGGCCTTGTGCCGTAGTTCACTTACTAGTATGACATAGAAATATGGCAGCGTTTGCATAAATTTCGTCTACGGGCTTAATTCATTTTGAACCGGTTCATCAAAAAGCGCGGTACCCCATCTTGATTGACCGGTTCCGTGATGGCAGTTGCTGCGTCTAAAACCGCCTGTGGCGCATCGGCCATGGCAACGCTGGTCGTGGCCGCCTTAAACATCGGGACATCATTTAACCCATTACCAAAAACAATCGTATGATCCCCGTCGATCCCTAATTGTTGTTGCACTTGTTTTAACGCCGTCGCTTTACTAATCCCTTTGGGAATCAGCTCAATGTTGGTTTCACTTGATGCTGATAACGAAAATAGGCCCGTTTCCATAAACTCACGACGGGCTTGAATTAAACGATTATCGACTGCCCGATTGACCGCCAGACCGTTTGTCACTTGATCAGCAATAACTAAGACATCGGTGCGTGATTTCAGTGGAATCATTCTTGAAGTTGGCACCCGTTTACGCAAAAATCGCATGTGTGCTAATGCTGATTCGTCGCGAGAGTTGTGATACGTATCTGTTAACGTAAATAACCGCATCGTTAAATCTAAATGATCACAGATGTCGTATGCAGCTAGCGCAGCAGCTTGCCCTAATAAGTGCGTCTTAACTTGATTATCCTGGGCGATAACAGCACCATTAGCGCTAATGATTCCCATCGGAATCGTGAACTGGTCGGTGATTGACCGTGCCAAGGCCAACATCCGCCCCGTTGCCACGTAAATCTCATGCCCTTGTGCCTGTAATTTACGAAACACTGCTTGCGTCAAATCAGAGACTTGTTGCGTCTTAGGAATCAAGGTACCATCGATATCGGTCACAATTAAATATTGTTCCATGTCATTCCTCCACTATCACCCAGTTTACGCCATCTGGACCATGACTTGACCATGGATTTAATTTCGTCAAGACTGGTTTCTAAAAACATCGTGCTGTAAACTTTGAACAATTAGTCCTGAACTTTTGCAAAGGAGCGTGGCACGATGGCTTTAAACATTCGCTACATTTCAATCGAAGGAAATACACGCAATTTCATCCAACACCTGACTGAATATGCGAAACAACAACATATCGCCGACACTAATCAACCAGAAGTTAACGCTGTAGAAATTTCTGAACAAACAGATTTTACACACGAAACAGTGCCTTACTTTGCCTTTGTTCCCACCTATTTAGACGGTGGAAATGGCATTGATAACGGCGTTAAGGAATTGATGACCAACGTGCTAGGTGAATACATTGCTTACGGTAACAATCGTCAGCACTGCCTTGGCGTTGTTGGATCCGGCAACCGTAACTTCAACGAGCAATATTGTTTAACTGCGCGTCGATACGCAAATGATTATGGCTTCCCGTTCTTGGCCGATTATGAACTCCGTGGTACTAATGCTGACGTTAAACGAGTTTATAACGTTTTAGTTGATCGAACCAATCAGATTTAAAGCTATCGCTGCATTAAATTAACGCCAAAAATCGTCGCTCCCTTATTACTGGGGAAGCGGCGATTTTAACGTTATCCAAACTAAGCTTCTTTTAACTCTCAATGGTACCTGATTAGTCACGGGCATTCTTAGCCACATCTGTTTTTCGTTGCCGTTCAAAGTGCGCCCGGCCATAGACCGCAAATAGCGCGATCATTTGAACAATTCCGACAGCCAAAAACAGCTTCGAAAATGTCGCATAGTCCAGCATAAGTCCACCGAATAAGGGGCCAATTGCCCGGCCAAAAGCAATCGCGATGTTAGAGAAGCCTTGATATCTTCCAGCCTCGGTAGCGGGGGCTTTGACCGCAATCCACGCCGGTAAAGCTGGGTGACCAATCATTTCCCCGAACGTTAGCACGATCATGGTCACAATAAACGCTACATAACTGCGAGCAAAAATCAGCATGAAAAATGAAGCTGCAAATAATGTAATTCCTACCAAAATGACATTTTCAATGCGGAAACGCTCACTAAACCGTGTGATAAAAGGCTGGCAGATCACGATAATCAGGCCATTTAGCGTCCACAGTAAACTGTAATTCAACACGGGAATCCCCAGATTGGTCATGTGCACGGAAATAACACTCTCCCACTGGGAATATGCTAAGTTAATTGCCAATAGCAGCAACAAAATCAGGCCCACCAGTAAAGGCATCTGGGTGCGACGTTGGCTTGCAACTTGGCTTTTAGCACGGTGTGTCTTAGGCGCTACATTGAAATGTAACGTTACCACTAACGTCAACGCAGCATAGCATACCGCGGCAATGATAAAGACCGTGGTGATGCCGAATTTGATCGCGTAACCAACGATTAAGGTGCCAATCACCACCCCAATATTCATCGCAACATAGAGCATATTGAACACGTGCCGCGTTGAAGTTGTCGTCACCCACGTTGCCAAAGAGTTTAAAATCGTCATGTTGACGCCATCACCGAACCCGATTACCAACAGTAGCAAGCCATAAACGGGCCAGCCGTGCCAAAAAATCAAGGCAACGACGCCGAGGGTCGCTAGCGCCGCCGACATAATCCCAGTCTGCCAAGGTTTCCAATGATCAAATAAGTATCCACCAACTGAGTCACCGACGATCATCATAAGCGACATTCCTAATAATACCCAACCAGCTAACGTTAATGATTCGTGGAGGTAGTTATGTAAATAAATGGTCGTTAATGGCCAAAGAAAACTCGCACCCGCATTGTTTAACAGTGAGGCAACAAATAACCAACTAAATTTGATGTCTTTGCGTTGGACTTTCAGAAAAATCCGCTCCTTAATTTTGCACGATTCGCGTCCTTAAGGCCATTCTATCACGCCATACACATTCCAGTCGCGGATAATTAGTTTGGGCCTTAAAACTAGCGGTGCGTATCGATTTCGGTCGACAATCATAATCAGATCTACCAAGCTTTGGTCAATTGTGGATTAGAGTCTTTTAAGTGTTATTCACAAATTCGATAATGAAAATTCCTTACTAATTGTGATTAAAAAAACGATTTATCCACATTTTTGTTTTTCACAGACAGATAAATGATGAAAAAAGTTTGCAAATGCTCATCAATTCACTTTAATTTTCAGAGTCTTCCTGATATGATTAAACTGTTGAAAGCAAAAATTAGTTCTAATCAAAAGGAGATCAATTCATGAAAGCTGCTGTTGTTCGCGATAATGTTGATGGCTTCGTCGATGTTAAAGATGTTACCTTACGTGATTTAAAACCTGGTGAAGCACTTGTTGATGTTGAATATTGTGGTCTTTGCCATACTGATTTACACGTTGCCGCCGGTGACTTCGGTGACAAGCCTGGACGAATCATTGGACACGAAGGCGTTGGGATCGTCTCTAAAGTGGCCGATGGCGTGGACGCCGTTAAAGTAGGGGATCGGGTCTCTATCGCTTGGTTCTTCAAGGGCTGTGGTCATTGTGAATATTGTTTAACTGGTCGCGAAACATTCTGCCGTCAGGTGCAAAATTCAGGCTTTACCGTTGATGGCGCCATGGCTGAACAGGTCATTGTGGATGCCAACTACGCCGTTAAGGTGCCCGATGGCCTAGATCCAGTGGAAGCCACCTCCTTAACTTGTGCCGGGGTAACAATGTACAAAGCCATTAAAGTGGCTGACGTTAAGCCAGGCCAATGGGTCTCTGTTGTTGGCGCCGGTGGTTTAGGTAACTTGGCCATCCAATACGCTAAACACGTTTTTGGCGCGCACGTCATTGCTGTTGATGGGAACCCAGACAAGTTGGAAGCCGCTAAACAAGCTGGCGCAGATATCTTAATTAACCGTCACGATGGCAACGTTGACGAACAAATTCAAGAAAAAGTCGGTGGAGTTCACGCTGCTTTAGTGACTGCCGTTACAACTTCAGCCTTTGACCAAGCCGTTGACTCATTGCGCCCAGATGGTAAGCTAGTTGCCGTTGCTTTACCACAAGGTGACATGCAATTGAACATTGCTAAGACAGTGCTCGACGGTATCGTCGTTGCTGGTTCACTCGTTGGGACTCGTCAAGATTTAGCTGAAACATTCCAATTCGGTGCTGAAGGCTTGGTTCACCCAATCGTTCGCACCCGCAAGTTATCAGAAATCAACGATATGATTCAAGAATTAAAGGACAACACAGTGGTTGGGCGTAATGTGGTTGACTTTGTTCACAACAACTAATGCTCATTTATAAAAGAGTCTGGGACAAAACCAAAAACTAAATTTCATTTCCAATCTAAATCGTCAAAAAGCGGGATATAAGTCAAGTGACTTATGTCCCGCTCTCTTTTTGCTTCTGCTTTATTTAGTTAGCCCTAACTAGGCGTGTCCTGCATTGGGGCAATACTCTGATCGCCAGAAATCACCGGAGTGTGTTCAATCCAGTTGTGTGGTCGACAACTAACGATCCAGTTAACGCCGTACTCGTCAGTAAATTCACCACGTTTGCCAGTGAAATAAGCAGCACTAAACGAATTAGTTACCCGCACGCGCCCCGAGTTTGCCACTCGATCAAAGAATTTTTGTGCTTGCACAACTTCTTCACTGTCGTCAGCGTTAAAGTCCAGCATAATCGCAATATTTGTTGCGTGCTGTGGCTGATCCATGAAATCATCCGCACACAGAATCTGTGAACCCATAACGCGAAAACCACCATGAATTGTTGAATCTTCTAGATTAGGATCAATTAAGTCCAATTCCCGCGCAGTTGCTTCCGTAACCGGAATCCGAAATAAATCGGTTGCCCCAAAAACTTCTTGGTAGTAGCTCATTGCGGCTTTGGCGTTGGGGAAGTGAATATAAGGATGTATACGTGTTACGATAGTCGGTCCCCCATTTCAAATGCATGACAAAGTATAATGAAAAATGACAAAAGTGTCAATTTAAAAACAGAGCGTGAGCCAGACCGGGTGAGTTCACACACCATTAGCCGATAAACCATTGTCGAGATTTATGGGATGCAAACCACTTTTCCACCTACCAAAGTAGCCGACAGCTACCAATATTTTATGCTATCCTAGAAACATAGTTAATTTTTTAAATTTATTTATCATTAGATAAATAAAGCAGTCGGAGGTCATTCATGAAAGTCTTGGGAATCCTCGGCGCCCATAAAGAACATGGTGTCACCGCGCAATTATTGACGGCCACTTTGGCTAGTGTTCCAGCGCCGCATGAAACAGAATTAATTTACTTGGCTGACTATGACATCCACCCCGATACTGGGATTCCTAATCCTGTCTTAGATGCATTAACTGAAAAATTATTGACTAGTGATGTCTGGATTTTTGCAGCACCCACCTATTGGGGTGGCCTATCAGGAATCATGAAGCACTTTTTAGACTGCCTTCGTTGGCGCTTAGTCCGCATTGATCATGTTGGTGACGCGCACCCTGATCGTTTTAAAAATAAGCATTACCTTAGCATCACCGATTGTTATATTAGTCCGCTGGATAACCTCTTTACGGGTGTCACCGACGCCACGTTTCGACAAATTGATACGGTGATGAATGCGGCTGGTCTGATCAAAATTCATGAAATCGTATGCCCTGGCACCTTAAAAAATGGCGATCGAATTCCTGAACAAACCTTGAACACCTGTCGCAAATGGGGCGTCAAACTTCCAAACAAAGCGAAACGAGATGACAATACCATGAAGCGCTATGTCGAACTATTTATGATGATTGCAATCATGTCATTAATCACGATGGGAATCCAGACTGGTTTGGCGCCGGTCATTGCCCAAACGAACTTTTGGCTCAACTGGGCGGTTTTTGTCATCATCTTCTTTACTTTACTAGCAATCATTTTGCATGTTGTCACCTTTATGGTGCACCGCCGTCACTAATTTTTTAACTAACCTAAAACGATCGCATTGCCCATCTGGGACATGCGATCGTTTTATTTTAAACAATTCAATTAATGATTGAAAAATTCAGCCAGCCGCTTGAGGATCAACAAAAGGCGCATCAATCTCAAAGTGCGTTGGACGATGCAGCGCAATCCCGAATTCATCAACGGCTGAACAATAAGCCATAATTTGTAAGCCTTGTGGAAGTGCGTCGCGGATCGCTTGCGTTAATTTAGGTGCCATTGCCTGATTTAAGGTCAATAAATCAATGTTATCAATTTGAATTACAAACATTAGGTAGGCTCGATACCCAGCCGCCATCGCTTTGTCCAAATTATAGACGTGTTTAACTGCTCGGACCGTCGGCGCATCAGGAAAGGCGACTACCCCTTGATTTTCCAAGGTGCAACCTTTTGTTTCGACAAAAAATTCCTCTCCGGTACTGGTACTACCTTTAAAATCGACCCGTGAATCGCCAAAGGTTACCTCTGGGCGAAACTCAGTAATCGTGCCAGTTAACCCAGGAAATTTCAGCAATCCGGACGCAACCGCTTCTTTGGTGACTTGGTTGGGAGCTGAACTATCAACATTCACCCAAAAATTACCGCGTTCTGTTTGCTTCCGCACAGCAACTAGATCCCAATGCGTCTTACGCGTTGAATTGATGGCTGGCACAATGACCACAATCGCCCCTGCTAAGAGCACGTCTGCGCCACGACCAGTATTCTTTAAATGAGTCTCAAGCATCACGCCATATAATCGCACTCGACATGTAAACCGAGTTGGTCGATCGATATATGTGGCTAATTGTGAGTCTTGATAAAGCATCCCCATCACCTTCTTTGACTAACTTTAGTAACTTGTAGGCTTTCTTACTGAACTGGCGTTGGCGGCACATAGTTAAACTTTAAGTGCTGAACATTACTTGTGTAATTATTGAACAATGCGTCGCTGTCTTTAAATTGCCGCTTAATTGAACGTCGCACTTGCATTAAACTAGTCAGTCGTTTTGATGGAATTCCAGGTGTTAATTTAAACGTCTGCTGATAGTTTTGCTCCCCAATTTGGGTCATCAGCGTGGTGAAATCCTGATTAACAACCGTCGGCGTTAACGTCTGCTTCCTCAGTTGTCGCCAGCGTGCTTGTACCCGCTGGGGATAGGCCTGAACGACCCGTTGAATCAACCGATTGCCTTCCGCTGTCTTGAGATCGCCGTGATTAGGATAATTATGTGAGACAGCTGTTCCAGATGGATATAGATGACGCCCATTTTCGTATAATCCCCAAGTTGAATCCATGTCATACATGGTCGCTGACCACCGTTGACCATTATAAGTGACCAATTCAAAATTGCGTCCAAGACCGTCTTGATCATGAATCAAGTTGGTGAACAAATACATATCAATCACCGAGTTAACGTCCAAATAGTTGCCAGCTTTTGCTTTAAATTGATGGTCATCACTCGTGTTGACAAAGTGGACTAACCGCCGAAATTCATCCTTTTGTGCGGTACTTAGTGTCTTTGGCACATCAGGCGTCCACCCCGTGGCATTAAAGTCGACATCATCTGCTCGAAACAAGTCACTACGAGTCCAGCCATTACTCGACAATGCCATATGTTCGCGATTGTGCTTGTCCATATGCCATAGCTTAGCATTCTTAGCAGTGTTAAGTGTATAGACACCCCATTGATTGCCGTTAGTTTTGACCTTAACTGGAAAACCAGTCACTGCACCATTATTCTGCGCGTCTGCCAGTTGCTTGGGTGCACCATCACGCGTTGCCACCATTGATGACCACAACTTAGCGTTCACCAAATTTCTAGCTTGTGTGGCATCAATATAATTTGCCTTTAAAACATACGTGCTCTGCTTCTTCCATCCTGGCTGAGCGCGCCACTTCAATTTATGTTTCAGCTTTTTATCACGATAGAACTTTAACTTCCAATTCTTCTTATCATAACGCCGTGAACTCTGCCCTTGCCACTGCATTTTGACATAGGCCTTTTGTTTAATACCTGTTTTAGCATCTGTTATTTTAAAGGTCGCCACTGGATGTGTGTCAGTCGTCTGTGATAATGGCCCAGTTAATTTAACCGTCGCTAATTTGTGGCTGGGTTGGGGGGTGCCTAAGGGTAACTGGCGCGTCGAAGTCGCCCTAATCCAGACAAACGCCCCAATGAGTAAGCCAATAATGACCACAATCAAAGTGGCTAGTGCCCAGCGATGTCGCTGCTTTTTGGTTTGAAACATGCTAATCTCCTTGTAAAGAAGTTGGGGTTTGCCCATCAATTGGAATCGCTCGAATTAAAAAGGTCACAATTGTTTTTAAAGAATCGGCGGTCGCCTGTTGTTCGGCAAAGAAACCACTAAAAGAAAGCTTTGCGTACCCAAACAACGAGCTTAGTAAGAAGCGCTTCACCTGTAAGCGTTTATCATCATCCATAATCATTGGTTTCAAAATATCATCGAGAATTTTAACGACGGTACTTTGTTGGTCAGTGACACACTCTGACGAATTTCGCCCCTGAATTTGGTCGGTCATAATTTCAGTAAACGAGGGATGATTTTGCGCAAAGGTGAAGATTGTTTCGGCAAAAACATATAATGCATCCGCCCCGGACACTGGCACTAAATTGGCATACAGTTGTCGTTCCAGTTGCCCGCGCTGATACTCGGCGACAGCCGCTTTTAAATCGCCTAGACTAGGAAAATAATGATATAAAGTCTGTGGCTGAACCTGTAAGTGGCGGGCGATTCCTCGCCATGATAAGTTGTGCAGGGTTTCTTTTTCAGCCAGTTTATTCGCTTCGGCAACGATCAATTCTCGTGATAAGGTTCGCTTCATGAAGTGATCTCCTTTTTTAAAATCAGTGTGGAACCAGTGCGAAAGGAGCTGAGCGCTGGCACAGCACGACAATTCATGAAATCTCCAACACCGTTAGTCACTCATAAAGCACTGTTAGTGTCAGAAATGTCTGCTCGTAAAGCCACTTCTAAATTGCCATTTCGCTCACGTAGCTCATCAATAAACGCTTTTTGTTGGTCCGCTTGTTTCAAAATAACGCGATATTGTAACTCAAACAAACTGCCTAAATTAGTCGTACGTACGTTATTCAGAGCAACTTCTTTGGTATAACGCTCAAAAATATCATCAAACGCGTGCTCATATTCTAAGTCTTCAGGCACCACGATTTTCATCAATCGTTCGTTCTCGTTTCCAGAACCAAAATCAATCATGGTATATAACAGCATGGCGAGGCTAACGATCACGGTGAAAAAGATGGCATATAGTAAATAGCCACGCCCGGTGGCTAGGCCAATTGCCATTGCAAAGAAGATCGTCACCATCTCACGCGCATTCCCAGGTGCTGACCGAAATCGAACCAAGCTGAACGCACCGGCAACTGTGATCCCGGCCCCTAAATTGCCATGCACGATCATAATCGTCGCTTGGACGAGAATGGGCAACATCGCAACCGCAAAAATAAAATGACGCGAGTAGTGGTTTCGATACATATAGACAAAAGCCACGATCAGCCCCAAAACCAATGTCACTAATGTTGTAATTAAAATCTGTTCAAAGGTCACCAAGTGATGAGCCTTTCCTAAATAGCTGATAAGCATTGTTTGCCCCCCAAAATACCGTACTTATAAATTAGGCCATACTTTGAAAATGGTTGTGGATACAGATGTAATCTCGCAAAAACTTGGCTCCAAGCTAAAGGTAATGCCTGCGGAATTTTAATTTCCATGACGACCATTCCCGGTGCTAATAACGCTTTCGTCGGTGCAGTCGTGGTCAAATCAATGTCGCCGGATCGCCAACGAATATTCTCATCAAAAGTTACCCGCAATCCCCGTTGGCTTGAGTAAGCCGTGCGCTCGTAAATCACAGCCGTCCGCGTCGGCAAGGCTGTTTGCTGAACAAAATGATCAATCTCTCGATAATTCATTTCGTGTTGGGGCCTCATTGGCATTCCTCGATGGCCCAAATAATCACAGCCTGCCTGGTAGGACAGCTGAATCCGACGTTTATAGGTAATACCCTGGACTTTCTTTTTTAATTCAACAAATGCCGCTTGTTTTGCCGTAATCTGACTACCATAGACCCGTAAGCGAAGCTTTTCCCGGTAGCTACTGTCATCTAACTGTCGCCGCGCAAATAAATAATCGGCGGTATCATAATACAGCGAGGAAATCGTCTGCTGTCCGTATTGGTCCACGCTAATTTCGTCACCTAGCGCCACTAATAATTGCTGATAAATGGACTGACTCATGACATATTTTTGTTCATGTCGCTCAAACACCATTGGTATGGTTGGTGTTGTCGCTACGCTTGCCATCATTTTGACTGCCTACTTTCTTCGTGATCTAAAAACCGAATCAGTATAACACGGCTCTCGAACACTGTACATTAAAAATAGGTAAGTGTGCGCAAATGTTTCGATGAGTCGAAACGCCGGTCTAATCGCAATCTATATGTTTTTGATGATTAGCCCGCCTAATTAAATTGATAATTATCACTAAAACACTCAATACTGTTACAAATCTATCGAACACTGTGCGATAAAAGAATCCTTGCCACAGGCAATGGGAAATTCACGTATAATGATTAAAGAACTTTTTATAGTTGCACGAATTAGGAGGTACTATGGCCAGCGAATTAGATCCAACCTTATTACATCAAGTCAACGACGCTTTATCTGACATTACTCAGCACCAACTCACGGCCACCTTGTCGTTATTAAATGACGGCAACACCATTCCGTTTGTGGCCCGGTACCGAAAAGAAATGACTGGTAGCCTAGATGAAGTTCAAATCAGAACCATCCAAGACACCTGGCAACATTTCGAAAAATTGGCCATTCGAAAGGCTGAGGTCACCAAACAAATCACCGAACAGCAGGCGATGACCCCTAAACTTGCCCAGCAAATTTCTGCGGCAACCACTTTGCAAGCCGTTGAAGATCTCTATCTGCCGTATAAACAAAAGCGGCGTACAAAGGCCACCATTGCTAAAGAAAAAGGATTATTGCCATTCGCCAAGTGGTTGCTAACTTTTGCTAACCAACCGCTTGATCAAGTAGCAACAACCTATCTGGCACCTGACCAAGGCTTAGCTACACTGGCCGATGTTTACGCCGGTGCCCACGAGATTCTCGCAGAAGCCTTTGGCGAAGAGGCCAGCTTTCGCGCGTTTATTCGTGACTATACTCGCTCCCATGCAAAACTCGTCGTCACGGTAAAACCCAAAGGAGCCACTCTCGACGAGGACGGCGTCTATCAACAGTATTACGACTTTGAACAGCCCTTGATCAAGATGGCCGCCTACCAGACACTAGCGATCAATCGCGGTGAAAAAACAGATATTCTAAAAGTTAACATCGCTGTTGATTCATCAGCGATTCTCAACTTTTTACGTTTTCGAATTGTCGGTCATCATCAAGGCCCTGCCGTTCCATTGGTTACCGAAGCCTACACCGATACGTACAAGCGTTTTATCGGCCCAGCGATTGAGCGCGAATTGCGGCGTGAACTGACTGACACGGCCAATACACATGCAATCCAAGTTTTTGGCACAAACCTTTATCACCTTCTCATGCAGGCACCCATGAAAGGCCAGGTCGTCCTTGGATTCGACCCGGCGTATCGCACTGGCTGTAAACTTGCCGTCATCGATGCTAATGGTAAATTTTTGACTAAATTAGTCATCTATCCCCATAAGCCGGCGCCAACCTCCAAACGTCAAGCCGCTGCAGGCCAACTTCATGATTTACTGGAACAATACCAAGTCACGATGATTGCAATCGGTAATGGGACCGCCTCGCGGGAATCAGAAACGTTTGTCGCGGAAGTATTACGCGGCATCCCTCGTGACATTTCATACGTCATCGTTAATGAAGCCGGCGCTTCCGTTTACTCCGCTAGTCAGGCGGCCCGGGATGAATTTCCTGACCTACACGTTGAAGAACGTAGTGCCATCAGTATTGGTCGGCGCTTGCAGGATCCACTCGCTGAATTAGTCAAAATCGATCCCCAAAGTGTCGGCGTTGGCCAGTACCAGCATGATGTGCCTAACAAAGACCTAACGGCACAATTAGATACAGTGGTTGAAACGGCGGTTAACCAAGTCGGCATCAATCTGAACACGGCCAGTGCCGAACTGTTAACTCATATTTCTGGTTTAAACCAAACCATTGCGACCAATATCATCACTTTTCGAAATGAAAACGGCCGTTATACGGATCGACGTCAATTAAAGCAGGTCCCCCGGCTTGGTCCAAAAGCTTATGAACAAGCGGTCGGATTTTTACGCATTATCGGTGGCGATAACCCACTCGATAATACTGATATTCATCCTGAAAGCTATCGAGCTGCAAACCAAATTTTGACCGAAACCGGTTTTGACGTGACGCATCTCGGCGAACCAACGTTTATTAAAACGATGCGGACCCTTGATCAGCAAGCACTAGCAGCTGAAACAAAGGCCGGTGTCGAAACGATCACTGATATTATCGCGAGTTTACTCAAACCAGGTCGTGATTTACGTGATGACATGCCAGCGCCATTACTACGCCATGACGTACTGACCATTGAAGACTTACAGCCGGGGATGAAGTTACAAGGAACCGTCCGTAATGTGATTGATTTTGGTGCCTTTGTTGACATTGGTGTCAAACATGATGGCCTGGTGCATATTTCTAAATTAACCAAACGCTTTGTTAAGAATCCCGCTGAAATTGTTTCCGTTGGCGATATTGTCACCGTTTGGGTTGAAGAAATTGACCAAAAACGGCAACGCATTCAACTGACGATGTTGGATCCGAATCAATGATTCAGAGTGCAGTCAGCCGCTTTGAGCCTGAGCACTAGCAAGTTGGCAGTGATTGGTGGACTTTACCAATTG
>NZ_BQXO01000005.1:603-52368 GCF_045862785.1 Furfurilactobacillus curtus | reverse complement strand
CGCAAGGATCAGGCTTACGGAACTCGACAATGACTCAGAGTGCAGTCAGCCGCTTTGAACCTGAGCACTAGCTGCTCAGAATTATTGACTATCAAACAAGAATTTGGCCAAATCCATTAAAAAAGCGCTTGGTCTAGGTAATGCTTTAATATTACCTAGACCAAGCGCTTTTACTTATAAATTGAGTGATTGGAGACATTAACAGCGTCGCAATTGCGATGATCAATGGTGATCAATATTGAATGGTTACGAAACGAGTTTGTCGAGGCAGCGTAACTTGAATTGTGCCCCGCTTTGAGATCTGCGGCCGAAGCCGAATGCCTTGATCAGTTGTCACACGATAACCGGTACCATAGTTAAAAAATGGTAAGTCAATTTGGTGGCCTTGGGCAATGGTTGGTATGACCATTTTGGTTCCATCTGGCCGTGGCATTAGCGTTACCGTCTTTTTGGTGATAACCTGTTTTCCCTGTGAAATAACGGCTTGATGCTGATAAATCTCTGTCAGATAAGGCAAGCTTCGTTTAGGCGCATAGTCAAAGTATCGTGCAGAAGTCGCAAAATGGTGGTAACCGCTGGCCGTCACAACTGGCTTAGACACGGCTACGGTGGCAATACTCGTTACTAACGTTAACAACATCGCACCGCCAACAATAACGCGGCGCCAAGATTGCCGTAGTTGGACCTGATCAACCATCAAAACAAAAACCACCAGTGTGAAAAAACTAATAAACGTGTAGAACCGCCATGGGTGCTGCAAAATTCGGACAGGTGTGTGTTCAAATAGCTGCCACGGAAATAGCTTCGTCGTCGCCCAAAATAGCAACGTGTTCAGGGTTGTCATCGTTCTACCAAAACGATCTAAATGGCGAAAACCAACCCACGTTGCGACTAAAGCAACAAGCACAATCGTCCCTAAGGTCACGCCATGAGTCAGCAGGCCAGTTTTCGTGACATTGCCAAAACCATAGCCAACTGCGACTAACGGCGAGATCGCTTGACCAGCCATGGAACCTAATTTTGGTGAGGCAATCGTGACCGCTTGACTCGTTTTTAGCATCGGTAACAATTCCGGCAGACTAACGACCAGCGTTGCTAGGCCAGTTAGAGTGAGATCGACCCACGTTCGACCATCACGCAAATCACGCCAGCCTAAGGCCAATACAACGATCACCATCCCCGCGGCTAATGCAGCCGAAAGTACATGGGTATAAACTAACATCACAGCGCCCAAAGTGGTTAGCAACCAGGCGTAACGATGCCGTTTCAACGTCAAATACAGTCCTAGAAACAATAAAGGATACCACATCATCGATTGAGCTTCTGGCAAATCAAAGCGCACCATCTCATTAAAGACGAGATAACCCGACAAGTTGTACAAGACGGCAAATAGATAAGCGCCCATAATCGGCCGGCGCGCCTGACGAACTTGCAAAAATTTCAACATGCACCAATAAGCGATCCAGCACCCTAAAATAATGTAAAGTAAATTGCCCAAATATAAAGCCGAAATTCCTGGGACCCCGAGCAGACGTAGTAGCGCATAGGGATACAAGAAAAGATAAGGGTAAAAAATCTGAATACCTAATCCCGCTTGCCGAAAAGTAAACGTGCTAATCGCGTTATGCCACGCACCCTGTTGTGCGGCCCGATACAATTCCTCAATTCGATTTACATGAAATTGTTGATCCCAGCCACCGAATAATTGATTGTTTAATAAAAAAGGCAATTCAATCACTAAGGCAACGCTAATAAATGTCAGCCACAGCCACAACCGCCGATGTTGGCGAAGCCAACCATAAAAGCCGGCCGTTTTAACATAGGCCTGCTGCTGTTGTGCCAAAGAAGCTCGATAATCCACCGTGTTTCACCCATTTTCCTAATTTTAAATAACGAACGTATCGTACCATAGGACCACTTTAGTGACGAGACAGAATTGACCGACTTTTAAATCAGATTGCCAATAAAACTCTGTCGAATATATTTTAAGTAGGCAATGTAAACGCGCGGATATTCTGACAGGTTACGTGGATCAACGTTAATCGCATCGCTAAATTTATCTAGGCGATAACGTAACGTATTGCGATGAATGTGTAGTGTCTTAGCCGTTAACGAATTATCACCATTCAGTTGCGTAAATGTCCAAAAGGTTTGTAAAAGTACCTGACCATTATTCACAGCCGCTAAAGCGATCATAGCGTCCGTAATTTCGCTAACATCAACATTGCTTTGCATCAACTCGTCGACTTCGACCAGTTGTTGATAAAAATACATATCCGTATAATGCAAATATTTGGCAATCAAAATGGTTCGCATCGCTTCATGAAGTGAGTCATGTAATGATTGTCGAACATTGCCGACTCCCATTTGCCATTGCTCATGATGTCGTACTTGCTTCAAGATTTCGTCTAACTCCCGTAAATCATCCGTAAAGATAATGTATTCCAAATGAGTAAACGTTAAATACGAGAGGGTTGAATGAGCCAACACCGCCGCTAGCTCTTGGCGTTGATGTTCATCATTGGGAATCCGAATCAAGGCCACTTGATATTTTCGTGATAAATCAATTTTTAATTTACGCGCAGTGTCTAAAAAATGTTGATCTGCATCATCCAAGGAACTCAGTAATAACCACTGATGATAGAAGATCGAACGTTCCTCGGAGTCAATTTGTTGCTGCCGATGTTCAATTTCTGATTGAACTAAAAATTCAAAACTATCCACAATGATTCGCACGAATGGTGCCACGACTGTCGGTTCACCCATAACTTCTACGGCACCCACGTTAATGTTGACTCGCACGGGAGCAATGACACCCATTTTGGCAGCATCCCAATCATCAACGGTCGTTGTCTTGGTTGTGATCGCCTCCACTGCAGCCGAATTGCGCTTTCGTGTCCGAAGATTTTTCCCATCATGATCAAAAAGTTGCAACTCATACGGTAAATCAATCTGGATGGTCTTAATCAGTCGAGTCAGGCTATCACCTGCTAGTTTTAGCATAATCGCGCTCCCCTGTTTAAATTGTGCATATGCACAATAAACTCCGTCTATCTGTATATGGCATAATTCTACCACAGGCCTGATAATAAACTCATAGTTAAATGAAAGCGCTTAATTTAACCGTGATGATTTCGATAATGAGGATGGTTTACCATGGCATTGATTGAAGAGAATTTGATTCTACTAGATATACAAGCAACTGATCGCAATGACGCCCTCAGTCAGATTGCTGAACATTTGCACAAAGATGGTTTCGTCAAAGCTAGTTATCGCGATGCCATTATTAACCGTGAGGCAAATTTTTCCACTGGCCTGCAAACTGCGACAATCGGAGTGGCAATTCCGCATACTGACGCTGAACACGTCAATACTGCTAAAATCGCGGTTGCCCGACTACAACAGCCGGTGACGTTTCAACAAATGGGTGATGGGCAACCCGTTGCAGTTGAAATGATCTTTATGCTGGCGCTAAAGGAACCACACGCCCAGTTAACTATGCTCCAAAATTTGATGACCATGTTTCAAAACACGGAGGTTATGAGTCAACTGATCCACGCAAAAACTTCCGCCGCGGTTTTAGCAATCTTAAACGAGAACAACATTAACTAATTTAAAAGGGGTATTTCAAAAAAATGGCAGTTATTAAATGGTTACTGAGCGCCGGACCCACGGTAATGCTCCCAATTTTATTATTGATCTTCGGATTACTCTTAGGCTTAAAGCCAGGTAAGGCCTTCAAAGCGGGCTTAACCGTCGGGATTGGTTTCACTGGTTTGAACTTAGTCATCGGATTACTAACATCTAACTTAGGACCAGCTGCTCAAGCGATGGTCAAGAACTTTGGCTTACATCTCTCTACGATTGACGTCGGTTGGCCAGCTGCTTCGGCAATTTCATACGGCACGGTTTTGGGGAGCTTGGCGATTCCAATTGGAGTGGCGGCTAACGTCATCTTGTTAGTCGTTGGTTTAACCAAGACACTGGATGTTGACCTGTGGAACTACTGGCACATTGCTTTTACCGGTTCACTCGTCTACGCTGCTACGCAAAACTTTGCACTTGGTTTAGTCACGATGGTCGTTCACCTCATGTGGATCTACTTCTTGGCCGATCTAGCTGCGCCAACCATTCAACGTCACTATGGCTTAGCTGGCATTTCATTTCCTCAAGGGGCTTCTGCACCTGGATTTGTCTTGGCTTTGCCAATTAACTGGTTATTAGACCGCATTCCTGGGGTCAAAAACATCGAATGGACCCCTGAACGAATTCAAAAACGACTTGGGATCTTTGGCGATTCGGCGGTGATGGGTTTAATCATTGGGATTATCATTGGTGCTTTAGCTGAATATCCAGTTGCCAAGATCTTGAACTTAGGTGTTTCAACTGCGGCCGTGCTAATCTTGATGCCGCGCATGGTGTCGCTGCTAATGGAAGGATTAACACCGATCTCTGAAGCAGCTAACAAAATGGTTCAAAAGCATTTTCCAGAACGGAACCTATATATTGGGATGGATTCAGCCTTAGCTGTTGGTCAAGAAGCTGTCTTATCTGCATCACTGATCTTAGTTCCATTGACCTTGCTTATCGCCGTTATTCTACCTGGTAACACCGTGTTACCATTTGGTGACTTGGCCACCATTCCGTTCATGATCGCGGTTATGGCTGCCGTCTTTAACGGAAATGTTTTCCGAATCGTCATCGGTGGCATCGTTGACATGGTTATCTCGTTACTCATCGCTTCATGGGCCGCCCCACTATTAACCGCTGTGGCAAAAACAGCGCACTTCAATATGAAAGGCAATTCCAGCATTTCAATCCTGTCCGATGGTGGTGCGTGGACGACTTGGATGATTGTTGGCCTCGGTAAGAGTTTCTTGTGGCTTGGAATTATCGGACTGGGTATAATTGCTTTGGCCCTAATGATCTGGCTCAACAAATTTCATAAACAAACAAATGTAGATTAGTTTTTAAAATAAAAGGAGAACCAAATTATGGCAAAGAAAGATTTAATGGTTGTCTGTGGAACTGGGATTGCAACGTCAACGGTCGCAACTGGCAAAATCAAAGACTATTTGGAAGATCAAGGACTGATTGATCAAGTTGTCTTCCACCAATCCAAGATTGCCGATGAAGTCGCTAATATTGACAATGGTGACTACGATATTGTCGTTTCAACCACCATGGTGCCAAGCAACATCAAAGACAAGGTGATTTCAGGTGTGCCTTTGTTAACTGGTATTGGCATCGACTCCGTATTTGAGGAAATCAAAAAAGAAGTTGAAGCTTGATTGCTGGTGAAATTGGGTTAACAACTTATTAAACAAGATAGCCCCACGATTAGCGTTTTAATCCTAATCGAGGAGCTATCTTTTCGTTTGCTTTACTAACTTATAAGATGATTTTTAGGATTTAGTTCGTCACCTTTTCAGCTTCCTTAGCAACTGCCGCCATCGCCAATGCATTGATCCAGTTCAATGGCTGATCAAAGTTAGGTTGGAAGAACATGTCGACCATCGACAACGTCTCGATTGTCATCTTGGTTTGAATTGCCAAAGAAATCACGTTAGCGGAAACAGAAACATCATGCGCACTGTAGAACGCGCCACCTAAGACTTGATGAGTCTTTGGATCCCACGTTAACGTACACAAAATACTAGTCGTCGATAACATGAAGTCTGGTCGGTAATCTTGCTTAATCGTGACGGTTTCATAATCAACGTTACGAACCTTCGCTCCTTCAGCAGTTAAGCCTGATGCTGCAATCGTTTGCCCGTATAATTCAACAGCAGAAGTTGCTTGGGTCCCGAGATATTTTTCGGTCGGTGCAACCAAATTGTGGCCCACAAGAATCCCCTGACGCACTGCGTTAGTTGCCAATGGAATGTAATCATTTTTACCAGTTGGATTGTAATGAACAGCTGCAGAATCCCCTGCCGCAAAAATGTCTAGGTTACTAGAGCGCATGTAATCGTCCGTGATAATAGCACCATTTGGCAACATGTCCACTTTGCCCTTCATCAATTCCGTCCGTGGCCGAAAACCAGTACACAATACAGCAATATCAGCTGTGTACGAACCCTTGTCAGTAGTGACGGTAATCTGATCCTCACCGCTAAAGCTGACGACCTTTTCGCCAAGCGCTAATTTAACATCATGATCACGATATTCCTGTTCAACTTGGTCAGTAATGTCGCGGTCAAAATTCTTAGCCAATACTCGTGGTAGCGCATCGATTAAGGTGACCTCTTTATCTGTCAGGCTATATTGCTCTGCCAATTCGGCCCCAATATAACCTGAACCGATCACGATTGCACTTTTAATCTGTTTCGCTGACGCTTGTAACTTCTTTGCGTCATCCCAGTTCTTACACAGATAAACGTTTTGATTATCGATACCTTCAATTGGTGGAATAATCGGTGCTGAACCAGTAGTAACCACTAATTTATCATAAGAATCGGTGGCCACCTGATTCGTGGTTAAGTCAGTCACCGTAACAGTCTTAGTTTCCGGATTAATCGCTGTAACCTCGTGTTTCATCTTCATGTTGGCACCAAGCCCAGTTAAGGCCTCAGGGCTTGAATAAAACATTTTTTCAGGATCAGAGACATGATCACCAACCCACAATGCAATCCCACAAGAAAGAAACGACACCGTGTCATTTTTTTCGTAGACAGTCACCTGTGTGCCTGGGTGATCTGTTAAAATTTGTTGCGCGGCAAAAGTTCCAGCATGCGTGGCACCAACGATGATTACTTTCATAAGTCTACTCCTTCACAAAAACGGTTGTGTAAAATCAAGTTGTGTACAACCACAGTTTATCGATTTAGAAACCGCTGTCAATGCTATTGTCATACCTCTTCAATGCCTTCACTAGACGATCATCCGTCACCCGATGGCATCGCAAAAGATTGTGAAATTTTTATTTATAACCTGATAGCATGCTTGGTACAGTTGAACCCGAAGTACCCGATTAATTAATCAGCCATTGCGGGCGCAATTTTAGGAAGGGACATAAACACGGTCCCAAATCCAGTCTACGATAGATTGTTCAATCCAGAGTCGAGCACCATAACATGGTATGAAGACGCAAGGATTTTAAGAGTCGCTTGCTAGTAGTCACTAGCAGGCTAATTAGGTCAACCTGGACGTAACGGGCATCGGTTCAGCCTGTGTCGTTATCGTTAGCGGACTTCGCTTACGATAAGGCCTGACTGTGAAACCGGTGCACCTCCGGGTTCAGAGCAGGCCCACGGCGTTCCAGCCGAATGCCCGTGGAGTTCAGGTTGGCCGGCAGTGAACAAGCGTGTAACCAGCCAATCTAAGTACACTAATGCTAATCTAAACTGCCCACCCTAGGATCGTAAACGGGCTAAAACCGTCCAATTACGATTGCCAGTTGGGGTTCACTTTCGCCCCAGTGCTCAGCTTGTTTCACGGGATCAAGGACGTCTTCAATTATGGCAAGAAGGGATCACACACAACTTTAAAATATAAAATGAGTGAACCGAAAAGTAGGCCCACCTGGACGTAACGGGCATCGGCTCAGCCTGTGTCGTTATCGTTAGCGGGCTTCGCTTACGATAAGGCCTGACTGTGAAACCGGTGCACTTCCGGGTTCAGAGCAGGCTCACGGCGTTCCAGCCGAATGTCCGTGGAGTTCAGGTTGGCCGGCAGTGCATAACACTGTAACGAGCCAATCTAAACCTAAAGAGTAGATGTCGGTCTTGCTCATCTCTTTCTTAAACGTGCTCACAAGACCTGATCCCTGTGCCCAACCAACAAGCACAATTGGGCCAAATCCACCCACTCGTGCCTGTCCGTTGGTGCTCAAGATCACCCGGTCTTGCTCGCACTCTCTGCTTGTTGTCCACCCACTAATTCGGTATACTAGCGGCATTAGTAACCGTTTTCATTCACTACTTAAAGGGGTTATTTACATGGCTTTTGTCACTGAACACTACATTCTAGCCGTCGATCAAGGGACCACCGCCTCACGGGCAGTTGTCATTAACCAACATGGTCGGCGTGTTACCGCGGCTTCACAACCACTACCACAAATCAACCGACATCCTGGCTGGATTGAGCATGATCCCAATTTGCTATGGAACTCGGTCCAATCGGTCATTTCCACTGTGCTGATCAACGCCGGTATTCATCCTGATCAAATTGATGGCGTGGGCATCGTTACGCAACGGGAAACAACCATTATCTGGGATCGCCAAACTGGGGAACCAATTGCCCCGGCTATCGGTTGGCAGTCCAAGCAAATTGACAGTACCACGCCAAAGCTTATCGCAGATGGCTATGGCGACATGATTCATGAAAAAACAGGTCTATTTATAAATTCATATTTTTCAGCTGCCAAGATTCGCTGGTTACTAGACCATGTCGATGGTGCTCAAACACGAGCCGAACGTGGTGAACTGTGTTTTGGCACGGTTGATTCTTGGTTGGCCTGGAAATTGTCAGGGTCAGCTCTGCATGTGACCGATTATTCCAATGCAAGCCGGACCATGCTCTTTAATATCCATACGTTAGATTGGGATGACGAGATTCTCAAACTGATGAACATCCCCCGTGTGATGTTGCCAGCCGTTAAATCTTCGGCCGAAGTCTATGGGCATACCCAAAACTATCAGTTTTTTGGTGCTGAAGTTCCCATTGCTGCCTTAGCTGGAGACCAACAGGCCGCCCTGTTCGGCCAAATGGGCTTTGAAAAAGGGGTCATCAAGAACACATATGGTGCAGGTGCCTTTATCGTAATGAACACCGGAACAGAGCCCTTAATTTCAAACAATGGCCTGCTCACAACGATTGCTTACGGTGCCAACGGAACGATTAAGTACGCCTTAGAAGGATCCATCTTCGTCGCTGGTTCGGCGATTGGTTGGCTTCATGATGAAATGAAAATGATTCCTGACGAGCCAGCTGCTAAACGGGCTGCACTAGCTTCTACAGACGATGATGAAGTTTATGTCGTTCCTGCCTTTTCTGGTTTAGGAGCCCCTTACTGGGATCCGGACGCTCGGGGCGCCGTTTATGGCATCACGCGGGGCACCACACAAAATGACTTTGTCAAAGCCACCTTGCAGTCGATTGCTTACCAAACACGTGATGTCATTGAAACCATGCGAAAAGATACCCAACTTGCCATTCCGCGACTTAAGGCAGATGGTGCCTCCTCACGCAATACTTACCTGATGCAATTTCAAGCCGATATTTTAAATATGGAAATTGACCGTTCTGCCGATGAAGAGACAACGGCGCTAGGGGCCGCTTATCTGGCAGGACTTGCGGTCGGCTTCTGGGATAACATCGATGATTTAGCCAAAATTTATCAGGCCGGCAAAACCTTTTCACCCACTATGGGACAATCTCAACGACAACGTTTGTACCAAGGCTGGCAACTGGCCGTTAAAGCGACGACTTTATTTAAGCTACCACCAGACAACAACGGCTAACTAAGCAATGGAAACTTTTTTCAGGTACAAATCTAATTCATGAAAAAAATTTAATTTTCTTTTTAATGGACCAGACCAATGGCAAAGCTTGATTTAATACGTTTTCACTGAAAATCGTACTTGTAAAATGAATGTAAACGGTTGCGTAAGGCGGTGCAACAGCTTTCATATTGTTATATAATGAACCTCGGCAACGTTATAAAGGAATTCGCCTTTGTAACACTGCGTTTAACCTACATCTTAAGGCATTTAAGGAGTGAAAAACGTGGCAACAGAATATAGCTCATTGTTTACGTTCTTTGGCGGCACTGGTGACTTGGCCAAACGTAAACTTTACCCATCATTATTTAAACTTTATGTTCGCGGAAATCTTGGTGAACACTTTGCTGTCATCGGGACTGCCCGTGATAGCTGGAGTGATGACCAATTTCGTGAGGTCGTTACTCAATCGATTCGCGAGGATCAACCAGATGCAGATATGCACGCCGCAAGTGTCTTTGTCACGCACTTCTACTATCTCGCCCACGATGTCACTGATAAAGCCCACTATGCTGTTATGAAAGATCTAGTTGAAAAGCTAGATGAACAATATAGCTTAAAAGGCAACCGAATTTTCTATCTGTCAATGGCACCACGTTTCTTTGGTGAAGTTGCCCTGAACTTGAAGTCCGAAGGTCTATTGTCAGAAGACGGCTCAAACCGTTTAGTCATTGAAAAACCATTTGGGACCGACTTTACCACTGCTGAGACGTTGAACGAGCAGTTGTCCGGTGCATTTGAAGAAAAACAAATCTACCGCATCGACCACTACCTCGGCAAGGAAATGGTTCAAAACATTCAAGCCTTACGCTTTGGCAATACGCTAGTTGAATCCTTGTGGAACAACCGTTATATCGACAACGTGCAGGTTACCTTAAGTGAAAAGCTAGGGGTTGAAGATCGCGCCGGTTATTATGACACGGCAGGTGCTTTACGTGATATGGTCCAAAACCACATCATGCAAATTGTCTCTCAATTGGCAATGGAACAACCCGTATCGTTTACTGATTCTGATGTCCGTGTTGAAAAGATCAAAGCGCTCCGTTCACTGCGGGTGTACAGCCCCGCAGAAGCAGCCAAGAATTTCATCCGTGGTCAGTATGGCGCTAATGATACAGAACCTGCTTACCGTGATGAACCAAATGTGCCTAAGGATTCCGCTAATGACACATTTGTTGCCGGTAAATTATTATTCGACAACTATCGCTGGTCTGGTGTACCATTCTACGTTCGTACCGGGAAACGACTAGCCGATAAGTTTACACGTATCGACGTGGTCTTTAAAAAGCCATTGATCGACATCTTTGCTTTCCCTCAGAACCGAGACAACTCATTAGCACCAAATGTCTTAACGATTTATGTCGAACCAAATTCAGGCTTCTCCTTACAATTAAACGCTAAAACAGCTGGTCAAGGCTTTGAAACGGAACCCATTCATTTGGACTTCCAGCAAGATGTTGCGCAAAAAGAAGAAACACCAGAACCATATGAACGTTTATTGCACGACACCTTAAAAGGCGACCAAACGAACTTTGCTTCATGGGACGAAGTTTCTTACGCCTGGAAATTTGTCGATGTGATTCAGAAGTTGTGGGATTCAGAAACGCCTGACTTCCCGAACTATGTCTCTGGTTCAATGGGGCCTGCCGCTTCAGATGAACTGTTACAACGGGATCACCGTTCATGGATCTACCGTTTGAATCGATAATAACTCGCTTTAAAGCACTCAGAAATAAGAATTTAATACCAGTAAAAAATCTCTCCTAAACGATTAGGAGAGATTTTTTTGTTCATTATTTAGACTTCAATTGTCACAGTTCATTCACGATCAGCCTTGGTTTCCTCGCAGCTTACTGTTTTGAATCTAATCTAATGAGCGATTTCTAAACGCATACATCATTGCTGGCAAAATCGTGAGTGCGCTGATCAGTGAATAGGTCGTATCTAAAACAGTAATTAACCCAAATGAATTTAAAACTGGAAAATGAACAAACAGCAGTGTCGAAAAACCTCCAATTACGGTCAAACCAGAAACGGTAATCGCCCTGCCGACAGAACCCATCGCCGTTTCGATCGCTTGAATAGTGGACTGTCCGGTTCGTAGTTCTTCAATGTACCGTTCCAAAATCAAAATCGTAAATTCCGTTCCGATACCTAGGACTAATGAACTCAAGGCAATCGTGACTGGATTGTAACTGATGCCCAAAATTGCCAGGGTCATGGGTGACAGTCCTAAGACAATGATGATCGGCACTAATGGATATAGTGCGTATCGTAAATTGCGATAAACGAGCAATAACACTAATGCGATAATCACCAAACCAACGACAATAATTAGTTCGTGATTAGCCGTCATATTATCAATCCCCTGCAGCATCATCGCCTGACTGCCAGCGGCAACAATTGTCATGCCACTTGGCTTATTTATCTGTTTGGCATCATTGGAGATGCGGTTCATCAAATGCAGCATTTCGTCGGAATCTAAGTGCGGATTCACTTTAAATGAAATTGTCGCAAATTTATGATTGTTACTAATTAAGGTAGATTTCATGACTTGGGGCATGTCTTTAATCGTGGCATTGACTTGCGTTTGCTTCAATTGACCACTGCCATTTTGATGCATGGTCGTGCCTAATGAGGTCACCGCTTGCAGCTTTCCATGACCATATTTATGAAGCTCTTGCTGACCAAAGGTATTCGCTTTTGCTAAGACCGCTTTGTCACGAGTATCTGGGGATGAAACTAAGTAAGTCAAGTTAGTCGTTGAACCAACCATATCGCTTAATCGATTGGTCCGTTTCAAGGCTGGAATGTCTTGTGGAACCATCTTCATCATATCAGTCTCAACGTTAATACGACTTTCAAAAAAGAAACCAATTCCGCCGAGAATAACTCCCAGCGTGATAATAATTAAACTGTGTTCGGTCACCCATGCACCATAACGGACTAACCCACGTGACAACCAAGAATCATTTGTGGCAGCCACTTTAGCTACGCGTCCGCGGGCAAGTTGTCGTCGATCTAACACCGTTAGCGTTGCGAACATCAAGACCAATTCAACAACGTAACAAATAACGACTCCCATTGCCAACGTGATCCCAAAATTGCGCATCATCGGCGCCCGTGAGATCAGCATCGTCAGAAAACTCAGCGCCATCACAATAACAGCGGTCCCAACGGCCGGCCCAGTATGCGTAATGGTTGCAGTAGTCGCCTGCATACCATCGTGATCATGAGCAAACTCTTCTTCATAGCGATTCAAGAATTGAACCCCAAAATCTGTGCCTAACCCAATAATAATTGGTAAAGTTGCCATCGTCGCCATGGTTAATTCGATCCCGAACCAACCCATTAGCCCAAATGTCCAAATCAAACCGAATAAAACAAATAGTAGCGGCAATAAACGCCGGCGAACCTGGAAGACTAACAGTAAGATACCAATCATCAACAGCACGCCGACAACTAACATAATCGCCATGCTCTGTGACATTAAGGACATAATCGAAGCGGAAATCGCTGGCATTCCGTCAATCTCGCTATTCATCGAACCCTGCTTAAGACCAGCTTTCGTTAATTGCTGGTTGATTTTACGGGTGTACCGCGCAAAGGAATTTTGATTAACATCCCCGTTTAATGTCACCGTAATCAGCAGATGTTTGCCATTTTTAGGTAATAATTGACGCATTTGTTGTGGCACTTTACCCTGGTCACGATACACAAGTTGATTGATCAGCGCCTGAGACATCGACTGCACTGGGGGCAACATGGTTAACATCTGCTTGGCAAATTGACTTCGCTGTAAGGGTGAAAGTTGTTGGAGCGTATAAGCCTGTACTTGTTGCTGCTGGACGGTGGTCAATACTGCCGTAATGCTTGTCGGATCAGCGATTGCGCTTGGATTGGTAGCTAAGGTCTGTTGCTGATCCGGTGTTAATAGCGTTTTCGTATAGGCAGCGATTTGCTGTTGTTGCGTCGCCGACAGTGCCTGACCTAATTGGCGTTGCAACTTAGCGTGTTGCTTGGCTGACAATTGTGCCATCATCGCTTTTTGCAACTGTGGATTAGCCTGCTGTTGACCCTGATTCGCCTGCTGCACTTTCAGTGACGCATTCAAGACATCGACAACACTGGTGGTCGCATGTACGCCGTGTTCTTTATCAATGGCCGACGTGAAACGGGCCACCTTTTTTAAAGTGGCGGGTGTCGTGACACGTTTACCCTGATTTGAAACATCAATTAAATAGGTACTACCACCAAAGTGCCGCTCATATTTTGTTGAATCACGACTTAGTTTAGCGGATTTGGACACAAAAATACTGTTATCTGTGTTCATGGTTACCCGTGGCAACCCTAACCCCACCAATATTGTCAACACAACTGTCACAATCATCATTAGTCCCGCATGATCATGAATGAAGTGCCCAATACGATTAAACAAATCTGTCATCTAGCTTTCCCTCCTAATGTTGCAATGAATCCTGAACCAGTATAGAAAGTTGGCCTTAAAATAGACAGCATCAAAATAGCTCGATTGCCGCAAAAAAAGACGGATTCGCCAATCCGTCTCTTACCAATTCGATATTATGGGACCCTTAACCGCCAGTCCAGCTTTTAAAAAGGCCTTAAAATCAGTTTCATCAATTTCGGGATGATTTAACCAAGTCATCAACATTCCCACAATCGAAGAGGCAAACGCTTCTTTAGCAAAGGCCGGATTAGGCGCCGACTCAAGGGGGATGGCCACAAAATCAAGGACAAAATCACAGTCGTCCTGTTTGTCTAGCATTGCGGTTAATTCATGGATAATTTCTTGGTAAAAATTAAAGCTGGTATTATTCATCAAGATGTTCTTAATGACCCGGCGATTATTATTGACCCACTCCACTAGTCCGTCAATCAAGTCATCGGCCGTCATATTTTCCGTGGTCTCAAATGATTGCCATAATGACTCACTAAGTGCGTCACTAAGCAAATCAAATTTATTATGAAAATAACGATAAAATGTGCTCCGATTGACCTGACCAGCTTCAGCTAAATCAGCTGCTGTAATTTTTTCCAACGGCTTTTTTTGAAGTAAGTTAATCAAGGTCAAGGCTAAGTGTCGTTGCATACGCATGTTTTGTTGTGACATGACCATCGGTAGATTCTCCAATCTTCATCTCTCTGTCTGGCATCCACTCTACCATCCAACACTTGTCTTGACGAGCAACAAATTGAAGAATCTGTCGCAATAATGATCAATCACTTAGCCACCTCGATTTGCAACCCGAGCGATCCTATTGGTTAACTTTAGCCTTCTTTTCGCTTAATCAACTAATTTGATTGTTCGTTGTTTCCCATCAATGACGGTTGCGAATAAACCGTCGTGTCGGCGAGCCTCAACAATTGAACCTGTGAATTCTGGACTGTGTACATCAAATTGATAAAAACCACTCCCTAATTCAGTGACATCAATTTCATAAGCCCCCAATTGATCATCTTGTCCTTGTAATGACTGGCTGCATGATGCCTGTAAATGTCTCTGTCTCACATTTGCCTCCTAACCTAAACCGTGACTTTTGCTCAAATTAACTCATATCGCTAACCCATCAATGTCAACTCACTCTGATTAAATTCTACTTGGCGACAGTATGTTAGTGCAATTAGATGGTTAAATCATTACCCAAGCTTAAGCTTATGCAACAATACGTTTTTGTTTCGAAAACGTAACGCTAGCAGGACCATCTTGGCGATGAGGTTTTTTTGCACAACAAAAAAGCTCGAGCGCATTTTGCGCCGAGCTCTCCATCTGCTTAATTCTTACGATTCAACTTTGAGCGTCATCGCCATTCCTAATCCGCCACCAATACACATGCTTGCAAGTCCGGTCTGCTGTTGCGTTTGTTTTAACGCGTAAATCAGACTCGTGATCAACCGTGCACCAGTTGCACCAATTGGATGACCAATGGCAATCGAACCACCATTGGGATTTAACTTATCTATCGGGATCTGCAAGTCGCGCGCCACGGCCACACTGGGCGCTGCGAAAGCTTCATTAATCTCGAATAAATCAATATCTGCGATTTGTTGGCCTGTTTTGGCAAATAACTTTGTAATCGCTGTTACTGGTGAGTAGCCCATCAACTGTGGATCAACACCGACTTCTTGATAACCCGTAATGGTTGCCAATGGGGATAATCCCAATGATGTCGCTTTACTGCGCCGCATCAGAATCAACGCAGATGCACCATCATTCAATGGAGCAGCATTACCGGCTGTGACCGTACCATCCACTTTAAAGATCGTTTTCAACTTCGCCAATTGCGCCAAACTCGTGTCCTCACGAATCGTTTCATCACGCGTTAGGGTCTTTTCCCCATGGCGAGACTCGACGGTTATCGGTAATATTTCAGCCGTGAATCGGTGGTTGTCACTAGCTGCCGCCGCTTTACGGTGGGACGCTAATGCAAATTCGTCTTGCTGCTTACGAGATACATGGTAAACTTCGGCAACATTTTCCGCTGTCATACCCATTGGAACGCCGGAAAAGGCATCCGTCAAACCATCATGTTCCATGCTATCGATTAACGTCGTATCACCAAATTTAGTCCCAAACCGCATGTTGGTCGCCAAATAGGGCGCCTGACTCATACTTTCGGTGCCACCAACTAAGACAGTGTCGGCGTCCCCCATCGCAATGGCTGCTTGCCCTAAACGGATCGCTTTAAGCCCTGATCCGCAAACTTCATTGATCGTCATCGCCGGGCTATGCTCGGGCACGCCTGCCCGAATTCCAATCTGCCGACTGACATTTTGACCAGAACCTGCTTGTAAGACATTCCCAAAAATTGTTTGGTCGATAACAGCCGGGTCAATTTGTGCCCGTTCAATTGCTGCCTTAGCCACCAAAATCCCCAATTCAACCGCGCTGAAACTAGCCAGCTGACCACCTATTTTTCCAATCGGTGTCCGCACAGCACTGACAATCACAACGTCGTCCATGATGAGCCCTCTTTCTATCCATCTCGCAATAAAAACCAAGTGTACCCGAGTTTCTTTAGTCGAGCAATTATTTTGCTGGCTGCTTGCCATAATGTAATTGAGTCTTAGCAAATCAATTCGTAAATTTATTTCACCGTTAACTGCTTTTGAAAAGTGATTCCGGTTGAAAATAATCAGCGAATCAACTAACATGATAGCTGTATTAGTGTTTAATTTCACACACTTGTGAAACATTGTCGTTGTGCTTAGCATCGGATTCATAATGATAATGATTTTCACAAAAAACATAACGAGGAAGGTTAATCATGGCAGATCAAAAAGCACAAATTGGTGTTGTTGGTTTAGCAGTTATGGGTAAGAACCTTGCCCTAAATATTGAGAGTCGCGGTTACACTGTGGGCGTTTACAACCGGTCACGGGCAAAAACTGACGATATGATGAAAGATCACAGTGAGAAGAAATTAATCCCAAGCTACACGATTGAAGACTTCGTGAACTCCTTGGAAACGCCACGGCGGATTCTGATGATGGTTAAAGCTGGTGCCCCAACGGACGCCGTTATCCAAGAATTATTACCATTACTCGATAAGGGTGACGTGTTGATCGATGGTGGAAACACGAACTTCCATGACACCATGGCCCGTAATGCTGAACTTGATAAGTCTGGTATTAACTTTATCGGCATGGGTGTTTCTGGTGGTGAATTAGGTGCCTTACAAGGACCTTCCTTGATGCCCGGTGGTCAAAAAGAAGCTTATGATTTGGTTGCACCTATCTTGGAACAAATCTCCGCTAAAGCACCCCAAGATGGCAAGCCTTGTGTCACTTACATCGGCCCTAATGGTGCTGGTCACTACGTTAAGATGGTCCACAACGGAATCGAATATGGTGATGAAGAACTAATCGACGAAAGTTACAACATCATGCGCAACGTTGCTGGTATCTCCGTTGACGAAATGGCTGACATCTTCAAAGAATGGAATGAAGGCGAACTCGACAGTTACCTGATCGAAATCACCGCTGACATTCTGACGCGTAAAGATGACCTCGGTGATGACAAGAACAAGCCAATTGTTGACATGATCCTTGACCGTGGGAACAACAAAGGAACTGGTAAGTGGAGTTCAGAAGATGCTTTGAACATCCAAGTACCACAATCCGTGATCACTGAATCTGTCTACGCACGTTACATTTCTATGATGAAAGACGAACGGGTTAAAGCTTCTAAGTCCTTGCCAGCTGCTGCTAACCAAGGCAAAGCTAACATCGGCGACAAGAAAGAGTTTGTCGAAAAGATTCGTCAAGCCCTCTATTTCAGTAAGTTAATGAGTTACGCACAAGGATTCGAACAACTACGCGTCGCTTCAGAAGCCTACAACTGGGACTTGAAGTTCGGCGAATTAGCACAAATCTGGCGTGCTGGTTGTATCATCCGCGCTCGTTTCTTACAAAACATCACGGACGCTTACGACAAAGATCCTAAGCTGACGAACTTACTGTTCGACGACTACTTCAAAGACATCGCGACGAAGTATCAAGAATCCGTTCGTGATGTAGTTGCGATGGCCGTTCAGGCTGGGGTTCCTGTACCAAGCTTCTCTGCTGCGATCACTTACTATGACAGCTTCCGTGCTGAAGTGTTACCTGCCAACTTGTTACAAGCACAACGTGACTACTTTGGCGCTCACACTTATGAACGGACTGACCGTCCTGGTAACTTCCACTACACTTGGTATAAAGAACAATAATTTTATTGATTTGGGAAAAGTCGTGCAGTTGCGCGGCTTTTTTGTTTGAATTGAAGATCAATCTCTGTTTAGTATGTTAACTTCAATTAAAAACACAATCATAAAGAAGAGGAATACTAGATGAAAGTTTTTTTAATTCGCCATTCAGAGCCAGACTATACCGCGGTAACCGAAGCTGGATTTTCGGGATTTGGCCGTGATTTAAGCAGTTTATCTGCAAACGGAATTAGCTTAGCTCAACAATGCGCCCAATCACCGATTTTTAAAAATGTTGAATTAATTCTATCTTCACCATATACTAGGGCGCTAGCAACTGCGGCCGAAATCGTTCGTTTCAATAATATCCCGCTACACATTGAACTGGGTTTACACGAATGGCGTCCAGATCGAACTGACCGCTATTTAAAAAACGGCAATCAAGCCTACGATGCTTGGTTAATTTATAAAAAAAATCATGGACAACGAACAAACGATAACTATTGGGATTATGAAACATCCACAGAGGTCAGAGCACGAGCGCTAAAGGTGCTGTCGGCCTATTCAAAGTATCATTGTCTTGCCTGTGTCACCCATGGTGAAGTGATGCGCCAATTTGGAGATTGGCAACAGATCAAGTATTGTGAAATCAAAACGATTCACCTCTTTGAGTAAGTGTATTACATTCGAAAAATGAGCTTAATTCTTACTTTATTATTGGCATCTCATTTTAAACCGAGTAAGCTTCACACCATCAAAATAACAGATAAAAACGATGCATAGCAGAGTAAACATTAGGGCTAGGTAACTTAATTTTCTCAATTCAACCAAGCCAACTTAGTGATTATAACTGGGGACTAGCCACCTTTGGCTTGGATCACATCATCTTGTATTCGTCCCCTTTATTAAGTTTCATCTATCCATTAGAAACGTTGCTTATTTTCCTCGGATTATTACGGCCATTAATTGGCAAAAATCCATTGATTTATAAAACCACCCTCGGCCTTACCTTTATCCTAGAACTCTTAGACGCGATCCATACCTTACCACCTTTATTGATTAACATTTCGCTATTCAAAACGATCAACGCCTAGACCATGCTCACCATCATCCCCTTGTTCAAGGTTAACTTGGACTGCTTCCCATTTATACTAGTCAGTTTAGGCGGCAGCTGGCTGTTTACGATTGTGACACATTAAGGCACACCAACATCGGCGACCCTCATTAATTCAGAGGAATATTATTTGCCTCAGTTGAGTCATTATCGCTACTCTAGGTGTAACTAGACGCACATATGGGAGTGAAAGATATGACTCATCCAAAAAAGGCAACTCAATTAGGACTTGGCGCGGTGATCCTGCTTGGTTTAAATGGCATTTTAGGCTCCGGTATCTTTCTATTGCCGGGCAAAATGTATAAATTATCTGGTAACTTTAGTTTAGTGCTCATTTTACTGGCTGCACTAGCGACCTTAACCATCGCCTTATGTTTTGCGGATATGGCGAGTCGTGTTTCAGGTAACGGAGCCGCTTGGCTATACACCTATCATGCTTTCGGTCGCTTTCCCGGATTTATCATCGGTTTTTTAGCGTGGATTCAAGGCATCATTACGATCGCGGCAGAAATTGCGGCGTTATTGAATACCTTGCAATTTTTTATGCCCTCGCTGAAACAAACGCTTCCATACAATCTTCTCGGTACAGTGCTAATCATCGTGTTGGCGGTAATTAATCTTGCCGGCGATAAACTGTCTGGCTTGGCCGACAACATTTCCTCAGTGGCTAAGTTGCTAGTCCTTGGCGCGTTTATTCTGATTGGAATTTGGGTCATGAAAGGTAGTAACTTCGTTCAAACTAGCCATTATAACTTTGGCAATTATAGTCAGGCTTTTAATATCATCTTTTATATGTTCGCCGGCTTTTCCTTTTTGCCGATTGCCGCTAGTGATATGGCCAATGCCAAACGTAATCTCCCCATCGCGATGATTGTGGTGACTGTACTGGTGGCGGTCATTTACGGTGCCGCCCAACTAGTTGTCATTGGCCTTCTCGGACCAAACATCATTAATGGAACAACCCCGGTCGCCGCTGCTTTCGCCACAGTACTGGGGCAATCGGGTCAACTCGTTATTTTGCTGGGCATGCTCGTCTCAATTTTAGGGGTCGCCATTTCCGTTTCGTTCAGTACGCCGTTTGTCGCTTCCTCATTGGCTAACGAAGAACAATTATTGCCCGCAATTATTGGTAAAAAGACGAAAAATGGCACCCCTTGGATGTCCATCCTGCTGACAACTTTGGCTAGCATTGCCTTATTGTTCAGCGGCGATTACCTTTTTCTGACCTCTTGCGTCGTGATCATCGCGATCATTCAATACCTGGCCACTGCCCTAGCGACGATTAAATCGCAAAGAGATACAGACGCCAGAGATGATGGCTGGCAATTACCACTCGGCCCGGTCATCCCCATTCTAGCAATTGCCTTTTCGATCTACATTCTAGCTGGCGCACCTTTAAAAACGTGGGCCTTTGGTGGCATCAGCATCGTGATCGGCCTGGTGTTATACGTTGTTGACCAACAAATCTTTCGTAAGGGTGAGCAACATGCGCCACGTTGAGTAGGTATCATATATTCCATACTCTATATAAGACTGTTCAACTTTGGCTTTATCCCGCACCAATTAACAATAACAATCTAACTTTTCAGCGCAGTGAACCGTTCGCTGCGCTTTTTTGCTATCAACAAGTTCGCGTCTATTTCGATCTTTTTTGTCGCATACTAAATTCACTCTTCATACTAGACAATCACTGACAAAAAATGTAGTATTTAAAACTATATAAAGGATGTTCGAATCTATTTTTACAGTTTTTTAAACGACAAACAGGAGATTCCCATGACTGAAAAGATTGCGTTGTTAGTGGACTCAGGTTCCGATGTGCCACCCCGTTTAATTGCCGAAAAAGATAATCTACGTATCGTGCCCCTGCAAATTACCATTGATGGACAAACGTACGCCGATGGGCAAAAGATTACTCCAGCAGAATTTTATCAACGCCAAGCTGCTGCTGCAGAATTACCTAAAACAGCGAGTCCAACGATGGGCGACATTATGACGCAAATTGATGATTTAAAGGCAGGGGGATACACTCACGTCATCGGGATCACCATGTCTGCTGCTTTGTCTGTGACCAACAACGCCTTTCAACAAGCAGCTGATTCACAGACGGATGTGACGATGTCCGTCATTAACACCCAAAGTATCGGAATCGGCAGTGGCTTATTTGCAGTTTATGCCGAAGACCTCATCGAAGCTGGTGATTCTTTTAACAGTATCGTCGCCAAATTAGACGCCGCGATTCCACACAGTCACGTCTATTTTTACATTCCAACTTTGACTTATTTACGAGCTGGCGGACGTATCGGCCGGGTTGCCGGGTTGGTCGGTTCAGCATTAAGTATCAAACCTGTCATCACCTGTGATGAGGAAGGCGTCTACACGACCATCGCCCGGGCACGCACTGAAAAAAAAGCCATTGATAAAATGATCGCCTTAGCTGTCGACGACATTAAGTCGCATAACCAAGTGCGCGTAGCAGTCGCTAATGGCGATAACGAACCTCTAATGGACACCATCATCGAGCAACTGCATACCCAATTTCCCCAACTGACGATTGAAACCGGTGAGATTTCTGCTGCCCTCGGCGCCCACACTGGCCCTGGCTTAGTGGGTATTACCGTTCAGGCGGACTAGCTGATCATCAATCAAAGGAGAAATGTTTCATGAGCACCCTAATCAATCCTGCCAGTGGCCTGCCACCAATGCGCTTGCCACTATGGCAGGATCTACCCACCTTTGACTTACATTTAACTCAATTACTGGACCTAACCAATCAGTATTTGGCGCCCATCACTCACGACACCATTACTAAGACGATGATGCATAATTATTTCAAGGCCAACGTGTTGGTGCCGCCGGATAAAAAACACTATCACCAGATCCATCTCGCTGGCGCCATCGTCGTCGGTCTATTAAAGAACATCTTCACTTTAGAAGAATTACGGCTAGCCCTCCAGTACATCCTCGTCGAGAATTCTCCCCAGACTGGTTACGATCGATTCGCGAATATGTTTAACCACGAAGCCGCCGATGGCACGTTCAAACGTTCCAAACTTAGCGATGAGCAGTTATCGTCGATGTCTGTAGCCGCGGTGATTCAATACAATGCCATGGAAGCTCTCCTATTTTGGTTGGCAGCTCGGCAATTGTTACAGCAAACACTACCGCAAAGTGAGCTGGATGCTGATTGAGTCATAGGCTAATGTCATTCTGCCGGAGCTCGTACACAAAATTAGTTCTAAAAGAGCAAGGACGGCACTAGCCCCGTTCGCTAACTTCAGCAAGCCCATAGTATATAAATAAATCACAATAAATAGCAGTTTAGGATAAAACATCCTAGACTGCTATTTACATGGAGATATGCTGGCTGACCATCATAGAATCACACAAGTATCAGCATTGTCAAAAAACTTGAAATCGAATGGCATAGCATTGACCATTGTTTAGACCTAAAGTAGGTTACTTCTGGCTTGAGCCTGTATTTCTCTGTCAGTTCAAGTTACCAGCTTTGTATAAAAAGATTTAGCTTTTCTGGTCATTTAATCAGAACTTTAATTATCTATCCAGCCTCTTAAAATGGCCTCATATTTTTCTTGATGGAGACCTTACCTTTTCTACTGTACTCGCCTAATAAACCTCTAAACAGCACTAAAACCAACCCAACAAGATTTTTCGTTAAGTCTATGTTACCGCGCAACAATCGGTTACGATAAGCCAGTGCGATTAAATCCCTGTAAAAATACCACCCTCTCTAGGACTAAGTATTCAGAACTAGGTGCATAAAAATCTCTTCATGTTTGTCAGATGAATTATGATTATTCGTCTGATGATCACAAAGAGATCATCAAAATAGTCATTTTTTTGAGATATTTTTTGAGATATTGGATTTTCCGGGTTTTTTAATCAGAGTACGCAAAAGTGCAAGGGTAAAAATTATAGATAGAATTAACCAACCCCACCAAGCAATGCTGAAGACTTTTATACCTAAAGATGAGGCAGCAAATACGGCTAAAATAAGATAAACCCAAAAAGAGATATTCTTATAAAACCTACGATCGAATTTCATATTAGCCCTCCTAAACAGAGTAGATGGACAATGAAAGTAAATTTTATTAAGGAGCGAATTGCGTCTCATCTCGTATTAGTACACCCAGCGCATGACTATTCGCATGTAAACTTTAAAAAGTCATTGCTTTTTAAAGCTTGATCTAAATAAACGATAACGACAATTACATTAAAACACAAAGAACATGTGCTTATATTTACATCGCTTCATTGGGGAATTGCTAAAAACGAGGGAAGTTATTTTACCCTCCTATACATAACAACGGAATATTATAAGCAAAATCGTTTTCGGTGCCAGACAGAAATACTGAGTCGTTTATCGCAAGTATGGAAGGATAATCATGAAAACAAATTTAAGTAGTTTGGATACTTCCCTAAGATAAATGCTGTCGATTCAATCAAAATTTCTGGTGGTTTTAGTGGCTGGAATATTGCAAGCCCTTGAGTATGCCTTTGGTCTATGGTCACACACCTTAAAGATATTCAGAAGAGATATAATAAGATTAGGTAAGCGCCATAACTGGCAAAGAGTAAGGGCTATGAAAGCTAAACCAAATTTAGTTAAATTACTCATCGCTCAAAATTCATTTAAGTCGGTTAAACAACTTAGTTTAAAAGTCATTTTCGGTGGGTCTGTACCTGAAAATTAGTAAAAAACTTGGTGGGACACCGTGGGAGGCGGAATGTATGTTCAGCAGCAGGCTGCACAACACACTTGGAAAACTAATTTCTGATAAAAAATTTGTTGAGTTGTTTAAAATAACCTCCCAGGTTAATTATAGATGAAAATTAAAAACCATTAACATGACATCTAAGAATGTCGAATGAATGGTTGGGTTCAACATTTTCCATACTAAATCTCTTAAAAGGAATGAGTTAACGTGGACAAAGAATTATTAAGTCAACTAAAACAATTACATTTTAAAAAACAAAATGAGCAAAAAATCATTGATGCGGGCATTAATGAACTTAACTCAGGAGCCTATGAAGGACGGGTTATCAAAGATTTACAACAAAGCTTTGGAAAATTGGCATTATCAAAGAACATTTCAGCAGAAGCGCTTGCGCTTTATACTGCTTTGCAAAAACCAAACATTGGACATGATGTCGGACTCAACATTGGAACCTGGGTTTGAAGTTTTCCAAGATTCAATGTTTTTGGGAAATGGCTTATTGCATAAGTAAATCAGCATAACAAATCTGTTCAATAAGGATTATCAATCCATAGTTTTGTTTATCGCATAACATCAACAAATTTATTCGATTTAAAGTATAAAACAAAAAATTGCGCATCAATTTGTGAAGTGTTTTACAATTTAGGTGTGGTGCAAGCTTAACCAATTCATCCAAGTAACTAGGAATGTACTGCTCGTTTCTTATTATTTCCATCTAACTTAAAACATGGAGTCACATGACCACGATTGAGGAGCAATTATCATGGAAAACCGACTAATTAGTTTGTCCACATTTGGAGAAACAGTTTCTAGCTTGATTAACGGTATGTTGCATTGCCTTAGTGAACTTAACCGAATCAAGTCTAATATCAGGTATGCATTTGGCAAAGTTTACCCCATTGCTAGTCGAGCGCTTTAATGGAAAATTTTAATTTTAAAAATAAATATTATCCCCTTACCGTGTTGTTATTTATCATCGGCTACCTAAATCAGCTGTCCATGAGCCACTTTCTCAGTTGGCTATCAATGCTTCTTACTGGAATGCTAAGCCTCGGGATTTTATACGGTTTTCACCACATCCCGGATTTTTTCCGCCCACTGCCAAGTCCTAAATGGCGTGTACTCCTAAAATATGTCTTGCAGCTTTTTGTTTTTGAACTCATTGCGATTCTGCTAGTGGTTTTAACTAAACCTGCTGAATTAGTCGCGATTAACCCAGCTGGTACCCGGGCCTATTTAACAACGCTTTCTGTAATTATGCGACTATGGCTAACATTCAAATTATTGGTATCCATAGTCGGAGAAGAAGTTGCGATGGCTTCGCTTTTATTACCACTAATTCGCTTAGTATCTCAAACTAAATTTAAAAATCATTCCTGGCCAATCGTTAATCTAATCGGCTGTATTATTTTTATGTTTTTACACTTACCTCACTATCAGATGAATTGGGCGTATGTATTTATCGTTGGTGTCTCTCGGTATCCGCTCACCGCGTCGTGGCGGGGAGCCAATAGTTTGCGCAACGGGATTTATGTCCATTGGATTTCCGACGCGACAACACTACTGAGCGTACTGGTGGCATGATTTAAACACAGATTCATGAGTACTGATCATGGTGATTGTCTGGATTTACTGCCTTTAGTGCCTCCGCTAAAATACCCTAATAAAAAATGAAGGGAGCAGCTTATGTTTACGACCAAAGTTATGTGGGCACTGATCTTTCTAGTTGTCTTATTCGGAGTTTCTTACCTCCAAGCATTATATTTTAGAAGATTTGGGCCCGACGTATTCGCAAAAAGGTTGGCAAACCGACACAATTTCATTTACTTCATCGTTATTTGCACAGTGATCTTAGTGATTGGCTGTTGGTCTTTTTTCTTTGGCGATATCTTCGATTAAATTCAATTGAAGGATGAAATACAGCTACCTAAAAAGCCAGTATCAAACTCATCAATGAGCTAATTGAAATGTTGTATTTTCACAAACGCAAATAGCCCCTGCAACGCCAGTATTACCAACGTTGCGGGGGTTATTTAGGTAGCTCTAATCATGTTAAATTTCAATCGCCGTGGCCGCATTCAATGAATACAAGAATTTATGCGCCACTGGCAAGCCGGTCATGCTCGTCAAGGCGGCCGCATACAAGTTCAATTGACCGCGATAACGATCCGCCAATGTTGCTAATGCAGACTCACGATGCGCTTGATCGACATAATCTGTTTTGTAATCAAATACGGTGACGGCGCCGTCTTCAATGAAGTAGCCATCGATGATTCCGTGAATCAGCACCTGTTCGGCCTGACTGACATCAGCCGGTTGATGAATCCCTTGATACAGTTGATAGGCAGGAATCAAGAGTGAAAAAGCAGCTTCACGTTGGAGATCATTGGTATGGGCTAAAACAGCTTGACCTAGTGGTTGCGTGAAAAAGGCCGTTAACTGGTCAACATTAATCTGTAAAGCCACAGCAGCTGTTAACACATTAGCATCCGTTAACTGGTTAATGACTTGTTGTAGCTGTTCACGTGAGGGTTGTCCCTTGGTTAAATCGACTTCTTGCAGCACCAAGTGAGTCGCAGTCCCAATTTCGGTGGCGGATGGTGCCGTCACTGTTTGCATAAATCTAGGCGTCTGCAAAATTTCAGTATTCACCCGTGAACGTGCTTTGGCTTCTTCGTCTAACATCAAAGTGCCTAATTCGGCTTGATCCGGTTCTTCAAACAAACGTTTTAATTCTGATACCGATTGATAGGCCGTTGTTTGGGTAGCTGCTTGATTGGCATAGGTAAAGGTTAATACTTGTTCCAAGGCATCAACGTTCAAGTCGCTAACCACTGTTTGCTGTGCCTTAGCTTGCAAGTCAGTGAGGTACGTGGAAGGTTGATCATCTACCACGGCTAAGATCCCCGCTTGCTGCAACTGTGCCTTAGTCACCATCGTCAGTTTAAAACTGGTCAGTCGATCCTGCTGTCCAGCTTCATCTAATGGTAAGGGCGTCACTAATTGCCCGACACCTAATTGATCTGCTACCCTCGGCACACGCAACAGCGCCATCCCGATCCAATCCATAAAGTTCTTCGTCTCGCTACGCGCAGTTGGGTTAAGGGTCAATTCTGGATTAGTCGCCGCGCGCTGCCAGTGTCTCAATAAATCTGCTTGATCTTGGTAAGTGCCGACGACAAACAACCGTTGCTGCGCCCGGGTTAGCGCAACATATAACACCCGCATCTCTTCAGATAATAATTTATTGGTCGCCTGATTGGCCACGATCTTCTTTTGGAGCGTATCAATTTTCAAATGCCGCTGCGAATCTAACCAGCTGATGCCAATCCCTAAGTGGTCATCAAGTACGACCGCACTACGTTGGTCTGACAGATTAAAGCCATGAGAAGCGTCCATCACGAAGACAACGGGAAATTCCAGTCCTTTGCTACCATGAATGGTCATCACAGAGACCGCGTTTTCTTCATTGTCGACATTGACTTCGGCCAGATCCTTATTATGTTTTTGCATCTCGTTGATAAAACGAACGAATTGAAAGACGCCTTTAAAACTACTCTTTTCATAGTCCGCAGCGCGCGCATACAAGGCGTGTAAATTATTGGCCCGTTGTTGACCACCTGGCATCCCTGCCACATAGTCGAGAAAGCCAGTTCGTTGATAAATGGTCCAAATTAAGGTCACTAGCTGATTTTGGCGAGCAATGTCACGAAATTCATCTAACTGGCTTAAAAAGCGTTGAATGCGTTCATGGATTTGTTGCCCAAACGCGCCGACCTGTTCTGGCAGCTCAACAACCCGTTGTTCAAAATCGAGGAGCGCCTGGAAGTAATCACTGGTCTTATTTTGAATGCGTAAATAAGCTAATTCATTTTCACCTAATCCTACAATTGGCGAGCGCAACACGGCCACTAGTGGAATGTCCTGATACGGATTATCAATAATCTGTAGCAGTGACATCATAATTTGAATCTCGGTCGTTTGAAAGTAATTGGCAGTGTCACGCACGGCTAACGGTACGCCTAACTTAGCAAACTGTTCTTGTAACAGTAAATTATTATTGCGCGTCGGCACTAACAAGGCCACATCGCCATATTGTAGATCGCGATACTGACCGCTACTGCGATCGTAAAGTTGTTCATGGTTAGCAACCATATCACGGATTTTAGCAGCGACCATCACAATCTGGCCCTCTGCTCGATCATTGATCGCTAACGCATCATCGACGTCTTCTAAATCTGCCGGTGCATCCGCAGCAGGCGCCGGTGTGCCACTTTCATAAATCAGTACCTCTGCTGGGGGAACTTGATCCAACGGATAATCTTTCGGTCCGTATTGGAGTTCGGCATCACCGGCATAGTTCATTTCGCCTAGTCGTTCATCCATCAGTTGTGAAAAGATCAGGTTCGTAAATTCATCCACGTTTTTCATCGAGCGGAAATTATCCGCTAACACAATTCGCTCATCATCGACATCAGAAAGTGCTTCGTCAGCCGTTTTAAAAGTATTGTATTTATGCAGGAATAAGGTGGGATCTGCCAGTCGAAAGCGATAAATCGATTGTTTCATATCGCCAACCATGAACATGTTGCCGGGTTCAGGGTCTTGATGAGCGACTGACTGTAAGATCTGTTCTTGTAGTTCATTGATATCTTGATACTCATCCACCAACACTTCATGATACTTTTGACTGACCGCCTCGTGCACACCGGGATCTTGCAAAATTTCGTACGCAAAGTGTTCTAAATCACCAAAATCCACCAAGTGACGGCGGCGTTTTTCGGCACTGAACGCATCCATAAATTGCTGAACAATGTCCGCTAACTGGGTAACTAACTGACCGGCATGCTGATTAACCAGGCGCAAGTCAGCTTCACTCAGCGCGAAATACTGATTCAGCAACCCATCTAGCCGCTGTTTCAAGCCTAAACGTAGTGCTTTCAATTGGTCATGGATCCGTTGGTCATCCGAATCAAGCTTGAGCAACCGTGGCGCACGCCCTGTATCGACCTCGGCAATTGTCTGCCGCAGCTGATCCCAATCGGTATCGTCAACCACCGTCTGTAAGTTGGTGAAACGTTCGGATAGTTCCTTTAACAGCGGCGTCCATTTTTCGATGTAATCCATGCTTGAAAAGCCATCGGTCAAATTTTGGGCCGTTTGCACATCATTCAGACATTGTGTCAATGCATTCTGCACCGCTGGCGCGACGTACTTTTGCACAAGATCACTATGCCACAAATCTTGTTCTGCCAGTTGATATGCAGTCGGCAATCCACGTAACCAACCGGATGGATCTGCCTTAGCGGTCGCAAAAGTGGCCAACCGAAAGACTAGGTCTTGTAAGCCTTGATCATCGCGATCCCCTGAAAAATTTCGCGTCAATGTCGCAAACTGACCATCATCTTCGGCATATAGCGTTTCACGTAGCTCACTCCATACAGATTCTTTGAGTAACTGGGCTTCAGTCTCATCTGCTAATTGACGGAAAACAGGATCCAAGTGAATGACATAGTAATATTTTTGAACGAGTCGTAAACAAAATGCATCCAGTGTACTAATATCTGCACTATTCAGAAGGGTCAGTTGATGCAATAACCGCCGGCGTTGTTGACTGCTAGTAGCGTCACTGCCAACGGTAGCATTGATTTGATCGCGCAGTGTCGTCTGAATTCGGTCGCGCATTTCTTTGGCCGCCGCATTCGTAAAGGTCACGATCAGTAAATTAGTAATATCAATTTGCCGTTGTTCATCCAATAATTTCGTAATCACCCGCTCAACTAATACGCGAGTTTTACCAGAACCAGCCGAGGCAGAAACCAACACATTATGGCCGCCATGATGGATGGCAGCGTCTTGCGCTGGGGTAAAATTCAGTGATTTATTCGCCATCATCGGCCTCCTTTTGCTGGTCCTTGGGGGATTTATCATCATCTTCAAGCCGAGCTAATACATCTTCTGGTCCTAATTTATCTAACATATGATACCGATTTTCCGGCAACATCGCGTCAAATCGCATAATCGCCGGATACGGTGAATACTGTAGACCCGTGCGTTTACGGGCATCCTGGAATGGATTCAAGCGTGTTTCGCCGTTGAAAATCGCGGTCCCCGCAGCTTTAATCAAATCCTCTTCATGCTTTAACAATTTCTTCAGTTGCGCTGGAGTGATGACATTTTTCGCACTCGCCATGAGACTACCATCTTTTTTAATCGCAAACGGATAAATCTTCGATGTACCCCCAGTACTGACCGAATCGTCTAACGCCGCTAACAGCATTGGATCAGCCACCAACACGCCCTGATACTTATAAGCGCTTAACAACGCCGCATCAAGTTTCGTTAAGTCATCTAGATCAAGCAATTTGCCTTTTCCGAGCACATTTAACGGTAGTGACGCATTTTGAATGTGCAAATATAAAGCGCCCGCTAATTCCGGCGTCACACCATTCGCTAAGTTGGGTAACCGCGTCGCGTCCTGCTGTAAGGCATCCAAGTACGTTAACATTTGCATCGACAATCCATAATAAGCTTGTTCAAAATCAAAAGTTCGGCGCCCAGACTTATAATCCACCACACTCAGATAAGCCTGTTGGTCCGTTAACACGCCATCAATCCGATCAATTTTCCCTCGAACATTGATTTGATGTCGACCGCCGAGTTTAAATGACAGCGCTGGTAAACCTTGCTCAGCCCCCACATGACCAAAGAGAACTTCCGTTGCCAACGGTCGCATTTGAGTAGTGTGCTGCTGTCGCCCAATCATGACCGCCATTCGTTTGACGGTCTCAATTAACTGAGCGCGAATATAGCCCATGCGATGAGAGCTATTTAAAATGGCAAATTGTGGTTGTTCGTTAATGTCTGGCATCACGTCATTAATTAACCGGTTAATGGCATCATCGGATAAACGGCTTAAGTCCAGTTGTTCACTGACAACGCGTTTCATCAATTGATCTAACGCCAGATGGAAGTATTCACCGGTGCTGGCCGGTGACAGTTCAAATTCATCCCGTTGAGTTAAACGTAAACCGAATTTCAAAAAGTACTCGTATTGATTTCGATAAAAGGTTTCTAACTGCGAAATCGAGGTATTTAATTCATCACCATATAAACCAGTGACGATTTCCGGCCGCAATGGTTCAGGAACATTGCGATAGTCTAACCCAGCTAATAGTTGATTGGTCAGCGCCTGAAGTGACGAGAACTGCAACCATCGATATAAATAGAGCCACAGTTTTGGTAGTGATTTCTGTTGCGTTTTGGCTTGATAGCTCACTTTGACTAGGTTTGCCAACGTAAAACGGGGGGAACCAACAAACGGTTGGATCGCTGAAATTTGCTGGCTTTCCACCTCTGGATCAGCGTTATAAGTAATGATTGGCAACTTGAAGTGGTCAGCAATCTCCGTCACATATCGGGACGGCTGCAATCCTATTTCATCACTACTAGCCTGCGGATATGATAAGACTAATCGCTGACAACCCGTTAAAAAACCAAGATAGTTGATAAATGGATCAGTAGTCATTTGTTCACCGGCACCCAGCGTTAAAAATTGGTCCGTCGCCAGTTGCGGTGATAATTGATCCCGATCACTGTCCGTCAAAATGGTGCTTTCACTCACCGTATCAGGCATAACATCATCTGTGGCCCCAATCATAAAGACGACCTGATAATCATTTTGCTGAGCAATTCCGGTCTCCGACACCGTCACTTGATCCAACGTGGCGGGAATTTGCGTATAAGCCGCGCCGTCAAAACCGTTTAAGAGCAAGGCAGCGAATTCATCCACGTCAAAACCAGTGGTTTCTCCCAATGAACTCACGTATTCATCCAAAATATTCGTAAATGTGTGCCAAGTCTGTTCGGTTCTGGATGCTCGTGCCAAATCACCACGCTCAGTGGCCGTTTGTCGCCATGAATTTAATACCTCCACGACACCATGGTTAACGAGGAATTCATATAAAATCTTCGCGGCTGCTAAACCATTTGTGGCCCGATCTAGTGCTTTAAACAATGGTGGTAACGTTTGCCGAATGTAATGATGGATCAAATTGATTTGTCGTTGAACCTGCTGATCTTTCTCCGTTAGGGTTTCATCAGCCGCATTAAATAGGCGCCAATAGGACCAATCTGCAGAATCAAGCCAAGCAGCGCCTTCAATGCCGGTCTTCAGTACCCAATTTTCCGTCAAAGCTAAGGCCTGACGAAAGGCTTCAATAGATAACTGTTGACCATCAATCATCGGGATTAACAATTCGGTTTTAAGTAACCGCATCACATCTTGATAACGATAAAAATGGCTACGTACGTCAAATAACGCCCCGACCAACTCAATTAAGGGATGCTGATCCATCGGCTTATCTGAATCGTCAAAATAAGGAATTTCCATTTGATCAAAGACAGGCCCAAGAAAATTCTCATACGGCGCCAAATGTCGACTCAAGACCAAAAAATCTCGGTAATGATAGCGTTCCGGTTGTTGGGCCACCAGCGTGCGAATCTGCCGCGCCACTTGGTTTAACTCGTCAAGCCGGCTCGTTGCCGTAAAAATTTGCAACTGGTCTTGAGCTGATAGTGGTTGGGCTGGTACCCGATTGGCCGGTCGACTGGCAACCCAATAGTCATCCAATGCTGCTAACGAATCACTAACTCGCCTGGTTTTAGCCATCGTATCCAGTTGAACTGGCACTTGATTGGCCTTGGCTAATGCCACCAGTCGTTGATACGCGAGTGCCGGTTGGTAGAACAAATCGCCCATCATCGGTGCCTGTTTTGGCGCCTGATCGATCACTAAGGAGACCGTGACCGATGCTGCCTTAACCATCAAAGTCGCTAGCAATTGTTGCTCTTGCGCGGAAAATCCGGTGAAGCCATCTAAATAAATATGCGCGTGATTCAAGTGATCCCCGGCGGCAAAGTAATCAGTTAACTGGTTAATTAAATCAGCGTTGTCGATGTATTTTCCGGCCAACGTCTCCGTATAAGCCTGATACACAATCGCCAAATCATGTAATTTTCCACCTAGATCACTCTGCTGTGAAACCGTTAGTTGACCCGCCAGACGCTGCAAATCTTCAGCGCTCACTCGGCCGACCTTCAGTTCCGCAAACTGACGCACCAATTGATTAATAAATCCGGTCTGATTAAGTTCTCCTGCAAATACCGTCAATTCAGTCTGATGATCAGCAATAATGTGATATAGCAACATGCTTAAACCCGCGTTAGATAGACGCGGTAACTGATAGGTCGCTGTATTCTTCATGAAATACCAGGCCAATCGGGTAAACGAAAATACTTGCACCTGTCCATCAGCAAACAGTGGTGCATCGGCTCGACCAGTAGCTTGTTTCAGCGCGGTTAAGACGCCAACTTCCGCATTAAATTTAATATGGTTGGGCACTAACACAAAATATTGATCGGTTGGGTGCTCGACCATCGAGGCGTGTATTTGTTCAATTAACGTTTGCCGATGGTCGTACTTAGCGGCACCCAAAATAAAGTTTAATGTCACAGCCTAGCTCCTTCTAAAATATTACAGTGACTTGTTAATTACATTTTACTCGAAATCAGCTTCAGTGACACCGCTAGCTAATTGATTGACCGCGTAAACATTTGGTGAATCGTTGATTAGCGGCTTGGGACCTAGGTTAAACTGTTTACATTGTCGTTCCCGTCAACCAGCCTGAACTTCGCGAGCATGAGCCCTGAAAAAGATCGGAGGATTTGCTTTGAATGTTAATCAATTTCAGGCATTTTGTTAGCGCTTCCATAAAGTCTCTGCTATACTGCATGGTGAGGAAGGAAGTTGGCCTTTAATCAAGTGAGAACCCCGCAGCAATTGCCGTGGTTCAGGGCATGAAGTCACTGCTCCGTGAAATGGTAAAGCCTTCAAAAACATCGTCAGGGAGCGAACGTCCCATTTCAATCAGATGTTTTAGTTGATTTGCTAGAGCGTGAATCATGACTGCGTTAATCCGTGTTGGCCTTAGAAAGATTCCTTCCTAATGCACCGACAAGGTCGATTGGATGAAGTGTTCATCAATCGGCAACAGGCTGACGGCAACCTAGAATCCGTCATTTATTCAGCAGTCCCCGGGGCTGCACAATTAAACAGCCGGGACATCCGGTAGTAGCTTGTGAGCGAATGATGACTTGGTGAAATTGCCATGGGTCGTTTGCGAAGACCGAGTTACGGAAAGCTGTTCGCTAGGTGGCGGGCAGCTTTTTTATTGTGTAGAAAGTCGCATTATTAACGTTGACTAAGCGATTTAATGTCTTATCATATATAGTGATAGTTTGGAACAAGATTCATCTGGGGAATGTGTTGTGGTAAGCATGTTGCCAAGTACCTGTCTGGTAGCGGGTGCGATCGATTGGGGTGTGCGATGGCACACCTTTTTCTATACATAAATCACGTCAATTTCACTAACTTTTAGCTGATACAAACCGCTCTAAATCAAGCTTGTTCAACTAGACCAATTCAATTTCACAAAGTTTTCGAAATAAAAGCCCGCCATCTCAATGATGACGGGCTTACTTTTGTTAATGGAGATTATGTTAACTAGCTTAATTCTGCGATAATTTAACACTGACCAAAGACGTGTTCCCACTATCTAATTGAGCTTCAATCTGCGCAATATCAACACTCACTTCTTGCGATCCATTACCAGACGCACTGGGACCACCAGAAACAAAGAATTTTACGTTGCCGTTTTGAGGGGCATCAAATCCGAGTCCACCACCTGCTTGCGTATCCAAACTGAATTCCCCAGTATCACTGGATTGATAAATATGATAATAACCACCGAAATGACTCTTAAGTTGATCTAACTTATCCCACCACAATGGCTGATTAAACTCCGTTGCAATGTTTACTTGTTCGGCATAAGTCATAATCTCTTCGGCATACTTAGTGGGATCATTTTGCGCATCAGCAACTAAATCAGTCCCCGGTGTTGAAGTCGTGTTACTGCCTGAAGCCTGAATAATGTCCACTTTTTTCGTGCGACCCGCCATATCAGCCTCGGAAAAGTTCTGATTGGCATAAGTCTGAATCGCTTTTAGTGAGACTTTCAGTAGCTCGTTATCTTGGCTATCGTAAAAAGCAACTTCATTATGGTCATTCCCGACTAGGCTGTAATAAACCGCATTCGGATCTTTATTGGTGTCAGTGCGCGTTTCAACATAATATTTTGCCGTATTCTGATCCACGGTCTTAACTGAAATCGTGAACCCATTGCCCCCGTCAGTAAAAATATTATGCCAGGTCTGATTATTGGATACGTACTTCACCCCATAATAAACAATGGCCACAGCGGACTCTTTCGGATTGTTCTTTAATTCAGCAATCGAAAAATTGCCTTTATTTGCGACCTTTTTATCACTGGATTCGCTAGTTTTCGTTGTCTGTTGACTATGCGAACTAGCGTTACTATGTTCACCGCCGGCACTTAATCGTCCAATCACAAATAAACAAATGACAGCGAGCACAATAATAATTCCGATTAGAATATTCCGTAATGTTTTACTCATCTCAACCTCAAATTATAGGCAAATGACGCCAACTTTTCGTTTAATGCTTCCGTTGATAACCGAATGCACCGAAACTCAAAATTGCCCCGATTAATAAACCAAGTAAGCCAGTTGCCCGAACTTCTTGTTCACCCGTTTTCGGTAATGTCGTCGTCATAGCTGATTTTGTCGCATTCTCTGGCATCACAACTGTCCGGTTCCCCAACTGAATCGCTGAACTCGTCGTCTCAGTTCGCTTCTGAACACTGGTTGGCGTTGGCTTGATTGAATTTGAACTCATGCCATTACTTTCAGAAGACTTGCCGTCATTTTCACTCGTTTTACCATTACTAGTTTCATTATTCGACGTATTTCCACTAGTTTCACTTGAGTTTCCAGTTGTGCCGGTTTCACTTGAATTACTAGTTTCCCCAGTTGAATTACCGTTAGTCGAAGTCGAATTGCCTTCTCCCGTCGTTCCATCATCACCAGTAGTTCCAGTCGAATCATTTCCACTAGTTGAACTTCCATTATCGCCTGTAGTCGTTCCAGTTGTTCCACTATTTCCATCATTGTCGCTTGTTTGATTCTCTAAATCAGCGACTGCTTGATTAGCTTCATCAAGGGCTTTGTTAGCGGCGGCTAGTTTAGTCAACGCTGTTTGATAGGCTTGTTGAGCGGCATCGTCAGCTGACTTAGCTGAATCATAGTTTGATTGAACGTTTGTGAGAGCTGCATTTGCTGAATCAACTTTTGATTGAGCGGCTTGAACGGCTTGATTGGCGGCTGCTAAATTGGCTTGAGCATTCTTCATGTCAGCTAATTTTTGCTGTTGATCAGCGAGATTAGCTTGATCACTCTTTAGTGTCACTTGAGCGGCTTGAATGGCGGCTTTTGCTTGATTATCAGCGGCTAAAGCTGCTTGATAGTTGGCATTGGCTTGATTCAACGCTTGACTGTCTGCGGCTAACTGACTCTTGGCGGCATTCAAATCAGCGGTTTTCTGTTGAATGTTTGCTGATTGATTACTGTCATCTTTTTGAGCTTGCGCTAAAGCTGCTTGAGAAGCTGTGACATTCGCTTGAGCGTTTTGAACTGATTGCTTAGCTTGACTTTGCTTGACGCTTAAAGCTAGATTTTGACTTTGATCACTGGAAAATTTCTGTTGAGCTAGACTGACTGCACTGGCGAAAGACGTGTCATTCTGCAAACTTGCTAGCTTAGCTTGAGCGTTTTGGAGAACTTGTTGATCATTTTTGAGAGTGGCTTGCTGTTGCGTTAGTTGAGATTGCAACTGCTGTTTTTGATTAGCGAGAGCTGTTGAATCAGACAGTGCGGGAAGAGGCGTTAGATTGAGATTATTGGTATTGTTGGAAGAGGAAAAGAAGTTCAAGTGAGACCAATTTTGATCATCGATAGCAATACCCATCTGATCATAACCAGAATTTGCTAAAGTTTCCATGTGACCCCAATTGCTAGAGAAATCATTGAAAATCATTTCTTCGATACTCATAGCTGTCATAGCTTTCATTGAAGCCATAGTCAATGTTCCATTTGAATATTCAGTGTTGAAGAATTGACTTGTAGCATTCTGATAACCACCACCAGCAGCTTCAGTCAAAGATGGATAACCATCACTAGTAATTCCATATTGAGTTGCGACATTATGTAAAGCATTCATGTCGTGTCCATTCGCCCAATTCCAATTATCAGCGTTGTAAGCGCTTGCAACGGATTGCGCAATTTGTTGAGAGACTAAACTAACATTTACATGTGGTTCGCCTAAAGCATCACGCAATTCATTGACTAGTTTAGCAGCAAATTGAGCTAAGTCTTGTAATTGTGATTGAGTTAGCCCTGTGGTAGAAGAAACTGAATCATTTAAGTCAGCTTGAGTTGGTTGATATTGATTAGGCTGTCCATAATTGAAACTACTTGCAGCAAATGCTTTAGCCATATAGGCATCAAAGTCACTATCACTCATCTGGCCACTTTCCCATGACTTTAACGTTTGAGCAAAATCGCTAGGAAAGATGAGATGATTTTGATCCGTGTCACTCAATTGATTTTCCACTGAAGTCAGCTGACTTTGTGTATTATTGACGGCAGTTTGATCAGTATTCACGAGAGTTTGCGCGTTATTGACGCCAGTTTGAGCGCCGGTAATTTGACTATTGTGATCAGTCAAGGCGGCGTTAGCTGAATTTAGTGCTGTTTGATCGGTATTTGTTTGAGCAACACCACTAGTCAATGCATTAGTCGCACTCGTTAAATTATTATTGGCAGTCGTCAATGAAGCGTTGGCTGAATCAAGATTCTTTTGAGCGGTAGCTGTTTCAGTGCCTGCTTGAGCGTCATCTAAAGCGGCTTGTTTAGCGGCTACATCGGCGTTATCTGAATCAACTTTTGTTTGAGCTTGGGAAGCAACTTCACTAGTTGCCGCTAGTGAGGAAGCTTGAGAAGTTTCATTTGATTGAGCGCTTGTGATAGCGTTACTATCACTGGCTACTTGATTGGTAGCTGAATTGACAACACTTGTTTGACTAGCAATGCCGGCTGACGTTGCTTCACTTGCTAGTTGACTGGCTTGTGATTGTTGACTCTGCGCTGAATTTAGCTGATTATTCGCTTCACTTGTCACTGAATTAGCTTGCGATAAGCCTTCACTCGCTGAGTTTGCAGCTTCGCTAGTTGCTTCAGCAGAACTTGAAGCTTGACTAGCTAGAGAACTCGCAGATTGAACGCCATCACTGGCGGCTGACTGTTTAGCTTGAGCTTGCTCTAACGCTGATTGACTTTGTTGAGCTGTTTGTTGAGTCGTTTGATTAGTGGTATCAGCGTGGACGGCCACTAAACCAGGTGCCCCAAGTGTCAAAAATGTGGCACCGGCAACCATCCAAACCTTGCCTGACTTATATAACTTAAAACGACGTCCTTCGATTAATTGAGCTTGTGTTCGATGTTTATCCATTACCTAAACCTCCAAAAATATTTTTGACTCGAAATCGGGTCATTCATGCAAAAATAAAGAAATTGGTACATTGAATTTGTCGTGTAATTCTTGTGCCTCTTCTACTGTAATTGGCGTTCTGCCATGAATTTTATTGGCCGCTGTTCCAACTGATACTCCTAATGTTTTAGCCACTTCGGCTCTTTTAATTCTGTGAGCGTATAAATAAATACGAAGGTCATTAACTGGCGGCATCTGATCACCTCGGTTTGCTTGATGAATTGACCCACATTCGAATCATAACCCGAAATCGAATCAAATGCAATAACAATTTGACGAAAACTACAAAAAAATGTCCTTTTTGCCTTAAACTAAAGACAAAAAGGAGTTGCCATGATTAGTCAATTACTGCGAAACGCTCGCAATGCTCAGGGCTTATCTATCGCTCAATTAACAGATATTCTAAACGAACGCTACACCACAGTATTCTCTAAGAGCGCCCTGCAACGATATGAAAAGGGTGCCGACATTCCACCGAATCGTTTATTTATTCTCGCCGATTTTTTTCACTGGTCCTTGGATTTGCTAGCAGAAGGATATGTTCAAAACAGTCGACGAAGATAAGCATTGATCGACATTCATTCACTTCTAAAGACACTTCACTACCCAATTAACCCACTTTTCGTTATGGTAGAGCTAGTTTAAAAACCACGCCAAAGGAAGTCATAATCATGATTGAATTTAAATACGATACGCAATGTCTAATCGACGGACATGATTTAGATGAGAATGAAATTGATGCACACATTAAAGCAACTTTTGCCGGGGACAGTCTAATTGCCGTGGGCGATAGTAATCTGATTAAAATCCATTTTCACACCAATCAGCCTTGGGAAATCTTGGAATATTGCGCGTCACTAGGAGATGTTTTTGACGTTGTGGTGGAGAATATGGATCGTCAGTCTCGCGGTCTACCCGGCTAAGATCTGAGTATCATACGCTTTGACAACACTTTGTTGAACGACAAAGTGTTTTTTTAACCACATTACTTTGACACGCACAGTACATCGTGGTACATTGTACTCGTTTCAAAGAACAACCTTAAAAGGAGGTGCCTGATGAAGCCCGAAATTTCAAAGGATATTATCCGGGGCCATACCTCAACCATTATTTTGAATATCCTTAGTCAAGGCGATAGTTACGGTTATGAAATCGCGAAGGCCGTGCGCGCTTTAAGTAATAATGCCTACGAACTTAACGAAGCAACTTTGTATACCGCTTTTCGACGCTTAGAAAAGAACGGTGATATCACTAGTTACTGGGGGAATGAAACTCAAGGTGGGCGACGCAAGTACTATCAACTCACAACCCAAGGCCAAACTACCCTAGCTAAAAACGTTGCTGATTGGACCTTTGCCAAAAAAATTATTGATGACTTAATTACCGGGAGGATCACTGAAGATGGACACAATTGATCACATGGTCGCTCGTCGTTTAGCAGACTACTTCGCTGACTACCCGACGATTGATGAAATGACAGAATTAAAAGAAGAATTGCAAGCTGATTTAAGTGAGGCTGCTCATGAAAATGAAGGCCAAGGTGAAACCATCACCGATGCAGTTAATCATGCTTTTGACAGCTTGGGCAACTTGGATGACCTCGTTGACGAAATTATGACAAATCGCGAGAACTCGACTGACCAAGATGAACATAAAAAATATGATGACACAACCTCAACCACCCATCAATTTACTGGGACTCATCATTTTCGTGGTCATCATATTGACATCACAGATGGCAAGATCGTAGTGGATGGTGGTAAAACCATGCGCATTGATGAAGACGGCGTGAACATTAAAAATGGCAAGATCAGCTTGAATAAAGATGGCATTCGTTTAGGCAACCTCGTGATGGATGATCAAGGCATTTGGACAGATAACCATCAAAAAGCTCAACCCAATCATGAAACGGATGACCCCTTCGCCGATTTTGATACTGTGTTTGGACAAACCAATCCCGCCGATACGGAAATCTACGTGGAACGCTTAAACTTAGTGAATGAGCAACGTTTCAGCGCAAGTCAAGTCGAGCGCATTGATTTCGACTACGCTGACGCAGCTGTACGAGTCGTCAAAAATTCGGATAGTAATGAAATTATCTTTCGTGAATACATGAGTCGTGGCAATCAAAGTTATTTTGGCAGTAGCCAAGTGACCGATGGCACCTTGACGATTCGTTCGGGACGCCATCCTCATTTGTTACCGCTACGAATTCGGACCCAACTGCTGATTCCAGCATCGTTTGCCGGTGATCTGCTCTTAAAAGCCCATTCTGGCAGCGTTCGCTTCGATGAGCTAGCGGCCTTAAACCAAGTCCGTTTAATCGTGCGCAGCGGATCGTTGAACATTAATGGTGGGCAAATGAAGGATCTAGATGCTGATCTTCATTCCGGCTCACTAAAAGCGAATCATTTAGCGATAACCGGACTTTTTCGTGCTAATGCTCAAAGTGGGAGTGTTCGCTTCGATGGTGTTAAAGCCGATCAGTTTGAAATCAATGCCCACTCTGGTGCCATTCGGGGCATGCGTTTAATTGGTAGCGGTACTTTTAAAGCCCAGTCTGGATCGATTAACCTCGCCTTTGCCCAATTAACCGGGAACCTCGATACGACCGCCAATTCTGGTTCAATCAAGCTCGCCTTTGCTCCTGGTGTCGAATACAATTTTGATCTCGATGCAGACGGTGGCAGTATTAAGGGTCCAGCAAATGCAATCTATGATCATGATAAAACGTCCTTTAAGGATGGCGCAGTCGGTGACGATCCGCACATTTACGTCACAGCTTCTGCCAAATCAGGTTCCATTCGACTCGCATAATTTAATCTCACGACAAATAAAACCACAGTCCACCACCAAGCAGTGTGGTGGACTGTGGTTTTATTTAGTCCTGATTTATAAAATTGGTGATAATAATCGCGAAAATGTTTGTTTGAACCGGATCCAGTGACTTTGCCGATTAAAATCGGCATACGTGACCAGTCGGCTATCATGCATATCTGCTTCGAAAAGTCTCGCTAACTCAGTGGTAATCAGCGGGTCGTATAAAAATGCATTGACTTCAAAGTTTAGTTTAAAGCTGCGAAAGTCCAAGTTGGCTGATCCCACTGAAGCAACGCCGTCATCGACGACCATGGTTTTTGAATGGAGAAAGCCATTTTGGTACTTAAAGATTTTGACGCCCTCGTTGGCCAACTGCTTAGCATAATACTCCGTCGCCCGATAAACAAACGGGTGATCCGGCTTATCTGGAATCATAATGCGCACGTCCACCCCACTACCAGCCGCGACTCGTAAGGCATCCAACACAGAATCATCAGGAATTAAGTAGGGGGATTGAATCCATAGCCGTTTCTGAGCGGAATTAATCAGGCGTAAGTAACCCATTTTAATCTGCTGTTTATCCGAATCTGGCCCAGAGGAGACAATCTGCATATTAGTCTCGCCTTTGACCTTTGTCACTTTGAAAAAGTCTTCGGTAACTGCCAACGGATTTAGCCGACTGGTGGCGTTCCAGTCACGAATAAATCGTGATTGAAGACCGTAAACACCGGCGCCAACAATGCGCAAATGAGTGTCACGCCAGTAACCAAATTTAGCTTTGCGCCCAAGATATTGATCGCCAATATTAAAGCCACCAGTGTAGCCAATCGTGCCATCAACGATCACAATTTTACGGTGATCACGAAAATTCAGACGAAAATCAGCCCAAGCGCTATGTGTCTGTAAGAATGGATAAGCTTCACCACCGACGGCACGCAACGGGTCATAAAATTTTGGTCGAACCCCCATGGAGCCCCAAGAATCGTAAAGCACACGCACGGCTACCCCTGATTGCGCCTTACGAATCAATAATTGTAGCAACTCATTGCCGATTTCATCGTCGTAAATCGTATAAAATTCAATATGGATACTTTTTTTGGCCCGTTCGATGTCTTCAAAAAGATCATGAAATAAATCCTTGCCGTCACTGATAATGTGGATTCGATTGTTCCGGGTTAAAAAGGCTTGGTCCGACTCGATAAATAAGTTAACGGTTCCTAACGCCGTCGCCGTAACACTGTCCGCTTCATTTCGTTCAGATGATAACTCATCACGTTGCAACGCAAGTCGTTCATCCAGCTGAAGTTGTTCTTGCTCTCTAATTTGAAATAACCGATTCTTCGGCAGCCGACGCCCGACAAAAGCGTACGCCACAAAGCCAACAACCGGCAAAAAGACCAACACTAGCAACCAGGCCCAAGTGGCAGCGATATCTCGTGGTTCGCGAAAGACGGTAATAAACGCCAGCACCGCGTTCACGTAAATAATAATTTGTAGAATTAAATGCACCCAATCCATGGTGAGGTCCTCTCAATCATAAGCTACGTTCATCTTACTCATCTTTTCCTTATCCCGCGAGCACTTTTCGCTACTAATTGCGCAGTTTAAGTAGTTATTGATCATAAATACACACTGTTCAATGGCTTTTTAACTGTCTAAGCCGTTAAGTTATGCGTATAATGGGAAAAATCACATTCAACAAGTGGAGGAAAATGCATGTCTATCTTTGCGATTGGTGGCTTTCATGGTCTAGGAACTTTCCGGTTGTTGCATCGCGGCTTTAGTCAAGATCCACGCAGCGCAATGATCATACTGCTATTTTTAGTCATTATTATCGCCATCTATCTACATCGTCGGCAGTAATGGATCAATCTATTTTAAGAAAGTGAGGCGCTTCGATGGCGCTTTTTCGATCACATATTGCGCCTTTTAAAGACGAACATGACTTTTATGCGGAACTCTACCATAACCAGTTTATTTTTGAATAATTTCAGCATCTCATTAAGCAACATTCAGCTAGGCCTGCCCCACCCACCATTAATGTTGCTCTGTTGCTTCAGTCAAACCGTGGACTGGCGGTTTCATGACGAATAACTGTTTTTTTGAAATAAACGGGCACTGGCTCCGCAAAAGCATGACCCACCAATGTGGCCTCTCCGATCTCTTGATGAGCAATTGTTGAAATCAGCAATGAGGGCACCATCGCTAACGTTTGCAATTCAGATGTAGTCGTTAACCGGTGAACGATTAAGTTACCAAACTCCCCCAGTAATTGAACTGGCAAATCAAGAGGACTTTGCGTTGTCAGCAGCAAGTATAGCCCCACTTTGCGGCCTTCTCGAGCAATTCGTGAAAGACCATCTTCACTAAACGCGCCTATTTTAGTTGCGGCTGCAGTTAAGTAACGGTGAGCCTCATCAACCACCAGAACAACTGGTTGTTGCGCAGATGGATGCTGCTTAATCGCTAACAACTGAGCGGCCAAAATTGAAACAACTAATGCCCCAGCAGCTAAATCTTGACTTAACGCTGACACATCCACAACCAAGCAACGATCAGACGCTTTAACGGAAGCAAACAAACGCATTAAGTACACTACGTCCAATTGCGTATGAGCAGATCGCTGCCGCATTTCCTCAGCATTCATTGGCAAGCGAAAAACCTGTTGGAAGGCGCGTGTTGCTAATAATCTTCTGATAGCGATTAATGCTGGCCCCAGTTCACGTTGCCGTTTACCGTCATATTGTTGACCGATCAAAGCGAAATCAGCCTGTTTGCCGACTGCTGGTATCACACATTCTTCTAATAATTGAGTTGGTAATAATTCAATATGATAGGGTCGTGGAAAATCATGCAGCTGTGCGACCTGCCGCTCATAAATTGACCAGGGACGACCTAATTTTTGGTACGGGGTTTTCTGATGCAACACATTATTAGCAACCCGTAAGCTCGTTATGGCTTGATCAATCAAGACAATCACTGCTGGATCCTTAATTCCAGCCAACGAAGCTAATTGCGATGCAGTGAGCATCCGATAATCAAGAAAGGCATTGGTCCCAAGCTTTCCCACGACCGCGTGAGGCAAATGGGCATATTCGCCGGTTGGATCAATCACGATGGCGGTTTGATCGTTTTCCATTAAAGCATTGATCAGCGTTACCGTGGTGGTCGATTTACCACTGCCCGTCTGACCCACGATTAACAAATGTTGATTGAACCATTGATCAGCGGTTAGTCTGACCGGTCTTGCCTGCGATCGCGTCACCGCTACATCAGTTAGCACTTTGGTCATCAATTACCCCTCACTTTCATCAGTCCATGGCAAAGTAAAGTCAGCCATAAAGCTAGTCACCCATTGCTGTTGGTTTTTGACCTGCTTACCGAAGCCATCAATGAGGGCATGCAGCTCTTGAAATTCATCCCAGTTCAAGCTCGCATTCATTTCGACTAGCGTTTGAAAGGCACGGTAAGTCGCCGGAACCTTCACACCCATCCAACCAAACTGGCGACGAGCATAAGTATCAGCGATAAAAAGTGGCTTATGAAAGCCGTATAACATAATATCATCTGCCGTCTCATTGCCGATTCCTTTAACAGCTAACAATTCAGCCTGCAAAGTTGCCCGATCCATTTGTTCAATTTCAGCTAAATCATCGTGATGTCGACCGACCCACTTGGCGGCTTCGATAAGATAACTCGCCTTGGTCCGGTATAATCCGGCTCGTTTAATCACTTCAGCTAAGTCTTCAACCGAATAGGCACGAATTTGAGCCGGATCATTATTGGTTGCCGCGAGCAAATCTCGAGCAGCTGCATCTGCATTCGTTGAACTAGCATTTTGAATTAAAATTGCCGTCCACATCACTTGCAGAGGTGATTGGGCCCACAATGCGCCAATCGTCATCCAATTTTGTGGTCCCATATTCGTTTCTAAAATGTTGTATAGTGGTCGTAAATTCATTATGGTTATCCTCTGAGGTTATTTTAGCTTACTCACTACTGAAGGAAAAGGAACTACACATGTCCGAAATAATCGTGCGTACGGCAAAAAAAACTGACTATCCAACTTTGGAACGCATTTATTTTATCGATCGTTATCGTGACTTTCCATGGGTCAATCAACCCCAATTAACCGATTTCGAACGAGATAGTCGACACGAATACATTCTGGTCGCCGTTATTGATCAAAAAGTTGTCGGTTTTCTATCATTTTACCGTCTAGCTAACTTTATTCATTTATTATTTGTTGATCCTGCCTATCGCCATCAACATGTCGGTTATCGGTTAATTGAAACGATGCGTCAATCCGCAACCGGCTTAATGCAATTGAAAGTCGTCACAACTAATTTCTCTGCCCGCGCTTTTTATGAACGGCTTGGTTTTCAAGAAACCAAGCGTGATGATTTAGCGACTCCGCCTAATATCACTTTAACCGATACCAGACGGGACCAGTATCCATTTTTAGCTCTTTACTAGCTACCACCAAAATAAAAGGACAAACTATTAATGAAGACACAAACTCACTTTAGTGCAGAAATTAAACACTGGCTTGCACTAGCCGCCATTTGTTTGGGCATTTTTATGGCCTTACTGGACGTCACCGTCGTTAATGTGGCATTGCCTACCGTCCAAAAAGACTTTAATGAATCATTCGATAATCTGCAATGGATTATCAATGCTTATACAATGATGTATGCCGTATTCTTACTCGTCTTCGCCAAACTTGGTGATCTGTTCGGACGCAAGCGATTTTTCCAACTAGGGATGGTCATCTTTACCCTGGGATCGTTAGCATCAGCTCTTTCGCAAAGTGGCCTGCAGCTCAACTTGGCTCGCGGCGTGCAAGGTGTGGGTGGTGCGGCGATGATGAGCCTTTCAATGGCGATCGTGGCAGCGACCTTTACTGGTCAAGAACGTGGGATCGCGCTGGGGATCTGGAGCTCAGTGATTGGGCTCGCAACTGCCATTGGTCCGTTAGTTGGCGGTATATTAGTTCAGTTATTTTCTTGGCGAGCAATTTTTCTCATTAACATCCCAATTGGTATCATCGCGTTAGTCTTAGGAAGATGGTTCATCAATGACTCTTATGGTAACCGGCATGGGCATATTGATTTAATTGGCCTGATCCTAAGTACATTAGCTATTTTTGCTATTATTTTAGGTCTTCTACAAAAGGAAAATCATCCTAGTTGGGCATGGAGTAACCTGCATATTGTCGGACTATTAGTCGGTGGATTCATCTTATTAGTTAGTTTTGTACTGATCGAACGTCATCTTAGTGATCCAATGATTGATATGCATATGTTTGCGTCCCCTTCATTCGTCGGTTCAGCTGTGGCATCCTTTGGCCTAGGTGCTGGTTTGTACGCCTTTTATACTTACCTAACCGTGTTGATGCAAAACTATATTGGTTATTCTGCAATGCAAACTGGCATTCGGCAACTAACGATCAGTGTCTTTAGCCTTTTCTTAGGTCCAATTGTCGGAATGCTCACTAATCGCTTCTCCAATCGCTGGCTAGCCTTCAGTGGGTTAGTTTCAATCAGTCTCGGACTATGGCTTATCTATCGATCGATTAATCCGACCGTCACCTATGTCGACTTTGCACTCGGTTTCGTCTTTCTTGGTTTAGGTAATGCCACTGTGAACCCACCACTGTCATCGGCTGCCATTGGTGGCGTGAAACCAGAGCATGTCGGCATGGCCAGCGGAATTGCCAATGTCTTTCGCCAGTTTGGCATTAGCTTTGGGGTCGTGACGTTAGGTATCCAACTCACCAATGCGTATCAACAATCTCTGACCGCTTCGCTGCCTAGCATTAAGCTCCCCCAAACTGCATTGTCCGGCATCCAACACGGTCTCCTGTCGGCTGGTCCATTTTCGGGTCCAGCCGTGCTAGCCAGTAGTCGAGCTAGTCAGCTGCGACGATTACCAGCATTTAAAGCGGTACATGGCGCGGTCATTAATGCATTCGACCTTGGGATGAAACATGTCCTCCTCTTATCGATGGTCTTTACCATCGGCGGTGCAATTGCTGCCGCACTGTTAATTCGTGATCATGATGACTTTAATCAATGACCGGTACGTAAAACGCCCAGTCCGAAGTTTTTATCTAAACTTCGGACTGGGCGTTTTTGGCTATTATGCACATTCATTGAATCGCATTAGGATTTTCAAACGTATTCACGATATGCCCGTCAGCAAATACAAAAAAGGCTCCAGTTTGCCCACGTTGGCCTTGTTGCATTGCAGCCTGAGAAAAGCCATCAAAATTATATGCCATTTGACCATCAATTGTTGACGCACCTAAAAATTGATAAACGGTATCCCCTTGGTTCGTTCCATACTGAGCTATTAGCGCATTTAGCGCCGTAGTTTGGTCGCTAACCGCCACTTTAGCCGTTGAGGTTGCTGCAGCTGGCGTTTTGGCGCTCGTTGTTGTACTTGAGGAATCAGATGTAGAACTCGCCACAGTACTGCTCGTCGATCCGCTGGCTGAAGTAGCTGATTGTGAACTGGAACTGAAACTCGACGTGGCGTTCATCTTTTTAGATGATTGACTCGTTTGCGACTGACTTGAAGTCGATGTTTTCGATTGCTCAGCGCCAGACCTGCAGCCAGCTAATCCTAATACCATTAACGCGCTCATTCCAAGCATAATGAACTTCTTCATAAAAATCCTCCCAGGCCCCATCAATATTCCTTTAACGTGGTTCAATTATAATTTTAAGCGTTGCTGACTTGCAAGCCGATTCACGACTTGTCCGGAAAATTTAATTTACACATTCACGTATCAAATTTGTAATAACTCAATAATTAACCAGTAGTGTTTAAAAAAATTAATTTGAGGTTTTTTTTACATATTTATGGCACAAATGTTGTTATAGCAAGGAACACTTTAAAACAAAATAAGAAATACGTGAATTAATCGTGAATCGGAACATAAATTCTTTAATATCAGCTTGAACACGGCACAATTACGAACGCTTAACGCCTTGAACTATATATTTGATCGTGTATACTAACAACTGCTAAAGGCCCTCGTCATCTCGATTAACAACTGAAAGGGGGGATGCCATCGCGAACTGTGGATTGGAAAGGAGGTGCGTCCGAACAAAAGTTAGTCCGGCCAATGCCAATCAGAAGAATGCTAAGCCGAATCAACTTTTGTTCTCGATCTGAATCGGACACGCGACTGTTCTAAGATCACGATTAACCAGTCTTTCGATGACGTTTGCTAGTTTTAATTTCTTACAAAATGGTGTTTGTGTCAGGGCACCGTTTACATATAGAACATTACCAATTTGAATGCTTACCCATGAGGTGCTTATGAACTTAACAATTTTATCAACCAGTGATATTCATGGTTATATTGCGCCAATTAACTATCATGAACAAAATCAAGTTGGTCCCGGCGGATTAACGCGGGTTGCGGCCTATCTTGAAGAAATCAAAACCATGGCCGGTTACAATGACATGATTTTAACTATCGATAACGGTGACTTTATTCAAGGATCACCATTAACCGAATATTTACATCGCTTTGATCCATTTGTTGCGCCTGATTTGAGTCGAATTATGAACCGAATGAAATATAATGCAGCAATACTAGGCAATCACGAATTTAACTACGGTCGCGATTATCTGGAATTAGTCATGTCCAAACGCCAATTCCCAGTACTTTGTGCCAATATTTTAGATCAAGATGGCAAACCCTATTTTGGCACGCCTTATCACATTTTTAGAAAGCATGACGTCACCGTCGCGATCCTTGGATTGACCACGACTGCGGTTACAAAATGGGAACCACGCCGTCATCTAACCGGACTATCCTTCGTTTCAGCAGTACAGACCGCCAAAAACTATCTGCCGCAATTACAAAATCAAGCGGATGTGGTTGTCATCGCTTACCATGGCGGTTTTAATGACAAGCCTCTGTCATCTGACGAATCAGACGAAGCCACCGCCCTAACTGCGCTCCCTGGCGTCAATGCGATGATCACCAGCCACCATCAACCACTCGCCACCATAGTGAACAATATTCCAGTCACCCAGGTTGGTTGCCATGGAGCTAGTATTGGTCGGCTAGATTTAACCGTTGATCAGCACCATATCACACAGACAAAAGCGAGTCTAATTCATACAGATACGCGGTTGCCCTCCTTAATTCCAGTTCCCCCAACGATTCAAACGGCTGAATTAGAAACCCGTTCGTGGTTAAATCAAGAAATTGGCTGTTTTCCAGGTGGTGCTAAACTATCTGACCTTACAGATGCACAAGTTCACGGTCATCCGCTCATTGATTTTTTTAATCAAGTTCAATCAGACGCCGCCGCAGTAGACATCTCCGGTGCCGCTATTCTATCAGCGACTGGTCAAGGATTTGAGGAACAGGTGACGATGCGCCAAGTCTTGACTAATTATCCGTTTTCAAATTCACTGGCAGTGCTCGAAGTCACTGGTGCCGATTTATATGCTGCTTTGGAAAGATGTGCCGGCTATTGGCAGTGGAACAACGGTCAATTAAATCCGGTCGCAGCGAGTCGGCCGAACCAATATGATCTTTTTACAGGGATTGATTATATTTTTGATGTCAGCAAACCAATCGGCAAACGGGTCGTCGCCCTCCATTATCATCATCAACCAGTTAATCCCGATGATCGCCTACACATCGTTTTAAATCACTACCGAGCACTGGGTGGCGATGGTTTTCCAATGTTTTCCGCCAACAAAATTATTAAAGAGATTCCGATTAGCATGCCAAAATTAATTGAACAATATTTTAAAAAACATCCGCATATTAATCTAACTCACCAACGTTTATATAAAGTAACAGCGAAAGATATCGTTTTGTAGACAAAAAAACACCCTGATTCCGTCATCAGTTCGAAAATCAGGGTGTTTTAGGCATGGTTAACTCAAATGACGGAGCATGTTGCCAACTCCCGATTCTTCCATGATGGTACGATCATTGACCATCTTCTTCAATAGTGAGACTTTGCGGCCGCGCAATTTCATACTGCCACGATCACCTAATTCGGCGATTCCGACGCTCGGTCCTAGTGAACATACTGTTCCGAGTGATTTATAAGTAAATGGTGTCATTGCGTTACCATCCAACTGAGCACGCAAATTTTTAGCTACATGAGTTGCCTGAGCGATAGAAATTTGCCCGGTCGTTGGATAGAAACGCCCACTTGCTGGATCAGGCACAGCGCTAACATCACCGATAATAAAGACCTCAGGATGATCCTTTAGTGTCAATGTCGGATCAACTGCCACGCGATTTCTTTTTTGCTGAAAGCCTGAATCTGCAATTACATGGCTGCCGCGCACGCCCGTCGTCCAAATAATCGTGTTGGCATTGAATGTTGTATCACCGCTCTTTACGCCCGTCGGTGTCACTTCATCAATCGGTGTGGACGTGTGGATAACCGCACCATGGTCGGCCAAGTATTGAACCGCATAATCCACTAACTTTTGATCAAACATTGGTAATACCTTTGGCGCCGCTTCTAAACAAGTGATTTGGATCAATTCAGCAGGCAAATGATATTCTTCAATCAGTGAAGGAATTCTGTGAACCAATTCGCCCAGTAACTCAACGCTAGTGAACCCGGCACCGCACACGATAATATGCAAGTCATTCTCATCTTGAGTTTCCTGGTACCCAGCCAATCGATCTTCTAAGTGTCGACGAATGGCTTCGGCCGTCTTAACATTTTCTAAGGGCAATGCATATTCATCTGCCCCTTTAATGCCAAAGTCCTCTGACTCAAAGCCAAGTGCGGTGATTAAATAGTCGTAAGTAAGTGGCTGACTTTGATCTGCCAGTGTAATTGTTTTGGCTTCCACATCAATTTTAGTTACCGTGGCTACCGTGAACGTGACATCCTCAGGCAATGCTTGTTTGATATCAAAGGTAATGTGATCTGGTTCATTAGTACCAATCGCCACGGTATGCAACGCGGTCGCTTCATAATGATATGGATCACGATTAATCAACGTTAAATGTACATTAGGCATTCCGTGCAACTCGCGTATTGCACGAAGACCAGCGTAACCAGCACCTAAAACAACAACTTCAGTCATAGTTAGTTCCTCCACTAAATTTTATTGATGTTACTCGTTCATCAATCTAAAACATCTATAATTTCATTATAAGTGGCAGCTGTTCAGATGTCTTAGAATACGCTTTCGCAATTCATAAAATTGCTTATATCTAAAAAAATAGTCTCAGAAATCGACGTTTGATTTCTGAGACTATTTTACTAATAAAAAACCACGTCTAAACGTGGTTAAACGAGACTAGATTCGATGCCGGATAGGTGACTCGAACACCTGACCCTCGGTTTACGAT
>NZ_BQXO01000005.1:0-587 GCF_045862785.1 Furfurilactobacillus curtus | reverse complement strand
ACCAACTGAGCTAATCCGGCAAGACTAATTGGCACATCTGATAGTATAGCGAACTTGGCCGTTTGCTTCAAGTATCTTTCTAAATCAAAACGTGGGCCATCCAGCGACTAATTGGAAATCTCTTTTAACGGATTAAAGGATTAGCCTAGTGGATTAAGCAGACACATTGTCGATTGCGATTGCTATCCTGAACTTCACAGGCATTCATCAGAAACGCCCTGGGTCCACTCAGTTGATCCCCATTACGTCCAGGTTAGGCTAACTTCAATTTAACCCGGCTTTGTTTCTAAGTGCGACCGTCTTGATTAGCATCAGTCTGTTTATTCCAAAACGAAATGGGTTTTGGTATGAACCATCAGCTGTTTAGTTTTCATCACAACCGTCATTCTTCTTGATTAGCTTGGTTTGCCGTCTAACTTGGTCACTAATCGTCATCTTATTAGTTGAGATGAAGTCAAAAAAAATCGCCAATCCGCAGATTGACGATTCATATGCATGGCGACGGCCTACCCTCGCAGGGAGCGATCCCCCAACTACTCTTGGCGTGACGAAGCTTAACTTCCGTGTTCGGCATGGGAACGGGTGTA
>NZ_BQXO01000004.1:28743-197084 GCF_045862785.1 Furfurilactobacillus curtus | reverse complement strand
CGAAGGATACACCCGTTCCCATGCCGAACACGGAAGGTAAGCTTCGTCGCGCCAAGAGTAGTTGGGGGATCGCTCCCTGCGAGGGTAGGCCGTCGCCATGCATATGAATCGTCAATCTGCGGATTGACGATTTTTTTGTGACTTCATCTCAACTAATAAGATGACGATTAGTGACCAAGTTAGACGGCAAATCAAGCTAATCAAGAAGATGACGGTTGTGATGGAAACTAAACAGCTGATGATTCATGTCAAAACCCACTTCTTTTTGGAATAAACAGACTGATGCTAATCAAGACGGTCGCACTTAGAAATAGAGCCGGGTTAAATTGAAGTTAGCCTAAACTGGACGTAATGGGGATCAACTGAGTGGATCCAGGGCGTTTCTGATGAATGCCTGTGAAATTCAGGATAGCAATCGCAATCGACAATGTGCCTGCTTAATCCACCAGGCTAATCCTTTAATCCGTTAAAAGAGATTTCCAATTAGTCGCTGGATGATCCACGTTTTGATTTAGAAAGATACTTGAAGCAAACGGCCAAGTTCGCTATACTATCAGATGTGCCAATTAGTCTTGCCGGATTAGCTCAGTTGGTAGAGCATCGGTATCGTAAACCGAGGGTCAGGTGTTCGAGTCACCTATCCGGCATCGAATCTAGTCTCGTTTAACCACGTTTAGACGTGGTTTTTTTTATTAGTAAAATATGGTGATAGCCAGAATATCGGCGTTTAAAATTCTATCGATTGGAAAAAAGTAAAAATGCTGGCGGCCATTTCTGTGATGATCAAGCGACACGCGGGAATTGTTAGAACATTAGAATTGTTCGATGAAAAATGGCGAATAAATTAAAAGAAAGTTTGACTATCGCCATTTATAACAGCTATAATTATTCTATCGTTTTTTTTAAAACGGGTATTTAATTGAATATGTATTTTAACAAGAATTCCCGAAAGTTGTGGCCGTTGGCTATCATTGGGGATCAATTAGGAGGATTCTTTTGGAAACTAAAAGCACGGATACAGCATTTTTTGGCCAACCGCGTGGATTGGCCACGCTGTTCTTCACCGAAATGTGGGAACGGTTCAGTTATTATGGGATGCGTGCCATCCTGCTGTTCTATATGTATTTTGCGATCGATAAAGGTGGCCTTGGCTTCAGCCAAGCAACAGCCAGTTCGATTATGGCGATTTATGGATCACTGGTCTATTTGTCCAGTGTTCTCGGTGGCTTTTTGAGCGACCGGGTTTTCGGCCCACGGCGAACTGTCTTTATGGGCGGTGTGCTAATCATGTTTGGGCACATTGCTTTAGCCGTTCCAGCTGGTGCATCAGCTCTATTTGCTTCAATTGGCTTAATCGTGGTTGGGACTGGGTTACTAAAGCCGAATGTCTCTGAAATGGTTGGTGCATTATATAGCACGGAAGACCGTCGACGCGATGCTGGATTTAATATTTTCGTGTTTGGGATTAATATGGGGAGTCTCTTTGCCCCTTACATCGTGGGTACCCTTGGTGAAAAAGTTAACTTCCACCTTGGCTTTTCATTAGCTGCAATTGGAATGTTCTTCGGCTTACTCCAATATTGGTTGGATGGTCGTAAGTACCTTAGTAAAGATGGACTTTATGCCTCTGATCCAATCGAACGTAGCGACATTCGCCCATTGGTGATTCGTTGGGGACTTGGGATCGTTGCCTTGATTTTAGTTCTTATCCTAATGGCTCTGATGGATGCCTTTAACTTAAAGAATATTATTTTACTCATCAGTATCGTCGCAATTGCCACACCTGTGGTTTACTTTGTCGTCATGTTGTCGAGTCGTAAAGTGACCCATAATGAGCGTCGTCACGTTGTCGCATACATTCCGTTATTTATTGCCGCAATGCTCTTTTGGGCCATTGAAGAACAAGGCTCCGTCGTTCTCGCCCTATTTGCTCAACAACGGACCAACTTAACCATCGGTGGATGGACGATGCCAGCAGCCTACTTCCAGTCATTAAACCCGATGTTTATCATGATCTATACGCCATTCTTTGCCATCTTATGGACGCGGCTGGGTAAACGGCAGCCAAGCACGACAACTAAGTTTGCCTATGGTTTGATGATTGCCGGTGTTTCATACCTGTTTATGGCCTTACCTGGTTTAATCGGCGGGACTTCTGGCCGAGTATCACTGCTTTGGCTTGTTGGGAGCTGGGCGATCGTTGAAATTGCCGAATTGCTCATTTCGCCAATTGGGTTGTCTGTGACCACGCGGCTTGCGCCAAATGCTTTTCGGTCGCAAATGATGAGTATGTGGTTCCTAGCTGATGCGGCTGGGCAAGCAGTTAACGCCCAGATTGTTCAATTTTACAGTTCATCAACGGAAGTGCCATACTTCCTGGCTATTGGAGCCGTTAGTGTTGTCTTCGGAATTGTCTTGTTTATCTTCAGAAAACCAGTCTTTGGTTTGATGAAAGATGTTGAAATTGCCGCGAACTAATTAGGATATGCTAAGATGTCTTCAGATAATACTGAAGGCATTTTTTGTTTACGAGGAGGTGATCACCATGGCCAATGTGGCAATTACTAGTGACAATCATTTTGATGTTAATCGATTGGACGCTCACGAGCTGTTGAAGAAGCAGGCTCAGGTCCTTGTTGATCGCCAAGTGGATTATTACATCATCGCTGGTGATACGTTTAATGATTTTACTAAAACAACCACTTACGTTGAAGCTTTACAACATGAACTAGGTCATCGAACCGAAGTGTATTATTTGGCTGGGAATCATGACATGGCAGCTGGGGTCACCTATGAAGAGTTAGAAACACGGATAAATGCGCATTATTTACACAATCAATTTGTGGACATTCCTAACACGGATTGGCGAATTATTGGCAACAACGGTTGGTACGATTACACATTTGCGGATCAATTATTCAATGAACGTAGTGAAGACGATTTTGCTCAGTGGAAACGAGCTTATTGGTTCGACGGGACGATTCAGCAACCGATGAGTGATCCGGAACGTGAACAAGTGGTGCTTGATCAAACGGCCAAACAGTTATTAGCAGCTAATGTTGCGCACAAACGAATTTTTTATGTCACCCATTTTGTGCCACGGCGTGAGTATATTCACGTGACTAGCGACAATCGTTTCTGGAATATGGCCAATGCGATGATGGGAAGTCAGCGTTTAGGCGAGGTATTGAGCAAAGGTGGGGCGGATTTTGCGCAGTTTGGTCACTTACACATCAAACCAACCCCCAAATTATTAGACGGCGTCACTTATTTTAACCAAGCAGTTGGCTACAACACTCATCGCATCATGGAATGGGACCATGCAGACTTTATGAGCGAATGGCTCACACGGTTGCGAATCTTGTCATTAACGTGAATAACAGTCTTGAATTTATCAAAAAGATTCGGTAGAATAAACGGGTTGTTAATTGGCGGAATAGCGAAGTGGCTAAACGCAGCGGTCTGTAAAACCGCCCCGAAAGGTTCGTTGGTTCGAATCCAACTTCCGCCATTCATTGGGATATAGCCAAGTGGTAAGGCAACGGACTTTGACTCCGTCATGCGCTGGTTCGAATCCAGCTATCCCAGTTTGAAATGAAGATCTGATTTCCGGTAATGATTGCGGAAGTCGGGTCTTTTTTGGTCGGGTTCAGTTTCGATGATTGAAATATATAGTGATTCATGAGCGGACGTTGTCAGCGCGCAGGTTGAGCCGAGTATAAAAAATGTTATACTAGCTTTACGAACGTACGTTTGATTAGGAGGTGGATCACGTGCCAGAACAGACCTCTTTATTTGAGGATAATGAAGAAAACCAGCCCTTAGCAAGTCGAATGCGACCACGGACCTTAAGTGAATTCGTCGGCCAGACTCAATTGTTAGGGCCGGGGAAGGTATTACGGCAACTGATTGATGAGGACACGTTATCTTCTTTTATTTTTTGGGGACCGCCGGGAGTGGGGAAAACGACGCTAGCCCGGATCATTGCCAGAAGGACACAGGCGCGGTTTATTAACTTTAGTGCCGTCACTAGTGGCATCAAAGAAATCCGTGATGTGATGACTGAGGCGGAGGCAAATCGACAAGTTGGCGAACGAACCGTTGTTTTTGTAGATGAAATTCATCGCTTTAATAAAGCACAACAGGACGCTTTTCTCCCCTTTGTTGAAAAGGGAAGTATTACGTTGATCGGGGCCACCACAGAGAATCCATCGTTTGAGATTAATGCTGCGCTATTATCACGGACCAAAGTTTTTGTCCTTCAACCACTAAAGCAAGACGACTTGATTCAATTATTACATCAAGCGCTTCACGACAAGCGCGGTTTTGGTGATCAACAAATTAACATCGATGAAACGACTTTGGCCGCTATTGCCGATTTCGCTAATGGTGATGCTCGCGTGGCCCTGAATACATTAGAAATGGCAGTTTTAAACGGACAACGGGTCGGTGAAGTGACGACGATTGATCAAAATGACGTCGCCCAACTTGTCTCAAAAAAATCACTTTTATATGACAAGCATGGTGAAGAACACTACAACATTATTTCAGCGTTGCATAAATCGATGCGTAACTCAGATGTGGATGCAGCGCTGTATTGGTTATCTCGAATGCTAGAGGGTGGAGAAGACCCGTTGTACGTGGCACGACGTCTCATTCGTTTTGCCAGCGAAGATATTGGGTTGGCGGATTCGCGGGCGCTTGAATTGGCCGTGGCCGCGTATCAGGCTAGTCATTTGATTGGCATGCCAGAGTGCAGTGTCAATTTGGCGCACGCAGTCACCTATTTGGCGCTAGCGCCAAAATCAAATGCGATTTACACGGCTTACGATGCGGCTAAAGCAGATGCACTGCACACGTTAGCAGAGCCAGTGCCATTACAGATTCGTAATGCACCAACCAAACTGATGTCTGATCTGCATTATGGGGAAGGCTATCAGTATGCCCATGATACTGAGGACAAACTAACAACAATGCAAACGATGCCAGACAACTTAATCGGTCGCACGTATTATCAGCCAACTCATCAAGGGTCTGAAGCCCGTTTTGCCAAGCGATTGGCTGAGATTAAACAATGGCAGCAAGACCACCGAAAATTGTAGTTGGCAAGCAATGACGCTTGGATCTGGAGGATATTGGTTATGACGTGGAAACCATCTGTACTATGACTCGTCCGATTTTTTGTCAAGCTACACGGGGCTGATCCTTGTGCCTAGCCAACTGCCATCAATTGGTAAAACTCACCAATCGCAGCCAGCCCGCTAGTGCTCAGGATCAAACTGGCCGGCTTCCTTCTGAGTTTTTTAATGATGTAGTAGGCGGCGCGTTGAAAAAGCCCTATAATAACGGCAACTAAGTTCGTTTGCGATTGATCAATCTAATGGATGACGAGGTTCATGCTATGGCAAAACCAGTGGCAGTGACAGATCTTTTTGAGCTAGTGGCAATGGGGCAGCCGGTGGCCAATGACACCGGTGTTTTTTACCTCACAACAAAAATGCGGCAACGGGAAAATGATTATGTGACAATGATTAATCGATTCGGTTTTAGAACGCAGACGACAACCATGTGGGGCACTGGCAACGGTTCAGATAACCAACTTCAACTGGCCGACACGGTACTGTTGTTTACAAGTGAAGATGAACACCAAAAACGCCAAGTCTTTACACAATCACTAGCTGGCGGTTCCCCAGTTCAGCGGACATTTGAGTCTTTTGGTGTGGCAGCGTTTGTTTTTGATACTACGCGTCAGGTGATTTACTATCAGACCGCGTTAAAACGAAATGGAATTGTACCCGCTAAGGCCGATCCACGGTTTCCAAAACCGATCAGCTATACCAAGACCGTTTATAAAGATAATGATCTCGGGTATTTTGCTGAAGATGAGCGGTACGTCATCAAACGGCAAGTTGTCGGGCAAATCACTGCCAGTGAAATTTGGACAAGTGAAGATCGGTTCACATTAGGACCATTGTCTCACGATGGCCGCCAGCTGACCGTGGCCATTGCAGGTCGTCCGGAGGTGGATTGGGATTTTAGTCAAGTGACTAGAATCCTGGACGTTGAAACAGGCGAACAGCGGACGGTTAAGTCCCCAAGTTCCTTTGGTACACTGGCGCCAGTCGCTTTTAATCCAAGTGATACCGTCTTACTGCTGACTGGATCTACTAATGAAATTCCTAATATTTCCGCGCAACATTTATATGCATATGCGATCGACCAGCAGCAGTTGACTGAGTTAACGCCCAACCCAGACGTGGTGGTCGGTGATTTGGTGATGAACACAGATGCTCAACAAAATTTACATGGTCGAGCAGCAATGTTTATTGATGATCAACAATATGTGTATCAACAATTGATTACCGGACAGTTGCAACTAGTTTTAGGGCAGTTGGGTGATGATCCGGATAATCGAGTGGTGGTGGCCGGCGGACCACGGCACGTCACTGATTTTACGACAGGAATCAAACAACATCGGCTGTATTTTATGCAATCACAGTGGACACAAGTGGCAAAATTGGTTGCCTTAGATTTGGACACTCAGACAGAAACGACCTTAATTAATCCTAATGCGGCCTACGAAGAAAAGCATGACTTGGTCAAACCACAGGTCGTTAATTTCACCACCGCCGACGGCTTTCATGTGCGCGGTTGGTACTTGCCTCCGGTGGATGCACCAGCGATGGCAAAATATCCGGCTATTTTATACATTCATGGCGGGCCGGGGGCTAATTACGGTGAGACCTTCTTTCACGAATTGCAGGTTTATGCGAGTTATGGTTATGGTGTAATTGCCATCAATCCACGCGGATCAACTTCTTATGGTGAGGCCTTCCAACGCGGCGTGATTGGTCACTACGGTCAAGGTGATTATGAAGATTTAATGGCAGCCGTAGATCGTGTTTTAGCTAGTGACGTCAAAATTGATCGGGAACACCTGTATGTCACCGGTGGTTCTTACGGTGGGTTTATGACGAACTGGATTGAGGGGCACACCGACCGATTTAAAGCAGCGGTCACGCAACGCTCAATCGCCAATTGGATTAGCATGTTTGGCACCAGTGACATCGGTTATTATTTCTTGCCGTGGGAGTTAACCGGGCAACGGCAAATGGCTGTGACAGATTTAAAACCATTGTGGGATGCCTCGCCATTGAAATATGTGGATCGTGTTCACACGCCAACCTTAATTTTGCATAGTGAGCAAGATTTTCGTTGTCCCATTGGGCAAGGGGAAGAGTGGTTTACTTCGCTAAAGCTGAACGGGATTGAGGCGAAAATGGTTCGTTTCCCTGGTGAAAACCATGATTTATCCCGAATCGGTAAACCTAGCTTGCGAGTTGCTCGAATTCAAGCAATTCGAGACTGGTTTGACACGCACCAATGATAAGGAGGAGTTGCAGATGCGACAACTGTATCAGGCCGTCTTAAGGGTTGGAACTGACCAGTTTCAATTATTAGCCTCAGAACAAGGATTGGTTTTTGTGGGTTCACCAAACGCTTCTATAGCCGAGGCAAAACGCTATTTGTCAGACTATTTGGCCGTGCTAAACGCGCAGTCAAACGAGCTAATCATGGCGCCATATCTGGAACAACTCACTGATTATTTTGCCGGTAAACGCAAAGATTTTGATTTAGCTGTTGACTTTGAAGGTGCGGGGACCGGTTTACAACAAGCGGTGTGGGCTGCACTCCGCTTAATTCCATATGGAATGACTTGTGATTATACAACTATCGCACAAAATATCGGGCGACCTGATGCGATTCGAGCGGTGGCAACCGCGATTGCTAAAAACCCTGTACTCATTGTCACACCTTGTCATCGCGTGTTACGAAAAGATGGCGGCTTAGGTGGTTATCGTGGCGGACTCGCAATGAAAAAAACGTTACTGGCGTTGGAAAAACAAGCTCATTAATGATCGACATTGGCCGAATTATGGCGTTAGTTGGTCACCGCCAATTAGTCAAACCCATTTGAGACCGATGTTCAGTTGCAATTCAGCGCCACGAGTTGTTTGACGCTGATTTATTACTTCGAGTTGCATTAATGGTCTATATCAGTTACATTCTTATTAAATAAGGGTATGACCGGGTTTTAATTTGGAGTGGTAAACGAGCATAATAGTTTGATAAAAGTCACAAAATATTGAAAGGATGTTTTCTCATGCAGCTTGGTTTTATTGGCGTTGGTGGGATGGCACAGGCCATTATTAGCGGTTTAATCAAAACAGACACCGTGGTAGCCAGTGATATTTTAGTTCACAGCCCCCATCCGGCGCACTATCAAGAGTTTGCAGAAGCAACCGGTATTCAACAAGCAGATAGTAACGCAGCGGTTGTTGCCGCTAGCGATTTTGTTGTCTTAGCAGTTGTTCCTGGGGCAGCACAAGCCGTATTAAAGGAAATTCGTGATGAATTAAATGACCACCAAAAGGTTTTGATTTCCATTGTCGCTGGCTTGAGTTTGCAAGCGATGGAAGAAGTGGCTGGTTACGATTTAGCTGTTTTGCGCACATTGCCCAATGTGAACGTGGCGATTGGTGCTGGTATGACTGCAATAGCAGCTAACAACAACCTCACGGGGGCTAAATTGGCCGACGCCAAAGGTCTGTTTGACGCTATTGGCAGTACGTCGGCATTGCCAGAAGCAGATTTTAGTACTTTTTCGGCTTTGGCAGGTAGTTCGCCAGCGTTTGTTGATTTCTTCATTGACACGTTGGCGCGAGCTGGTGTTAAACATGGTTTAACCAAGGTGGAAGCAACGCGAATTGCAGCCGCTGTCACAGAGGGCTCAGCAAAAATGGTTTTGGCTAGTGATAAGACACCGTTTGATCTGATTGATCAAGTTTCCTCGCCGGGCGGATCGACGGTTGCCGGTTTATTGGCCATGGAGGAAGCAGGTTTGATGACGGCAGTGGTCAAGGGAATCGACGTGACAATTAAACGCGATCAAGAAGCTTAACATTGTCAAAATGGTCTAGACCATCTATACTAGAAAGCGGATCCAATGTTGGGACTAGACCCATAGTGAACCACATCGTTGCAGAAGCTTTGTGGTTGCCTATGTGGCACAATGATGAGGAGGAAGATCAATGAGTACGGTTTTGAAGCACGCGATTATTTATACGGGTGAAGAAAAGATTGACGACGGTTACATTCGCTTTAGTAAGTCCATCGAGGCGATTGGGCCAATGAGTGACTACGTGGCTGAACCAGAAGATGAAGTTGAATTTGTCTCTGGCAAAGTGATCGTGCCAGGATTTATCGATGTTCATGTCCATGGTGGTTATAGCTTTGATTCAATGGATGGTAACGCTGACCAAATTAACGAAATGGTCAATGATATGATTCATGAAGGTGTTACGACACTATTCCCGACAACTATGACACAATCTACGGAACATTTAGATCACGCGATGAAAGGGATCGCCGCTGCTGCTGAAGAGAACCCAGTCATCCAAGGGGTGCATTTGGAAGGGCCATTTATCTCGGCCACCTTCAAAGGCGCACAACCGGAGCAGTACATCACTGATCCGAACATCGAGTTATTGGATAATTGGAATAAACTGTCTGGTAATCGTGTTCGTCTCATTACTTATGCACCAGAAGATCCCGGTTCGCGTGATTTTGAAGCTTATTGCCTCAGCCACAACATTGTTCCCTCGGTTGGTCACAGTAATGCAACTCGTGAACAGATGCTAGCTTCTAAGGCAACCCATGTCACTCACTTATACAATGCACAGCGTGAATTCAAGCACCGTGAACCTGGCGTTACCGGTCATGCCATGTTGGAAGACAATATGTATTGCGAACTCATTTGTGATGGCTTCCACATTGTTCCGGACATGATTAAACTCGCTTACGAACAGAAGGGACCAGAACGAATTGATTTGGTTACTGATTCCATGCGGGCTAAAGGCATGCCTGAAGGAATTAGTGAACTTGGCGGTCAAAAAGTAATTGTTAAAGATAAACAGGCGCGGTTAGAGACGGGCAATCTGGCTGGCTCAGTATTACGTTACGACGACGCTTTCCGCAACATTCAATACTTTACCGGTTGTGGGATCGAAGAAGCTGTCCAAATGTCGTCGGTTAACCAGGCTGAAGAATTCGGTTTAACGACTAAGGGTGCCTTGATTCCAGGTAAAGATGCAGACTTTAACGTGATGGATCGGACACAGACATTGGAACGGACCTATAGTTATGGGCGTCGATTTGACGATTAAATATCAAAAAAAGTAAGGGATGGATAAGATGGCCTCACCAATATACATTCAAATTCATAATCGCTTGCGTAAAGCAGTTGAAGATGGGCAATGGCAAGTGGGCGACAAAATTCCCTCTGAACGGGAGTTAGCCATCCAATTTGGCGTTAGCCGGATGACCCTTCGACAAGCTGTGCAGACGTTGGTTGAAGAAGGATTATTAGAGCGTCGTGTCGGCGCCGGCACCTACGTCGCTAATCGCAAGGTGCAAGAACGGATGTCTGGTGTGACCAGCTTCACTGAGTTGATGGAGCAGGCTGGTAAGGTACCATCTTCACGAACCGTCTCTTATCACATTACCGCGCCATCATTGTCTGAAAGTGAAAAATTACAGTTGGCGCCAACCGAACAAATTCTGCGCATGGAACGGATTCGATTTGGCAATGATGAACCGATTTGTTTTGAAGTCGCGACGGTACCAGAACGATTGATTAAGCGATTTTCTAAGGAAGACGTGACCAATTCATTGTATCGCGTCTTGGAAGACGAGGCCGGCTTAAAAGTTGGGCATGCCCAGCAGACCGTGTCAGCGATGACCGCTAGTGAACGAGTGGCTGAATACTTAAATGTCAAACGTAGTGCGCCACTTCTGCGACTTCGCCAGGTTTCATTTTTAAACGATGGTACGCCATTTGAATATGTACGGACCCAATATGTTGGTAGTCGGTTTGAATTTTATCTAGAGCGATAGTTTATTTATATTTTTGTTTTAAAAGTAGTGATTTGTGCGGAAACTTTCGTGCAGATCACTTTTTTACTGACGCCTTTTACTTTGGCTGGGTGGTTTAAATCCGATTTGAGCCCAGTTTTCGCGGATGTCATTGCACAAATCACCGCATTAGTGGGGGATATGGTAGAATGTGAGGGTTAAATAAAATTCAATCGGGAAGGATCGTAATTCCAATGGCAACGCGTTACCCTGATGATAGTTTGACGCTTCACACAGACGCTTATGAAGTCAATATGGTACAGACCTACTTTGAAGAAGGCGTGGCTGACCGTCATGCTGTTTTTGAATTATATTTCCGCGATTTACCTTTTCATAATGGTTATGCCGTGTTCGCAGGTTTAGAACGGTTAATCGATTACATCAAGCAGCTTCGCTTTAGCGAAACGGATTTAGCTTATTTAGCGAGTTTAAATCAATACTCGCCAGCGTTCTTAGCTTATTTACACGACTTTAAATTTACCGGTACGATTCGAGCGGCTCGCGAAGGCGACCTAGTCTTCAATAACGAACCGCTTGTTCAAGTTGAGGGCACGTTAGTCGATTGTCAATTAGTTGAAACAGCGTTGCTCAACATTGTTAATTATCAGACATTGATTGCGACGAAAGCGGCTCGCATTCGATCTGCTGCTGGTAACGATGGCATTTTGGAATTTGGTACCCGACGTGCGCAAGAATTAGATGCCGCTATTTGGGGCACACGGGCAGCGTATATCGGTGGCTTTGATGCCACAAGTAATATGCGTGCTGGTAAAATTTTTGGCATCCCAGTGAGTGGCACACATGCCCATAGCTTGGTGCAAACGTATCGCAATGATTATGATGCTTTTATGGCCTATGCACGCTCCCATAAGGATTGTGTCTTCTTAGTCGACACGTATGACACCCTACGATCCGGTGTACCTAACGCGATTCGAGTTGCTCGTGAAATGGGTGATCAAATCAACTTTTTGGGCGTCCGCATTGATTCGGGAGATATGGCATATATCTCAAAGCGGGTCCGCGAACAATTGGATGAAGCAGGTTTCCCTGATGCGAAGATTTACGCTTCCAACGATCTTGACGAGAAGACAATTACCAATCTTAAGATGCAAGGTGCTAAAATCGATGTCTGGGGAGTGGGAACAAAGCTGATCACCGCCTTCGATCAACCAGCCTTGGGCGCTGTGTACAAATTGGTTTCCGTTGAAAATGAACGGGGCAAAATGGTGGATACCATCAAATTATCAAGCAACGCTGAAAAGGTGACCACTCCTGGGAAAAAGCAAGTTTGGCGAATCACCAAGCGTGCTGATGGCAAATCAGAAGGGGACTATGTGGCGCTAACCGATGAACGCCCGGACCATGAGGATAAACTGCATATGTTTCATCCTAGCTATACTTACATCAATAAAGATGTGACCGATTTTAATGCTCGGCCTATCCTGGTGGATATCTTTGATCAGGGGCAACAAGTCTATGAAATCCCTGAGTTGGCGGATACAAAAGCCTTTGCCGCTGAACAATTGGCGTCATTGTGGGATGAATACAAACGTGATTTAAATCCACAAATTTATCCAGTCGATTTATCGCAAAAACTGTGGGACCATAAACAACATATCATTGAAGAAGTGCACGGTTATGTAAGCTCCTTAAAATTTGATAATTAAGGCAATGGAGGCATTATGATGAGATCACAACAAGCAGCCATTATCAAAGCGCTAGGAGTTAGTGCTGATTTTGACGCAGGCACGGAAATTAGAAAAAGCGTTGATTTTTTAAAAGCCTATTTAACGAAGTATGCGCTTTTGAAGACTTTGATTTTAGGCATTTCTGGTGGTCAGGATTCAACATTGGCCGGAAAATTATCACAAATGGCCATTACTGAATTACGGACTGAGACGGGGGATCAAGCCTATCAGTTTGTTGCTGTCCGGTTACCATATGGGAAACAGGCTGATGAAAGTGATGCGATGGATGCCATTAGTTTTATCCAGGCTGATCGAGTTTTCCGAGTGGACGTTCAACCGGCAGTGGATGCTGGTGTGGCAGCGGTGGAAGCCAATGACCTAGTCGTTTCTGATTTCAACAAAGGCAATATCAAAGCACGCGAGCGCATGGTGGCTCAGTATACGATTGCTGGTGAATTGCATGGAGCGGTGGTCGGTACCGATCATGCTGCTGAAGCGGTTACTGGTTTTTACACGAAATATGGTGATGGTGGCACAGATATTGATCCGTTATATCGATTAGACAAACGGCAGGGTAAAGCGATGCTGAAAGCATTAGGCGCCCCTAAACATTTGTACCAGAAGACACCAACGGCCGATTTAGAAGATAAACGACCAGCTTTACCTGATGAAGTTGCCTTAGGAGTAACCTATGAAGACATTGATAACTATCTAGAGGGGCAAACAATCGATGCCGCGGCCGCCGAGAAGATTGAATCCTGGTATCAAAGAACGGCGCATAAACGGCATATGCCCATCACGATTTTTGATAATTTCTGGAAATGAATTTAGCGCACACAAAAAACGTCATCCGAGGATGGCGTTTTTGTGTGTCACGCAGGTCAAACCAAAAATGAGGCTAGACTTCATTTCGGCCGGTGATCTTTTTCAAAGCTTCATAAAGGTGGTAGGCAACTGGGCGCACAGGCTTTGTGAAGGTGCCCAAGCGTTCTTCTGTTAGACCCCCGAAGGATTGCTTAAAGGCGAGGACCCCATCTGACCCATCAAACAAACCGGCTACACCGAAAAAGTTGTAGCGAGGAATATGTTGTGTGATCGCAAGGTGCATCATATGATCTTGGATTAAATAAGGCGCATAGAATTGTTTGAATGTCTCATTAGTGAAGCTAAACATATAGGTCAATTCTTGCGGCTGAATAAAGAACATTGCCCCAGATAGAATAGCTATCTGTCCATATTGATCTGTTAATTGCTGCGCTTCAGTGATCCGCTTTTCGTGTTGGTGGGCCTGATCGGTAAATTCATTAAGCTGTGCCTTAACGTGTCGATTATTGGGTTTTTGCGCCAATTGGTCATTTAACGTGCGAATCTTTTCATTGAGTTCGGTGAGTTTAACCGTTTGATTGGCAATGTAAGTCTCAAAATTGAGTTCAGCAAAGATAAATTTTACATGGTCGCCATAGGCCTTAAACGTTCGTTGATAATAATCAAGTGATTTATCGTGAAAATGCAATCGATCAGCTGTTGCTTGCGTGTATTTCTTGAATTGAGGGAGTTCCTCATAGGTGAGTTCGCGTAATTGAATTCCGAATTGTTGCGTCTTCTTCACCCCATATTGGGCATCTTTCTCGTAACTTTTTACCAGTGTTGTGGCAGTGAGGCCCGTTAGATCTTTAGCGAATTCGTAACCGACTAAAGTTGTTGAGAATCCGGCAATCATCGGTTGGTAGGTGAAATCGAGTTGTTGCATTGATTCAATCACATCTTCATTGCTAAGGTTAACCACTTGGCCGTCGTCGTTGAATTGTCTTCGATGTAAATTAGGGATGAAGCGAATCATCAGACCGTGACGCTGATGGGCAAAACGCTGTAGTCCATCGGCAAAGGTTTTGACAACAACTTGATTGCGGTAGTCCATCAAAGGACCACCTTCGATTTCAAATAATTGCCCGATGCGAAGCTTTTGCCAACTGACCAAAGCAGCTGCAACAACTTGTTGTTGATCGTCATAAACGCCCACGTAGGCAGTTGATCGGCCCCGCTGTGACAACACTTGTTTTTGCCAACTTGTTTGTAAGTATGTCCCCTGGGGATGACGTTGTTCAAATGTCATAAATTCCGCTTCGTTAAGTTTTCCAAATTCCATGAAAGCCAAGCTCCCTTGATTAATCTCTTATCTTACCGGGTGTCATTATAGCATAGGGCTGCACTGTCCATGAGTCAGCCGTGCGCCCTAATAACTTTCTTAAACGTTCGGCACCAAAGTCAACCCCCTTGCGTTTCGGATTGTAACTCGGTATACTTACTCCAGATAAATGAGGGAGTAACTAATGCTTTAGTTGGCTACTAGTCGCTTAATGATAGTAGCTTGACAGAGTGTGACAACGCCACCAGCAAGACATGTTCTGGTTTTGTCTTAAATAGTGAGACTCATGATCGACACTTTAAGTGTGCGTTCATGAGTCTTTTTTTGGCCTCATGGACGTGCGGAAGGGAAATATTAGATGAGTCAAAATAAATTACCACAGGCTGCTCAATGGACGACAGATCGGGCATTAAAGCAAGTCAATAGCCAGCCGACCGGATTAAGTAATCAAGCGGTGCAAACGCGCCAACAGCAGTATGGGGAAAATGCTTTAGCTGGTAAACGTCAAACAAGCTTGCTAGAAAAGTTTACTGCACAATTTAAAGACCTCATGATTATTGTCTTGATTGTGGCCGCAATTATTGCTGCCTTCACCGGTGAAGGTATTGACGCCATCATCATTTTATTGGTAGTGGTCCTTAATGCGGTTTTTGGCGTCTTTCAGGAGGCAAAAGCTGAGCAGGCAATCAATGCGCTACAAGAAATGTCTGCTCCCAATGCGCATGTATTACGAAATGGCGCCACGATGACCGTTAAAAGTGATGAGTTGGTGCCTGGCGATATCGTCTTGTTAGAAGCCGGGGATATCGTTCCGGCGGACTTGCGATTAATCGAAGTCGCGTCACTTCAAATCGAAGAATCGGCCTTAACTGGTGAGTCAGTTCCCGTTGATAAACAGTTAGCCCCAATTACGGATCCCAGTGCTGGTCTGGGTGACTTAAGTGATTTAGCTTTTATGAATAGTAATGTAACGTACGGGCGAGGAACTGGGGTGGTGGTTGCCACTGGAATGCAGACCCAAGTTGGGCGGATCGCTGGTATGTTAGATCGCACGCAGGAACGTAAAACACCGTTGCAGGAAAATTTGGCGCATTTAGGGAAAGTTCTAACTGTGCTAATTCTAGTTGTGGCGGTTATTGTCTTCGTGGTGGGGATGATTCGTGGCAATGAAACATTGGTTAATATGTTGTTAACGGCAATTTCACTGGCTGTGGCTGCGATTCCGGAAGGTTTGCCGGCCATCGTCACGATTACCTTAGCACTAGGTACAACAAGGATGGCCAGATTAAATGCGCTGGTGCGTCGTTTGCCAGCGGTTGAAACCTTAGGGAGCACGGATATTATTGCTTCTGATAAAACGGGGACTTTGACACAAAACAAAATGACCGTTGAGAAAGTGATTGTGGATGGCGACGTGCTAGACGCCAAGCAAACAGCCGGTGCGACAAGTGAAGATGATCAGGGGCTGCTAGCAAGTTTACTTTTATTAAACAACGACACTAAAACAATCGATGATCAGTTAGTCGGTGACCCAACCGAAACTGCCTTAGTTCAATACAATATCGACCATCAGGTGAATCCGGAAGACTTTTTGGCAGCCCACCCCCGCGTAGCTGAAATTCCGTTTGATTCTGAACGTAAATTAATGACGACCGTTAACCAAATGAATGAGGCCAATGATCAATTGTGGGTAACCGTAAAAGGGGCCCCTGATGAATTGTTGAAACGTGTTACTCGGATTCAAAGCAATGGTGAGATTAGCCCAATGACCGATCAATTACGTGAGCAATTATTGACCATCAATCATCAATTGGCGGTTCAAGCCTTGAGAGTATTGGCCTTTGCTTATCGACCAGTCACAACAATTCCAGCCGAGATGACTAGCAAGCAAGTCGAGCAAGATTTAATTTTTACTGGATTTGTCGGGATGATCGACCCAGAACGACCAGAAGTGGCCGGTGCCGTTGCGGAAGCAAAGTCGGCTGGGATTCGCCCGCTGATGATCACGGGCGACCATGCGGATACGGCAAAAGCGATTGCGGTTCGGTTGGGGATCATTGACGCTAATGATCAGGCTGGCGTCATTACTGGCGCACAGCTTGATGCATTGAGTGAGGCTGAGTTTTCTGATCAAGTGGAACAATATTCTGTCTACGCACGGGTGGCTCCTGAACATAAAGTTCGTATTGTCAATGCATGGCAACAAAAAGGCAAAGTGGTTGCCATGACCGGTGATGGGGTTAATGATGCCCCAGCATTAAAGGCAGCTGATATTGGTGTTGGCATGGGCATCACCGGAACTGAGGTTTCTAAAGGGGCCTCTGATATGGTGTTGGCTGACGACAACTTTTCCACGATTGTGGTGGCAGTTCGCGAAGGTCGCAAAGTGTTCGCAAATATTCAAAAGGCGATTCAATACTTGTTGTCCGCTAACTTAGGAGAAGTATTGACCCTATTTGTTATGACAATGATGGGGTGGCAAATTTTGGCACCGGTGCATATTCTGTGGATTAACTTAGTGACGGATACCTTTCCAGCGATTGCCTTAGGATTAGAACCCGCTGAGAAAAACATTATGCAACAAAAACCGCGGGGACGTTCGTCAAACTTCCTGTCGGGTGGTGTCTTTGGCAACATTATCTATCAAGGTCTGCTCGAGGGTGGCTTGACCTTACTGGTTTATTGGCTTGCATTAACATTCCCCGTCCACGCAAATGCGACGCAGGTGCATGCCGACGCGCTAACCATGGCCTTTGCGACATTGGGCTTGATTCAGCTATTCCACGCCTTTAACTCAAAATCGATTCACGGCACCATCTTCACCGCTCAATTGTTTAAAAACCGGGCGTTTAACTGGGCCATCTTAGCAGCTTTCATTCTCTTAGCTGCGACGATTGCAATTCCTGGTTTTAATGGTTTATTCCACGTCACAACGCTATCTGGTTTCCAATGGCTGATTGTCTTGAGCGCCGGGGTTGCCATGATTTTGATCGTGGAAGTGGTAAAATTGTTCCAGCGGATGGCGTCACGCCGTCACTAATTTGATTGATGACAGGAGTAAGACTTTTGAAAAAGAATTTAATGATAGCATTTGCGCGAACGCTTTCGCAGGTGATCGAAGAAACACAAACGATTCAACAAGGACTAGAGCCTTATTATACGAAGTTACGTGAAGCGCTTGATCAAGCACATTTGGATCAGATTGACGCGGCGAATCTGGCGGATATCAAGGCCGAATTTCAAGATGGGACGGAGCGCTATCGCAGCCTCCAGGAGCGACTCCAGCAATTGCAAGCGCCGGCTCGTTTTTTAGGAAAACATCGGAGTCTAGTGACAGCCTACACGACCTATGTCACTGCTTGTCAGGCCATGACTGATAGTGTTAATTTGGGTAGTCATCAAGTTGATCAAATACAATTCGACCAAGCTGAGACGGACCAGACTGAGGCGATGAACCGGATTATTCGGTTGGTGCAAACTTTAATGCAAACGCAAGCGTAATTAACGTCAAAATGATGTCAACTTGCGTATGTCTTAATCAGATCTGATTAGCGGGTGAGTTTGGGCCATGACTTATAAAAGGCGTTGCGATTTGTTGCTTTTGTGCACCACGTCGCCATGGTCAAAACGTGCGGCAAACGCCTGAGAGCTGTGCCTAGCAATAAAGTGAGCACCTTCCAAAGTAAGGAAGATGCTCACTTTTTCGCTAGTGCTCGCTCTCAATTCGGTGTTAAGTCTCACGCTTGCATTTTGGTCGAGTTAGATTGGCAATGAAATTCAGATCTTACATTGACCATTAAGTTGCGAAAATTACACTGTGTCTATTCAGGAAAGGAGAGGTAGATGACAAATGAAGCTTTGCAAGCACTAGTAGAAGAAATTTCTCTGCAGGATTTTGGTCGTCCATTTAAACATCAGGCTATTTTTAATGCCCGCTTGCGGTCAACTGGTGGCCGTTATCATTTAGTAGACCATCATATCGATATCAATCCGCGAATGATTAATGATTTTGATCGAGAAACTTTGATTGGCGTCATTCGTCATGAGTTAGTCCATTATCACCTTGCGTTGGCAGGGTTACCCTACCAACATCGTAGTCATGAATTTAAGCAGTTGCTGGCGCAAGTTGGTGGCTCCCGCTACGCACCGACGCCCAAGCAATCGGTGAAATCTAAGCACTCTGGGCGGCAGTATTATTATCATTGTCAGAAATGTGGCCGCCAATTTATTCGGCATCGGCGGGTTAATCTTGAACGGTATGCTTGTGGTTATTGCGGTGGCCGTCTCCAGCTAGACGAGTTGGTTCGCGAAGTTGGGTAGCAAAATAAACTGAAATTTTACGAAGTCATCACGCCTGATTGAATGAAGTGTTCTTACCCTGATTTAAACGTGGGGGTAAAGTTTGAGTGGTTAGAATCTTACGATTGAGCGAGGTGTGGTCCTGACAGTACTAGAAGCTGATCGACAGTGAACAACACTGTAAAAGTCCAATTTGCCACAGCTCTAAGTGGGCAACCTAATTAAAGGTCGCTGCCAGCAAATTAAAATCAACCGTTGCCTTCAATGAGAATGTTTGATAGAATCTTTCTTGTTGATGCGGCCATGGCGGAATTGGCAGACGCGCAAGATTAAGGATCTTGTGATCCCTTCGATCATCCGAGTTCAAGTCTCGGTGGCCGCATAAAAAGCAGCTTCCTGTTTTCAGGTGAAGCTGCTTTTTTGGTGTTTTGCTAATTTATTGCAGTAAAATCAAGATCGAATTTTGGTTGACCGAGACCTGGATCGACATGTAGTTGTTGAAAGTGAATTTCATATACCGCTAATGTAGGGCCAATGGCATCCCACACTTGTTGATAGTTAGGAATTAATTCAAGATAACGAGGAAGCAAGTCTGCCATTGTTTTGCTTGATGGTGCGATGTGCACGTCGTGGGCGCGGATAAACGGATTGTTTGGTGTTCCGGTAAATGGAATTGTTGTCAATGATGCATTGGCGTGTTCAGCATATAAATTAAGGGCATGGCTACCGCGAACGGAAGAAAAGTACATCGTTGTTGGTTCGTCGGAAAACCACACGAAGTTGATGACTTTAACGTCGGCTTCGTTATGAAATGAAGTGGCCAACGCGATCGTATTTGTCGTTTGGTAAACCTGTTGGAGTTGGTCTAAGGGGTTCGACATCGTAAAATTCCTCACAATCTGGTTTAATTGAGTCAATTCTAATGAAAGTTGGCAAACTTTACCAGTTGTTTACCATTTTTGCCCAGCTACACCAGCTTGATGTCTGTGCCTCAAGGCCGCCTAATTGGCAGAAAACGTCAACCAGTCAGCTTCCGCTAGTATTCAAAGTCACTCAGCTTGTTTCGCTTTGAGGTCTTTGTCGAGCCGATGCTGGTGAATGCAACCTTTAAGAAAAGCTTCAGTCTAGAATAAGAGATGTGAAAGTTTGCCTGATGGTTTACAATAAATTGAAGTTTAAAAAACAAAATCGTTAATTATCGTGGGGGATCATGAGATGAAGAACCAGCCAAATGAGAACAATATGGATTCGCGCATGCAACGCCGAAGCGCAAATCAACAAGGACCAAAGCAGCCGAAACAACACGGCACACGGCGTTGGCATCCATGGCGTTGGTTTTGGGGGATCATTATTCTCTTGTTGCTCGTGATTGTCGGTTTTGGCGCAGTTGCCTATCACAATATTAATTCGGCCACGAGTAAAGCATATAAGTCGGCCGGCATTACCAAAGCGCGTGACACAAAGGCAGTTTTGAATTCAAAAAAACCTATTTCAATTCTATTTTTAGGAACTGATACAGGGGCTCTGGGACGTTCTTATAAGGGACGAACCGATACAATCATGATTGCGACGATTAACCCGCAAACCAAAAAGATGTTGCTGGTCAGTTTGCCACGGGATACGATGACTGATATTGCTGGTTATCCAGATGAATCACCAGCTAAAATTAACGCGGCCTATGCTTATGGTGGCGTTGGCACGACGATTAAAACCGTTCAAAATTTACTAAATGTGCCTATTGATTACTACGCCCTGTTAAATATGGGGGGGTTAGAAAAGGCCATCAACGAAGTGGGTGGTGTAACGGTGACATCACCGCTGTCTTTCTCTTATGAGGGGAGTACCTTTGAAAAAGGACAAACCTATCATATGAATGGGGCAACTGCCTTGAAATTTTCGCGGATGCGCTATGACGATCCACAAGGAGATTATGGGCGCCAAACGCGCCAACGATTGGTTGTGGAAGCTTTATTCCGGAAATCAATTGCTGTCCAAACGGTCCTGAATTCGAGCTTCTTGAATTCGATTTCCTCACAATCGCAAACCGATTTGACAAATTCGGATTTAGTTAAGCTAGCTCAGAATTATCGATCAGCAACTAAAAATATCAGTAGCGACCATATGCAAGGCCAAGGCCAGATGATTAACGGACAATCTTTTGAAGTTGTCGGCCATAGCGAAAAGCAACGGGTGACCAATGAGTTGAGAACAAGTCTTGATTTAAGTGCGAAAACGGATGAATGATTGAAAAGAATTAGATGAACAGTTGATTAAGCAAAAATGCCAATTTCCTTCTAGAAACGTCTAGAAGGAAATTGGCATTTTTGGTTGTTAATTAGCGTTGACGGACAATTTGAGTTGGTGGTGTTCATTACGTATAAAGTGACCTTACCAACTTGCTTTGCGAACACCAGGAATTTTGCCTTGTAAGGCAAGCTGACGGAAATTAAGACGTGAGAGCCCAAAGCGACGTAAGTAGGCATGTGGCCGACCGTCGATTTGGTCACGTCGGTGAATTCTAACAGGTGAGGCATTTTTAGGCAGTGCTGCTAATCCAGCATAATCTTTTGCTGCTTTTAAAGTCGCCCGCTTTTCTGCATATTTTGCCACGGTTGCTTCAATACGTTGTTCTTTAATGATCTTGGATTTTTTAGCCATTTACACGACTCCTTTATGATAGTTTTTGTTGCAAAGAGTAATAGTTACCATTTAGTATACCAAATCAACTTACAAAAAGAAAGAGAACTGGCCCAAAATTCACCATGTTTTGTAAGTTGCTGACTTGGCTCGCCTAGGATTTCAGTAAAGTTAAGAAAAAGATTTTCTCTGAATGAGTATTGAGACAAAAAAGTTGATCAATTTTTATGACATAAAAATGCCTTTCTATCAACCTGTCTAGTCCATTTTAAACGAAAGCACAGTGGCTCAACGATTTTTTACTTGATGTAAGCGCTTCACTAGGCTATGCTAATCACGTGCTGAAGAGTTAATTGCCAATTATAATCCGGCCATTTTTTAAAGTATCAAAAAATTTTTCATTATTTTCTGGAAGCGCTTTTTTTGGCAGTTAACTTGCGCTATGATACACTTATCCCCGAGTCGTCAATAAGTCAGCAATTAATGAACGACTTTTGAATAACGACCAAGCGAAAGGAGGTTGATGCAATGCTCGCTATCGTGCTAGCCAGCCATGGCGGCTTCGCTGAGGGAATTAAGGAATCCGCTGATATGATTTTCGGTAAGCAAGAAAAAGTCGCGGCGGTTTCATTTTCACCTGATGAGGGGCCCGATGAGTTACAGCGTAAGTTCGAAACTGTCGTAGATGGTTTCGATGCGGACGATGAAATTTTGTTTCTTGTAGATTTGTGGGGTGGCTCTCCGTTTAACATCACTAGTCGGCTAGTTACCAAACAGCCGGAACGAATGGCCCTAATTACAGGTCTGAATTTGGCGATGTTAATTGAGGCTTACACAGTTCGCAACCAGCCCCTTGAAACGGTTATTCCACATTTAGAGGAGATTGCTAAGGCTGGTGTGAAGCACCTAGATCAACATTCGTTAGAGCAGGGGGCTGAATAAATGACGATGGAAATCCGCTTAGCACGCATTGACTCACGTTTGCTGCATGGTCAAGTGGCCACTGTTTGGACAAAAGCCATCGCTCCAAATCGGATTATGGTCGTTTCTGATGGCGTGGCGCACGATAATTTACGGAAGACATTGATTACTCAGGCGGCACCGCCAGGGGTAAAAGTCAATGTGATTACTGTCGATAAACTCGCTGAGATTTATTCTGATGAGCGATTCGATGACGTGCATGCCTTTCTACTGTTTGAAACACCACAAGACGTGTTGCGAGCGGTAAATAGCGGTGTCAAATTGGCATCAGTTAACATTGGTAGCCTGAGCTTTACAGATGGCAAAACAATGATCACTGATGCAATTGCAGTGGGTAAGAATGATGCACAGACTTTCCACCAACTGCATGATGATGGGATTACTTTGGAAGTTCGTAAAGTGCCCGGAGACCACGCACAGGATTTAATGGCTCTCCTCGAACAACATGGCTTCTAATACATCATCACACTAACTAATGGTATCAAATTATATTTTTAGGAGGGACACTCATGGTAGGTATTATCTTAGCCAGTCATGGTGGCTTTGCTGAAGGCATTTACCAATCTGGTGAAATGATTTTCGGCAAGCAGGACAATGTTCAAACAGTCACCTTACTGCCAAGCGAAGGCCCAGATGATGTTCATGCCAAATTTGAAAAAGCAGTAGCCAGTTTTGACGATCCAAGTCAGGTGCTATTGTTAATCGATCTTTGGGGTGGAACACCATTTAATCAGGCCAGCAACCTCTTTGAGGAACATAAAGATACTTGGGCAATTGTCACCGGGATGAATTTGCCGATGGTGATTGAGGCTTATGGTTCTCGAATGACGATGGATTCGGCGCAAGAAATTGCGGCACACATCATCGAAACGGCTAAGGATGGGGTCAAGGCCAAGCCTGAGTCATTGGTACCAGCAGCACCTGCTGCTTCAACTGATGACAATCAACCAAAAGCTGCCATCGCTCCAGGAACAGTCTTAGGCGATGGACATATTAAGTTCGTATTGGCGCGGGTTGACTCCCGTCTATTGCACGGGCAAGTTGCCACTGCATGGACGCGTTCCGTTAACCCCGATCGGATCATTGTTGCTTCTGATAATGTGGCAAAAGATGCATTACGAAAGAATATGATCGTTGAGGCGACACCGCCTGGTGTGAAAGCAAATGTGATTCCAATCGACAAGTTTATTGAAATCACTAAGGATCCTCGTTTCGGAGCAACCAAAGCCTTGGTTTTATTTGAAACACCAGAGGATGCTTTACGAGCAATTGAAGGTGGCGCTGACATCAAGACGCTAAACATTGGTTCAATGGCTCACTCAGCTGGTAAAGTTGCTGTTTCTAATGTTCTGTCATTGGGGAAGGAAGATATCGAAACCTTTGACAAGCTTAAGGCGGACGGTGTGAAGTTTGACGTTCGTAAAGTGCCAGATGATTCTTCCTCTAATATGGATGAAATCGTCGAAAAGGCACGCAAAGCCCTCGGAAATAACGCATAAAGCGTTCACATAGAAAAGGAGGATTCTCAGATGTCTGCTATTTCGATGATTTTAGTTGTTTTCGTTGCATTCCTTGCCGGCATGGAAGGGATCTTGGATGAATTTGAATTCCATCAGCCTGTCATTGCCTGTACGCTAATCGGGTTAGTTACGGGTCACTTGGCTGCTGGGTTAATTTTAGGTGGTTCATTACAAATGATCGCGCTTGGCTGGGCCAACATTGGTGCGGCTGTCGCTCCTGATGCTGCCTTAGCATCCGTTGCATCTGCTATTATTTTGGTTCAAGGTGGTCAAGGTACTAAAGGTGTCGGTTCTGCGATTGCGATTGCAATTCCGTTGGCCGTTGCTGGTTTATTCTTAACGATGATTGTTCGGACGATTACAGTGGCAATTGTTCACTTGATGGATGCGGCTGCTGAAAAGGGTAATTATCGATCGATCAATTTCTGGCAAATTGTCTGTATCTGTCTACAAGGATTGCGGATTGCAATTCCAGCTGCCTTACTGCTAGTTATTCCAGCTAGTCAAGTGCGTAGTATGCTAGAAGCAATGCCTGCTTGGTTATCAGATGGGATGGCCATTGGTGGTGGTATGGTGGTTGCCGTTGGTTACGCCATGGTCATCAACATGATGGCTTCCAGTGAAGTTTGGCCATTCTTCGCCATTGGGTTTGTCATTGCTGCACTTTCTGACTTAACTTTAATCGCGATCGGGACATTAGGTCTCTCATTAGCATTGATGTACTTGAAGTTGGACAGTGGTCACTCCGATAACGGGGGTGGCGGTAGTAATAATACTGGCGATCCACTCGGCGATATCCTCGACGATTATTAAGATTAAGGGAGGAAAACGAACATGGCTGATAACAAAATTACGCTAACTAAACGAGACCGGCTGCACGTTGCTTGGCGTTCCACCTTTATTCAAGGGTCGTGGAACTATGAACGGATGCAAAATGGTGGCTGGTGTTATTCATTAATTCCAGCATTGAACAAATTGTACAAAAATAAAGAGGACCGCATTGCTGCCTACAAGCGACACTTGGAATTCTTTAACACTCACCCATACTTAGCTTCACCGATTATCGGGGTGACATTAGCTTTGGAAGAAGAACGGGCTAACGGTGCCGAAGTGGATGATGTTGCGATCCAAGGGGTTAAAGTTGGGATGATGGGACCATTAGCCGGGGTTGGTGACCCAGTCTTCTGGTACACGGTTCGCCCAATTGTTGGGGCGCTTGGTGCTTCATTAGCATTAGGCGGTAACATTCTTGGTCCAATCTTATTCTTTGTCGTCTGGAACTTAATTCGTTGGGGCTTTATGTGGTACACCCAAGAATTTGGTTACCGGGCTGGTTCGCGAATCACCGAAGACTTATCTGGTGGTTTGTTACAATCAGTTACGCGTGGGGCTTCAATGATGGGGATGTTTGTCATTGGTGCCTTGATCGAACGGTGGGTTAACATTAAGTTTGTTCCGGTGGTCTCCAAGATTAAGCAACAAAAAGGAGCTTACATCGAATGGGACAAGTTGCCTAAAGGTCCTAAAGGAATTCAAGAAGCGCTGACCCAGTATAATTTGGGGAAGGGGCTGTCACTTTCAAACATTAAAGTGACGACTTTACAAGATAACTTAGATCAATTGATTCCAGGCTTAGCGGCTTTACTGTTAACTTTCTTGTGCATGTGGTTATTGAAGAAGAAAGTTTCACCAATTGTCATCATCTTAGGCATTTTCGTTGTCGGGGTTGGTGGACACGTGATCGGATTGTTCTAATTTTAAGTTGAACAGTCGCTGTTGTACGAATTAGTTTCAGATAGCGGTCGGATCTTACGGAATGTGAGAATCGGCCGCTATTGATTTACGGTACAGAATATGGTTTGATGACCATAGTTCTAATCGAATGAGGAGAGTAACATGGTAGAATCCTTAAATGCAAAAGTTGAATTGACGACACCCGGGACGTCCTACCTTGGAGTTGGTGACTATGGTCAAATCATGATCGGTGATAAAGCGTTTGAATTTTATAATGATCGGGATACGAGTAAATTCATTCAAATCCCTTGGGATGAAGTAGATGTCGTCATCGCTTCGGTGATGTTTGGCGGACGGTGGATTCCCCGGTACGCTTTACGGACTAAGAAGAATGGCACTTATAAATTTTCGTCTAGAAAACCCAAAGTTGTTTTAAGAGCAATTCGCGAGCATGTCCCGGCAGAACATCTTGTACGGTCACTGACCTTTTTCCAAGTGATGCGACGCAATTTAAAACGGTTGTTTCATCGAAATTCTGAGCCAAAACGGTTAAAGTAATTAAAAAATTGAATGTTGTTTAAGTTTGATTCAAAAGGCAATTTCACCAAACATGGTGGTGTTGCCTTTTTGATATTTTAGTTGAGAATTTTACAGTTAATGCGCGTGTTATACTGAGCGAGAACTCAAATAGATAGAAGATGAGAAAATGACGATATTTTTTGAAAGCGCGCAAGGTGTGTTCATGATCGTCTTGATGGTCGCGGTAGGCTACGTTTTAGCGTGGCGAGGCTGGTTTGATGAATCTGCCAAACAATTGTTAGCCAAATTGGTGACCCAAGTTGCGTTACCACCGTACATGATTGTTTCGATTACGAAGGATTTTTCTCGGCGGCAGCTTGACCAATTTTTACCAGCCTTACGATTTCCGGTTCTATCAATGCTCATTCTAATGGGGTTAGCCTGGGCACTGGTGTTTGTCTTAAAAATTGATGAAAGTCGTCGAGGCCTGTTTACATCAATGTTCTTTAATTCAAATACAGTTTTTGTCGGTTTGCCCATCAATTTAGCGATTTTTGGCCGTGCTAGTTTGCCGTATGTTTTAGTCTATTACATGGCCAATACCACTATCTTTTGGACGCTGGGCGTGATGTTTATTCAACGTGACGGAGCGTTGCATGGACATTTAACAGTCAGTGGGGTGCTTAAAAAAATCTTTTCCGCACCGCTAATTGGGTTCTTAATTGGGGTTGCTTTGGTGTTAGCGGACATTCGCTTGCCACATTTTCTCAACCAAACGTTCAACTACTTGGGTGGATTGACAATTCCTTTGTCCATGTTATTTATCGGTGTTTCTGTTTTTGATGCTGGGCTACGTAATATGCGGCTTAATCGAAGCAGTTTGGGTGTTTTAGCGGGTCGGTTTATCTTTGCGCCATTGTTAATGCTCGCATTGGTCATCCCCGCCAATATTCCATTATTAATGAAACAGGTGTTTATTTTACAGGCAGGAATGCCAGTGATGACCAATGCCCCAGTGGTGGCCAAGCTATATCACGCTGATGCAGATTTTGCCTCCATTATGGTGTCGGAAACGACTCTGTTATCCTTAATTTTCGTGCCCATGATGATGCTAGTGATTCAACATGTTGTGTAGTGAGTGATAAAGAACCAATAGCTGGGTGGCAAAGAGTAAGACACGGGCGAGCAACCGATATTTGCAGATATAGGTGACTGAAAAAATGCTAAAGAACGGTCCCATCGGGCATTGATTGCTGATTAACAACAGCGTGTTACATTAAAACAAAAGATGTATTAAACGTTAAGACGGGGAAAACTTGAGAAATAAGTGACAAAATTAACAAGCCTTCGTTCTTAAGTGGTGCGATCCAATGAATAAAAGTTGAGAAATCCTTAACTTTTTTATGAGCTTTATGCTTTGTGAAACCTTGATACAAAGGGATTCTTAAGTATTTTTAGGAAGAAAAGTAATGTTTTTGTAACGTTCGTAACAAAGTGTTATATGGCTGCTATCGCCCTGTCATACGAATGGCTTAATATGTTCACCAGTGAGTGTTACATACGACCTGTTACACGGGATGAATTGACTAGGAGTGACTAACGTGAAAAAATCAATTAAAACTGCTTTATTAACTACTGCCGGTGCTGCCAGTGTTCTCGCTGGAGTTTCCGCTGCAAATGCATCAACGATCAAAACAATTAAAGGTGACACGGTTTGGAACTTTGCTCAAAAGAACCACACAACGGTAGATGCCATTGTTAAGGCTAACCACCTTTCAAATGCCAACTTAATTTATGTTGGTCAGTCATTGGTTATTCCTGACGCCAATGATGAAGCTGCCACCCAAACTACTACTGCGGCCAGTGATGCTCCTGCATCCACTGCGCCTGCCTCTGATGCTGCTGCAACATCGACAGCCAGTGAGGCTTCTGCAGCAACCACTACGGTGGATGCTAATGGTGACTACACAGTTCAAGCGGGTGACACTTTGTCAGCTATCAGTGCAAAGACTGGTGTGTCTATCGCTGATCTTGCCGCTTACAGCAACATTAGTAATCAGAACTTCTTGTTAGTTGGCCAGACAATTCACACTACTGGCACTGCCAGTGCAGTTGCGAGTGAAGCACCAGTATCACAAGCAAGTCAAGCACCTGCTTCTTCAGAAGCTACTAGCCAGGCCCCTGCATCAGTAGCTAGCCAAGCTCCTGTTTCACAAACTAGCCAGGCCCCTGCATCACAAACTAGTCAAGCACAGCCAAGTGCTGCGCCTGCTACTAGCAATGCAGCTCCAACAACACCAACGACTAATCCAAGTGCACCAGCAGCTGTTTACGGTAACGCTGCTGCTGCCGGTGAAGCTGGCTTCTTCAGCGGTGTACAAGGTTATCCAGCAGGTCAATGTACAGCCTTTGTTGCCGGTATCTTACAAGCTTCTGGCGTACCAGCCTCTGAATGGACTTACCTTGGCAATGGGGATGCCTGGGGTGCTAACGCCGCTGCCCGTGGCGTAGCTGTTGATCACAACCCAGTGGCTGGCTCAGTTGCTTACTTTAGTTACATGCATGTGGCTTACGTTACTAGTGTTAACGGTAACGGCACAGTTAACATCATCGAAGGTAACTTTAGTGGAATGTCATATCATGCTCGAACAATTTCTGCTAGCGAAGCAGCTGGTTACATTCATTTCTAAAGCAAATCAATCAATTTTTAAAGGCCGTTCCGATATGGATGCGGCCTTTTTTGTTTGCAACAAATTTTTCACATGTTACGATACAATTGCATGAGTATCATTAACATAGAGAGAAGATTAGGATGATGAGTGAGTTAGTTATCTTACGCCACGGTGAAAGTACCGCTAATCGGGATAATATCTATACAGGTTGGTCTGATGTGTCGCTAACGCCACGTGGCCGTGAGCAAGGACACCGAGCTGGAAAGCTTGTCGCCCAAACTGGGATTGCTTTTACGGATGTTCATACTTCATTGCTACAACGGGCAATCGAAACAACCCATTTAGTTTTGGACGAATGTAACCAACTGTGGTTGCCTGAACACAAGACTTGGCGTCTCAATGAGCGGCATTATGGTGCGTTGCGCGGCCAAAATAAAGATTGGACACGCCAAGTGTACGGAGAGCGGCAAGTTGCGCAATGGCGTCGAGGCTTTCGCGTCGTACCCCCCTTATTAGCCCATCCGGACCATGAACAGGACCGTCGATATGCGAAGCTACCAGCGACGGTATTAACGCGAGGAGAAAGTCTGGCGATGACGTTAGCGCGGTTACAGCCATATTGGACTGATGTAATTGTACCGAATCTGTTAGATGGTCATAATCAGCTAGTGGTCGCGCATGGCAGCACGTTAAGAGCCTTGATCAAGTATTTAGAGCAGATTAGCGATGAGGCGATTAGCCAAGTTGAAGTTCCTAATGGCCAGCCAATTCACTATACGTTTAATCACAAAATGCAGATTGTTAATAAGGAAATTTTAAGCCAATGAATGGCTGACTGCGCAAGCAAATATTCAGCTAAAAAGTAAAAGACCTGATTTTTCGCATTGACGAAAAATCAGGTCTTTTTGACTGAATTGAAATTCAATTTTTGGGGTGGGTGAGTGGGAAGCTAATTGTGAAAATCGTGCCATGTGGCACATTGTCGGTAATACTAATACGGCCCCGGTGGCTATCGGCAATCCATTTCGCAATTGATAAGCCTAATCCGTTGCCACCAGTTGCCCGGCTACGAGATTTATCAACGCGATAGAAACGGTCAAAGACGTGTGGTTTGTCGGCATCAGCAATACCGATGCCAGTATCCTTAATTTGTAACTCCCAGCGTGTGCCCACAACACGTGCCATTAAGGTTACCGTGTCACCTGGATCAGTGTACTTCAGTGCGTTATCCAAAAAGATGACGATTAATTGGTGAATGCGCTGTTTATCGATCGTTAGACGCCGATCTAGATCGATTTGTTCGGTGAATTGTTTGTCTTGACTGGCAGCAATTTCGGAATAGGGCTGACTTACTTCAGTTAAGAATGCCTTCATGGGCACTGTTTCTGTACGAATCTGCGTCATATTTGAATCTGATCGTGCAAGTAAGAGTAAATCACTGGTTAAAGAATTTAACCGGCGTACTTCAGACAATGAAAGGGTGATTTGCTCAGTTTGGTCCATAATTTTATCATTAGGATGGGTCAGCATTAATTCCAATTTATTTTGAATAACCGTTAGCGGCGTACGCAATTCGTGAGCAGCGTTGGCAACGAACTCGCGTTGAAGTTGCCACGACCTTAAGATCGGTCGCATGTTTAAACGGGCTAGCACATAGCTAAGTAATATCGAAATGACCCAAAAAATAAGCATGGACCACGTTAATACACGTTTGAAGACTTCGATGGAAGCTTTTTCGGAATCAGTATTGGTGACAATCATCAGGTAGTCGCCAGCGTAAGCTAAGTTTGAATTTGTTTTGGGAACATAAAAAGTCAACGTTCGAAAATTGTTTTGCTGATTGATACGGACATCGTGTAGCTCATTTAGATGTCCCTTATTTAACTTCAATTGTTGTAAAACAGCCGTATAGTTATCCTGACCATTGGGCGCGGAACTGCTAGAATCGCTCTTAGCGCTGGGACTGGTCTGTTGACGTGTCGCTGGCGTATTGACAGCGCCATTCAGTAATTTTCCTTTGCGATCAAAGACGAGAATCGAGGTTCGAAATGCGATCGCACGAAAGGCGTCTTGGCTTGGTGCACCACCGGTAACCGGTTTGTTTAATAGTAGTTGACGTTGAACCCGGATACCGCGGTCAACACCTTGGTAAATCGAGGGCTGAAAGACCCGCCAAAGAATCGTGCCAAGTGATAAAAAAATTAAGGCAAAGCTGATTAATTCGCTTAGGAATAGCCACCATTGTTGCCGACCAAAGGCATGTGTTGCTTGTTTTTTATTCACGGCTCAACTCCTACCAAATAACCGGCGTTTCGCAATGTTTTAATGTATTGATCAGCACCGAATGGTTTTAATTTCTTTCGGAGATTAGAAACATAAACTTCAACCACTGTGATAGAAGTTTCTGAATCAAACCCCCAAAGTCGATCGAAGATTTGATCCTTCGTCACGATGGTGCCTTGATTTTGAATGAAGTACACTAAGAGATCAAACTCTTTACCATTTAGCTGGACGGATTGTTCTTGAATAATGACCGCGTGATTTTGCAAATTAACCTCAATGTCGCCCATCCGAAGGACATTTTCGTTCAGAAAGTGCCCCGTGCGCTTAATTAATGCTCGAACACGCAGCATTAGTTCCTCACGATGGAAAGGCTTCGTCAAATAATCATCAGCGCCTAAGTTAAACCCACGAATCTTATCATCAAGGCCGTCCTTGGCTGTCAAAAATAAAACAGGGACGTCCAAATGCTGAGTACGAATAGCCTTTAAGACATCTAAGCCACTTTCAGACGGCAACATCCAGTCGAGAATAATTAAATCATAAATCCCTTGTGTCGCCATAAATTCGCCCTCTTCGCCATCAAAGGCCTGATCACAATCTAATAGGTCAACCAGCAATTCCTTAATGCCGTCTGAAACAGAATGATCGTCTTCAATAATTAAGCCACGTGCGCGCTGTTGCATGGTGGTCCCCTCCTAAAGGTAAGCTTTCTTAACGCTTATTGTAGTCGAAAATCTCCGCGGATGCGACCGCAGTTGCGGGTTGGGGGAGCAGCCAGCCGCTATCGATGACTTCATGATAATGTTTGGTGATGGGCAACCAGATCTCGGCCTGCAAAATATCTAACATCGTTGCCCAAAATAACGGATCCCGTTTTTGCTGACGGGTTAGGTGCAATTGAAAACGTTGCCCGGTTTCTGTTTCAGCGATGATCAGTGGACAATGAGCACTGACCACTTTGGCAGCAATAAGGTTGGCTGAATCTTTTAACATGAGCATCGCTCCATTCGTGTGACGTGATTTTGATTCTTAACCAGCATAAAAAGATCAGCATAAGGCTAGCTTAAAAAGGGAGAAAGAAACATTTGCGACGAGATTAGGAACTGATTCGCTTTCTAAGCGACTTCTAATGTCGTATACTAATTCCAACAACGAAAAGGAGTGTGAGGGTTTTGAGTAGTGAAATTACAGCTGATCAAATTCAGCGGTACCAAGAAGAGTTAGCGGATCGCAAAGATGCCGCGGTGATTGAACGGTCAATTAAACATAATGGTATCTTAGCCACCGCCCAAGATAATGCGGCCAATGTCGATCTGACGCCAGTTTTTTCCATCGATTTAGACACGGGACATGTAGCTAACCAGAAACAAAGCGGTCGTTGCTGGATGTTTGCTGCTTTAAATACGATGCGTCACTCAATGAAGGATACTTTTAACTTGCCTGGCGATTTTGAATTGTCCCAAAATTACACAAATTTCTGGGATAAGTTTGAAAAAGCAAATTACTTTTACGAAAATGTCTTGGTCACGGCGGATCAGCCGTTGGATGATCGTAAAGTAGCCTTTTTGATGGCAACGCCCCAGCAAGATGGTGGGCAGTGGGACATGATTTGTGCCGTGATCGAAAAATACGGCGTTGTGCCGAAGTCAGTGATGCCAGAGACGTTCAATTCATCTTCATCATCAGACTTAAATGCGTTGCTGAACAAAAAGTTGCGTAAAGATGCGATCGCTTTACGTGAGTTAGTGGCTAATCATGCGACACAGGCGGAAATTGACGAAATTAAAGATCGTAAGCTACAAGAAGTTTACCGGATTTTGGCTTATGCTTTAGGTGAGCCCGCGCAGAAGTTTGACTTTGAGTATCGTGATCAGGATAAGACTTACCATATTGATCAAGGATTGACGCCTAAAGCCTTTTACGACAAATATGTTAACTGGGATTTGTCCCAATACGTCTCAGTGATCAACGCGCCAACGGATGATAAAGCTTACAATAAGACTTACACCGTTGAAATGCTTGGCAATGTCGTTAATGGCCGGCAAGTGAAGCATTTAAACGTGGATATGGCTAACTTTAAGCAGATGGCGATCGCACAACTTGAAGCGGGACAGAGCGTTTGGTTTGGTTGTGATGTTGGGCAAAGTTCTGATCGTAAAGCTGGGATTATGGATTTACAAGTTTACGCCAAAGACGAATTGTTTGACGTTGATTTTGCCATGACGAAGGCTGAACGGTTGGACTATGGTGAAAGTTTGATGACCCATGCCATGGTCTTGACCGGTGTTGACCTGGTAGATGGTAAACCAACTAAATGGAAGGTTGAAAACTCTTGGGGAGACAAAGTTGGTGAAAAGGGCTACTTCGTGATGAGTGACGCGTGGATGGATGCTTATTGCTACCAAGTTGTGGTCAACAAGACCTTTATGCCAGAAGCTTTACAGAAGGCACAAGCACAAACCCCTGAATTACTGGCACCATGGGATCCAATGGGCGCCTTAGCTTAAAACAGTAAGCCGCTTACAGTAGTTTTGAAATAGTTATAAAAAGTCCTTTCCGATTTTTCGGAAAGGACTTTTTATAGACTAGCTTGAATTATTAGGCAATTAGCCGCGGTCTAATACTAAATCATAAGCGACATTAGTTTCATCTGGCCGACCACCGACCACAGGGACTAAACCAATATAATCAAAACCGTTTGTTTCGATAACGTGTTGCATGCCAAAGTTTTCTGGATGCGTATCAATGCGAATACTCTCAATGTCGGAATCCGCAGCAATTTGCTCCTTCATGAGATCAAAAAAATCATGGGTTAAGTGATGACCACGTGAGGCCTTCGCCATGGCCACACGATGAATGGAGACATAATTATTTGTTGTCCCCTTAACGCGCCAGTCGCCATCAATGATGGCTTCGTATGGTTGATCTAGTCCTTTGACCAAAGAAGCGATGGCTAAAATGGTACCTTCATCGTCTTTTAAGGCCACCGTCTCACCGCGTTTGATGTCATTGGCGATAACATCTGGTTCTGGATAGCCATTTTGCCATTGATCGATTTTTTGATCAGCCAGAAAATCACGAGCATCGTTAATGATATCCTGAATTGCGGGTAAATCAGTGATTTCGGCAAAATGTAATGTAACGTTCAAAGTGGATGATGTCATGAGACTCGCTCCTTTCAGGAATTGTGCTAAACAATTCCGCGGGACAATGTACCGTTAAAACGGCCAGGTTGATTCACGAAGAATCATGACAGTAGCCATATTATGGGTGGGTAACTCCTCATCAGTTACACTTTTCATTGGCTGGCTACTGCCTGATGAAAAGGTCAAATAGGTGACCACGAAAAAGCATTGTACACGGTTCAAATGAAAATGGCTACCGTTTTCGACATTAATTTTCTACTAATTATTTTCATAAATGAAACAGGTAGAAAAGGCGTCGATATAGCACGTGTGAAAAAATCACAAGTAGCCTTATTGAACTCTCATTTTTAATCATCCGCTAAAAGATCGGTGATCCATTCTAGAGCCAATTCAAACCAGTGTGCGACATGTGGCAAATCGGTCCCTGGTTTCCAAGCAGTCGTCTGATCCGCCAGGGCTAAGCCATGGGGGCCGTGATTGAAAATATGGGCTTCCAATGGAATCTGATGTTCATACAACGCTTTGGTGTAGACGAGACTATTGGTGATCGGCACGGCCTGATCTTCGGTGGTTGCCCAAATAAAGGTCGGTTTGTTGGCTGCCGTTACGTGCCTTTCGGCGGCGTCACGTTGGCGATCATTGGTCCAAGTGGCAATTGTCGCTGCTGTTGTCGGAAAGCCAAGTTGCACATTAGTGACGGGATAACAGAGGATGGTGGCGCGTGGCTCAAGTTGGGCTGCGGTCGTGCCAATGGCATTTGTTAACCAACTTGACGACCAATAGTCGTTATATAGAGCAGTTACAAGACCGCCAGCGGACATTCCCAAAATCAAGACTTGATTTGCATCGACTGGCCAGTCAGAATGGTCTTTAAGTAGAACCATTGTTTGGCCCAATTCAATGATTGGTACTGGTAAAATTGGCGTTATCTCGCTGATAAATGAATAGCGTAGATAAATGGCATTGAAGCCACGAGCAAAGAAGGCCAGTGCCACTTGCTCTGCCTGAGATTCAGGAATATGGGTAAATGAACCACCCGGAACGATCACGATAGTTGGGAAATGTTTTTGTCCTGCCGGTCCAGGACAATCGTGAAGAAAACCGTGGAAGTACGCTTGACCATTTAATGATTGATGAATTGTTTTCATGAAGAACACCTCAGTTGTAATCATAACTAATTTGGTTAATTGTACAACCGAGTAGGTCACTTTATGAATGGAAATAAAGTTAATTGACGGGGTAGGTTGAAGATTGTGACAATTGAAACAGATCGGTTACGACTGCGGGCCGTAACTGAAGCAGACTATGAAGCTTTTTTAGCGATCGTTAGCAACCCTAAAGTTGCCCTGCCGGCTGGTTTTCAGCCGGTTAAAAATTCCTTTGAGGGGCATTTTTTAATTCGCCAAACACTTCATCAGCGATGGCTATGGGGGATTGTTGTAAAGTCGACGAATCAATTTGTTGGGACAGTCGGTCTTTATGGCAAGACAGACGATGAGGGCCGACTGCTTCATGACCAGCGCGATTTAGGCTACATGTTAAACGAGGCTGTTTGGGGTCATGGCTACATGAGTGAGGCGGTCGCTGCTGCATTAAACGAGGCTTTCAATCGGGGATTGACGCATATTTGGGGCTCTTACTTCGAAGATAATCAGCGCTCAGCGCATATTTTTAAAAAGATGGGTTTTAGTTTTGATCATCAGTTACAACATAATGAACATGATTTTTTTGCACCTGGAAAACAAGAATGTTTTTATCGTCTAAGTGCTACTGACTTTTATCAAGCTAACCCCATGGGAGCTTCATGAATGGTTTGTCATGGGGAGCCGATTGGTAGTGGTTAACCAAATGGAGGGGAAATTATGCAATTAACTAAAGGTGTCGAACAGGCCGCCTGTATTTTGGCGCTCTTGGCCACACAAGATGCGTCAGCGCCCATTACGTCAGAAGTTATTCACACCCGTTTAGGCGGTTCACAGACTTATATGCGAAAGATTATGCGTAAACTAGTCGTTGCTGGCTTAGTCCGCTCTGTTTCTGGAAATCAGGGCGGCTTTAGTATCGGTCGCAACGCTCGGCAAATTTCCGTTTGGGATGCGGCCATTGCAGTCGAGGGAGATTTTGCTTCGTTTCCAAATAGCGGATTGATTGACCGTGTGTTTAATGACGTTGAGCCATTAGCAAATCGAGGCTCACAAGTGCTTAATGATTTATTTTCCATGGCTGACCGCCAGTATCGGACTGTTTTAGAGCAAGTTTCAGTTCACCAAATGTTGGTGCGAATTCTTCAATCCGAAATCATTCCAACGGTTGATTGGAATGAAAGCACGGACAATTATGCTTTTTTTATTCGCAAACTGCGCAATTTGTTACACGAAGAGCCAAGCAACAACCATTAAACGAATTTTGTTGATTAATGAATCCGGTTTCATTAAAACAAAATGAAAATAAAGGTTGCATTTTATTAAACATCTTCCTATACTCAGAACATATCGAATGAAGAGGTTGCGACAATCATTAGTCGTCAGGTTGAGAGTGGACAGACTCGTTGACATCTGGCAAAAGGGTGCGTCGCCGAAATTAAGGCTTGCTGTTTCAAGACTTAGTTGGGCCGTTGGTTAACAGCTGACGGACTGTCGCAGCAAATAAAAACGTTGCGGGGCGCTATCAACGATTGACCAGGATGAATGTTGTGGTCGGTTTGTTTGGCGTGTGAAAAACACTTTCAAACAGACCGACCTTTTATTTATTCAGATTACATCAAGTGCTTCTCTTTAATGAATGGGAGGAACTCGATATGGCAGAAAATGAAAATCGCGCGGTAAAGCGTGAATTAAAGACGCGTCATCTTTCGATGATTGCGTTAGGCGGTAGTATTGGAACTGGGCTATTTGTGGCCTCAGGATCCGCTATTTCCGCTGCAGGTCCTGGTGGGGCATTGGTTGCCTACATTGCAATTGGTATCATGGTCTTCTTCTTAATGACGAGTCTTGGTGAAATGGCGACTTACATGCCATTGACTGGATCATTTGCTGCCTATTCGACAAAGTTCGTCGATCCAGCGTTAGGGTTTGCCATGGGCTGGAACTATTGGTTTAACTGGGCAATTACATTAGCGGTTGATGTTGCTACGGCCGCTTTGGTTATGCAATTTTGGTTACCTAATGTGCCTGCTTGGATTTTTAGTATGATTGCCTTAGTCTTGATCTTTACGATTAACGCGCTATCTGTCCGCTCTTTTGGAGAGACTGAATATTGGATGTCCATTATTAAAGTGGTCACTGTGTTAGTCTTCTTGGGTGTCGGGACATTGACCATTTTTGGCATCATGGGTGGGCATGCAACTGGTTTTAGCAACTTGACCTACCACAAGGCACCATTTGTCGGCGGCGTGCCGGCCTTGCTATCAGTGTTTGTCGTGGCTGGATTCTCATTCCAAGGGACAGAATTGATCGGGATTGAAGCTGGCGAAAGTGCCACGCCTGAAAAGAGTATTCCTAAGGCCATTCGACAGGTCTTTTGGCGGATTTTATTATTCTATATTTTAGCGATCTTTGTCATCGCATGTATTATCCCATATACCAGTAAAGATTTATTGGGATCGAGTGCTTCTGATATTGCCATCAGTCCATTTACATTAGTCTTTCGCCGAGCTGGGTTAGCTGCTGCGGCCAGTGTCATGAACGCGGTTATTTTAACCTCAGTTATCTCTTCAGCTAATTCAGGCATGTATGCTTCAACGCGAATGCTTTATTCATTAGCGAATGAGGGGTATGCGCCAGACTTCTTTGGACGTACCAACAAGCGCGGGATTCCTATGGCGTCTTTGATTGGAACGACCATTGTGGGGTTGTTAACGTTCCTGACAAGTGTTTTTGGACCAATGATTTATATGTACTTGGTGGCCGCTTCTGGGTTGACGGGCTTCATTGCGTGGTTAGGAATTGCCATTAGCCACTATCGGTTCCGACGAGCCTTCATTAAGCAAGGTCATCAAGTATCGGAGCTACGTTATCATGCAAAATGGTTCCCATTTGGTCCCGTCTTAGCCTTAGTCTTAGGGATCGTTGTAATTGTGGGCCAAGATTTAAAGTCTTTTGCACAGCTTGATTTTCAAGCCATTTTAATCACCTATATGAGTGTGCCATTATTCTTAGTTTTGTGGTTGTATTATAAGTTGCGGCATCATACGCACGTGATTCCGTTAGAAAAAGTGGATTTAACGCCACGAACAGTTGGCGAAAGTTATGACGCAGCAGCCAATGAAGCTGAGCAACAGAACGTTGCGCAAACTTCAACAGCTACTCATGATTCTAAAGGTTCCGTGGTTGCCTCGGAGACGAGTGACTAGCTAGTTCTTAAAAAGTGAGCTTGCCCGGCAAGATGGGTAAGCTTTTTTTATGGGCCGGTCTAAGGTTAAATGACAAACAGATTACTTTTACACTTGTAAGCTACAAGATGTGGCGGCAAAAAAGAGACGTGCTACAATATATTGGTGATTATATGGAGCTCACGATGTGTGGTGATTAACCACGTAACGTGGTAACAACGAAGTTTAGGGGAGATTATACATGATTGTTTTAGCAGGTACGATCGGCGCGGGTAAGACAAGTTTAACGGATTTATTAGCAAACCATCTGCATACGCAGGCTTACTACGAGTCAGTGGAAGACAACCCGATTTTGCCGTTATTTTATCAAGATCCAAAGAAGTACGCTTTTTTACTTCAAATTTATTTCTTGAATAAACGGTTAGATGCGATCAAAGCGTCCTTTGCTGATGATAATAGTGTGATGGATCGCTCCATTTATGAAGATTCATTGTTGTTTCACCTAAACGCTGATCTGGGTCGGTCAACGGGTACCGAAGTTAACATCTACGATTCCTTACTGAAAAACATGATGCAAGAACTGCCCGATGCAACGCATGCAAAGAATCCAGACCTGCTTATTCATATCGATATTTCCTTTGATACCATGCTTGATCGAATTCAAAAACGGGGTCGAGCCTACGAACAAATTGATAATGATCCCTCTTTGTATGAATATTATCAAGAACTCAACCATCGGTACACTGCCTGGTATGAACAATACAACCATGGACCAAAGATGAAAATTGATGGGGATCAATTCGATTTCGTCGAGGATCCCAATGCTGCTCAAGCTGTACTGCAACAAATTGACACTAAGTTGACTCAATTGCAATTAGCCACGGCTTAATAACTACCTAGATTTCAACGTGTGGGCAACACCAATAGTTGACGGGCTGTCTTAATTGATTGTGCAAGGGTACTGATTGACAACGTTTTTGGATGAAATTGTCTAGCCATCCGATCCTTTTGGTCACGTGTCTTGCACTGGAGAATATTTTGGCTTACACTATCTGTAATAATTAACTAAATAGTGATTAAAACACAGTTGTTATGACAACGCTTGTTCAGAGAGTCGGTGGTGGTGCAAACCGATTAGCAGTCTTTCCAGCAACGAAAAAAGTGGGTGGGTAATGCCACACGGCGAAAGTCGTTATCTTGTTCGAGCGCATCGGTTACGATGAACTTGGGTGGTACCGCGAATTAACGCCATTCGTCCCAATTTTTTTGGGGGATGAATGGCGCTTTTTTTATGCATACAACTTAATTTATGGAGGTTATCAGCGATGTTAGATATTAAACGAATTCGTAATAATCCGGCAGAGGCAAAAGAAAAGTTAGCAACTCGGGCTGTGGCACCGGAACAAATTGATGACGTGTTGGCTTTGGATGAGCAGCGGCGGGAATTACTGCAACAGACAGAACAGTTAAAGGCCGAGCGAAATCAGGCCAGTGATCAAATCAGTATTGCAAAACGCAATCATGAGAATGCAGATGAAGCCATTGCTCAAATGCGCGAAGTTGGTAGTCGCATTAAAGCGTTGGATAACAAATTAGATGACGTTTTGACCGAATTTAATGATAAAATGTCGCGATTACCGAATTTTCCGCACGATACAGATCCGATTGGTCCGGATGAGAATTACTCGCGGGAAGAACGCAAGATAGGCACATTGCCACATTTTGACTTTCAACCTAAAGCTCACTGGGAAATCGGTGAGGATCTTGGCATTCTAGACTTTGAACGGGCCGGTAAGGTTTCGGGGGCTCGCTTTGTGTATTACATGGGCATGGGTGCCAAGTTAGAACGTGCCATTTATAATTTCATGTTGGATCAGCATGCCGAAGAAGGCTATGAAGAAGTGATCCCGCCGTACATGGTTAACAGTGCATCGATGTATGGTACGGGACAATTTCCCAAGTTTAAAGAAGATGTTTATCAACTCCAGGATGAAGATTTGACTTTGATTCCAACAGCGGAGGTTCCCTTAACAAACTATTACCGTGATGAGGTCTTGCCTGTCGCAAAATTACCTGTATATTTGACGGCGCTGACACCCAGTTTTCGTTCTGAAGCCGGATCAGCTGGTCGTGATACTCGCGGGCTAATCCGCATGCATCAATTCAATAAGGTCGAGATGGTTAAATACGTTAAGCCAGAAAATTCTTATGATGAATTAGAAAAGATGACCGCTAACGCCGAAAACATTTTGCAAAAATTGGGCTTAGCCTACCATGTGATTACGTTGGCAACTGGGGACATGAGCTTCACGGCAGCGGAAACTCACGATCTAGAAGTGTGGATTCCACATCAGGAAACCTATCGAGAAATTTCCAGCTGTTCTAACTGCGAGGACTTTCAGGCTCGCCGTGCTCAAATTCGATACCGTGATGAAGATGGCAAGGTTCACTTAGTGCATACATTAAACGGTTCTGGCTTAGCCGTTGGTCGGACAGTTGCCGCCATTTTGGAAAATTATCAAAATGCGGATGGTTCAGTGACGATTCCAGAAGCCCTTGTGCCATACATGCATGGTATCACGAAGATTACCAAAGAAAACGCACACGCCAAGTAAGGGCGTTGTTAGTTAAAGGATCCACTGTTTGTTAAATTATTTGAGGTGTTACAACCAGAATTGTCTTGCTGGTTGTAACACCTTTTTTGTCGAGCTATGCCAGCCTGACCGATTGACAGAAAGCACCAATTCGTCAAGTTCAGTCAGTGTTCGACATCACCCAGCTGGCTTCACTCTGATTTTTGGGTAAAACGGCCATAATTCTGCACATTTTTCGAGAAAATCCCTGAAATCATGTTGACAGTTTTTGACCGTAAATGATACTATCTAATAGTTGTCTGATGAGGGAACGGAATCAGATGCTGCGGATGTGGCGGAACTGGCAGACGCGCTAGATTTAGGTTCTAGTGTCTTTTGACATGGGGGTTCGAGTCCCTTCATCCGCATCGTTTGCCGACTTAGCTCAGCTGGTCAGAGCACCGCTCTAGTAAAGCGGGGGTCGGAGGTTCGAATCCTCTAGTCGGCATTGTACCAACAATATGCGGAAGTAGTTCAGTGGTAGAACATCACCTTGCCATGGTGGGGGTCGCGGGTTCGAATCCCGTCTTCCGCTTTTCGTAACGTCTGTTATGAGAATGCACCCATAGCGCAACTGGATAGAGTGTCTGACTACGAATCAGAAGGTTGTAGGTTCGACTCCTACTGGGTGCATCATTGGCGACCGCCACCAATAATTGGTGGCGGTCTTCCTTTTTCGGGATATAGCTCAGCTTGGTAGAGCACTGCGTTCGGGACGCAGGGGTCGCAAGTTCAAATCTTGTTGTCCCGATTAGATATAGCGTTACATACAAAAAGCGTCGACACGGTCAATCGTGTTGACGCTTTTTTTGAACCAGCCAAGCTCGATCATTGTAACAGCCAACTACCACTAATTTGCCAACACTAATTGATGGTAATTTTTTTTGACTAGGCCAAGTCAATTAGGCGATGAACACGGGGGATATAACGTGATGAAGGGAAGAGTGCACAAAAATAGGGGCGTTTTTTGGAAATAAGGGTCTAGTTATGGCATGATGGCAGTAGCAAACAGCGTAAGGAGCGAATTGATCATGAGTGTAACGAGTGATATTTTAACGGCAATTGAAGAAGCACCAACGATTATTTTACATCGTCATCAACGTCCAGATTTAGATGCCTTAGGTTCTCAACTGGGGCTCAAATCTATAATTCAGGCAGCTTTCCCACAAAAGTCTGTTTGGGCAGTGGGAGAAATGCCCGCAGATTTTGCCTGGCTTGGCACTATGGACACAATTGCTGACGTACAGTATCAAGATGCACTGGTCATTGTCCTCGACACGGCTAATACCGAACGAATTGATGATGAACGGTACGCCACTGGTAATCAGTTAATTAAAATCGATCACCACCCTAATGATGACGCTTATGGATTGCCAATGTGGGTTTTACCAAAAGCCTCCAGCACCTCAGAATTGATTGTTGATTTAGTTAATGACAGTCATGGTGTTTTAAAACTTAATCAAACGGCCGCAATCGCGTTATATGCTGGAATTGTGGGAGATACTGGTCGCTTTTTATACCCAGCTACCAGTGCACATACATTTGCCGTTGCTAGCGAATTATTGGAGACGGGAATTGATGCCGCAACGGTTAGCCGGCATGATAGTGAGCTAAGTCGAGGCATTGGTCAGCTGATGGGAGACATTTTGAATCAGTTAACCATTGATCCAGATGGTGCAGCTAGTTATGTGGTGTCCCAAAAACGTCTGCATGAATTGAACGTTTCTACCGAAGCTGTCCATGAACTGGTATCAACGCCTGGTCGATTGGCTGACGTGATTGCCTGGCAAATTTTTGTGGAAACGCCGGCTGGTGACTATCGGGTTCATTTACGTTCAAAGGGGCCAGTTATTAATGAGCTGGCCAAGCAACATCGCGGTGGTGGTCACGAATTAGCTAGTGGCGCGACAGCAGCCAATCTAGATGAAGTTAAGGAAATGATCCATCAACTGGTAACCATTGTACATGAATGGCGTCAAGCACAGTAACTCTTGATGTTAATGGAAAATAGGCGAGTTAACTGACTGACAGGGAGTGATCAAGTGGCGAATCGTAATCAAGTGGCCCAGCAAGTGCTAATTGCATGGTTAGATCAAGCGTTTAAGCAGCACCGTAAAGCGCGCCTGGTGCGGCAGTTGGCGTATTTAGATAATTTAGTAACCACAGAGGTGACTCAGTCAACTGATGATTTAGCAGCGGCTCAAGCCGCAATGGTGTTGCCCAATGAGGACTTTTTAGCGTGCTTGTTAACATGTCCTTTCCATAACCAGATTTTGACAGGAGACGCAATCCGAGTTCAACACTGGTTTGAACAGGCGCTGACATCGGCTCATAGTCAAATTTTTAGTAACATTGGCCTGCTAATGGAAATTGTTTTGGACCAAGAGTCTGGTTGCGGTGTTGCTCAATGGGATGATGAAACGATTGGCACAGCGAACTGTCTTGCTGGTTTAGCCAATGACCAATTTTTAACGATTGTGATCCAATTACAACAGCAACTAGTCGGTCAGCCAGAAAATGATGAGCGACACTTTCAGCTTCATTTGGCGCCAGAACAATTACGTGAGTCTGAATTGTCTCAAATTCATCAGGTTACATTTAAATGGAGGCGACATTGATTATGGCCAAAAGATCCGGAAGATTATTGAAATTGATTTGGGGGTTAATGCTGGTGTCTGTGCTGATTTTAACGATCTGGCCCGCGCACTCGCAGCAGAACCTAACGAATTTAGTTGTCTGGTGGATCGCCTTTATCTTAGCGTCGTTTGGACTTGTTTTCGGATGGCGTTATCGAAAACGACTGCGTGGTAGGGTTCTATTAGCAACAATGGTGGCATTGACAGTGGTTTTCGGCTTGTTTGTGTTATTAGTAGCTTTGTTTGCCGAACATGGGATCGCTCGCTTGGGATTAGCTTTAGTTGCTCTGAGTATCGTGATTACGGGTATTTTATGGTATGGTCGAGTGTACGAACAACGTCAATGGCTTAATACCGGATTAGATGACCATCATGACCAAATGAGTTGAAATGGAGCGTGAAATAGTTGAACAAGCGGCAAGCACAGGTTCTAAATGGCATTCTTTTAGCCAGTGGTGGGGCGATGCTCTGGGGCGTTTCTGGAGTCATCGCCCAAATTTTGTTTACCGGAGACCATCCCGTGACACCAGCGTGGCTAACCACCATCAGAATGATGCTGGCAGGCGGAATCTTGTTGATTTACAGTGTCCTCTCTGGTGGTCAACCATTAGCGGTGTGGCGCCATCGAAGGACCGCTCTTCAGCAGATTGTTTTTGCTTTAGTCGGCCTCATTCCCATTCAATTTTTCTATTTTTTGGCAATTCAATATGGGAATGCCGCTCTGGCGACCATTTTGCAATTTCTCGGCCCATTAGTCATTGCCGGCTATTACCTGATTTTTCATCATGTAATTCCATCTCGTGCGGAAAGTATTGGGATGTTATTAGCACTGACTGGTGCTTTTTTTGTTGTCACTCACGGCCGAATCGATCACTTGGCCGTCTCCCCAGGATTGTTATTTTGGGGCCTAATGTCAGCAATTGCCGTGGCGACCAGTACATTGCTGCCACGACCACTATTGCCGCACTTCGGAGCCGTCAATGTCAATGGCTGGGGACTTTTAATTGGTGGGATGGCAATGAATGCCATTCAACCGGCATGGGTTGGTGTACCGCCGTTAACTGGACGTACGCTTCTTGCTATCGGTCTGGTTGTCTTATTTGGAACTTTAATTGCATTTGTGATGTATTCCGTTAGTTTGCAGTATGTCTCGCCCACCACGGCTAGCCTTTTAGATGCCTTTGAACCCCTGGCAGCTACAGTAATCTCAATTACAGTGCTACATATTCCATTTTCGTGGGCTGATGGCCTAGGGGGTAGTTTAATCATCTTAGCAGTGGTGATGTTAACGCTAGGCTATAAAAAGCCAAATTGATGAACTAAACGAGTTGATTCGAGATAATTCAATCGATGACCTAGCAACATATGGAACCGTACTCAAGCGTGGTATAATCAGTTTGTTACCGAAATCAAATGGAGGTTTTTAACATGAAAATTATTGCTTACGGAATTCGTGATGACGAGCGGCCATATGTGGATGAATGGGCGCAAAGCCAAGGAATTGAAGTTAAAGCAACTGGTGAGTTGTTAACTGAAGACACTGTGGATCAAGCTGCCGGTTTTGATGGGGCGGTCGTTTATCAACAAAAACCATATACGGCGACTGTTATTGATCGTTTAGCAGAGCTGGGTGTCAAAAATATGTCTTTGCGTAATGTCGGGGTGGATAATGTTGATGCGGAAGCGGTTAAACGGACTGGATTGCGTGTCACCAACGTTCCGGCTTATTCTCCAGCAGCAATTGCGGAGTTTACCGTCACCGAATTAATGCGGTTATTACGTCATACGAAGCAATTCGAACGTCGGCAGGCAAAGGGTGATTTACGCTGGGCGCCAGATATTGCCACTGAGTTGAATACATTGACTGTCGGGGTCATCGCAACTGGACGAATTGGCCGAGCAGCCATTCAAATTTATCAAGGTTTCGGTGCTAAAGTTGTGGCTTATGACGTTTTCAAAAATCCTGAATTAGAAAAAACGGGCATGTACGTTGACACGTTAGATGAATTATATGCGCAGGCTGACGTTATTTCTTTGCATGCACCAGCCACGAAAGAAAACTACCACATGTTAAATGCAGCGGCCTTCAGTAAGATGAAGGATGGTGTGATCATCTTGAATCCAGCTCGAGGTGATCTGTTAGATACCGATGACTTAATTGCCGCTTTGGATTCTGGCAAAGTCGGTGGCGCAGCCTTGGATGTTTACGAGGGCGAAGTTGGCATCTTCAACGCCGATTTTGGTCAGTTTGATGCGATCCCAGACGACCGACTAAAGCGTTTGATGTCACGGGACAATGTCCTAGTGAGTCCACACATTGCGTTCTATACGAAGACAGCGGTTCGTAACATGGTCCAATTTGCTTTAAATAACAATCGTCAGTTAATCGAAACAGGAACGGCGGATAATGTCGTTTCATTTGACTAATCAGACTTCGGTAGTGCACTGACAAAATACGTTCGCCATCATTGAAGAGCGGCCAACCCAAAATCATGGTCGGGCGAAAGTCGGCCATTCATGATTTCCCGTTGTTACTCGGACTCAAAGCGAACTTGCTAACGTTTTGATCAGTTTGTAAAGAGCCAGTATCGATTATGTAAAACCCGTGCTTTCTTTATGAAGGCATGGGTTTTATCAGCTATACTGATTGAGACACATGGCGCTTTCCCCAGTAAAGGAGTTTTATCATGTCTTTCAGTCAGACCGCATATCAAGCTAATCGGTTACTTTGGCAATCTAGCATTCAACATCCATTCATTCAGCAACTGCGTGATGGTACCTTGCCTGAAGCAACCTTTCGTTATTACCTTATTCAAGATCATCACTATTTGCGTGACTTTGCACGCGTACATGATTTAACGGCGCAAGCGGCTGAAAACAAACAAGTTAAACAACTTTTAACAGATTTGGCAAACGGCCTGCGCGCTGGCGAAATCACAACCCAAACGACTTTTTTTAAACCATTAGCGATTACGCCAGCCGATGTGAGACAGACGCCGATGGCACCAACAACCTATGCTTATACGTCGCACATGTACCGGACGCTCTCACAAGCGGGGCCAGCCGCCGCCATCGCCGGTCTACTACCATGTGCTTGGCTGTATGCGGATATTGGTGCTGCCTTACAAGGGGTGAGCTCGCCGGTGCCTGTCTATCAGGCCTGGTTAGATAGTTATCAGGCAGCCGATTACACAGATGCTGTGGCGACTCAAATTGAATTAACCGACCAAGTTGCGGCAGCAACAGATCAGGCAGAACGCGCACAAATGATGGCCGCTTTTGCGCGGAGCACGTACTTTGAACTCAATTTTTGGCAAATGGCGCTTGACCAGCAACAATGGCAGCCATGATTATTTTTGTTACCATACTGGGCCTCGTATGACGAAGCTGTTTTGCTTGTGAAGATCAGCAAGGGCAAGGTTGAAACGAAGACAAAATTCATTGCCAAAGCTAAAAAGCCAAATCGCGGGACATGGGTTTTGACTCATGTCCTGCGTTTGCGCTCGCTTATGATCTTCTTCTGCGTGTGGCACTAGCATTTTGTTTATTTAGACCTTACCGAAGCCTTTGAATCCTTTATGATTGCAAATTTAGTCAGGGTTCGTATAATATAGTCAATATTAGTCAAAGACTGGGGTGAGCAATCATGGAAGGACCAACTAACATTTCGGATGTGATTGAGAAATATTTGAAGGGCATCTTGGCTGATGAAGAACAGGTGGAAATTCGCCGCTCTGACATTGCCGACCAATTTAATGTCGTTCCTTCGCAAATCAATTACGTGATCAAAACCCGCTTCACCATCCAGAATGGCTACATCGTAGAGAGTAAGCGAGGCGGCGGCGGCTATATCCGGATCGAAAAAGTTAATTTATTGGCAGATACGGATGTGCTTGACAGTCTGCTTAGCGATGTCGTGGGCGATGCCATTAATCAACATGACGCCTACGCGATTATTAATTCATTATTCAACGACGGTGTACTCAAGGAACGCGAGGCCAATATTATTTTAGCGGCAATTGATAAAGACACCTTGGCCGTGGCTGACCATGAGGTGGAAAATACGCTGCGTGCCCGCATCCTGATTGGTGTGCTGAATCGTTTACGGTTTGAAGACTGAGCGTTAATGAAAGGCAGGACAGCAAATGGATAATTTATTTACCCCGAGTGCCAAAGACGTACTTGTTTTGGCGCAAGAACAGGCAAAGTATTTTAAACACCAGGCGGTTGGCACTGAGCATTTGCTCCTTGCTTTAACCATCGAACAAAATGGGATCGCTAGTAAAGTTTTACAACAGTTCAATATTACTGAAGAGGACGTTCGTGAAGAAATCGAACGTTTCACCGGCTATGGTACGTTAACCAATGTTGACAAAGAAACCTATCTTCCTTATTCACCAAAGGCGAAGGAAATCCTCACGATTGCTGGTGATGAAGCAAAACGACTGGGTGCGACTAAGATTGGGACCGAGCACCTATTATTGGCACTACTTTCCGATGAAAGTATTTTATCTTCGCGTATCTTAGTCACACTAAATCTTGACTTAGCCCAAGCGCGCAAAGTGATTCTGCGAAAGCTAGGAATTACTGACTCACCACGACGCCGGCAACAAATGAACAAGGCTGCTAACAATAAGCAGCAAGCAGAAGGGACACCAACACTAGATTCGTTAGCACGTGATTTAACGGCTTTGGCTGCGGATAATCAGATGGATCCAGTTGTTGGTCGTAGTAAAGAAGTTAAACGGGTCATTCAAATTTTGAGCCGTCGAACCAAAAACAACCCCGTTTTAATTGGGGAGCCTGGGGTTGGGAAGACAGCGATTGCTGAAGGATTAGCGCAAAAGATTGTCGCTGGTGACGTACCAGAAGACTTAAGCGACAAACGTTTGATGATGCTCGACATGGGCTCATTGGTCGCCGGCACTAAGTATCGAGGCGAATTTGAAGATCGACTAAAGAAAGTTATTGAAGAAATTTACAATGACGGACATGTGATCTTATTCATTGATGAGTTACACACACTAATTGGGGCCGGCGGTGCTGAAGGTGCGATTGACGCTTCTAACATCTTGAAGCCCGCCTTGGCTCGTGGTGAGCTACAAACAATTGGCGCCACGACTTTAAGTGAATATCAAAAGTATATTGAATCTGATGCCGCGTTGGAACGTCGATTTGCGACGGTTCAAGTTGATGAACCGACAGAAGCTGAAGCGGTGGAAATCTTAACCGGGTTGAAACCACGTTATGAAGAACATCATCAAGTTGAGATTACTGATGATGCTGTCAATGCGGCAGTTAAACTATCAGCTCGGTATATTACGGAGCGTTTTCTGCCTGATAAAGCGATCGATTTGATGGACGAAGCGGGTGCCAAAGTACGCATTGACGCTGCTGGTCACAAGACGAAATTAGCTAAACAAGAAGATAAGTTAACCGACTTACAGCAACAAAAAGAAGCTGCGATTGAGAATCAGGATTTTGAAGGTGCTGCGGCGATTCGTGAAAAAGAGATGGCAATGCGAAAGCGTGTTGATAAGCTCTTGGATGAACAAGACAATGAAAAGCTCAGTGGTCAGCCACATTACGAGCTGCAAGTGACTGAAGAAGATGTCGCAGAAGTTGTTTCAGAATGGACTGGCGTACCGTTGACGCAACTTCGAAAAGATGAAGAGTCACGACTACTCAATCTAGAGAAAGTTTTGCATGAACGAGTCGTCGGTCAAGACGAAGCCATTTCTGCGGTTGCACGAGCGATTCGTCGTGCTCGATCTGGATTGAAAGATCCAAATCGTCCAATTGGATCGTTTATGTTTCTTGGACCTACCGGTGTCGGAAAAACTGAGCTGGCAAAAGCCTTGGCTGAGGCAATGTTTGGTTCAGAGGATAATATGATTCGGGTTGACATGTCAGAATATCAAGAGCGCTTTAGTTCTAGCCGGTTGATCGGGGCAGCCCCTGGGTATGTCGGTTACGACGAAGGGGGTCAATTAACTGAACAGGTTCGAAATAAACCTTATTCAGTGGTACTTTTGGATGAAGCCGAAAAAGCAGATACCGATGTTTTTAACTTGTTATTGCAAGTATTGGATGATGGGTTCTTAACGGATTCGAAGGGACGCAAGGTTGATTTTCGTAATACAATTTTGATCATGACCTCGAATTTGGGTGCGACTGCCGTTCGAGACGATAAAGAAGTCGGATTCGGCGCAACCAGTGCAACGGACAACTACCAAGCAATGTCCGATAAAATTCGTCAGGCATTGCGACTTACGTTCCGTCCAGAATTCTTAAATCGAATTGATGAAACGGTTATTTTCCACTCCTTGACCAAGCCAGAACTGCACGAAATCGTAAAGTTAATGGCGGGTATCGTCTTGAAGCGGGTGGCTGACCAAGGAATCAAGGTCAAAATTACACCAGCTGCGATTGATGTGGTGGCTGAAGCTGGGTTTGATCCAGAGTACGGTGCACGGCCAATTCGCCGGGCCTTACAGACCCAGGTTGAGGATCGCCTTAGCGAAGCACTGATCGCTGGTCAAATCAAGACGACCGACGCGGTGACTGTTGGCGCTAAATCTGGCAAGATAACGATTACAACAAAAACGGTTCCAGCTGCAAAGACAACCGTTAGTGCCAAGTCATAACCGAAGTAAAGGCTTAAGAATCTCGGACAAAACTAAAATCTAAATTTCATTTCTAATTCTAAATCGCCAAAATGCGGGACATAAGTCAAGTGACTCCGCCTAAAAGCGAACGGCAAACGATGAATAAAACCATCATCATTGGCGGTTCGCCCTTAGTGTTCGTCACTTACCGACTTATGCCCCGCGCTCTTTTTGAGTACAGCTCATTAGTCTGTTAGGTACATGAATGCAAATCGTTAAGATTTATCCAGAAAGTTAACCTTGTGAATTGCATTTTGGGCTGTTAACCGGCAAACTTGGAGTAAATAGTTATGCGAGTGAGGAAGGTACCTATGAGTCGAGAGGAGCAACTGGCCCACACGCGCCGAGGCATATTGGACGCGGCTCGGACCTTATTTTTGAACAAAGGATATGCAGAAACATCAACGCGTGATATTGCTAACGCAGTTGGGTTAACTCAACCAGCCCTTTATCATCATTTTGCAGATAAGGAACTTATCTTTATTGAAGTAATCAGCGAAGTTGGCCGTGAATTGGCAGGGCGGATGAATGCAATTATTGACGACGGCGATGGCGATGGTCTAACGGTATTGACTGATTTGTCTCAAGCTATGATTGCAATTCATCCCCGTGATGCCTTTAGCCTGATTCATGGTAGCTTCCAATATTTAAAGCCAGAAAATCAAGGGAAATTAGGACGAATCTTTAGTCAAGATTACGTGCAGCCACTGGTTCGTTTTTTTAGTTCAGATAAACTGACATTAAAGTCGGGACTAGATCCAATGACTGCGGCAAATTTTTATATGACGAGTTTGGCGCCGTTGTTTGCGGAATTTCATCAACTAGGTGGACCGGGCCTTAGCGACCGTGAACGCATTCAAGTGTTACTTAAATTGATTCTATTTGGTGTTGCTGATGAAACGAATGTATGATTTTGGTTGCTTAGCGGCGACAGTAAAAACCGTGCAGCGACGGATGCAAACTCATTGACAGAATCATCTTGACGGCGTATATTTATCAACGTATATCACTGTGAATAAAAATGGCCGAGGCGATCTATTGTCCGTTGAAGCCCTTATAGAAAAGCAAAAGTAGCGCTTACATTTTTTGTGAAATGAATTGCTTCTTTTGCCTTTTTTATGCTCAAAATTTGTGTTTCAAGTGTTTTGTAATCAACTTGTAATATATATGGCGAGCTTATTCACTGGAAGACTTATATCAAAGGAGTGAAGAACTTGGCAGGGCATTTAGTTAAATACGGTAAACACCGGACCCGTAGAAGTTACGCACGCATTAAAGAAGTTCTTGATCTGCCGAATTTGATTGAAATCCAAACGGATTCATACCAATGGTTCCTCGATGAAGGACTGCGTGACATGTTCGATGACATCATGCCAATTGATGATTTCCAAGGCAACTTGTCATTGGAATTTGTTGACTACCAGTTACTTGAACCAAAATACACGGTGGATGAAGCCCGCGAACACGATGCTAACTATTCGGCGCCACTGCACGTGACCTTGCGCTTAACCAACCACGAAACTGGCGAAATCAAGAGCCAGGACGTATTCTTTGGTGACTTCCCGTTAATGACGGATCAAGGAACGTTCATCATCAATGGTGCAGAGCGGGTTATCGTTTCCCAGCTGGTTCGTTCGCCAGGCGTTTACTACAATGAAGAGGAAGACAAAAACGGCCGTGAAATTTACGGTGCGACAGTCATCCCTAACCGTGGTGCATGGTTAGAATACGAAACCGATGCCAAGGAAATTTCTTATGTCCGCATTGATCGGACTCGGAAAATCCCCATGACGGAACTTGTCCGTGCGTTGGGCTACGGTTCTGACGATGAGATCATTGATATCTTAGGACAAAGCGATGCCTTAATGGCCACCTTAGAAAAGGATATTCACAAGAATTCGGATGATTCTCGAGTTGAAGAATCGTTGAAAGATATCTATGAACGGTTGCGCCCAGGTGAACCTAAGACAGCGGATTCTTCTCGGAGTCTATTGACGGCTCGTTTCTTTGATCCAAAGCGTTACGACACCGCTCCAGTTGGCCGTTACAAGCTTAACAAAAAGCTTGACTTACACACTCGTTTACTCGGTTTGACGTTGGCTGAAACATTGGCGGATCCTGAATCTGGTGAAATCATCGCCGAAAAGGGTACTGTTATTGACAAGACAGTCATGGCGAAGTTGTCGCCATATTTGGACCAAGAGGACTTCAAGTCAGTTACCTTCACACCTTCCGATGAAGCCGTTGTTACGGAGCCGATGACGGTTCAAGTAATCAAGGTCTTCTCAAAGAACGACCCTGAACAAGTTTTGAATATGATTGGCAATGGTCATATTGACCTGAAGAACCACACGATTCAACCGGCTGACATCGTTGCATCAATCAACTATTTCTTCAACTTGCAAGAAGGTGTTGGTTCAACGGATGATATCGATCACTTAGGCAATCGGCGGATTCGTTCAGTTGGTGAGTTATTACAGAATCAGTTCCGGATCGGTCTTTCACGGATGGAGCGGGTTGTTCGTGAACGGATGTCTATTCAAGACTCCGCGACTGTTACGCCACAACAATTAATTAACATTCGACCAGTAGTTGCTTCCATCAAAGAATTCTTTGGTAGTTCACAGCTGTCACAATTCATGGATCAAACCAACCCATTGGGCGAATTGACCCATAAACGCCGATTATCTGCTCTTGGGCCTGGTGGATTAACTCGTGATCGGGCTGGTTATGAAGTCCGAGACGTTCACTACACTCATTATGGTCGGATGTGTCCAATTGAAACACCTGAAGGGCCAAACATTGGGCTAATTAACTCGTTGTCTAGTTACGCCAAGGTTAACCGTTATGGTTTTATTGAGACACCTTATCGGCGCGTTTCATGGGACACACACAAAGTTACTGACCGAATCGACTATTTGACAGCTGATGAAGAAGATAATTTTGTTATTGCCCAAGCAAACTCGACATTAAATGATGATGGTTCCTTTGTTGACGACACGGTTTTGGCACGTTCTAAGGATGAAAACATTGAAACTTCGATCGATAATGTTGACTACATGGACGTTTCGCCCAAGCAAGTCGTGGCTGTTGCCACTGCATGTATTCCATTCTTGGAAAACGATGACTCTAACCGGGCTTTGATGGGTGCCAACATGCAACGTCAGGCGGTGCCGTTACTTGATCCTCATGCTCCATTGGTTGGGACGGGGATTGAATACAAAGCGGCGCATGACTCCGGGGTTGCCTTGATTAGTAAGGCAGCTGGTACAGTTGAGTACGTGGATGCCCGTCAGATTCGTGTGCGTCGTGAAGATAGCACGCTAGACACGTATAAGTTGATGAAATTCCGCCGCTCAAATGGTGGGAAGAACTACAATCAACGACCAATTGTCAAGGCTGGGGATCATGTCGATGCTGATGAAATCTTAGCGGACGGTCCTTCTATGGAAGGTGGGGAATTAGCCCTTGGGCAAAACCCATTGATCGCCTTCATGACTTGGGATGGCTATAACTTTGAAGATGCCATCGCCATTTCAGAACGGTTAGTGAAAGATGATGTGTACACGTCGATTCATATCGAAGAATATGAGTCAGAAGCTCGTGATACAAAGCTTGGACCAGAAGAAATGACTCGCGAAATTCCTAACGTTGGTGAGGATTCATTAAAGGATCTGGACGAACAAGGTATTATTCGGGTCGGAGCCGAAGTTCATGATGGTGACATTTTGGTTGGTAAGGTAACCCCTAAAGGGGTCACCGAATTATCAGCTGAGGAACGTCTGTTACATGCGATCTTTGGTGAAAAAGCGCGTGAAGTTCGGGATACTTCTCTTCATGTACCGCATGGTGGTGGCGGAATTATCCAAGATGTGAAGATCTTTACTCGTGAAAATGGGGATGAATTGTCACCAGGTGTCAACATGATGGTCCGTGTTTACATCGCCCAGAAGCGGAAGATCCAAGTTGGGGACAAGATGTCCGGTCGTCATGGGAACAAGGGGACCGTTTCAATTGTAATTCCAGAAGAAGACATGCCTTACATGTCTGATGGGACACCAATTGATATCATGCTGTCACCCATGGGTGTGCCTTCTCGGATGAACATTGGTCAAGTGCTTGAACTGCATTTAGGCATGGCTGCTCGTAAATTAGGTATTCATGTGGCAACACCTGTCTTTGATGGTGCCCAAGATCAGGATATTTGGGACGCTGTTAAAGAAGCTGGTATGCCAGCTGATGCAAAATATGTATTGTATGATGGTCGGACTGGTGAACCATTTGACAACCGAATTGCCGTTGGGGTCATGAACTACCTGAAATTAGCCCACATGGTTGATGATAAGATCCATGCGCGTTCAATCGGACCTTACTCCTTAGTTACGCAACAGCCTCTTGGTGGTAAAGCACAATTTGGTGGCCAGCGTTTTGGTGAAATGGAAGTTTGGGCGCTGGAAGCTTATGGTGCTGCATACACGTTGCAAGAAATTTTGACGTACAAGTCTGATGACGTGGTTGGCCGAGTTAAGACCTATGAAGCGATCGTTAAGGGCGAGCCAATTCCAAAGCCAGGAGTGCCAGAGTCATTCCGTGTGTTGGTTAAGGAATTGCAGGCCTTAGGCTTAGACATGAAAGTGTTAGACAACGACAAAAAGGAAATCGAACTGCGTGATATGGATGATGATGAAGATGACGTGGTTAACGTTGATGCCTTAAGCAAGTACGCTGCAGAACATCCGGTGGATGAAAAGCCAACGGATCAACCTAGTGCACCGGTCAGCGAGCCAACGTCGACACCCGTAAATGAGTCTGAGCACACGACTAACGAATAATTTGTCGTCGCCATTGAATATGAGAGGGAGGTCAATCCTTTGATTGATGTCAACAAATTTGAAAGCATGCAGATTGGGCTTGCTTCGCCCGACAAAATCCGCAGCTGGTCTTATGGGGAAGTTAAGAAACCTGAGACGATCAATTATCGAACATTAAAGCCTGAACGTGACGGTTTGTTCGATGAACGAATTTTTGGGCCAACAAAAGACTGGGAATGTGCCTGTGGTAAGTACAAACGAATTCGCTATAAGGGTGTCGTTTGTGACCGTTGTGGTGTTGAAGTGACCCGTTCCAAGGTTCGTCGTGAACGAATGGGCCATATTGAATTAGCCGCACCAGTGACCCACATTTGGTATTTCAAGGGTATTCCTAGCCGGATGGGACTTGTCTTAGACATGAGCCCACGGGCCTTAGAAGAAATCATCTACTTTGCTTCCTATGTTGTTTTGGAAGCAGGTAACACACCTTTGGAACGTAAACAGTTGCTGTCTGAACGTGAATATCGCGAGAAGAAGGCGCAATACGGTAATGAATTCCAAGCTGAAATGGGTGCCGAAGCGATCCGTAAGTTATTAGCGACCGTTGAACTAGAAAAGGAAGCTGATGAACTAAAGGTCCAATTAAAAGAGGCCTCTGGTCAAAAGCGGACACGTGCTGTGCGTCGTTTGGACATTTTGGAAGCCTTCATTCAGTCAGGCAATCGGCCTGATTGGATGGTAATGGACGTTGTTCCGGTTATTCCACCGGATTTACGACCGATGGTTCAACTGGAAGGTGGACGTTTTGCCACTTCCGATTTAAATGATCTGTACCGACGGGTGATTAACCGTAACAACCGTTTAAAGCGGTTGCTCGATTTAAACGCACCTGGCATCATCGTTCAAAATGAAAAGCGGATGTTACAAGAAGCCGTCGATGCCTTAATTGATAATGGTCGTCGTGGTCGTCCAGTAGCTGGACCTGGTAATCGTCCGTTGAAGTCACTGTCACACATGCTGAAAGGTAAGCAAGGACGATTCCGTCAAAACTTACTGGGTAAGCGGGTTGACTACTCCGGTCGTTCTGTTATTGATGTTGGACCAACGTTGAAGATGAACCAGATGGGCTTGCCAGTTCCAATGGCTATGGAACTCTTTAAGCCGTTCATCATGAAAGAATTAGTTAAGCGTGAACTCGCCTCAAACATTAAGAACGCTCGTCGTAAGATTGATCGTCAAGATAACGATGTTTACGATGTGTTAGAAGACGTGATCAAGGAACACCCGGTGTTATTGAACCGCGCTCCTACCTTGCACCGTTTGGGTATTCAGGCCTTTGAACCAGTCTTGGTTTCTGGTAAAGCGATGCGAGTTCACCCATTAGTATGTGAAGCCTACAATGCCGATTTTGACGGGGACCAGATGGCTATTCACGTGCCACTATCTGATGAAGCTCAGGCTGAAGCACGATTGCTAATGCTAGCAGCGGGCCACATTCTGGCACCTGCCAATGGTCGCCCAGTGGTAACACCATCACAAGATATGGTGATTGGGAACTACTACCTAACGACTGAGGAAGCGGGACGTGAAGGCGAAGGGATGATCTTTAAAGATCTGAACGAAGCCCGTGTCGCTTACCAAAATGGGTACGTTCACCTGCATAGTCGTGTTGGAGTCCAAACAGCTTCAATGTCGACCAAGCCCTTTACCGAGGAGCAACGTTCACGAGTTATGATCACGACGGTTGGTAAGATGATTTTTAATGCGATCTTGCCAGAAGCCTTCCCTTATCTAAATGAACCTACTGCTGCTAATTTGACGGATGGGATTGATGATCGCTTCTTCTTGGAACCTGGTGAAGACTTAAAGACGGTTTTGAGCAATCGGCCATTGAATGATCCGTTTAAGAAGGGATTCTTAGCGGATATCATTGCTGAAGTGTATAAGCGGTACAAGGTAACAGCAACCTCACTGTTGTTGGATCGGATGAAGGATCTTGGTTATTACGAGTCCACGAATTCTGGTTTGACGGTCGGGATTGCAGATATTTCAACGTTAAAGACGAAAAATGACATCGTTCTTGAAGCTCGCAAACAGGTTGCCACGATTTCAAAGCAATTCCGTCGTGGACTAATCACCGATGATGAACGTTACCAGCGGGTTATCGATGTTTGGAACACTGCTAAAGATGATATTCAAGAACAGTTGGTTGATTCCATGGAATGGAATAACCCAATCTTCATGATGAGTGATTCTGGTGCCCGTGGTAATATTTCGAACTTTACTCAATTAGCTGGGATGCGTGGTCTGATGGCAGCGCCTAACGGTCAGACGATGGAGTTGCCAATCGTTTCAAACTTCCGTGAAGGCTTGTCAGTGTTGGAAATGTTCATCTCTACTCACGGGGCTCGTAAAGGAATGACCGATACGGCCTTGAAGACTGCCAACTCTGGTTACTTGACTCGTCGATTAGTTGATGTCGCGCAAGATGTCATCATTCGTGAAAAGGATTGTGGCACGGATCGTGGTTTAACAATCCACGCCATTACGAATGGAAATGAAATGATTGAATCACTGTACGACCGGATTCTTGGTCGTTATGCGATGAAGTCAGTCAAGCACCCAGAAACAGGTGAAACTTTAGTTAACGCCAATGAAATGATTGACGAAGATGTAGCACAAGCCATTGTTGATGCAGGTGTGACAGAGGTTGTGATTCGTTCAGCCTTTACTTGCAACACGCAACATGGAGTTTGTGAGCGTTGTTATGGTCGGAACATGGCAACTGGTGATAAGGTTGAAGTTGGGGAAGCCGTCGGTACGGTTGCTGCTCAATCAATCGGTGAACCAGGGACGCAGTTAACGATGCGTAACTTCCATACTGGTGGGGTTGCCGGTGACGATATCACACAAGGGCTACCTCGTGTGCAAGAAATTGTGGAAGCGCGGAATCCTAAAGGTAAAGCTGAGATTTCTGAAGTAACTGGGACCGTTGTCTCAATTGAAGAAAACCCGGCTGAACGGACTAAAGAGGTTACGGTTAAGGGTGAAGCGGAGACGCGCACCTATACGTTACCGCTGCGGGCGCGGATGCGCGTGGCTGAAGGGGACTTTATCCATCGTGGTTCTGCGCTGAATGAAGGATCAATTGATCCGAAGGAATTATTGAAGGTTCGTGACGTTCTATCGACTGAAAATTACTTACTCCGTGAAGTGCAACGGGTTTACCGGATGCAAGGGGTAGGGATTGCCGACAAGCATATCGAAATTATGGTTCGCCAAATGATGCGGAAAGTTCGGGTCATGGATCCAGGTGATACGGATATGCTTCCTGGAACGTTGATGGACATTGCCGACTTCAAGAATGCCAACACTAATACACTGATCGCTGGTGGGATTCCAGCGACTAGCCGTCCTGTAATCTTGGGGATTACGAAAGCTGCTTTGGAGACAAATAGTTTCTTATCAGCTGCGTCATTCCAAGAAACAACTCGTGTGCTAACGGATGCTGCTATTCGTGGGAAGAACGATCCGCTAGTCGGTTTGAAGGAAAATGTCATCATCGGGAAGATTATTCCTGCTGGGACTGGAATGCCAGATTATCGTAAGATTCAGCCTAAAGAAGCTGAATCAACTGGTACTGAAGGTGTCTATTCCATCAGTGATTTAGAAAAGAAAATGCGTGAGGAAGATGCAAAGTAAGTGAGCTGCGGCTGATGAACTGAGTTCTTTCCGACGAAATTAAAAAGGAGCTTGTTTCAAAATGTCAAATTGGCATTTTGAACAAGCTCCTTTTTTGTTTTTAGCGCAACATAGTGTGCAGTGCTTTGGCCATGACTTTAGGATCCTTTTCATAGTGATGCATCCGGGTCAGTTGACTGTCTGGAATACCAAGGAATTTATAAACGGCAACTTGAGCACAGCGGATGGAATATTGTTCAGTAAAGACCATGTCAAATGGTAACTCGGCAAATTGACTGATGAAAGCTAAATTGTGACTGTGATCGGGAACGACTTTCGGTCGATCACCAACTGCACGTCGATTAAATAGTGCGCTAGCGTATGGCATAAATACTGGTACGACATTTTCAGTGATGGACATAATTTCTTCAAGATGATCGCCAATTTTATCTTGACCTTCGTCGACTTCGTTCAGATGGCCAATCAACTCAATTAGAATTTCACGTCCAGTCATTTCCATGAATGTTTTATCAACATAGTCACCTTTACGCCGTGGATACATGACATACCCCCAAAAGGTTGTTTCATTCTCCTTTTGTGCATGGAAGTGTGGTTGATGATGGACCACAATTGACATTAGACCGTTGCTATCGATCCAAGTGTTTAACGCATTGCCTGGCTGTTGTTGAGTGATGCGGGTGATTTGGTTGAGGAGATAGTGATTGTCATTAGTAACAGTGTAGCTTAACCACTCACTTTGTCCCCGATCATTAAAGAACTTGTCGGGGTGGCCTAAGTTGTAGAAATGGTCCGTTGCTTGTTTCCACAATTGAGCGCTAGGGGCATACTCAGGATTCTCTTTAACGGGTGTATCCATATCGCCAATGGATGAACTGTCGGTTACTGAGCCATTTGTATCGAAAACAAAGTCAGTTTCATTGACGTCGACGTGGCCGGCCTGATGATCACCGTCAATTTCTTCATAATCAAAACCAGTCACAATAATGTCGTCTCGTAACGGCGTGTCTTTAAAAGTTAATTGTGTGACTTTGCGGTTATTAATGAAAGTGACACCCTGGTCTTGTAAAAATTGGCGCATTGGCAAGATGATGCTCTCATATTGGTTGTAGGCCGTCCGAGTCACGCCTGCCAATGTATTAATTCGGCTAAATTCGAGAATCATTCGATTCATGTATCGCCGTAATTCCATGGCCGAACTTTGACGTTTGAACGCAAAAGTTGTTTGCCACATGTGCCAAAAGTTAGTTGTAAAGAAATGTGGTGAACTAGCAAAATATTCATCAATTCCGACATCGTTTAACTGCTGTTCCTTGCTTTCAGGTAGCATTACCAACTTCGTCAACAGGTAACGGTCACGATTGTCAAATTGCATATGGCGGTAATCATTCTCGTCACCCTTGTTATGAATTCCGTTGACCTTATCCATTAAACGAGCAACATCGTGGGTCGGGTGCGCATGATCAAAGTCTAGAATTTCTTCGGTGATGGATTTGCCTGGTTGATCTAACGAGGGAACAAAGCGACCAATGTCCCACAAATTTTCGTATGTTTCTTCATTTAACATTCGGCCACCTTTGGCTAAAAAGCCGTGATGGTTGGTTAACTTCGAGTTGCCGTATTCTGTTTCGAAGTCACTAGTGGGGGCACCATCGTTAGCACCATGGGTTTCTAATCCATACATGGTGATTTGGTCGCCGTGCCAGCCACCATCACGAATCAAATATAAACCAGCGGATAAGTTCCCAATACCAGTTCCAATCATGTATGCGTGTTGTGCCATTTTGACAACCTCCTACAGTTGATTACTGTTTCTGATCGTGGTTAAGAGATGTTCAACTTGTGATAATGCGTTATCGAAAGTTAAATAATACCGGTGATGAAGACCTTCCTGGGTAATGGCAACCAAACCAGCTTGTCGCAAAATTTTTAGATGATGCGAGACCGTTGGCTGAGACAGGTTCATTTGCGCCGTCAATTCGGTAACAGTCAGCCCACCTTGTACGTGTGCACCCAACAGGATAATGAGACGTTGTCGATTAGGGTCGGCAAGGGTGTTGAGTAGGTCCAAGTTATCAATAAATTCTGTCAGAGCTTGTTGCTGTGCGGGTGTTAATTCTGTGTTAGAACTGTCCTCAGACATGATGACTACCAGCCTTCATTGATACATTTAACTTCATGAATATTGTAACGCCAAGTTCTAACTGTTGCAATCGCTTACATTACCTCTATGTCACCAAAATTTGGACCGTTGACCTATCACTGATGAGACGTTTGCCACAGGATAACTAAACCGGTCGCTACCCATAAATAGGGGAAGAAGGGAAGCCTCGTTTGACCGTCTCGCCGAAAATTGTTGGCGAGGGCCATTATGGAAGCCATAAAGATGGTTAAAGTTGCTGTTTGAAAATCGAAAGTTAACCAACTGATCGCAAAAAAATCTAAATCGCCTTTACCCAACCATTGATCAGTGAAGCGACATTTGTTAAGAAGGAGATAGCAAATGATGACCATTAACAAATGGTAAACAGTGGGGGGATTTAATAATAGACCAGTTAAAAGCAAACCGAGCAAACCAAGCACTGGTACTTGCAGTTGGACTGCATCAGTAACGCTTAAGGCGAGCAGGATTAAAATGAATAATAATTGCAGCAAAAATTGCTGAGGCGTTCGTGTCTCATAGGATAAGACACCGACTACTCCCGTCATTAATTCTGCTAATGGATAGAGCGATGAGATTTTTTGCCGGCAATTGTGACATCGACCAATTTGTAACAACCATCCCAAACAAGGCAATAGTTGCCACCAAATTAAGGTTATGGCACAATAGTCGCATTGGGAGCGGGCAAGCAAAATCGGTTGATGCGTTAAATGGCGGTTGGTCACACACATCACAGTTGATGCCAATGTGCTACTCATGACAAAGATAAGGCTGGTCGTAATGAACGTCATTGAAAAAACTCTCCATTTTTTATTTAGACATACGGAACTTGACTGAAAAACAATGTGAAATCCGCTGAGAAACCTTGACGATGAGTAGGTGTGATGATATTCTATTAAAGGTGCTTTTTTGTGAAAGTGTCTGCCATCTATGGCGGCTGGAACTTAAACAGCAATCATTTGTGGAAAACAGATTTGGGTTTTCTTTTTTTAATAGTCAAAAAAGAACCGCCTGGATGTGTGGACTTAAACTGAAACGAAAATTTGGAAGGAGGACTTTTAGATGCCAACGATTAACCAACTCGTTCGTAGTGGTCGAAAATCTAAAACGTCAAAATCAGATGCCCCAGCTTTAAACTTCGGGTACAACAGCTACAAGAAGGAACAAACTAATAATGCAGCACCACAAAAACGTGGGGTTGCCACTCGTGTCGGTACAATGACACCAAAGAAACCTAACTCAGCTTTGCGGAAATATGCCCGTGTGCGTTTGTCTAACTTGATTGAAGTTACGGCTTACATTCCAGGTATCGGTCACAACTTGCAAGAACACAGTGTGGTCTTAATTCGTGGTGGGCGTGTGAAGGATTTGCCTGGGGTTCGTTACCACATCATTCGTGGTGCGCTCGATACTGCCGGTGTCACTGACCGGAAGCAGAGCCGTTCTAAATACGGTACTAAGAAACCTAAGGCTTAATCAAGAAAGGAAGATAGACGATGGCTCGTAAAGGACATATTCCAGCACGTGAAGTGTTGCCAGACCCAATTTACAACTCAAAGCTGGTTACCCGTTTAATCAACCGCTTGATGTTAGACGGTAAGCGGGGGACAGCTTCAACAATTTTGTACGCTGCCTTTGATCAAATCAAGGAAACGACCGGTAATGAACCTTTAGAAGTATTTGAAGAAGCAATGAACAACATTATGCCTGTATTGGAAGTTAAGGCTCGCCGTGTTGGTGGTTCTAACTACCAAGTGCCAATCGAAGTTCGTCCTGAACGTCGAAGCACATTAGGCCTACGTTGGTTAGTGCAATACTCACGGTTACGTGGTGAACACACCATGACAGAGCGTTTAGCACGTGAAATCATGGATGCTGCCAACAACACTGGTGCGTCAGTTAAGAAGCGTGAAGACACTCACCGGATGGCAGAAGCCAACCGTGCCTTCGCTCACTACCGCTGGTAATCATCCCTGGCCCCTTAGGCTGGTAGTACGCCTTGACACCCATCATTTCATGCGGTGTCATTTTTGGGGTAAAGGGTTGTTAAACGTAATTTAAAGGAGATAACAATGGCTAACAAACGTGAATTTCCGTTGGAAAAGACGCGTAATATTGGGATCATGGCCCATATTGATGCCGGTAAAACGACGTTGACTGAACGGATTTTATATTACACGGGTAAGATTCATAAAATTGGTGAAACCCATGATGGGGCTTCACAAATGGATTGGATGGCCCAAGAACAAGAACGTGGGATCACGATTACTTCCGCTGCGACAACCGCGCAATGGAAGGATCACCGAATCAATATCATTGATACTCCAGGGCACGTGGACTTCACGATCGAAGTTGAACGTTCTTTGCGGGTGTTAGATGGTGCGATTGCGGTCCTAGATGCGCAAGCTGGGGTTGAACCTCAGACAGAAACGGTTTGGCGTCAAGCTTCAACGTATGATGTTCCCCGTATCGTGTTCGTAAACAAGATGGACAAAATGGGGGCCGACTTTGACTTTTCCGTTGATTCATTGGGGGATCGGTTACAAGCTAACGCTCACGCCATCCAAATGCCAATCGGTGCTGAAGATGATTTCGAAGGGGTTATTGACCTAATCGAAATGAAGGCCGACTTGTACGACGAAGATGCTTTAGGGACGGAATGGGACACAGTTGATATTCCAGAACAATACGCTGCAGAAGCGCAAAAGCGTCGCGATGCATTGGTTGAAGCTGTCGCTGAGTCAGACGACGACTTGATGGAAAAGTACTTGAATGGTGAAGAAATTAGTAAGGAAGAATTGAAAGCTGGGATTCGTCGGGCAACCTTAGCTAACGAATTCTTCCCAGTTCTTGCCGGTTCAGCTTACAAGAACAAAGGGGTCCAGATGTTGATGGACGCCGTTGTGGACTACTTACCATCACCAGTAGATGTTAAGCCTTACACGGCGACTGATCCAGAAACCGGTGAAGAAGAAGACCTAGTTGCCGGTGACGATAAAGACTTTGCTGCCTTAGCATTTAAAGTAGCCACTGATCCTTACGTTGGTCGTTTGACGTTTATCCGGGTTTATCAAGGGACATTGGAATCAGGTTCTTACGTGTTAAATGCCACTAAAGATAAGCGTGAACGGGTTGGACGTTTACTACAAATGCATTCTAACCAGCAAAATGAAATTCCTGAAGTCTTTTCTGGGGATATCGCAGCGGCCATCGGTTTAAAGAACACCACCACTGGTGATTCACTAACTGATGTTGACCACCCATTACACTTGGAATCAATGGTCTTCCCCGACCCAGTTATCCAAGTTGCTGTTGAACCGAAGACTAAAGCCGACCAAGACAAGATGAATAATGCCTTGCAAAAGCTGTCTGAAGAAGACCCAAGTTTCCGTGCCGAAACAAACCCAGAGACTGGTGAAACATTAATTTCTGGGATGGGTGAACTTCACTTGGACATCATTGTTGACCGGATGAAACGTGAATTCAAGGTGGATGCTACCGTTGGTGCTCCTCAAGTTGCGTACCGTGAAACAATTACGAAGTCTGCCCAAGTCGAAGGTCGTTTCATTCGTCAGTCTGGTGGTAAAGGTCAATATGGTGACGTTTGGATTGAATTCACACCTAATGAAACAGGTAAAGGTTACGAATTCGATGACGCTATCGTTGGTGGGGTTGTGCCTCGTGAATACATTCCATCAGTTGACCAAGGACTTCAAGAAGCGATGGCCAATGGGATGATTGCTGGTTACCCAGTTGTTGACGTTAAGGCTAAGCTTTACGATGGTAGCTACCATGATGTCGATTCCTCTGAAGCTGCCTTTAAGATTGCCGCATCCTTAGCTTTGCGTGAAGCGGCTAAGAAGACTGCGCCAGTTATCTTGGAACCAATCATGAAGGTTGACATTGTTGCACCTGAAGACAACCTTGGGGACGTCATGGGTCACGTAACTGCTCGTCGTGGGACGGTTGATGGTATGGAAGCACGCGGGAACGCCCAAGAAGTTCATGCCTTTGTACCTTTAGCTGAAATGTTCGGTTATGCAACAACCTTGCGTTCATCAACCCAAGGCCGTGGGACCTTTACCATGACATTTGATCATTACTCAGCTGTGCCAAAGGCTGTTCAAGAAGAAATTATCAAGAAAAATGGTGGTAACCACCACCCAGAAGACTAATTATTCTTAGTTAGAAAAAAAGCGGTTCATCAAGGCGACTGTCGTTGCTTGATGAACCGCTTCTTTTTTTATCGAAACGACTTGGTGGCTAAATTATTAGTAATTTTCGCGAGTAAAGGCGCCAAGAACTTGGTTGCCTCCTTTGGCAACCAATGTTGTGAGCAGTTCGTCAGTTGCAGCCATTACGTGGTCGGCGGTGATTTGATTGGCGCTTGTTAATGCTTCAGTCAGCTCATCACCGGTCAGACCGTTTAATTGTTGGTCTAGTTCGGCGATTCGTTGATGACCGTAGCCAAGTGTCTTTTCTTGGTAACTCTCGACGTCACTGATGAGCAATTGAAAATGGTCGGCAACGATCAAACTAATCAAGCGGTTTGCCCAATAAGCATTGTGGCTGTCGAGACTATTAGTGGTGTCACGGTAACTAGCGGGGGTGTCATTAACATTGGTGAAGAAGGGAACTAATGTGTTAAAGGGATTGGCAGCCATGGCAACCCACTGGATAGCCGAACGACCAGCTGGTAAATTAGGGCGCAGTTGCAGCACACATAGTTCTTGCGTGCGATTGATACCAATCGGTCGAAACGGTGCGGTTGCTCGGGAAGCACCCAGTGCAAACGGATCATAGGGGGTATCTTGATAATGTGAGCTGAGAACATATTTGATATCTTCGATGGTGATTTTTTTGTCCGCATAGCTGATGAAAGGTAAGCTATCGCTCATTGGATCTTGATCGGTAACGCTGTCTGAACTGAAATAACGCTGTGCATACCAAGCTCGAGGTGTGTTGTAATGATGATCCAATTGGGAATGTGAGCCGAAAATTTCACGAAAGTTGAAGCCTTGTCCCAAATTTAAGTGATTATCTTTAACAAATTGTTGTAAGTCATCGGCAAACATGAAGTGATCAGGATCATCAAAGTCAATTTCTTGGATGCCTGTCTGATTGGGGGCCACCACGTAGGCATCGTCGGGAATACGTTGCGCGACCCAGTGGTGACCACCTGCTGTTTCCATGTACCAAATTTCATTAACATCTGAGAAAATGATCCCATTTGATTCGTAAGTGCCATAGGTTTTCAGAATTTCGCCCACGCGTTTTACGCCTTCACGAGCTGAATGAATGTACGGTAAGGTAACAGTGAGCAAATCTTCTTCACCCACGCCATTTGTGACAAGCGGGTCGGCACCTAATATACGTTCGTTAGTGGTGATTGTTTCGGTCGCGCTCATGGCCACATTATCCGCGTTGATGCCAGCTTCGCCCCAAATGCCGCTAGTGGCAACCGCGTTGGGAATTGCGGTATAACGTAGCGGGTTGTCAGGAAGTTTTAAAGTAAACTTGCTAAGTTTAGCGTGGTAATCACGTGGTTGATTACCTGGTTTGACGACAACAAATTTTTTAGGATCGACAGCGGTGCCTGCGTCTTCGTTGCGAGCAATCAATGTTGAACCATCATAACTAGCCAACCGGCCAACCAAAATAGTCGTACATGTGCTTAATTCAGATAAAGACATAATAAAAGCCTCCAAATTGTAATGACAAACAGGATTCTCTGTCAGCATAACACTTTTGGTGACCTTTATTTTTTGTGTTTCTTCTATATAAAAGGGAAGCGTAAGCATTCTGTGGAACATTAATCGGTAACATTAGCGCCTAAGGTCTGTTCAAAATGGCGCAGTGCCCATTCATGCCCAGCTTGGTCAAAGGAAGCCACGGCTTGACGGGGAACGGTGAGCCGGTAATCAAGATTATACGCATCCACAGCTGTATGCAGGACGCAAATGTCGGTGCAAACGCCGGCGACGGTTAGATTGGTTATTTGACGACTGCGTAGATAATTATCCAGATTTGTATTAGCAAAGGCGCTATAGCGATTTTTATCGAAGTAATAGACGTGGTCGTTGTCACGGTGTTCTTGGTACCAAGTTTCTAAATCGCCAAAAAGTTGTCGGCCCCAGGTACCTTTTAGATTATGCGGCGGGAAAAGCTTGGTTTCAGGGTGATAGGGATCAACGCCATCGTGTAAATCAGTTGGGAAAATGACGTAATTGTCATTGTCCAAGAATTGATTGGCGAGTGATAAAATTGCGGGGGCGATCTGTTGGCCAGGTGTGCCGGTCGTTAATGCCCCTTTTTCGGCGACAAAATCATTCGTATAGTCGATAATGAGTAGGGCCTGCTTGCCAAAATCCATGACATTTTCCTCCTTGAGCAGTAAAAAATAGGTAATCGCAACTGAACAAAACTAGTATAAGGGGTTACCTTTAGGAAAGAAAAGGATTTTAGGCTGAATGACCAAAATAAGTTGAAAATTGACGGAACCCGGGGATTAAATAATGGGATCGTGTTATGTTACATTAATTGCTGATTGTACGGCACCAATTTTGTCATCAAAATGCAATTTACAGTTTTTAATAAACCCTTGTCATTACAGCTTTCTGCTGGTATAGTAGTTAAGTGCTTGTGCGAAACAAGGGACAATTGTGTTCTGATTTGCATGACATCAAGCGAGCGATGATGTGGAAGGTTGCGACACACCCGGCCGCTTTGCCACGGAGGTGTGGCGGTAATTTCCATGGAGCTAGCCTATTTCGAAAAATAGACGTGAGGAGGGAACATTTATGGCAAGTAAGAAAATTCGTATTCGCTTAAAGGCTTATGAGCACCGGATCCTTGATCAGTCAGCTGACAAGATTGTGGAAACGGCTAAGCGGACTGGTGCTGAAATTTCAGGACCAATTCCGTTACCAACTGAACGGGTATTGTTCACAGTGCTACGTTCACCACATAAGTTCAAGAAGTCTCGTGAACAGTTCGAAATTCGGACTCACAAGCGTTTGATTGACATTGTCAACCCAACTGCTAAGACAGTTGATTCATTGACTAAGCTTGAATTACCAAGCGGCGTTGATATCGAAATCAAGCTTTAATTCGGTTCTATCTGGTGAGTAATCACCATATGAATACTTAAATACAATATATTGGAGGTGTACTCATGACCACAAAAGGAATCTTAGGGAAAAAGGTCGGGATGACGCAGGTCTTCACCGAAAATGGGGAATTAATCCCAGTTTCAGTTATCGACGTAACTCCTAACGTAGTTTTGCAGGTTAAGACTGTTGAAAATGACGGTTATAACTCAATTCAGTTAGGGTTCGATGACAAACGTGAAGTTCTGTCTAACAAGCCCGAACAAGGTCATGTAGCAGCAGCAAAAACGGCTCCTAAGCGCTTCGTTCGTGAAATTCGCGATGTTGAGCTAGGAGACATGAAAGTCGGTGACGAGCTCAAGGCTGACGTCTTCGCAGAAGGCGAAACAGTCGACGTCACGGGTATCACTAAAGGACATGGGTACCAAGGTAACATCAAAAAGGACGGACAGCATCGTGGACCAATGGCTCACGGTTCTCGTTATCACCGTCGCCCAGGTTCAATGGGTGCCATTATCAACCGTGTTTTCAAGGGTAAGCCACTTCCAGGACGGATGGGTAACCACAAAGTAACCATGCAACACTTGCAAGTTGTTCGCACTGATGTTGAAAACAATGTTTTGTTGATTAAAGGTAACGTTCCTGGTGCTAACAAATCATTTGTGACAATCAAAAGCTCTGTTAAGGCCGGCTTGAAGAAGAACAACCGCCACAGTGAAAAATAATTTAAGGGAAGGGAGGACAAACAGCTATGACTACCAGCGTTGATTTATTTAAACAAGACGGAAAGAAGTCAGGCACAGTTGAACTTAATGATGCTGTGTTTGGTATCGAACCTAATAACAATGTCATCACCGATGCCGTATTGATGCAGCGTGCATCTTTGCGCCAAGGCACGCACGCCGTTAAAAACCGCAGTGCTGTCTCCGGTGGTGGTAAAAAACCATGGCGTCAAAAAGGGACTGGTCGTGCTCGTCAAGGATCAATCCGGTCACCACAATGGCGTGGCGGTGGAATTGTCTTTGGACCAACTCCACGTTCATACGCCTACAAGTTGCCACAAAAAGTGCGTCAATTGGCAATGAAGTCTGTTTTGTCACAAAAGGTGTTAGACAAAGCCTTGGTTGTTGTTGATGCTTTAGAATTCAAAGCACCTAAAACAGCTGAATTTGCCTCAGTTTTAAACAACCTGAAAGTTGCTGAAAAGACCCTTATTGTGGTTGAAGATGACAACGAAAACGCAGCTTTGTCTGCACGCAATTTGGCTAATGTTACGGTACTAACGGCTAAAGGCGTCAATGTTTTGGACGTTGTTAACAACGACAAGATGGTGATTACCCAATCTGCTCTTTCTCAGGTAGAGGAGGTGCTCGCATAATGGAAGCACGTGATGTGATTTTACGTCCAGTTATTACCGAATCTTCAATGGCCGACATTGATGACAAACGGTACGTTTTCGACGTTGACACTCGTGCAACCAAGACTCAGGTTAAGCACGCGATCGAAGAAATCTTCGATGTAAAAGTGATTAAAGTTAACATTATGAATGTCAAAGGTCACTTGAAGCGTCAGGGTCGTTACAGTGGTTACACAAAGAAACGTCGTAAGGCGATCATTACTTTGAGCGCTGACTCAAAGGCAATTGAACTATTTAACGAAGAATAATCTCAGCTTCAAATCTATGCGCCGCTGGTGTTCGGCTCCTCACAAGGGACAACCAGCCACGGCACGAAAATCTTAGGAGGAAAGTATAGTGGGTATTAAGAGTTATAAACCAACCACTAACGGTCGTCGTAACATGACCGGCTCCGACTTTAGTGAGATTACCAAAACGACCCCTGAAAAGTCGCTATTGGAATCACAAAGTCACCGAGCAGGACGTAACAACCAAGGCCACATGACGGTTCGCCATCGTGGCGGTGGTACTAAGCGCGCCTACCGGATTATCGACTTTAAACGAATTAAAGATGATTACAAAGCAACGGTCAAGGCGATCGAATATGATCCAAACCGAACTGCTAACATCGCTTTATTGGTTTATGAGGACGGCACAAAGTCATACATCTTAGCACCGAAGGGTCTGGAAGTTGGCACTGTTGTTGAATCTGGTCCAGAAGCAGATATCAAAGTTGGGAATGCTTTACCACTGGTAAATATTCCAGTCGGGACTGTTATTCATAACATTGAATTGAAGCCTGGTAAGGGTGGTCAGATTGCCCGTTCAGCTGGGGCTTCAGCCCAGTTATTGGGTAAAGAAGGCAAGTATGCCATGCTTCGCTTGGCTTCCGGTGAAGTTCGGATGGTCTTAGTTGCTGGTCGTGCCACGATCGGGGCCGTTGGTAATGAACAACACGAATTGATCAACTTAGGTAAAGCTGGTCGTAAGCGTTATTCTGGTCAACGTCCACATGTTCGTGGATCAGTTATGAACCCTAACGATCACCCACATGGTGGTGGTGAAGGTAAAGCGCCAGTTGGTCGTCCATCGCCAATGTCACCATGGGGTAAGAAGACTGCTGGTAAGAAGACGCGGAACCACAAGGCTCTATCAAACAAGCTGATTGTGCGTGACCGTCGGAAGAAGTAAGCACGTCGATAATTAGTCGTTAATAACATGAACGCGTTAGCTAACCGCTAACTGAGAGGAGGCCACACGATGGGTCGTAGTCTTAAAAAAGGACCTTTCGCCGATGAACATCTGCTGAAGAAAATCGCTGCACAAGCCGATTCTGAAAAGAAAACTGTGATCAAAACTTGGTCACGCCGGTCAACGATCTTTCCTAGCTTCATCGGATACACAATCGCTGTTTATGACGGACGGAAACATGTCCCCGTGTTCATTTCTGATGACATGGTTGGTCACAAACTTGGCGAATTTGTGCCTACACGGACATTCCGTGGGCACGCCGGTTCCGACAAGGTAACTGGTAAATAATTAGGAGGACTGAACAATGGCTGAACAAGTTACAACTGCAAAAGCAACTGCAAGGACTGTTCGTGTCGCTGCTCGTAAGGTTCGCCTAGTTGTTGACCTTATTCGCGGCAAGAGCGTCAATGAAGCATTTGCCATTTTAAAATTCACGCCTCGTGGTGCATCTGCGGACGTAGAAAAAGTTTTGAAGTCTGCTGTTGCAAACGCTGAAAATAACTTTGACTTAGATCGTGCTGATCTAGTTGTTTCCGAAGCATTTGCTAATGAAGGACCAACCTTAAAGCGGTTCCGTCCTCGGGCTAAGGGTTCCGCATCACCAATCAACAAGCGGACAAGCCACATCACAGTAGTCGTATCTGAAAAGTAGGAGGGAACGAGCGTGGGTCAAAAAGTAAATCCAAATGGATTTCGTGTCGGTGTTATCCGCGATTGGGAAGCCAAGTGGTACGCGGACAAAGATTACGCAACTTGGTTAATCGAAGACGTGAAAATCCGTAAGTTTATTGATCAAAGACTTGCCGACGCATCTGTTTCAACCGTTGAAATCGAACGGGCTGCTGGTCGAGTGGTATTATCCATTCACACTGCAAAGCCCGGGATGGTTATCGGTAAAGGTGGGTCAGAAGTTGAAAAACTCCGTAAGGAATTAAACAGCTTAACTGGCAAGCAAGTTCATATCAACATTATTGAAATCAAAAAGCCTGACTTGGATGCCCACTTAGTTGGGGATTCAATTGCCAAGCAATTAGAGCAGCGGGTTGCTTTCCGTCGTGCAATGCGTGGTGCGATTCAACGTTCCATGCGTGCAGGTGCACACGGAATTAAGACGATGGTTTCAGGCCGTTTAAACGGCGCTGACATCGCCCGTAAAGAACGCTACTCAGAAGGAACGGTTCCGTTGCATACATTGCGGGCGGACATTGACTATTCTTGGGATGAAGCTCGGACCACTTATGGGATGATCGGTGTAAAAACATGGATCTACCGTGGTGAAGTCCTTCCTGCCAAGAAGTCAACAAATAATCAACGAGGAGGGAAATAATCATGCTGGTACCTAAACGGGTTAAGCACCGTCGGGAATTCCGCGGTCACATGCGTGGTGAAGCTAAGGGTGGTAAGACCGTTGCTTTTGGCGAATTTGGTTTACAAGCCACAACTTCATCATGGGTTTCTAACCGTCAGATTGAAGCGGCTCGTGTTGCAATGAACCGTTACATGAAGCGTGGTGGTAAAGTTTGGATCAAGATTTTCCCTCATAAGTCCTACACCTCAAAGGGTGTCGGTGTTCGTATGGGTAACGGGAAAGGGGCACCTGAAGGTTGGGTTTCTCCTGTTAAGCGCGGCAAGGTAATGTTTGAAGTTGGCGGTGTATCTGAAGCCGTCGCTCGCGAAGCATTGCGTCTTGCTAGTCACAAGCTACCCGTTAAGACGAAAATCGTAGCGCGCGAAGAAGTAGGTGGCGAATAATTATGAAAATGACTGACATTAACAAATTAACCACTGCTGAAATGCTTGATAAAGAAAAGGGCTACAAAGACGAATTATTCAATTTGCGGTTCCAATTGGCAACAGGTCAATTAGAAAACACTGCTCGATTGAAGCAAGTTCGTAAGAATATTGCCCGGTTGAAGACGGCTCTCCGTCAACAAGAATTAAGCCAAAGCAAGTAATTAGAATACGAAAGGAGAAGTTAACCTATGACTGAACGTAACGCACGTAAGGTTTACCAGGGCCACGTGGTTTCTGATAAGAATGACAAGACGATTATTGTCGCTGTTGATACTTACAAGAACCACCCAGTTTATGGTAAACGGGTTAAATACACCAAGAAATTCGTTGCGCAAGATGATAACAACGAAGCCAAAACTGGCGATATTGTACGGATCATGGAAACGCGGCCGTTGTCTAAGACCAAGCACTTCCGCCTCTTGAATGTCGTTGAAAAGGCCGTCATCCTGTAATAACCATTTCTACGTATTCTAATTAGTTGCGGAAGGAGGATAAAACCGTGATTCAACAAGAAAGTCGTTTAAAAGTTGCTGATAACTCGGGTGCCCGTGAAATCTTGACGATCAAGATTCTTGGCGGTTCAACACGGAAGTCAGCCAATATTGGTGACATCATCGTCGCTACTGTTAAACAAGCAACACCAGGTGGCGTTGTAAAAAAAGGTGATGTCGTAAAAGCCGTTATCGTACGGACCGTTTCTGGTATGCACCGGACTGATGGTTCTTACATTAAGTTTGACGATAATGCAGCAGTCATCATTTCTGATGACAAGAGCCCTCGTGGCACACGGATCTTTGGACCAGTTGCTCGTGAACTTCGTGAAGGCAACTTCATGCGGATCGTTTCTTTAGCACCTGAAGTGCTTTAATCAAGTAATCAAGCTGAATGCATAAGTTGAACAGGAGGTGCACAGCAGAATGTTCTTAAAGACTGGAGATCAAGTACGCGTTATCGCCGGTAAAGACAAAGGCAAAGAGGGCGCTGTTAAGCAAACACTTGTCAAGTCTGACCGCGTTGTCGTGGAAGGCATCAACATGGTGAAGAAACACCAAAAACCAAACAACGACTACCCACAAGGTGGGATTGTTGATGTTGAAGCCCCAATTCACGTTTCTAACGTTATGTTAATTGACCCATCAACTAAAGAACCAACTCGAGTTGGTTTTAAAGTCGAAGATGGCAAGAAGGTTCGAGTTGCCAAGAAATCTGGTAACACAATCGCTTAACTTTTGGGAAAGGAGGAAACGTTTAGAATGGCTAATCGTTTGAAAGAACGCTACGAAAAGGAAATTAAACCTTCCTTGATTGAAAAATTCAACTACACGTCAAGCATGCAAGCCCCACACATCGACAAGATTGTGCTGAACATGGGGGTTGGTGATGCGACCACTAACTCAAAGAACTTAGACGAAGCCGTTGAGGAATTAGGCTTGATTGCTGGTCAAAAACCAGTTATCACCAAGGCTAAGAAATCAATCGCTGGCTTCCGTCTTCGTGAAGGAATGTCCATTGGTGCTAAGGTAACTTTGCGCGGTGAACGGATGTATGACTTTTTAGACAAGTTGATCAATGTGTCATTACCACGTGTTCGTGACTTCCATGGTGTCTCTAACCGCTCCTTTGATGGACGTGGGAACTACACCTTAGGGGTTCGTGAACAACTGATCTTCCCTGAAATCAATTACGATAATGTTAACCGGGTTCGTGGCTTAGATATTGTTATCGTCACGACTGCTAACACTGATGAAGAATCCCGTGAACTGTTAGGTCAGCTCGGGATGCCATTTGCCAAGTAATAGGAGGCGCCACATACATGGCCAAGAAATCAATGGTTGTTAAGAGCGAACGCCCAGCTAAGTTCTCAACGCAGGCTTACACCCGCTGTGAACGTTGTGGCCGTCCGCACTCAGTTTACCGTAAGTTCCATCTTTGCCGTTTATGCCTACGGGATTTAGCTCATAAGGGTCAAATTCCTGGCATGAAGAAAGCAAGCTGGTAGGCTTCGATTTTTACTGAGAAAATTCGATTTGGATTCCTTTCAAGTCGTTTCATTTGTTTATATCGATACTAAAAGGAGGCAAATATCGATGTCTATGACAGACCCGATTGCAGACTTTCTGACACGGATTCGTAACGCGAACATGGTTCGCCACGATTCAGTTGAAGTGCCTGCATCAAAGATTAAGCGCGACATTGCCGAAATCTTGAAGAATGAAGGTTTCGTACGCGATGTTGAATACATCGACGATGATAAGCAAGGTATTATCCGTGTCTTTCTCAAATACGGTAAGGATGGCGAACGTGTCATCTCTGGTTTGAAGCGGATCTCTAAGCCTGGTTTACGTTCATACGTGAAAGCTGATTCAGTGCCAAAGGTTTTAAATGGCCTTGGTATTGCGATCATTTCCACGTCTGAAGGTGTGATCACTGATAAAGATGCTCGTCAAAAAGACGTCGGCGGCGAAGTGCTCGCTTACGTTTGGTAATCACTAAATAAGGATTGGAGGTGTAAATCGTGAGTCGTATTGGTTATAAGGTTGTAACTTTACCCGCTGGGGTTGAAGTTAAACAAAACGGCAATGATGTGACCGTTAAAGGGCCTAAGGGCGAATTAACGCGGACATTTGCTGATATTATTACTATGAAAGTTGATGGGACGGAAGTTTCGTTCACACGTCCTAGCGACGATAGCAAAGTGAAAGCTATTCATGGGACGACCCGTGCCAACTTCGCCAACATGGTTGAAGGGGTTACAGATGGTTTCAAGAAGACGCTGAAACTAGTTGGGGTTGGTTACCGTGCACAGTTGCAAGGTAAGAAGCTCATCATGAATGTTGGTTACTCGAACCCTGTTGAATTTGATGGTCGTGAAGGTGTCAGTGTTGAAGTTCCAGACAACACGACGGTCATTTTGTCCGGGATCTCTAAGCAACAAGTCGGCGACTATGCCGCTGAAATTCGTGGCATTCGTCCTCCTGAGCCTTACAAAGGTAAAGGGATTCGTTACGAAGGCGAACAGGTTCGTCGTAAGGAAGGTAAGACAGGTAAGTAAGCACATCAGCTTATTCATTTGTTTTTGCTTAAGGTGTCGCAGTGCACAGACTCACTGCGAATAAAATATGAGGTGAATTGTTGTGATTTCTAAACCAGATAAAAACAAAACACGCCAACGTCGTCATGCACGTGTGCGTGGTAAGATTTCTGGTACTGCGCAGCGCCCACGCTTGAACGTTTTTCGTTCTAATTCAAACATCTACGCGCAAGTAATTGATGACGTAGCGGGTGTGACGCTGGCAAGTGCCTCAACGTTGGATAAAGACGTTAAGGGAACCACGAAGACGGAAAAAGCAGCTTCCGTTGGTGAATTGGTTGCCAAACGTGCCAACGACAAGAAGGTCACGGATGTGGTCTTCGATCGTGGCGGTTACTTATATCATGGTCGGGTAGAAGCATTGGCTGAAGCCGCTCGTGAAAACGGACTTAAATTCTAGAGAAGGAGGAATTAACCAATGGCTTTTATCGACCCAAGCAAGTTAGATTTAGAAGATAACGTCGTTTCAATCAACCGGATCACTAAGGTTGTTAAAGGTGGTCGTCGTCTTCGGTTCTCTGCCTTAGTCGTTGTGGGGGACCACAATGGTCACGTTGGTTTTGGTACTGGTAAAGCACAAGAAGTGCCAGAAGCAATTCGTAAAGCAGTTGAAGCAGCCCACAAGAACTTAGTTGAAGTGCCAGTTGTTGGTTCAACGTTACCTCATGAAGTACTGGGTGTTTACTCAGGTTCAAAAGTGATGTTGAAGCCAGCTGTTGAAGGTTCTGGGGTTGCTGCTGGTGGCGCCGTTCGTGCCGTTATGGAACTAGCCGGTGTTGCCGATGTTACCAGTAAGTCTCTTGGTGAAAGCACACCTGTTAACGTTGTGCGTGCCACCTTTGAAGGACTTAAGGACTTAAAGCGGGCTGAAGATGTCGCTGCATTACGTGGCGTTTCTGTCGAACATTTAGCTGAATAAGGAGGACGTAACTCATGGCTAATCAAGTCAAGATTACTTTAGTGAAAAGTGCCGTTCACCAGAAGCCAAAAGTTCGTAACGTTGCGTATGGCTTAGGCCTTGGACGAGTTAACAGTTCTGTTATTCGGCCAAACAACGACGCGACTCGCGGCGCTATCATGAAGATTGCGCACTTAGTCACTGTTGAAGAAGTTAAGTAAATTCAATTTACGTGTAAGGAGGTGCCAACGAAATGAAGTTGAACGAATTACAACCAAACGAAGGTTCACGTAGTAAGCGGATGCGTCGCGGTCGCGGTGTGTCTGCTGGCAACGGTAAAACTTCTGGCCGTGGTCAAAAAGGCCAAAAGGCGCGTAGTAAGACGCGTGTCGGGTTTGAAGGGGGCCAAATGCCACTGTACCGTCGGATTCCTAAACGTGGTTTTACCAACATCAGCCGCAAGGAATTCGCTATTGTGAACTTAGCTTCATTAAACCGTTTTGATGATGGTGCTGACATTACGCCAGCAGCGCTCGTTGAAGCAGGTTTGGTGAAAAACGAAAAGAGTGGCGTTAAGATTCTTGGCAACGGTGCCGTTGAAAAGAAACTTACGGTTCACGCTAACAAATTCTCAAACGCAGCAGTTGCTGCAATTGAAGCAGCCGGCGGTAAGACTGAGGTGATCTAGTTGATCTCTACGATTTCGAATGCTTTCAAGACACGTGAAATCAGAAATAAGATCTTCTTCACCTTGTTTGTTTTAATCGTCTATCGGTTAGGCTGTTACATTACCGTTCCCGGGGTTAATGCACGTGCTTTACAAGCAGTCGCAAGCTCCGGGCTTGTTAATGTACTGAATATCTTTTCCGGTGGTGGATTAACGAACTATTCGTTGTTCGCCATGGGGGTTTCACCCTTCGTGACGGCGCAGATTGTGGTTCAATTACTTCAAATGGATATTGTGCCGCGATTTGTTGAATGGAGTAAACAAGGGGATGTAGGTCGGCGTAAGTTAAATCAAGCGACTCGTTATTTAACGATTGTTTTGGCTTTTGTCCAGTCCATTGGAATTACGGCAGGATTCAACGCTCTTAGTCCCATGCACTTAGTTAAAACGCCAAATCCACAAACGTTTATTATGATCGGGGTTCTGTTAACCGGTGGAACGATGTTTGCGACTTGGTTGGGTGATATGATTACCCAACGTGGTTTAGGAAATGGTGTTTCGATGCTGATCTTTGCTGGGATTATTGCACGCACACCAGTTGGAGTTCAGCAACTCTGGCGTGAAAACATCACCTCCGTTGCTAAAAGCCAGTTATGGCGTGGGGCGTTGTTCTTAGCCGCCATTGCAGTTCTCGTAATTATTATTATTGTCTTTGTTACGTGGGTCCAGCAGGCTGAACGACGAATTCCAATTCAGTACACACGACGCGCAACTTCGGCTGGATCCGGTAGTTATTTGCCTTTGAAGGTTAATGTTGCCGGGGTGATCCCCGTAATCTTTGCCAGTTCTTTAATTTCAACTCCACAAACGGTTTTGCTGGCGTTCCAGAAGAATCATGGGGCTGATGACTGGTATCAAATCATGTCCAAAATTTTTAACATGCAAACAACTCAGGGAGCTATCTTATACACGGTTCTTATCGTGTTGTTCACCTTTTTCTACGCTTTTGTGCAGGTCAATCCTGAAAAATTGGCTGAGAACTTGCAGAAACAAGGTGGCTATATTCCCAGTGTTTGGCCGGGACATGATACACAAGATTACATTTCACATTTGTTGATGCGGTTAAGTACTGTCGGGTCACTGTTCCTTGGCCTGGTTGCTCTAATTCCATTACTAGCTAGTGATATTTGGGGATTAGATGAATCAATCGGGTTAGGCGGAACGTCACTATTGATCGTGGTCGGTGTTGCAATTGACATAATTCGTCAACTTGACGGACTGATGATGAAGCGTCAATACGTTGGCTTCATTCAAGATGATCAGTTGGCCGCCCACGAAGCAACGGAAGAACAGGAGGATTAATCATGGCACTCAACTTGATTCTGATGGGCTTGCCTGGTGCCGGTAAAGGGACCCAAGCGCAAAAGATCGACGATGAATATCAAGTTCCGCACATTTCGACGGGGGATATTTTTCGGGAAGCAATGGCGAATGAAACTGAAATGGGTTTAGCCGCCAAAGCTTACATTGATAAAGGTGAATTGGTTCCCGACGAGGTTACGAACGGGATCGTTCGTGAACGTTTGAGTCAACCAGACGTCTTGAAAAATGGGTTCATGTTGGATGGCTATCCACGGAATCTTGATCAAGCGGCTGCGTTAGATCAAATGCTTGCCGACTCGAAACGTCACCTTGATGCCGTGATTAACATTGATGTTGATTCTGCAGTGTTAGTTGATCGCTTATCTGCTCGGTTTATCTGTCGAGTTTGTGGCGCAACTTATAATCGAATCAGTAATCCACCAAAGGTTGAAGGTACTTGCGATGTTTGTGGGTCCCATGACTTCTATCAGCGTGATGATGATAAACCTGAAACGGTTAAAAACCGGTTGGCTGTCAATATTAAGATGAATACACCTTTAGTTGATTACTACCAAGGCCAGGGTGTCTTGCACACGATCAATGGCCAACGTAAAATCGACGATGTTTTCGAGGACGTCTCCACTGTCTTACAGTCTGTCAGTGAATCGTAATTTTGGGGTTGACAAGTTCAAACCCATTATTTGCAGGACCCTTAAGAATGTGATAAAATCTCTTGGTATGGTTTGCGCAGAGTGGTGCGCCAAGAGGGTGGAAACGGTTGTTTTCGCCGTTTTTCCGTCTTTTTTTGCCACCGTATCGCAAGAATTAAAGTTCATAAGGGGAGGGAATTCTGTTTGGCAAGTGACGTAATTGAAATCGAAGGCACTGTTAAAGAAACATTGCCTAATGCGATGTTTAAAGTAGAACTTGAGAACGGTCATGAAATCTTGGCTCACGTGTCAGGTAAGATCCGAATGCATTATATTCGGATTCTGCCTGGTGACAAGGTCACCGTTGAAATGTCACCGTACGATTTGACAAAGGGTCGGATTACTTACCGTTTCAAGTAATCGTCGCCTCATAATTATGGAGGAAAAATCATGAAAGTAAGACCATCAGTAAAGCCTATGTGTGAACACTGCCGTGTGATTAAGCGTAACGGTCGTGTCATGGTGATTTGCTCTGCAAATCCAAAGCATAAGCAACGTCAAGGTAAATAATTCAGAAAAAAGGAGGTAATTGTTATGGCTCGTATTGCAGGTGTTGACCTTCCACGGGACAAGCGAATCGTGATTGGTTTAACTTACATTTTCGGAATCGGTAATACATCAGCGCAAAAGATTTTGGCTGATGCTGGTGTTAGCGAAGATATTCGAGTTCGGGACTTAGCGCCTGAAGACGAAGATAAAATTCGTGCAATTGTTGACAACTATAAGGTTGAAGGGGATCTTCGCCGGGAAGTCAGCTTGAACATCAAGAACTTACAAGAAATTGGTTCATACCGAGGCATGCGGCACCGTCGTGGTTTACCAGTGCGCGGACAGCACACGAAGAACAACGCACGGACTCGCAAAGGCCCAGCTAAAGCAATTGCTGGCAAGAAGAAGTAATTCATTTCAAATAAAGGAGGTTAGCATTTCTTATGGCAGGTAGAAAAACATCACGTAAGCGTCGTGTCAAAAAGAACGTTGAATCAGGTGTTGCGCACATTCACTCAACGTTTAACAACACGTTAGTTATGGTTACCGATGTGCAAGGGAACGCTGTGGCATGGTCTTCAGCTGGTGCTCTTGGCTTTAAAGGTAGTCGTAAATCAACGCCATTCGCTGCTCAAATGGCTGCTGAAGCCGCTGCAAAAGGCGCAATGGAACATGGAATGAAGACGGTTGAAGTTGCCGTTAAAGGACCTGGTTCTGGTCGTGAAGCCGCTATCCGTGCTTTACAATCAACTGGTCTTGAAGTGACTTCAATCCGCGATGTAACTCCAGTTCCACATAACGGATCTCGTCCTCCAAAGCGTCGTCGTGTTTAATTGATGACATCACTTTGTTGGAGTGATGGACGTTCATTGATTAAATTAGACGAGTTTTGAAAGGGGTAAACAAAAGAATGATCGAATTTGAAAAGCCAAACATTCACAAAATCGATGAAAGTGATAACTATGGGAAGTTCGTTGTTGAACCACTAGAACGTGGCTATGGAACGACCCTTGGCAACTCGCTACGACGAATTTTACTTTCATCATTGCCTGGTGCGGCTGTCACTAGTATTCAAATTGATGGTGTACTCCACGAATTCTCTACTGTTGAAGGTGTCGTGGAAGATGTTACACAGATCATTTTGAACATGAAGAAAGTTTCTTTGAAAATGGCGACCGACGAAGAAAAGGGCATGGACATTGATGTCAAGGGTCCGGCGACTGTCACAGCAGGTGACATTCAAACGGATGCTGATGTTGAAGTGATGAACCCGGATCTTTACATCTGCACAGTAGCAGACGGTGCCACTTTCCATATGCACTTAACTGCTAACAAGGGCCGTGGTTATGTTTCAGCTGATGAAAATAAAACTCGTCAGGATGATATGCCAATTGGCGTGTTACCAATCGATTCCATTTATACCCCAATCGAACGTGTAAACTACCAAGTTGAAAATACTCGTGTTGGCCAGCGTGACGACTATGACAAGTTAACTTTGGATGTGTGGACCGATAGTTCCATTTCACCAAGTGAAGCCATTAGTTTAGCTGCCAAGATCTTAACTGAACACCTTGCGATGTTTGTTGATTTAACCGATACGGCAAAAAATGCTGAAATCATGGTTGAAAAAGAAGAGACACACAAGGAAAAGATGCTCGAAATGACCATCGAAGAGTTGGATCTGTCTGTACGTTCATACAACTGTTTGAAGCGTGCTGGAATCAACACGGTTCAAGAGTTAACTGATCGGACAGAAGCGGACATGATGAAGGTTCGTAACCTTGGTCGTAAGTCACTTGAAGAAGTTAAGGCAAAATTAGCTGGCCTTGGTCTTTCTTTGAAACAAGAAGACTAGTCAGACTTATTGATAGAAGGAGGGTTCAGCATGAGCTACCGCAAATTAGGGCGTACCAGTTCTCAACGTAAAGCTTTATTGCGTGATTTAACGACTAGTTTGATCGTTAACGGTCGAATTGAAACGACTGAAGCGCGCGCTAAAGAAGTTCGTAAAACTGCCGACCAAATGATTACCTGGGGTAAGCAAGGCGACTTGCACGCACGTCGTGAAGCTGCTAGCTTTGTCCGTGGCGTAATCGCTGATGTTAAAGAAGACGGTGACAATGTTAAGGCACAGAGTGCTTTGCAGAAGTTATTTGATGAATTAGCACCACGGTTTGCAGAACGTAATGGTGGTTACACACGGATGTACAAGACCATGCCGCGTCGTGGTGATGCAGCACAAATGGTCATCTTGGAATTCGTTGACTAATCATTAAGCGACAGTGGGAATAGCTGTCCTAAGTTGATCGACGGGTCACCTTAGTATTTGAATATTCAAAATAATCACTAGTACCAATGGTATAAAGCGTTATGATGATGGCGATCGCGTTCGCCCAGTCTAGCTTGAATGAGCTGATGCTCGCACCGTGGTACTAAGTGATTTTTTTGTATCCAAAATGAGGGGGCATTTGCGACAGCGCTTGCATGGCGGCCGGCTTTTCGCTAAAATAGTGCGGTATTCAGCGTTTCATAATGAGGTGGTAATGGTGCAGAGGCGTCGGGCAAAATTGATTACAGGGTTAGTTGTCTTAATCTTGGCAACTCTAGCATTAGGAGCAACCGCGATTACGACAATTAACGCTGAACGCGAACATGCTGCTTATGAATCAAAGCTTCGACATCTAAGTGAAAAAGCGGCTAAGTTATTGCCGAAAGAAGCGTTTAAACCTGGACACTATTCATTACATGAGACGCATTACGTTCATGGGTATCGTGTGACTGCTTACGCTAGAGTCGATGATCAAGGGCATCTGATTTATTTGGAATTCGACCAACTTGATGCGTTTGGCCTCTTTAATCCATTGACGAGTGCCAGTGTGGAGTTATGGAACCAACAGCTGCTAAATAACCCAAATGTTAATGATTTAAAGCGAGCTGGGGCGGATCCAGCATTTTTTTCATTGTATCAAAAGTATATGACGCGATTAATTCATGCAGCGCATACGGGTGAGGTCTTTAAAATTACGGTACATAATCAGGCGAGCATGAGGAAATGAGGATTTACTGTGGCAGATATTATAAAGGTTGAACAATTAACCTATCGTTATTCGCAAGCAGATCAGTTAGCATTAGATCATGTGTCTTTTTCAGTTGCAGCTGGAGAATGGATTGCGATCGTTGGTCACAACGGGAGTGGCAAGAGTACATTGGTACGAGCAATTGACGGCCTGATCGGATATGAGGAAGGTTCAATCACTGTTGCTGGTACCGAACTAAGCCCAGAGTCGGTATGGTTGGTGCGCGAGCACATCGGTATGGTGTTTCAGAACCCAGATAATCAGTTTGTTGGTGCCACGGTTGCTGACGATGTTGCTTTTGGTTTGGAAAACGCCAGTGTGCCTAGAACAGAGATGCAGGAGCGCGTTAAGGCGGCACTTAGTGAAGTTGATATGCTTGATTTTGCTGATCGGGAACCGAGCCGACTATCAGGTGGGCAAAAACAACGCGTTGCGTTAGCTGGGATTATTGCGATGAATCCTAGTATTATCGTATTAGATGAAGCGACTAGCATGTTAGATCCTCACGGCCGCCAAACCGTGTTGGCCGTGCTAACAAAGCTACGTAAGGCTGGACAGGCGCCCACCATTATTTCGATTACCCATGATTTAGCCGAAGCGGCGCAAGCACAGCGTTTGTTGGTTATGAATGATGGTAAGCTGATCACCCAGGGAACACCAACGACGATTTTTAGCAATGATGCGTTGCTGCAGGCGACAGGACTAGATGAACCCTTTACAACAAAGTTAAGCCGCGCGTTAGCACAACGGCAGTTAGCTAGCCCGACAGGTTATTTGACGGATGATGAAATGGAGGATTGGTTATGGCAATCTCATTCGACCATGTAGACTTTACTTACCAGCCAAATTCACCATTTGAAGCAGTGGGGCTGTCAGACATTTCCTTTCAGATTCCGGATGAATCGTTTACGGCGATCATTGGACATACGGGTAGTGGTAAAAGTACACTGGTACAACATTTAAACGGTTTGTTAAAGCCCACGAGCGGTACAGTGACCGTCGATGATTTTACTTTGACAAATGCAACAACCAATCGAAATTTAAAAACGTTGCACCAGCACGTGGGAATGGTCTTTCAATTTCCTGAGAATCAATTGTTTGATCAAACGGTGGCTAAAGACATTGCATTTGGCCCCCTGAATTTCGGCTATTCTGACACGGAGGCGACTGAACTTGCTCACAAAGCTGCACGTGATGTCGGCTTAAGTGACGATTTATTAGAGCGGTCGCCATTTGAGCTATCTGGTGGTCAGATGCGCCGGGTCGCGATTGCTGGCGTCTTAGCTAGTCGGCCTCATATATTGGTCTTAGATGAACCGACGGCCGGACTTGATCCGCGTGGTCGACAAGAAATGATGCAGATGTTTGCGCGATTAAAGACGGAACAACATCTGACGATTATGTTGGTAACTCACCAGATGGATGATGTCGCTGATTATGCAGATCATGCATTGGTGATGGCACACAGCCAGCTGGTTAAATTTGGGACACCGACCGATATTTTTAGCGACCAGCAGTGGGTGACTGAACATGAATTGGAATTACCAACGGCAGCTAAATTTGCACTGCGTTTAGCTAATCGTGGTTTTCAATTTGATTCATTACCACTGACAGAGGCCGACTTGGCTGACGCTTTGACAGGTCAATTACCGAGGAGGGACGCATAATGTTAGAGCAACTTACATTAGGGCGTTATATTCCCGGACAATCTTGGCTCCATCGATTAGATCCACGTGCCAAATTACTATTGGCTTTGTATTTGATCGTTATGGCGTTTTTAACAACGACGTGGACGACCTATGTACTACTCTTTGCATTTGTCGGTGGGCTGATTTGGTTGACGGGGCTTAGTTTAAGCTACTTTATTCGTGGTATTGGCCCATTGATTTGGCTGATCGTTTTTACCGCATTATTGCAATTATTATTTACACCTGGAGGTCATGTTTATTGGCACTGGGGCGTATTGATGATTACCCAAACAGGGATTGAACTGTCTACTGCAGTCTTCTTGCGCTTTCTCTTAATTATTACAGTGGCCACGGTGCTCACATTAACCACCGCACCACTGGCGATTGCGGATGGTGTCGAGTCGATGTTACGTCCGCTACGGGTGGTGCATTTTCCGGTTGCGCAAACTGCGTTGATGTTGTCGGTAGCTCTGCGATTTGTGCCAACGTTGCTTGACGAGGCGCAAACGATCATGAACGCCCAGCGGGCCCGTGGTGTCGAGTTCAACAATGGTGGTTTGATTAAACGTCTCCGGGCCATTGTCCCTTTACTTATTCCGCTCTTCGTTGGTGCAATTGGCCGAGCAGACGACTTAGCGACGGCTATGGAGGCGCGCGGTTATCAAGGTAGTGAGCATCGTACCCGCTATCGGGTGATTCATTGGCATGGTTTTGATACTGGTGCTGTGATCGTCGTTATCGTTTTGAATATTGTGCTCGTTTTCTTACGACATTTGGGTTAATTGAAAGGAGAGTCAACTAGCTTCATGTCACAACGTTATAAAGTCGTGATTGAGTATGACGGTACCAATTTTGCCGGCTTCCAAGTGCAGCCAAATCAGCGCACGGTGGAAGCTGTTTTAGTGGACGTCGTGAATCGGATTGCGAAAAATCCGCTACCAGCGATTGCCGTCTATGGTTCTGGACGGACAGATGCAGGAGTTCATGCGCATGGGCAAGTAGTTCATTTTGATCTACCTAAACCGATCCCGGCAGCTAATTTACGCTTGGCCTTGAATAGCATGTTTCCTTTGGACATGAGCGTGAAGACAGTGACCGAGGTGGATGATAATTTTCATGCGCGGTTTTCAACTCATGGTAAACGGTATCGATATATTGTCTCTACTACGGCCTTCGTTGACCCATTTAAACGAAATTACACGGGACATTATAAGTATCCACTTGATGTGAATAGAATTCGTCAAGCCCTACCAGATTTGACTGGCGAACACGATTTTACCAGTTTCGTTGCTTCCGGAAGCCAGGCTAAATCAAATGTTCGCACGATTTATGATATTCAAGTGACTAATCGGCCAGCCGATCATGAAGTGGTTTTCGATTTCTATGGAAATGGATTTTTATACAATCAGGTGCGGATCATGGTGGCCACATTGTTGGAAATCGGTAATGGGCGACGAGCAGCCGATTCACTGCCAGCGTTACTAGCTGCTAAAGACCGCGAACTGGCCCGAGAAACGGCACCGGCCAGTGGCTTGTATTTAGAAGAAGTCATTTATCCGAGTAATCTGGATGAAAATAGGTGATGTAACTGATTTGTCATTGACAGGGCAGGGTCTGAACAGTACACTGTTACTTGGTATTGTTTGCCCCACGATAAGCCCCGGAAAGTTTTATCGAGTGTCAAACAGACAAGAAATTGGAGGAAAATACCGTGCGTACAACTTATTTAGCAAAACCAGGTGAAGTAGACCGTAAATGGTATGTGGTTGATGCCACAGACGTTCCTTTGGGACGTTTAAGTTCAGTCGTTGCTTCAATCTTACGTGGCAAAAACAAGCCAACGTTTACCCCTAATGTGGATACGGGTGACTTTGTGATCGTTCTTAACGCCGGCAAGGTTGGTTTAACGGGTCGGAAGGCATCAGACAAGATGTACTACCACCACTCGAATCACCCAGGCGGTTTGAAGTCACGCACTGCAGGTAACTTACGTGAACAAAACCCAGTTCGGTTGATTGAAACTTCCGTTAAGGGTATGTTGCCAGCAGGAACGCTTGGTCACAAACAACTGCTTAAGCTTCACGTCTATGCAGGTGACCAACATGATCAAGCTGCACAACAACCTGAAGTTTTAGACATCACGAAATTAATCTAAGGGGGAAATCACATTGGCTACTGTTCAATACGCCGGCACTGGTCGTCGGAAAAACTCAGTTGCGCGGGTTCGTTTGGTACCCGGCACTGGTAAAATCACAATGAACGATAAAGATATTACTGAATACATTCCATTCGCTAACTTGCGTGAAGTGGTGTTACAACCATTCACTGCAACGGAAACGACTGGTAACTATGATGTTTTAGTTAACGTCAATGGTGGTGGCTTCTCCGGTCAAGCCGGTGCTACTCGCCATGGGATCGCCCGTGCATTGTTGACGGTTGATCCTGACTTTCGTGCGCCATTAAAGTCAGCAGGGTTATTAACTCGTGACGCACGCATGAAAGAACGTAAAAAGCCAGGTCTCAAGAAGGCTCGTAAGGCTTCACAATTCTCAAAGCGTTAATCTTTGGATTATCGGATTGGGAAAGCACATCTCCGTATTGGGGATGTGCTTTTTTTACGATTATTTTACGTTAAGCGAGCATGCTATAATCATTTGCTACTTGTGGAAAGCGTTAACATTGCGTAGAATTTTAAGCAGATCAATAGTTGAGGGGTTAAAATTATGAGTAATCACAATGGGTATTCAGTTGGTTTAGACATCGGGACTGGTTCAGTGGGGTGGGCCGCAATCGATGATGATTATCGATTAAAGCGGGCAAAAGGGAATCATCTGTTAGGCGTCCGTTTGTTTGATTCAGCGGAAACGGCAGAGGAAAGACGTTTATTTCGCTCGACTCGGCGTCGATTATCTCGACGTCGATGGCGCTTAAAGTTACTACGGGATATGTTTGCACCGGAATTAGCTAAAGTTGACGAGAATTTTTTAGAACGGTCAAAATATTCTTGGGTTCATCCTACTGATGAGCACAATCCACAAGTGAATGAAGCGGCTGGTGTTGCGAACGGAGCCTTGTTTGGATCGACGGCGGCGGACTCGGCGTTTTATCATGATTACCCCACGATTTATCACTTGCGTCAGGCGTTAATGCAGGATAGCAAGCAACATGATTTGCGGGAAATCTATTTGGCCATTCATCACGCGGTTAAATATCGCGGCCATTTTTTACGCGAGGGTGAAATTTCGGCGGCGGACTCGTTTGATGTCGCGAATCTTGTTCAACTTTTAACGACCTTTGTTGAACAAATGATGCCTGAATTTTCAGTTACCTTTGATGCTATTAAATTATCGGCGATTTTGACGAATGACAAACTTGGTAATTCAGGTCGAGTTGAACAAGCACTTGTTGACATGGAAGTTACTGGTGACATTAAACTGGCCAAACGCTGTTTTAAGACAATTTTTAGTGGCTTAGTTGGTAATCAGATCGATTGGACGACGGTTTTTAACCTTCAAGGCTTGACCGCCGACGATAAGAAACCATATAAATTTAAGTTTAGTGACGGGGACATTGACGATAAATTAGCCACAGTAGACGGTCTGTTAGCACCAGAACAATATGAATTCGTCTTGGCCTTGCAAAAGGTCTTTAATGGCTTGACCTTAAAGATGCTGCTTGGTGATGCAAAGACAATCTCAGCCGCGATGGTTCAACGATACGATGATCACCATCAACAACGTGAAGCACTAAAGGAGTTACGCAAGCAAGATCGCGACGCCTTTGATCAGAATTATCGATTATGGCTAGCTGCGGACTCTGACGACAAGTTAAAAGCGCCGAAAGCCTTCTTTACCCAGTTAATTTTGGACTCGGATTTGCCACAAAAAGCTGACTACTTACAGAAAATTGAAGACGGACAATTTTTACCGCGTCAACGGACGAAGGAGAATGGCTCAATTCCGCATCAACTGCATCTGAACGAAGTGCGTCAGATTATTGATCATCAAAAGCAGTATTATCCATTCTTGGCTGAAACATACACGCAAGCAGATCGAACGGATACGAAGATTGCCGGACTGATCAATTTTAGGGTGCCCTACTATGTTGGACCGCTCGTCAGCAAGCTTCAAAGTGATACCCAGTTTGCTGGTGAAGAAAAGAATCACTGGCTTATTAAAAAGAAAGATGCCACGATCACACCATGGAACCTGTCAGATGTTGTAGATACTGATGCGACAGAAAATGCGTTTATCGATCGATTGATCGGTACGGATACTTACTTGATTGGGGAACCCACCTTACCAGCCAATTCCGTAACATATCAGACATTTACCGTATTGCAAGAATTAAATAATATTCGCCTAGAGGTTGCCGAAGAAAATCGTGAACAGCGCTCGCATCGATTGGATGTTCAACTGAAGCAAGCGATCTTCAACCAACTATTTAGGCGACAGAAAAATGTGACTGTTAAGAATGTAGAAACCTTTATCACGGAAAATACCGGTCAATCTGTTAAAGTTGTCGGATTAAGTCAAAAGACCAAATTTAGTAATAGTTTGAGTGCTTATTTAGACTTAAAGCAGGTATTAGGCGATCAAATAACTGAATTAAGTAATGATCAGTTAGACGAAATTATTAAATTACAGACCGTTTTTGAAGATAAGGTTGCCTTAAAACGACAATTGAGTTTATTGAGTTATTTATCAGCTGAACATGTCACTGCGTTAGCTAAAAAGCATTACACCGGTTGGGGTCGTTTATCTAAGAAGCTATTGACCAGTCATATTGTTAACCACGTCGACAGAATTAATAATCGCACGTTTGATGACGATCAAGGGGCGAAAACCTTGCTTGATGTGTTTTATCAAACTGACCTAAACTTCATGGAAGTGGTTGGTAATGTGGATGACCGTTTCGGTGTGGCTGCTTGGATTAAAGCGCAAAATGAAGCACCGGAAGCGGCCCATAACGTGTACGATGAAATTCAAGAGCTACCCGGCGATAAGAAGACCAAACGTGGGATTGCGCAATCATTTCGAATTTTGGATGACCTTGTGCGGGCTACCGGGCAACAACCAGATAAAATTTATTTGGAGTTTGCGCGTGAGACCCAGGCCAGCCAACAAACGCGCCCCCGTGCTCGGCAATTAAGCGAGTTGTACAGCGGCGACAAGGTGCTAAAGACTTGGTTTGATGAAATTAGTGCCGAGTATAAGGACAATAATGCCTTACAAAGAAATCGGCTATACCTTTATTTCCTGCAGCAAGGAAAAGATATGTATCGACCGGATCATGTGCTAGATATTGATCATTTAGAAGATTACGACATTGACCACATTGTGCCACAAGCGTTTACGAAACGAAATTCATTGGACAATATGGTGCTTGTGGATCGAACGACCAACCGAACGAAGTCAGACGCTGGGACGGTGCCGACAGAGATTCGCCGGGCGATGCGGCCATTTTGGAGTCGACTACTGGCTACAGGATTCATTAGCCAACAGAAGTTTGATGCCTTAACCCGTGCACAAATTGGTGAAATGCAAAGAGAGCGTTTCATCGCCCGTTCATTAGTGGAGACGCGTCAAATTATCAAAAATGTCGCCGCTTTAATTGGCACCCATTTCAAAGAGACTCAAGTTGTCGCGCTACCGGCCTCTCTAACTGGCGACATGCGCCGTTACGTAGATCTGCGCAAGAATCGTGACCTTAATGATTATCATCATGCCCATGATGCCTTAATGATTGCAACAGTTGGCAAATATATCGATCGTAAAGGATTCTTTGATCAAGGACGTCTGAGCGATCAGATGGGTAATTATTATAATAAGTACACGAAAGAACGAATTAAAGCGGCGCGGGAACACGTGCAAGAACAAAGCAAGTTTAAATTTGAACTGACAGATCAAGAGGCAACCGCCCAACGTGAAGAAGAACGCATCAATCCATTTAGTTTTGTGGTAGGATCCATGGCCGCAGCGACGCGTGGACACAAGCTGGTGGCTTCGACTAATGTTGAAACTGGTGAAATCGTTTGGAATGAAGATGATTTCAAGTATCTGGTCGATGGCCCACTGAAGTATAAAAAGATGCTGGTGACATTGAAGACAACAGACGATTCAGGGGCTTTTTATGACCAAATGATTATTAAAGCTGGAGGCAGTGGCACAAAGCAACCACAATTTCCAACTAAAAAGAATCGTGATGTTGCTTTGTATGGCGGGTATAACAATATAAATATTGCTTATTCCGCAATCATCAAATTTAAAAAGGCATATAGAGTCATTTCAATTCCGATGTTTCTCACGAGTGACTGGGAAGTGCAAAATGATGCGGCTAAGCAATGGCTACAGAAAAAATATCCAGAAGCTTTGTTACTTGAAAAGCATGTTCCTTATGAGCAGCTGTTGCTGAGAAATGTCTCTGACGATGAGACATATCCAAGTTATGCCAAGATCAGGATCGCCTCGGACGCTGAGATTCATAACGCTGAGCAGTTGGCCCTAACCATAAAGGAAAATAATCAACTTGCACTAATCGACAATGAAAATAAGGTATCAGAAGAACAGTTATTGTCTTTGTTTGATTCCATTTCAAGAGCCATGAATAAAAGATTTTTATTGCCTAAGCATCAAGTCATAGCTATTGCTTTAGTTGAAAATAAAGATGATTTTATTAACATGCCCCGCGAAGTGAGAGTAAAAACGTTGAGAAGTTTAATTTCGTTGCTTCACGCGGATCGTAGTAGACTGAGCAGTCAGTTGAGTCAAATCGGAGGAAAGCTTAACGGGAAAAAATATGGAATCTCAACCTTGAAAACAGACGGACGTTTACAATGGAGTGGGAAGCTGAACCCAACCGACATGTTGGTGTTCCAATCTCCAACTGGATTATTTGAAAAACGAATTACAATTGAACAGTTAGCAAAACAAGCTGGCATAAAGTAAAAGCAACCCCCGCTAGTAGGTAGCGGGGGTTGTTTTTATATGTAAGTGGCCATACGGCCCTTTATAAAAAGTGGTGAGCTCAGCCGAAGCTTTGCTTTACTTCAATTCTGTATGTCAGATTAATAGGCGGGAGACCCATTAAATGTGGTCTGACGTTGACCACAAATATATTATAGCAAAGGTTGATGAAAAATGGCATGGCGAAATGTATTAATTACCCAACATTCGAAATTATCCTACAAAATGAATCATCTGGTTGTTAAAACTGAAACAGATGTTCATCAAATCCCTTTAGATGACATACAGTGTCTAATTATTGGGACGACACGGGCGGTTATCACCAGTTATGCAGTGATGATGCTGCTTCGACATGATGTTAAGATTGTGTTTACTGATGACAAGTCATCACCAATTGGTGAAATTGACGGTTATTACAATAATCATCAGCGTAATTCACGACTAAAGAAGCAAATGGTGTGGAAAGAAGATCATCGCCAAAAATTATGGCAACAGGTCATCAGAAATAAAATGAAAAACCAGCAGCAGCTTCTGCAAGACTTAAAGCAAGATTGCGAACAGTTCACCGAATTAATAGATGGTGTTGACGAAGGCGATACGACTAATCGGGAGGCGGTGGCGGCAAGATTATATTTCACACGCTTAATCGATACTGGTTTTACACGGCGGGATGAAGAGCAACCGGTTAATGCAATGCTCAATTATGGTTACTCAATATTACTTTCTGCCTTTTCCAGAGAAATAAACGCTTTGGGATATTTGACCAATTTTGGTATTCATCATGATAGCACAGAAAATCAATATAATCTGGCAAGCGACTTGATGGAACCGTTGCGTCCCTTAGTCGATGAAGTGGTTCAACGGCATAAAGAGGAACCGCTGTCGTTGGATATCAAAGTTGAATTGATTAGCTTACTGTCAGACCCAATCAATTTCAATGGCCATGAGGCGTTAGTCGCGAGTGTTTGTACGGAAATGGTTCGTGATAGTGTTGGCTATCTTAACGATGAGACCAGTTTGCCACATTGGGAGTTTGAACTATGAGGTATCGAATTATGCGATTAATGGTAATGTTTGATTTACCGACCGAAACGGCGCAAGACCGTAAAAATTATCGACAGTTTCGAAAAGCACTTTTATCTGAAGGATTTATTATGATGCAAGAAAGTATTTATGTTCGTATTACTGTGAATAAAAAGGCCGCTGAGCTGCTAGAACGAGTCGCACCAGCAGATGGCTTGATCCAAACATTGACGGTCACAGAGCGTCAATATGCGTCGATGAAGTTCATGGCAGGTACGCCGAATACTGAGATTGGCAATCAAGACTTAAAGGTGGTGGTTATTTAATGGATCAACTAACTTATTATCCGTTTGAGCCAATTAAGCTACAAGCGGGATTGAACTTTTTAACCATTACGAATGCGAATACGTTGTGGGAAATCACGAGCCATTTACGCGAATATGATGAAAAAATCGTCTGTAGTGATGCGGGTAAACAGCTGGTTTGTAGTAAGGCGCTGATTTATTTTGGCAGCCTAAATGGTTCATTTGATATAAATGCTTTTTTCAACCGTCAAGCTGTTAAGGTGCTGATTGATTGCTTAGACGAGGAAGAATTGCGAAATTTGTACGAATTGGATTGCCAAGAAAAGACACTTTTAACTCAAGTTATCTTTGAGAACAACCTGCCATTAAAGATCCAGGATACGTGGGATTCAAAAACGGCGATTAAGGATCAATCAATCATGATTGATCTGCCCCAGACGTTATCACCGTATGATAAAATAGGGGCAGTGATAACAATTATGAATGAATTAAACGATCACCGACTCTTAGTGCTAACTGACGTTTGGTTTTTCTTAACAACCGATCAATTAACGGAACTAGCAGAATATGCAGGTTCACTTGGTGTTAAAGTTTTATTCATTGAGAGGCAAATTAATGATGTTGAAACGTCTGATTACATTTGGAAAACGACTATTGACGAGGATTTCGTCCAATTCTAGCGCTGTGTACCTGACGAGTATGCGAACGCGTGGTCTGCTTCAGATGTATGTCAGATTAATGGGATGAAGAACCTCGACGTGCGAAAAAATGGCGTTGTTATAGCTTCAGATGTATGTCAGATTAATGGGATGAAGAACAAAAATAGGCTCCCCAGATGGCGAACCCGAGCTTCAGATGTATGTCAGATTAATGGGATGAAGAACATTTAAAATGGCAACATATACAAAGAAAAAGCTTCAGATGTATGTCAGATTAATGGGGTGAAGAACTCACTTCAGTCATGAATCATCATCCCCAAAGCTTCAGATGTATGTCAGATTAATGGGATGAAGAACCGCGGCTGTTGCTTATAAAACGGGCATGGGGCTTCAGATGTATGTCAGATTAATGGGATGAAGAACGCTGTTAAATCGCTTCAAAGCACGATTAATGCTTCAGATGTATGTCAGATTAATGGGATGAAGAACCGTCAATTTGTGGATGGTGTGGATCACGGTGCTTCAGATGTATGTCAGATTAATGGGATGAAGAACTCTATCACAGGGTGGCATATTGATAACCCAGCTTCAGATGTATGTCAGATTAATGGGATGAAGAACTCATGACAGTATTTAGTTCTTTGACAGAGCGCTTCAGATGTATGTCAGATTAATGGGATGAAGAACATCGGCTACCTTTTGAATATTCTCTGACTTGCTTCAGATGTATGTCAGATTAATGGGATGAAGAACGCCGTCAACCAAACGGACAAGCTTAGCTAAGCTTCAGATGTATGTCAGATTAATGGGATGAAGAACTTGCTAAGTGAACAAGTGTAGTTACAAGTAGCTTCAGATGTATGTCAGATTAATGGGATGAAGAACTTAAAAGTCCTTACGTGAGCTTGATCTTGCGCTTCAGATGTATGTCAGATTAATGGGATGAAGAACAAAGGATGGCGGTTGATGTGAACGAGGATGGCTTCAGATGTATGTCAGATTAATGGGATGAAGAACGCTTAGCCTTGAGTTCGGTAATATCAGCCTGCTTCAGATGTATGTCAGATTAATGGGATGAAGAACGTCGGTTGACCACACGGAGAGCGTGTTAGAGCTTCAGATGTATGTCAGATTAATGGGATGAAGAACTAGTCTCTGTTGTAGTCTCTGGATAGTCTCGCTTCAGATGTATGTCAGATTAATGGGATGAAGAACCGCTAAGCAAGATCAAGCAGATCAATCAACGCTTCAGATGTATGTCAGATTAATGGGATGAAGAACTTATTGGTGCCGGCGGTAGGGTCATGTCAAGCTTCAGATGTATGTCAGATTAATGGGATGAAGAACGTGGCACGTCAAGCGAAGACTTGCATGTCAGCTTCAGATGTATGTCAGATTAATGGGATGAAGAACACTAGCAATGCTACGGGCCAACAAGAATGAGCTTCAGATGTATGTCAGATTAATGGGATGAAGAACTGATCTGACTGATGACATCGTCAGCTGCTCGCTTCAGATGTATGTCAGATTAATGGGATGAAGAACCGAAACCATCTGGGGTCAAGACCTCAATAAGCTTCAGATGTATGTCAGATTAATGGGATGAAGAACTGAGGCAGCTAAACATGAGTTAAACAAGTGGCTTCAGATGTATGTCAGATTAATGGGATGAAGAACTGTTGTCCTTGATTTTTTCTAGCAAGAAAGGCTTCAGATGTATGTCAGATTAATGGGATGAAGAACAATTGTTAAATTTAAGTCCTTACTTGATTCGCTTCAGATGTATGTCAGATTAATGGGATGAGAAATCTTTTTACCTACTGATTGGTTCAATTTTTAAACTGCCAATTTAACGGTTGAATAAATAACGGGTTTTAGCAGACTCTGAAAGAATATTGAGTTCTAAAACATGAATTATTTTTCGATTGTCCGCTGTATGTCATAAGTGATGACCTAGGATGGTACTACTGATGCGTAGCAGAGTTATTGGCTTTTATAATAGTTAGAAACTGGTGCTAAAAAGATCAATTGAAAGGGGAAATTACAATATGGTCTTTCCAGACAAATACTTTTATGATCGTGAAAGTGAAATCGAATTAGTTGAACGGAACTTAGTACAAATGGTTTTCACAACTGGTAAGTTTGAAGATTTACCGATTACTATGCCTCAAACCGAATCGATTGTGAATAATCTTGAGGTTAGTGGTGTGCGACCTGAAGATATCGACACAGTAATCAGTCTGAAACGTGCTTATGAATTTGTGATTAAACGTCAAGGCGTCTTTGTTGCCAAAGATGTTTTGGCTATCAATAATGCGGTTCGGAGTAGTCATCTGGGCGCAGGCCAAATCCGTACTGAGGGTGTTCAGGTGCCACTCACCAATGATTTATGGGTGCCCCCCATTCCTAATGAGCATGACGCGTTGAATGACATTGAAAAAATTAGCCAACAAGGCCAATCAGCAACGGAAAATGCGATAGATTTAAATCTTTATTTATCTCGCTGGCAACTGTTTGCCAATGGCAATAAGCGGACGGCAATTGTATCGGCCAACGCTTTAATGATCGATGCTGGGGCTGGTATTTTGGCCATTCCTGAAAATAAAATGCACTGGTATGGTTCCTTGCTTCAAAAATATTATCGAAGTGGGCGTGATATTGATATTAAACAGTGGCTATACGACAACGCGGTGTATGGTACATCTGCTCACTCCATTAGTAGGCGTAAATAGGGTTATTACTACAAGCGGAAACAGTCAAAGTTGTCCTTTACTTAGGTTCTTTACGAGCACAATCTTATCCAATGCTAGGTTGAATTAATTTAATAGATGCCTAGAATTTGATAAGGTTAGAATATTTGTCGCTTGTACACTCAACTGGGCTCTAATTTAGGTGATATGAAGAAAAAGGAATTTTTTTAAAGGATGAGTCTGTGGAAGACATTCAGCACATCAGAATAAAATTTGATAAAACTATATTATTTTTGGGAACTCAGAGGGAAGAAACATGGAGTATGAACGAAGAGATGCTAAACCCGGCATATTAAGTGCGCTGCAGGAATTAGGGGGGACCGCTTCTAAGACCCGGATTAAAGAAGTAATGGCAGATATTGAAGAAGTAGATTTTACCTATGAAGATATTAACTATACCGTTACGTCACGGAATGGGAGAATGTACAAACCCTTCGCTTTTGATTTTAACTTTGGGTTAAAAGAATTGGAAGTTTTAAGTTATGTCCAACCGATTGAGCGTAATCGAGACATTACTTTAACGAAGAAAGGTGAGATCATTACATCCTGTCGGGTACCGACAAAAGCTGATTTTGACACAATAACGGAGTACTGGCAGGAGAAACATAGGGTTCGCCAAGAAAAAATGATAGCTGAGAAGCAAGCATCTGAGGAGCTTTCTGGTGGCGCCCCTGAGCTAACTGAAAGTATTGATGATGATGGAGACCTCGCAAATATTGAATGGAAGCAGGAATTGATCAATCAACTTCAAAAATTTAGTCCAAAAAAATTTGAGAACTTTTCTCGAGCATTAGTTAATCAAATGGGTGTTCGTTTAGACCCAGTTAAGGGGGTAGTGGTGAGCGGGGATCATGGATTAGATGGGTTCGGCTATTTTGAGTCTGACGAGTTCCGAACGACACGTGTAGCCATTCAAGCCAAACGTTATGCCAATGAGAATAAGGTTACAGAGCAAACTATTGATGCGTTTAAAGGTGCAATGGATGCAGAAAATGCTGAGTATGGCATTTTGATCACAACATCGTCCTTCACTATTCCCGCTCGAAAAAAAGCAATTATCGGTAGTCACCCAGTGACTTTAATAGATGGTGATCGGATTGCAGATTTGGTGGAAAAATATCACTTGTTTATAACGGAAGTTCATACGTATAAACTGAAAGATTATTATTTTGAATAAGATAAGTGTGTTCTGTTTTGGTCGTGGATAAATGCGTAATCCATTAAGTTGGCTTGATAAGGAGTGCTTTTCCGAAATCAAAAATAGGCGAACATCAAAATATCAGAGGAAAAATGTTTGCTTTGGATTTTATTTTCAATGCATTACATGAAAATATTTGAGTACATCTATTCCCGTTAATTTGCCAATATTGTGAGCTTCAGTCCTTAATTGGTTCTATACATATTTTTTGGGGATTACTTTTTGCAGATTTATAATAGTTGATTTTAAGCGCGGCAGTTCGTTAAAGCGGATTTATAAAAGACTAAATGTAGCCTTAGTTAACGAAATTATGGTGAATTTAATTATGATAGACATGAGAAAAAAAGATGCAATCGAGATTGCCTGATTTTCCGATAGCTGATTTCATTAAGCAAGTATCTAGCAACTTTGCTTTTTTTTGCAAGCACCATTAATCGCCCCTACCTAAAAAGATCGGTATTCTATTTTCATGACACGATCGAGGGGGAATTGGATGAGCAACAGTCATCATATGAAAGGACAGTTGGTCGCGATTGCCAGTTTATTACTACTCAGTATCGCGACATGGACCATTTTGGGACCATTGCGACCACCGAAGGCTGTAACAAAGGCAGCTAACGCTCAGATGCGCAGTCGTTTTAGTTTGGCAAACTTGCGGCAAGATTTAGAAAGGTATCCTGGTCTGATTCGCGCCTCTTTGGATGCTTATCCAGGCCAAAATGCTGAGGGAACATACTTAGTCCCTGGGTTAACCGAACAGGAAACCTTGAAACCGGTAGGGCATCAGTTTGTGCCGATACGGAGTCAATTTATGACGCCTCAAGGGGTGACAGTCACGCCCAAGTATGTGATCACGACTGCCTATGATCACTCAAATCGGGGGAATTCGGTATTAAACATCTTAGATCGTCAGACTGGTAGTTTCATTAAACGAGTAATTCTGCAAGGGCGCCCGCACGTTGGCGGCATTACCTATCAACCAGATGCCAAGGTGCTGTGGGTTTGCGGGGCAAAAGACGGACGCGCTCAGTTATTTTCAATTAAACTAACCAGCATCGATCGGTATAAGGCTAGGACCAATCGCCCAATTGCTTATCAGCATTCGGCCCTATTGCCGACGATCCAGCGTGCTTCATTGGTAGCCTATCAAAATGGGTATTTATGGGTTGGCTTCTTCAGCCCGTTTGGTAATAGTACCGTACAACGTTTCAACGTCCATGATGTAGAAACTAATTCTCATACTCTAAAGAGCCGATTTAAAGCTCAGGGGCTATTCGATGGTGTTTTCCAACGCTTAACATCGCAAGAAACAATCGGAAAAATTCAAGGATTGAGTTTCTATAAAGACAACGTGTACTTATCCCAGTCTTTTGGCCCAGAGGATTCTTGGTTGTATATTTACCATAAAAATTTACATCGCCAGCGGTTCACACCTGCTCAAGCGGTTGCTAGAGTCAGAATGCCTGCCCATTTAGAGCAGATTACCTGCCCATTTAGAGCAGATTACCATTCAAGGTGACCGCATGTATGCGATTTTTGAATCTGGTGCCCGAGCCTATTCGTTGCATGAAAGCACTCGTATTGGACGTGTTGTCTCCTTTGACGTGCGAAAATTGCCGCCTTATACAACGAAAGGGGCTGATCATTAATGAAAGTGAAGATGAATCAAGGCAATCTAATTGAATTGCCAATCAGATCGGTCATGCTCGCTTTGCTGTGGGGCCTCACGATCGTCATTACCTACTTAACCTTATTCAATACGAATAATAGCTTTGCTCGGCTGATGAGCCCATCTTTGGTGCATCTAAGCTCGATTAGCATGTGGGTTGGTTGGTTGTTGACCCTCATCAGAATTAGCTTATCAATCGGGCTTTTATGGTTGATGGATCGTTTGATTCTGCGCCCATTTAAATGGCGAAGCGTGACCCAGCGGCCACAGTGGCGGGCTAGCTTAAGCGCGATAGGCGATTTAGTCGTAGGCGGACTTTTGTGGCTACCGCTATATTTATTGACATACACCTTTTTGCGGGATGCTTTAGCCGAAGATCTAGCGGGCTTAATTTACCCAGACAAACTGTGGCAGGCACTCATTATTTCAATTCTCCTTGATGTGGCGGACATGGCGGTGTTACTCAGCTTTGCAAGCATCTTTTGGTTAGCAATTAATCAAGGTGTTCAGCGCCTCATCGTAGGACATCCCTTTGTTCAACGAATCGTGACAACTTTAGTGGTCGTGACGATTTTAGTTGCAATAACATTGTATTTCATACCCACCCAGATTCTTCAATTGATTCCGATTATTACTAGCCTGTTTCATTTTCAAAAGTACCGTAATTTTTGGCTGCTTTTACTGATTGGCGTGGGACTTACCGTGTTGATTTCGGTAATGACAATGCTGCCGTTGCTCGTATAGATTAAAATGGAAAAAATCCCATCAAGCTTGCCGGAAGACGCCGGAAGCTTGGTGGGATTTTTTATATGGCTTTAAAAGATCAATAGCCAGCGGTTAAGTCGACTTGGTTACGAACGAGCGACCCATCCTTGACAAATGTCTGCAAATTCTCTTGTAGAATTGGGAACAGACGTTGGTCCAGATGATCCATAATGCCAGAAATATGGGGCGTGAGTAAAATATGGTCATTGGTCCATAATGGCGAGTCCTTAGGCAATGGTTCTTGGGCGGTCACATCAAGAGCTGCATAGTTTAATCGACCACTTGCCAAAGCAGCTTCTAAGTCAGCTTCGATCACCGCACTACCGCGGCCAACGTTAATAAATAGTAACTTATTTTCTAACTGATCAAAGAATTGTTGGTTGAAGTAGCTGTCCGTTTCTTTAGTTCCAGGCATGATGTTGATGATAATGTCAGCCTTGGCAATCCCTTCAGAAGGATCATTGAAGGCATATGTTTGATCGAAGTGATTAGCAGCATGCCCGGTTGTATTGACACCTTCAACATGCACGTCCATGTCTTTTAGTAGGCGAGCTGTCTCGACAGCAATATGACCGGTTCCAAAAATGAGCACGCTGAATTCATCGGCGACAAGTTGATGATCAGCAGATTGTTGCCATAATCGTTGTGATCGTCGCTGCTCGGCCGTCCATAGACCGCGAGTAAAGTAAAAAATATAACCTAAAATTGACTGGGCAATGGCGGCAGCATGAATGCCACTGGCGTTAGTGACGAGCACATGTTGTTTGGCAAATTGATCAAGTGGTAAGTAATCGACACCTGCCGAAAAAGTTTGCACCCACTTTAATTGACTGTGCACGGCATTAGCGACCTGTAGACCTAGCTTTTGATCCCAGCCGTAAATAATGGTAATGCCTGCTGGATCAACGCTGCCTTCAGTAATCTCAGCGGGGGTGACGACTTTGATGCCGAGACCGTTTACTGAGGTCACTTGCGCATCGGTGAGCGGAAATAGAGCTAATAGTTGTTCCATAGTTAAGCACTTCCTTTGAGTTAGAATACAGGATCATTATGGTCGTTTTATCGGCCAGACGCAAAGAAAATGACGTTAAAAAGGCCTGCTAATCGTCGTCAAGCAGCCTAGAAATTAACCGGGCATTTCATTTGGTTAACAACAATTTGCTAACGAATTTGAAAAAAATTGAACAAATATCGAATATCGTTTGAAAACTCATTTATCACTCGATATAATCAAAGCAGAGAGCGGTTACATTTGAGAAAATTTGTCGGCTAACTTGCCTACAATCAAATTGACCACTACATAACTTGCCAGCTGGTGGCGCAAGCTCTAGTCCAAGATTGCTCCACCAGCTAGCAAAGTCGCGAACTTACTCGCAATTATTCTAAAGGAGCGCTGTACGATGACAATATTTGGCTTGAGCATTCTTTCGTTAGCGCGTTTCCAATTTGCAATGACTACGGTGTTCCACTTCTTCTTTGTTCCGTTTTCAATCGGAATGGCGGTGGTCGTTGCTATCATGGAAACCAACTATGTCATCCAGAAAAAGGAAATCTATAAAAAGATGACTCAATTCTGGGGCAAAATCTTTCTTCTATCCTTTGCTGTCGGAGTTGTGACTGGGATTATCCAAGAATTCCAATTTGGGATGAACTGGTCACAATATTCACGTTTTATGGGGGATATCTTTGGTGCACCATTGGCCATCGAAGCATTGGCGGCCTTCTTCTTGGAGTCAACATTCATTGGACTGTGGATGTTTACTTGGGATCGGTTTAAGCCAGTGTGGCACTGCTTGTTCATTTGGCTAACAGCGTTGGGATCAGCATTATCGGCTGTCTGGATTTTAGCTGCTAACTCTTTCATGCAGGATCCAGTTGGCTACGCATTAAAGACCGCCAACGGTAATACTAAGGCAGTGATGGTTAGTTTTGCCGATGTCGTTAAGAACCCGCAATTGTGGTATGAACTACCGCACGTGTTATTCGGGGCATTCATCACAGCGGCATTTGTTATCGCTGGTTCTTCAGCTTGGCGGTTACTGAAAGGCAAAGATGTTGAATTTTGGCGCAAGAGCATCAAGATTAGTTTGATTGTTGGACTAGTTGCTGCCGTTGGTGTCACTGCGGCAGGGGATCAACAGACGCAATACATCATCAAAAACCAGCCAATGAAGTTCGCGGCCACAGAAGGGATTTACAAAACAACGGCGACTCATGCCTCTTGGTCAGTTGTGGAAGGTATGGATACGAAGGGTCATCAGGTTAAATGGAGTATCGAAATTCCTTATGTCTTAAGTATTTTGTCTTACCATAAGACTAGTGGGGCCGTACAAGGGGCAAACCCAATTAACAAAGAATTACATCAGAAGTATGACAAAAAATTTGGCAAGGATATGAACTACTTCGTGCCAATGAGAACTTTGTTCTACAGCTTCCGTGTGATGGCGGTTTCGGCAGGTGTCTTTGCATTAGTCGCCATTTTAGGACTGTACTTCAACCGCAAAAAATCCGACCAAATTGTGCGATATCGTTGGTTCCTATACATTTTGGGACTATGCCTTTGGCTTCCATTTATCGCAAATACGGCAGGTTGGTTTATTACTGAGTTGGGTCGTTATCCATGGGTCGTTTATGGCCTGTTAACGATTGCTGATGCAGTGTCGCCACACGTTACAGCTGCTTCGTTACTCTTTAGCAACATTATTTACTTCTTACTCTTTGCTGGAATGGGCGCTGTGATGATTGTTTTAAGCCATCGAGTGCTGGTCAGCGGCCCTGATGCTGACGATTTGGATCCAAGCTACGTTGAGGACGATGATGATGACAGTCAAACAACTGTCGATCCTTATGCAAAGGGGGCCTTCAACCATGAGTAACTTACAACTATTATGGTTCATTCTGATTGGGTTGCTATTTGCCATCTTTTTCTTCCTTGAAGGATTTGATTTTGGCGTGGGTATGTCAATGCACACGTTAGCGCAGACCGATCGAGAACGAAATAATTTAGTGGCCTCAATTGGTCCTCACTGGGATGGTAACGAGGTTTATCTGATAACGGCAGGTGGTGCCATGTTTGCCTCATTCGGTGCATGGTATGCTTCCTTATTCTCAGGCTTTTATGTCATGTTCTTACTCGTCTTAGTTGGTTTAATTATGCGCGGAGTTTCTTTTGAATTTCGTAAGGATATGCGCACTGATTTTTGGAGACGCTTCTGGGAATGGTCGTTGATGATTTCTTCGTTAGCGGTCCCATTCTTATTGGGCATGATCTTCACGGACATGGTCAAAGGGATGCCAATCGACGCTCAAGGCGATATTATTGGACACTTTACCGACTACGTGAACTGGTTCTCTATCGTCGGTGGTGTCGCGGTCGCGCTATTGAGTTACTTGCATGGGCTAAACTTTGTGCGGTTAAAAGTCGCGGGATCATTGCGTGACCGGGCACGATCTTATGGTAAAGTCCTCTATCCGGTGCTTTTTGCTGGTGAAGTCGTTTTCGCGATTTTGGTTTACGTCTATACAGACTTCTTTACAAAGAAACCGGTCTTAACGACGACGATTTTAGCGATCATTGTGCTATTAAGCTTGATTGCTTATATCGGGACTTTGCGTGATTGGGAAGTAACGTCCTTTATCGCTGGTGGACTGACGTTGCCGGCTGTCGTGACATTATTATTTGTCGGGATCTTCCCACGCGTAATGGTGGCCAATAACGGTGTTAATAGTATTCTGATCAAAAATGCTTCTAGCTCTGCTTATACGTTGAACTTAATGACTTGGGTTGCATTTGGGATTTTGCCGTTTGTCTTGGCTTACCAAATTTGGAGTTATTGGGTTTTTTACAAACGAATTAAAGCAAGCTAGTCATTCATTGCAATGTCACTGCCAGGAAATTAAGGAGATCGAGAATTAATGATTGATCGACGTGTGTTTCGTTTACCTGGCATTACCAAGATTTTACTAATGCTTGCAGGGCTGGTGGTCCTGCAAGCATTTAGTATTTTATTTCAAGGGCGATTTCTGTCGCGAACGTTAACTGATTTATGGAATCGGCAGCCAGAATCGACCATTCTGATGCCTGTTCTATTGTTTGCCAGCGCGTTTGCATTACGTCAAGTATTGGTAATGCTCAAAAACCGAGTTATGCAGCCATGGGTTGACCGAACCGTGTTTAATCTACGTCAACAATTGTTGCAAAAACTTGTGAATATTGGACCAGCCATTGTTGCCAAGCAGGGAACGGGGAATGTTGTCACGATGGCGTTAGAAGGAATGAATCAAGTGACGACATACTTAATGTTAGTCGTCATCAAGATATTCGATATGATGATTATCCCCACAATTTTGATAATTTATATGTTCTTTTTACGTTGGCCTGAGGCATTATTTCTCCTTTTTATTTTCCCTGTGATTATTTTATTTATGATCATTTTAGGCTATGCGGCACGTGATAAAGCGAATCGCGAATACGCTAGCTATACGCAATTATCAAATAACTTTGTTGATGCTTTACGAGGGCTACCAACGCTCAAACAACTGGGCTTAAGCCAAAAGTATGCCAACAATATTTATGCGGTTTCCGAAGATCATCGCAAGAAAACGATGGGTACCTTGACCATCGCGATCCTATCGACATTTGCATTGGACTTTTTTACGACTTTATCGATTGCCGTGGTGGCAGTCTTTCTTGGCTTAAGTCTGGTCGCAGGACGGATTGCATTATTTCCCGCGTTAACCTTATTAATTTTGGCACCAGAATATTTTTTGCCAATCCGTAATTTTGCTAATGATTATCATGCCACTCTTAATGGTAAAAATGCGTTAACGGCAGTTTTAGAGATTTTAGCGCAACCGGAGCCAACCGATCGAGGCGTGCTTCCTGCTCAACAACCCAGTTGGAGTGAAGATAGCTTGCTGACGTTATCACATGTCAACTTTAGTTACGATGCTGGTCAAACGTTGGATTCACTAAAAGATGTCTCGTTAACTGCCAAAGGGTTTGAAAAAATTGGCATTATTGGCCCTTCCGGATCGGGAAAATCAACATTAATTAACCTATTGGGTGGTTTCTTATTACCAGATCAGTCCGATGACCAAAAGATCTCAGTTAATGGGACCACGGTGCCACATTTAAGTCAAACGAACTGGCAGTCACGTTTTCTTTATATCCCGCAAGCCCCCTATCTGTTTCATGCTAGTTTAGTCGACAATATTAAATTTTATACACCATCGGCGAGTGTGGCTGATGTAGAACGAGCTGTCGCTCAGGCCGGACTAACGAATTGGGTGGCAACGTTACCGGAAGGTTTGAAAACACCTATTGGTGAAGGTGCGCGGGGTGTTTCAGGAGGTCAAGCTCAGCGAATCGCGTTAGCACGGGCCTTCCTAGATCAGGATCGACGAATCTTACTCTTCGATGAGCCAACCGCTCATTTAGATATTGAAACAGAGGTTGAACTGAAAGAAGCTATTAAGCCGGTTTTTAAAAATCATTTAGTGTTCTTTGCGACACACCGTTTACACTGGTTAAATGAGATGGATTATCTCTTGGTTATTGAACATGGTCAGATCGTTGAGCAGGGAACGCCGGCTCAGTTAGCAGCCAAAGACGGGGCCTTTACAGCATTACGGCGAGAAATGGGAGGTGACGAATTATGAAGGGTTTTTTTGACACATTTCGTCATGACTCATGGGTCATGCCATACCTACGTAAGTATCGTGCCTTGTTAGTGACTGTATTGCTACTGGGAATTTTGACGACGATTACCGGATCAGCCTTAATGTTCACCTCTGGTTATTTAATTAGCCGGGCCGCACAGCATCCTTTTAATATTATGCTGATTTATGCGACGACGGTGTTGGTACGGGCTTTCGGGATTGCACGACCATCTTTTAAATATGCAGAGCGCTTAACCAGTCATAACTGGGTGTTGCGAATTGTCTCGGATTTTCGTAAGAAACTTTATCAATCTGTAGAACGGGATGCTGTCGCGATTCGTCAGCGTCATCAAACAGGAGACATTCTCGGGCTACTAGCTGAAGATATTAACCATATTGAAAATCTGTATTTGCGCACCGTATTTCCACTGATCGTGGGCTGGGGGTTATATCTTTTTGTCATTATCGCATTAGGTACCTTTAGCTGGGCGTTTGCTGGGTTAATGTTTCTATTGCTCGGTGTGATTGTCATCATTATGCCCTTAGCTTCGGTTGCATTGAATGGTGCTCGCGAGTTCAAGCAAAAGCAAACCCAGCAACAGTTGTATACTGCAATGACGGATGCTGTCTTAGGCGTCGGCGATTGGATGATCTCTGGGCGGCAGACCGATTTTATGGAGCGTCAGCTAACGCCCATTAAAGCGATGGGAAAGTTGCAAGATACAGATGATAAATTTCAGTGGTGGCGTGATTTAGTTGTACAACTCGTTATCGGTGTCATTGCAATTTGTATGATTTACTGGGCGGGAAATTATTTTAATACAACGCATCTTGCCATCAATTGGATTGCAGCTTTTGTCTTAGCCATTTTTCCGGCCACTGATGCTTTCGCCTCATTGCCACAAGGAGTTTCAGAATGGCCGGTCTACCAAGATTCGATTAAACGTGTCAATCAATTGGATCAAACAGTACCTGAGACGATTCCACAACAACAGTTAGCTGTGGCAGATTTTGAAACGCTCGAACTAAAGGAGACCTCATTTCAATATGAATCAGCTAGCCGACCGGTGTTAGACCATCTCAATTGGACCATCGATCGCGGCGATAAAGTTGCGTTACTTGGCCCTTCTGGGACGGGCAAGTCCACGTTACTTAAATTGGTTTTAGGCGATGAGACCCCCACTAACGGAACCGTTACCGTCAATGGAATTCCGATTGCTGCGCTACAGGAGCAACGTGGTCAATTATTTGGTGTGCTAGATCAACAACCATACTTGTTTAATACAACGATTCTCAATAATGTGCGCCTAGGAAATCTAAACGCAACGGATGAACAAGTGCGTGCGGCCTTGAAGGCGGTTGAATTAGATGGTTTAGTCGCCAGTCTGCCTGATGGTGAAAATACCGTCGTAGATGAAGCTGGGGCGCGTTTTTCGGGTGGTGAACGACAGCGCTTTGCATTGGCCCGAATTCTGTTGCAGGACGCACCAATCATCATTTTAGATGAACCGACTGTTAGCCTGGATCCAATTACTGAACACGAGTTGTTGAATACGGTCTTTGATTTATTGGCCGATAAAACAATTATCTGGGTGACCCACCATTTAGAGGGGATTACGCACGTTAAATCCGTTCGTTTTATGGAGGATGGTCAGTTTGAACTGGCTGGTGAGCCGCATGAGCTATATCAAACGAGTGCACGATTCCGGCGCCTTTATAATTTAGATAAGGGTCGGACTGATTGAAAAATTCTGCCAGTTAATGGTTATTAAGCCGCTATAATTAGTGCTTTTGCTAATTCTAGTGGCTTTTTGTTGTAAGCGGCCGTTGACCTGTGTCGTTTGTTTAGGTGCTTTAAGCTGGAAACGACTATAATGAGGACACGACTGAAATAGACGAGGAGGATTTAGTGTTGGCGTTATCTTATCAAGCATTAAAAACGGTCATTCCTGCGATTATTGAAGCCGGCAATGTTCCTAACATTGTGGGAGAAGCCGGTATCGGTAAATCAGCGTTAGTCGCTGATGTGGCAGCCTCAATGGGTGCTAAATTATTTACGACGGTGGTTAGTCTGTCTGAAAAGGGGGATCTCGCGATTCCAGTGCCGCCGTTAACCGAAGCTAGTTTTGTTCAAACCACATCATATGGGCGACTTGCGGATGTGCAGTATGGTTATGCGCATACGCTTATTGAATTGATTCAGTATGCGCAAACTCATCCGCAACAACCGATCATTTGGTTTCTTGATGAATTCAATCGTGGTTCGCAAGCGGTTCAAAGTGAGCTGATGAATCTGGTATTGCAACGCCAAATCAATACACTTACCTTGCCGCAACAGGTGAAATTGATTTTAGCAGCCAATCCGGATGCGACGATGAACGGGTTTGACGATCATTTCTACGGAGTGACTGCCGGCGATGATGCAATTAAAGATCGGACGACGCGGTTGGTCATGCAAGTAAATCTCGACGATTGGTTGCAGTGGGCAAAGCAAATAAATGATCAGGGGCAAGCTAACATTGATCGGCGTGTGCAAAATTATTTACGTGAATATCCTGATGATTTACGTCCGTTACATCCTGACGCAGATTTGTATCCGACGCCTCGGGCTTGGACGCGGGTTGCTAACAATTTACGAGCATTAGACGGATTATCTAAACCTGTCCAACAAGCTGTGCAATTTGAAGTCATTTTAGGTGATCTTGGCGAGACGGTCGGATCACGTTTCCACGCCTGGTTGAATCAAACATTGACAGTTCCCGAACTTTATGAAGAACTGGACTCCCCCTTACCAGCCTCCTTGCAAACCCGATTTACCCAATTATCAGTTGCTCAACAACAAGCTTTGTTAGTTACGGCAGGGATGACTGAAGACTTTCCACTAAGCCAGTCTGTGAATGCGGCGCGATTGCAAGCGTTGATTCAATTGTTGCCAATTGATGGTCAAGTTGCTGTGTCGACTACCCTAAGTCAGCAGCCAAAATGGTTGGCGGCGCTACAGGCGGCCGATCAAGCGGCCAGCCGGCAATTATTACAATTAGTGTTACGACGTATAAATGTGGGAGATTGAAAGCGCCCAATGGCAAATTTAGATCAGCAATTGCATCATTTACAACAGAATTCTGTTAGAACCGGTGATAGTGAACCATTCGTCAGCGATTTGTTAGCGACCTTCATGCGGGAACAGCCATTTTATGGTCATTTACTCGTTCAATTGCCACGACGTTATGAAAGTACGGCCAGTACGTTGTTTGCTCTAGGATGGCAAGGACCGCAACTAGGCTTATTGATTAACGATCGATGCTGGTCGACGGTTGTTAATGTTGATGAAATCCAGGCGATGTTGATACACCTCAGTCTGCATCTCTTATGGGAACATCCACTGCGTTACGCCTTTGAAGCTGATGTCGCTACAGTGGCAATCGCCACCGATGTTGCCGTCAATCAAATGATGAATCATCCTTTACCGCAAACGTGGACGTTAGCCGCGTTGAATCAGCAGCTTGGTCGTCATTTACCAGCTAATGCAGATTCACAACTTTATCTAAAGGCTTTACGGGAAAGTTCTTCTCAATCGGCTGATCCTGATAGTTCAGCTGATGCCAAGCAAGCAAAGTTCAATGATTCACTCAGCCGTCAGCCAACCGCCGTTTCACAGCGTAGGAATGGTCGCCATCGCTTAGACCAAATTAAGTCGATAACTAGTCAACTCGTCGATGATCCAAGCACTTGGCAGACGTTATCGCACCATAATAATCAACAGGCAAATGAGCAAATTTACTGCTTATTACGGCAGGCCCTTGCACAAACAACGTCCGTGCAGCGAGGTCGACTGCCAAGTACCGTCACCGCGCAAATTTCCCGGTTAAGGCACCGATGGCAAAACCAGCCGTGGCAGGCGTGGCTGGCTAGACTTACTGGTTCTATGCCTTTGGGGCAACAAACCAGTTACGCGCGCTTTAATCGACGGCAACCTTACCGAATGGAATTACCAGGACAATTACAACGACGAGTGGCTGAGCTGGTCATTGCAGTTGATGAGTCAGCGTCCATTGACTTGGACACATTGACAACATTTTTAACGACGGTGCAGGCGATTATGCGAGCGACACCAGCATCCATCACGGTTCTATTTTTTGACGCTGACGTGCAACGGTCAGTGACATTAGCAGCCGGTCAGATTAAATTACCGACAGATTTTTTTCGACGTCAGGTAGGTGGTGGTACGCGTTTTCAAGCGATATTTGATTATTTAGCCAGTCAGGTTAAGTGGGAGCAGCCACCAATCGTATTAGTGTTAACGGATGGACAGGGAGAATCAGTGATCACAGCGGAAGGCTTTACACGAGTTTTGTGGTTAGTCACGGCTGGGCATGAGCTGAGTGTTCAATCACCACCCGGTTGGGTTTTTCCATTAACGCGTGATGGGGGTGAAATTAAGTGATTCAGCTTTCTGAAAAACAGTGGGCGGCTGTTGTTAATCTTGAACCTAGTTATCTTCGTGCGCGATCAATACTGAATAATGATTGGCAAGCCATTGTTTTGGATAATCCGTTATTTGTCAGTTACATCACGGTAGCGGATTTACAGTTTGCTAGTCAATTAGCCGCAGCGAAAGTCGTGGAACAACCGACTAATCAATTGGTGAGTTTTGCGCAGCGACAAGTAGTTCGGCGTCGATTGGCGCCATTTCTATCATCAGAGGCAAAGACCTGGCTTAATCGAGAAGATGGTTAGTCAAAGAGCGGGTGGGAGCTATCATGGATGGAAATGTGCACATTTACGCAAGAACGGGACGTCAGTCGAATTGACTGACGTCCCGTTCTTGTGTATTGATAGTAGTTTACTTTTGTCTTGAACTTTTCGGCGCGATAGCTTAATTAATCAAGGCTTGGCTCTTGCCAGTTTGGATCTGGCCAATATTCCAATCCTAACGCGCTAATGATTGCTAGGATAGCGAAACTAATGAACAATAATTGATATTGTTTGTTTGTAATAATGGGTGTACTGAACACATTTAGAACACGATAACGCAAGTAATGGGCTGGATGTCCATTGATCGAACGCTCAGTTAGTGGCAGATAGGGACTAGCTGTCGTCGGCAGGCTGAAGGAATGATCCGTATAGTTGGTAATTTTTAACGTATAATGCCCAGGATCTTGCAGTGTGTTTGCCAACCCTGCATCGATATCATCGGCCGACCATTGATAGAGCGTGTGACCATTCAATTGCAGTCCGACGGACAGTTTATCGGACTGATTTGTGACCTCTGGTAGCGTTAACTGACTGAATGGTCGATTGGCGACAACTGGTTGAACGATCGAGTGATGTGGTTTGATGGTTAACAAATCTCGTTGGGCGTAGTTAGAAACAAGTTGCGAACTAACCACTTGTGTTTGCGTCACAGCGGTTTCAACGAGCGGTTGACGATTATGATGATCTGCATAGCCTAAACCAATTGCAAAGATGAGCAAGACGACAATGCCGGTCCATGTACGACCACGCTCGCCATAAGCTGGATGAGCAAAGAACTGTCGCAATAGATCACTGATATCATGTAAGCCGGTTGCCGCCATCATGAAGAGTAGTGGTAATGTCATGTACGCAAAGTGCGGATCAACTGTCCAGAAGATCGTATGCATAGTGTAAATGCCAAGCACAATTAATTCGTAAAACAAGACTTGATTGCGTCTTGGAGAGAGCATTTCAAATAGCGAGCCAATCAAAAGGGCACCAAGCACCGTAATATAAATGATCTGGGTGAGGTTAATTGCCAAAAATTGGAGCTTGTTTTTGTGTACCTGATAGAATGTTGGTTGTTTGAAAAATTGATCTGGTGATTGGAACATGGTTAAATTTCCAGTTGACCACATATTCATTGTCTTCTGATATCCTTGCTTAACCACGCCCCAAACACCTAATTCTGTCAGGCGTTGGTGAGCTAATCTTTGGGTTGCCCGTTGGTTGGCTTTGGGTGAATTTCCACTCATTTGTTTAGCGTCAGTTTCAGTGAACTGTCCACCACTATCTGCATTTAACCCCATGACTGCCCAACTCGCGGTCGGGAGTTTTTTACTTTGATTGAGGCGATAACCATAGTCAGTTTGCACGACGTGACTGACGCCAACACCAGCAAACCAGATCACTAAGAAGACGGCAAGTCCAGCCAGTCCGCGGATCACAGAGGTGCGATTAATCCTAGCAGCTAGGCACCAATATAGAAAGATGGCAATTGGAACAATTAACAGATTTGGTTTGACTAGATAGCCTAAAGTAAAGGTTAGTGCCATCCATCCAGCATAGGTCATCTTGCCGATGGGATCGTGACGGGCAAAATAACGGTTGAGTAAGATAATCATCATCAGCGGGATCACGACAGCGATGCTATCGACATAAAAGGTTAGCGCAAACCAATAAAATGGTGCAAAGCTAGCAGCAAGTAAGGCAAACATAGCCGCCGAACTGGTGGCTACGTAACGTTTGATCAGACGCCAGCTCATGATCAAGGTGAAATCAATGAGGATAAAGTTTACGATGTTGAGCAGATAACCGACCGCTAGCGTTGATTTGACATGAAATAGTTGAATTAACCAAGCTAAAACAATGGTCAGGTTGACATTATGTGGATACCAAGTGAAATAATTAAACCAGTGGCGAGAGCCATTAGCCAAGTTCATGGCTTGCAGACGAATTAAGGCGGGGTCGTTAGAACCAATTCCGACAAAGCTAAACGCCATATATCCTTGAATGACAATTGCAACGACTAAAATGACGAGACTGATCCAATTCGACCAACGATTGGATAGCCGTCCAAGCCACAAGTTAATCACGACCATGAAGACACCGACCGTTAAGGACATGAAAAATAAACTGGAGGGTAGTAGCCATAATGCACCACTAACATCACCAGTTTGGCGAGCAAGCGCGGTGAAAAAAATAATGCCAAAAACAATTGCGGTGATGGCAGCTACCGCTCGACGCAATGCAAGTTGAATGACAAGCCCCTCCTTTAAAAAGTGAGTTTAAACTGTTTTCGTTAAACTCGTTTTGTTGTCGGTATTAAGTTCATTTTACTCATCCTTAGTGGCGAATGCTACCGCTCAAGGTGCGAAAAGAAAATTAGTGGATGCTTTGAATCGCGTTACGATTTACGTGTTAGCAAAGTTGTTAGTAGGTGTTGCAACTGATTACCAATGGGGGCTGGCAATGATTGGCTGAGTTTTAGAGCCTGACTCGTATAAGTTTGAACTTGTTGTTCAGCCTCCTGTGGTCCGTCTAGTGCGATAATTTTATTGTTAATCGTGATAACATCTTGGTCAGTTAAGTTGGTTGGGTGAGCAAGCGCGCTTTCAAACCAATCCGGTTCCTTACGACTAGCAAGTAGTAATGGTAGTGTGTAGACGCCTTGTCGTAAATCATGGCGAACGGGCTTGGAGGCGGCCGTGGGGTCAGCAATAATATCTAAAATATCATCGCGTATCTGATAAGCCATTCCTAGTGACAGACCGATTGATTCAGCGGCCGTTTGCGTTGCTTTATCGCCATGACTTAGGGCAACACCCATGCCGGCGGCAAACGAGAATAAACGGGCAGTTTTGCCTTCAATTTCATTCAAATAAGCCCTGATTGTGGCATCGGTATGAAAGTTCAGCGCCAATTGATCTAGCTCACCGACTAAAATTGTCCGCATAATATCATTAGCCGTTTGGATTTGCTCGCGGGTTTCCGCCGCTTTTAAAATTTCAGTGAAGTAGCTGGTAAATAGAAAGTCTCCGGCATAAATGGCCGTTCGGTTTCCGGTGACAATTTGCAGTGCTGGCTGACCGTGGCGTTGGTCAGCATTATCGAGAACATCATCATGGATCAAGGTCGCAGTATGTAATAATTCAATGGCGGCAGCGGCCGAACGCAATCGTTTGGGATCAGCCGCTTGACCCAGCTGGGCGAACATATAGAAGAATCCAGGCCGCAGCAATTTACCACCAGAGCTAATCAGGTTTTTCATTCGGTTATCGATCGCGGGATTACCCGACTTGATTAAGGTTGGCAAATAGGCGATCAGATCTTGAAGTTGTGCGTTGATTGTTGGAAATCGTTGCCAAAGAGACGAAGCCATATGCAATTGGTCCTCTTCTTTCTCAATTGGGTCACAAGAAAAGTGCCGTGACACCAGTAGTTATCTGTTTTATGCTACAAGAAGTGAATTAAGCTTGTCAATGTAAGCCCCTCGACGAATTGACCAAGGACCTTATGTGGCAAAAGTAAAAACTGCAGAGAGTTGGTTAAGTATATATGAAACCAAAAGTTTTTTTAGAATTTGTCGAAATTCAATCCATGGTAGCGAGCATTTTGCCATTCATTATAGGGCTGTTGTATGTCTGGTACAACGCGCGCGCATTCCATTTGGGCGTTAGTTTGCTACTTTTTGTAGTGATTGAGCTCATGCATATGGCGGTTAATGCTAATGACAATATTCAAGATTTTATCTATGCGAAAGATGAGCAAACATTTAAAAAGATCACTAATGTTGTCGGACACTACCAAATTTCCGTACGATTAGCCGTCGAAATCATCCTTGGACTAAGCAGCATAGCTGCTATTTTGGGGCTAGTGGTTACAAAGCTAACATGGGGGGCGACTAGCGGCTGGTTTTTGACCTTGGGGATAATTGGATATGTCGTTGGTTATTTTTACGCTGGCGGCCCTTTACCCATTTCACACACGCCGTTTGGCGAGGTCTTTTCCGGGGTGACCATGGGGTATTTAATCATGTTGGCCACAGTTTACGTCAATCTGGCACCGCAGCACGCGTTGACATGGACAATGGCCGGTCACGTCTTTTTAGCTTCGGGATTAGCGGTTTTTGCAATTAGTAATATTATGCTGGCTAATAATTTGTGTGACGTGGAAGAAGACCGACTTAATGGGCGCAAGACAATCGTTGTATTGTTGGGACAACGATTCATGTTGCTCATCTGGTGGCTGAGCTACGGCCTCGGCTACCTCATGCTCGTGGCCAGTGTCGTAGTTGGATTATTGCCGAAGCTAACGCTCTTAGCCTTACTTTCGTTTCCGTTAGTTTGGCGGAATAATTTGCGTTTTAGTGCAGTTATGATCAAGTCTAAAAGTTTTGTCTATGCTATTAAAAATTCCGTCATTTTGACCGTTTCTTTTGCATTAGCGATGGGTATTGGTATTTTATTCAATGTGTAAATGGTAAAAGTTAATTTTTTGTTGGATGCTGGTTTGGTCGCCACCGCTCTTTCTACGAATGTGGTTAAATAAAAGCAACTATCATGAAGGGTTGAATTCAGTGGCCAAAAAAAAGCGACAATTTAAATTAAAACGGACGTGGAAGCGTTGGCGGCGGCAATTGAAACGTTTTTTCCTTTATCGTGGGCATCTCCGCTGGTTCAATACAGGATTGGTTCTTTTTGGAACTGTCATCATCGTCTTGACCGTGACCGGAGTGGGTCAAAAAATTTTGACACCCCCGACGAAGCCAGCGCCACAGCAAACCACGGCGCAGGCCCGTCGCACCTTTATTCGGCGGGTTGCACCGTACGCACAGTCTTTGCAGCAACGGACGAAAGTGCTGGCCAGTCTGCAAATTGCGCAAGCAATTCTAGAGTCTGATTGGGGCACATCCACGTTATCAAAAACGTATCACAATTATTTTGGCGTAAAGGCCGGTAGCAACGAACCAGGCGTCGTCTTGAGCACGCAAGAATTTGTCGATGACCATTATGAAACGGTTAATGCACGGTTCCGAACTTATCCCAATTGGCAGGCATCTTTTACGGCTCATGCACAGTTATTTGTTAATGGCGTGGATTGGAATCCAAATAAGTATGCAGACGTTTTAGCCGCGACTAATTATCATGATGGCGCGATTGCGTTGCAAAAGGATGGGTATGCAACAGATCCTGCTTATACCGCGAAAATCATCGCCATTATTGAAAAATATCGACTAGACCGTTATGACCAACCGACATAAATGGCTTCGGCTTCAAACGTGGACCTAGTTGCTAGGTAATAATCGACAAGAGGACCGATCAGAAACGGTCGGATCAGACAAGGGCATCTCGTCTGAGTGCATCCGAATTTTAAGCGGGTAACTTGTCAATTGCTTACATATCACCTACACTAAGTGCGAAAAACAGGAGGAGATACATTTTGGCAGAGCAAGCGCTTTATCCAGGACATACGTTAGGGATCATTGGCAACAGTTCAAATGGACCGCTGTTGGTCAACGCTGCACGTCGCGTTGGGCTCAACGTGGCAACATTTACATCTGAATCTAACAGCGAAATTGCAAGTTTAGCCGATGCCGTTTTTATTGGCGCTTTTTCAGATCGGCAACGCTTGCAGGCGTTTGCCGAAAACTGTGACGTCGTGACCTATGAATCAGAGCATGTTCCTGCCAGCGTCATTGAATTTATCAGTCAGTTTACCCGCGTGCCACAAGGGGCAGAAACACTGACGATGATGCAAGATCGTTCTTTGGAACGCGCCTTTTTTGAAAGTTTAAACATCAACATCCCGCCGTATGCAACGGTGGTTGAGTTAGATGATATTTATGTTTCAGCTGCGGCTATCGGCTATCCAGCTGTTTTAAAGCCACTTCAAAAGGGGATCGAGACCGAGCAACAATTGACCTTGCGCTCACAAGCTGATGCACCTTTGGCTGCGGATATGTTACAGCAAGGCCCGCATATTTTAGAAGCTACGATTCCCAAGGCCCAAGAAATTTCGGTTCTTGTTGCCAAAGGGTATCCGCAAGTTAATCAACTGGACGATCAAATCCAAGTGTTTCCAATCATTGAAACTAATTATCAACAAGGGCGGCTGTTACGTGCACTGGCGCCAGCACGTTTGTCAGCTGATGTTACTGCGGAGATCAAACGTATGACGGTCAATATTGCGACGCATCTTCACTACTACGGAGTATTTCAACTGAGCTTTCTGCTCACTGAAACGGGCAATTTATTCTTGCGGGATTTAGTGCCCGCCATGGATCGGTCGGGGTTAGTATTTGATAAAGGGGCCACCCAAACCATGTTCGAAGTGCATTTACACGCGGTTGCGGGGCTACCATTAGCTGCTCCAACTCAGTATGCGGCCACCGTATTGGCTTCCTTCGACGATGATCAACTCGAAGCCATTCGTACGCAATGGTTGCTGAAAGCGACTTGGGAATTTGTCTTTTACCATAAGAGTGGTCGACAAATTTCACCGGCGGCTGGGCATGTGTTAATTCAAGCGCCGACCGTGCAAGATGCGTTGAATCAGTTGTCAGCGACGACAATTTGGGATCCGGCGCGGCCGGTTCCGCCAACGCCGAGTCGAATTGAACGAAATCAGGCATTATAAGTGTTCATAACAGTCAAAACGTTCCAACTATTCAGAGTGCGGAGCGTTTTAATTTTGGCAAAAATCAATGATACTAGTGTTGAGTTCGCTGGATGTGGGCCGGTAAGATGGCGAAACGTATGTTCGTGATGATGGTTTGCTTGGCGTGAATTTGGTATACTTAACCTACTGATTTTTAATGAGAGGGAGACAAAATTCGTGAGTGCAAGCACATTATTAGCAGGGTTAAATGACAAACAAAAAGAAGCGGTGCAGACAACGGCGGGCCCGTTATTAATTATGGCGGGTGCCGGGTCAGGAAAGACGCGGGTACTAACGCATCGGGTTGCCTATCTGATCGAAGAAAAAAATGTGATGCCTTGGCGAATCTTAGCGATCACATTCACGAATAAGGCGGCTCGAGAAATGCGTGAACGAGTAGGGCAATTGCTTGGCGAGAGTGGTGAAGCCGTATGGGTGTCTACATTCCATGCTCTTTGTGTGCGAATTTTGCGTCGCGATATTGATCGCTTGGGCTACAACAAAGCATTTACGATCACTGATACTGGCGAACAGCGAACCTTGGTTAAACGTATTTTACGTGAGCAAAATATTGATCCCAAGCAGTATGATCCCCGGTCGCTATTAGCGGCAATTTCCAATGCTAAAAATGAATTGCAAACGGCCGCGGATTACGCACAGGCGGCGAACACACCATTCGAAAAAATTGCGGCGACCGTTTACGATAATTACCAACGTGAATTAAAAGCTAATCAAGCGTTAGATTTCGATGATTTAATTATGTTAACCATTGAATTATTTGAAAAGGCCCCAGACGTTCTAACCTTTTATCAAGAGCGGTTTGAATATATTCATGTGGATGAATATCAAGATACTAACGACGCGCAATATAAATTAGTTAGCCAATTAGCTGGTAAATACAAAAACCTATGTGTTGTGGGTGACGCCGATCAGAGTATTTATGGCTGGCGTGGTGCCAACATGAATAATATCTTGGATTTTGAAAAAGATTATCCACAGGCTCATACGGTGATGCTTGAACAAAATTATCGTTCCACTCAGACTATTCTAAATGCGGCTAACAATGTGATCGAAAACAATGTATTGCGACGTAAAAAAGCATTATGGACAGATAATGGTGACGGCGAAAAAATTGCTTATTACCGGGCTCAAAGTGAACGTGACGAGGCCCATTATGTCATCAGCAAAATCGAACAGCAAATGCGCGACCACCATCGAGATTACGGTGATTTTGCGATTTTGTATCGCACAAATGCCCAATCGCGAACAATTGAAGATGCGTTAGTCAAAAGTAATATTCCGTACAATATGGTTGGTGGACACAAGTTCTACGATCGCAAGGAAATTCGCGACATTTTGGCGTATTTAACCCTAGTCGTGAATCCGGAAGATAACTTGAGTTTTGAACGAATTATTAATGAACCTAAACGTGGTTTGGGTAGTGGTTCCATTGAAAAATTACGGGCTTTCGCTAACGAAAATTCGTGGTCGTTATTGGCAGCCGCGCAAAACGTTACCATTGCCAACGGAATTCCAGCAAGAGCACGTAATGCATTTGAAGAATTTGGCCGATCAATGGCTGATTTTGCTAAAATGCGCGAATTTGTTAGCGTCACGGATTTGACCGAACAGCTTTTGGATAAAACCGGTTACTTGCCAGCATTAAAGGCGACGCATTCTTTAGAAGACGACACCCGGGTTGAGAACTTAGAAGAGTTCTTGTCCGTGACTAAGCAATTTGACGATAACTACGAGCCGAGTACAGTGCTACCGACCGACATGGAAGCAGTCAACGAACCGATTCCAGAGGGTAGTGGCGATAAGTTCGTTGACTTTTTGGCAGATCTGGCATTAGTTTCTGATTTAGATGACGTTGATGATGATAACGGTGCAGTTACTTTAATGACTTTACACGCCGCTAAGGGGCTTGAATTTCCAGTGGTCTTCTTAATGGGGCTTGAAGAAGGCATCTTTCCACTTTCAAGGGCAATCATGGAAAATGATGAACTTGAAGAGGAACGGCGACTTGCCTACGTGGGAATTACCCGTGCTAAGGAGAAATTGTATTTAACAAATGCATTTTCTAGATTGCTGTACGGCCGTACGCAAACTAATCCAGCCTCACGCTTTATTGACGAAATTAATCCAGAATTATTAGCTAGTGAAAATCAAAGCGCCGGTAGTTTGACATCATCCCGGTTGAAGACGCCATTTGATCGCCGAACAGAAGGTGGCCTTTCGACGGCGTACCGACGACAACCAGTTGGTACGAAAGCCACCAAAGTCGATCGCGCTCAGGGCACGGGGGCTGATAAAGTGAGTTGGACAGCTGGTGATAAAGTTACCCATAAAAAGTGGGGCGAAGGAACGGTTGTCAAGGTAAGCGGTGAGGGCGAGGGGGCCGAGTTAGACATCGCTTTTCCGCAAGAAGGGGTCAAGCGGCTATTAGCCGCCTTTGCACCGATTACGAGAGTAACTAAATAAGTTGGACAAAGGAGCAGACGCAATGGCAGATCAACCAGTATCGGACATGAATGTTCAAAACGCTAATGAAGTGGCTAGTCAGTTACGCGATCAGCTAAATTTGTGGCGACAACAATACTATGTTGCCGACTCACCCACAGTGGAAGACCATACTTACGATATGGCTTATCAAAGGTTACTAGACCTAGAAGCTGCTTTTCCCGAAATCGTGACGCCTGACTCCCCCACCCAACAGGTAGGTGATGTCACGTTACCAGGCTTTAGTAAGGTCACACATGCCATCCCAATGCTCTCGATGGGGGACGTGTTCTCCGTTGGTGAGCTTGCCGAATTCGACCAACGTACCAAAAAGAGTCTCGGCCAAGATGAAATGTCTTACAATTGTGAGCTTAAGATTGATGGTTTGGCAATCTCCTTAGTGTACGAAAACGGGCGATTTGTTCAGGGATCAACCCGCGGAGATGGTCGAATTGGCGAGGACATCACAGAAAATTTACGAACGGTGGCATCCATTCCAATGACGTTACCCGAGCCGTTATCAATTGAAGTTCGTGGTGAATGTTATATGCCAAAAGTTGCGTTTGCCAAATTAAATGAACGTCAAGAGGCCGAAGGAAAGACGCCCTTTGCAAATCCGCGTAATGCGGCGGCCGGATCATTGCGCCAATTAGACACACGCGTGACAAAGGCCCGTGAGTTGGCGACTTTTATCTACTACACGCCTGATTTTGGTGCACTGGGTGTTACGACACAAAGTGAAGCACTGAAACGTTATGAGGCCCTCGGATTCAGCGTTAATCCGCATGCGCAAGTTTGCCATAATATGGCGGAAATCCAAAATTACATTGATGAATATACAACTCAGCGAGAAAGCCTAAGTTACGGTATCGACGGCATTGTCGTTAAAGTCGATCCCGTTGATCAACAAGACGAATTAGGCAATACAGTCAAGGTGCCACGATGGGAAATTGCTTACAAATTCCCACCAGATGAGCAACAGACGACTATTCGGGAGATCGAATGGACAGTGGGGCGCACTGGCATTGTGACACCAACGGCGATTATGGATCCAGTACAGTTAGCAGGAACTACTGTGGCTAGAGCCTCGCTGCATAATCCGGATTATTTAAATGAAAAAGGGGTGCGCTTAGGAGATACGGTGACCCTGCACAAGGCTGGTGACATTATTCCAGAAGTTGGCGAAGTCATCGTCAGTAAACGGCCGGCCGATAGTCAACCGTATCCAATCCCAACTGAATGTCCCTCTTGTGGCCGTGAGCTCGTACATGTGGACGAAGAAGTTGCGTTGCGGTGCATCAATCCGAGCTGTCCGGCTCAAGTGACAGAAGGTTTGATCCATTTTGCGTCTCGTGATGCCATGAACATCGACGGATTGGGACCGGCGATTGTGACCCAATTGCTGGAACAACAACTTTTAACGGATGTCGCCGGTTTGTATCGACTTAAATTCGAAGATTTGTTAACTTTAAATAAATTTGGCGAAAAATCGGCTCATAATCTGTTGACAGCGATTGATAATAGCCGCAATAATTCGTTGGAGCGGTTATTGTTTGGCTTGGGCATTCGCCATTTAGGTGCAAAAGCGGCCCAACAGGTTGCTGCCCACTTTCACACCTTGGCAGCAGTCATGGCAGCGACGCCTGCTCAGATTGCGGAAATCGATGGCATGGGTTTAGTCATCGGTGACGCGGTTAGCCAATATTTTCACACGGCTGCGGCAAAAGCGCTGGTTGACGAATTAACGGCTGTCGGGGTGAACCTGACGTATACTGGTGTTGACCAACGTCAAGCAGCTGATGATCCCTTTTTTGGTGGTAAACGGGTCGTCTTAACGGGTAAATTAACTCAGTTTACTCGCTCAGAAGCAACAGCGTGGTTGACCAATCATGGTGCTACGGTGGTTGGCAGTGTTTCAAAGAAAACGGACTTAGTGATTGTAGGGACCGATGCAGGTAGCAAGTTAACAAAAGCGCAGACATTAGGCATCACGGTGTGGGATGAAGCACAATTTGTTAAAACCATGTCTGCTGATCCAGATTGATCGAAATGAAGAGGAGACTGAAACGGTGAAAAAGGTTCGCATTTTGGTGGCATTGTTGTCGACCATGATGGTGCTTGCTGCGTGTGGCAATATTAATACGACGCAACAATCTCCATCAACCACGAATAAAAAAAAGACACAAACGACTGGTCAGACCGATAGTGGGAATTATCAAGGGGTCATTACCAATGGTCATTATCTGACCAGCAAATCGCGGGGGGTGACCAATGATCAGGATGCTAACCAACTCAATTTAAAGAGTTTTGAAAACGGACTTTTGAACGTTTCCAAGAAGCAATTCAAACCAAGCAAGTATGTCTTTCAAGAAGGACAGTACTTGTCTTCAGGCACAGTGACTGACTGGTTGGGGCGAAAATCAAAGGATAATCCGGATGGATTGAACCCAGTGGATAATGGGCAAAAGGACGCCGATAAGCGTAATCCGTTATATTTACAGGCGATTGAAGAGCAAGACTACATGACCCAGAATGGGAATGATTTGAAGTTGGGTGGCATTACAATCGGAATCGGCCTTAATTCTGTGGACTATTACACGAAGGAAAAGTACGGGGCGCAATATTCGACCAAAATTTCCGATGAGCAGATGAAAACACAGGGTCGTGAAATTGCTGCCAAGGTGCTCAAACGTTTGCGCCGGACAAAAGGTGTTGGTGCAGATACGCCGATTGTGATTGCCCTATACAAGCAGGCGCCAGATGACAGCTTAGTTGGCGGCACATTCTTTAGTTACGATGTTAGCGATGGGAACGCGCTTGGCAATTGGCAAGCGATTAATCAGCGCAATGTTGTATTTCCTTCGGCTGGTGGCACTAGCGAGTCCGGCACCAGCAATGATGAAAGTAACTTTGAAAACTTTAAAACGCAGGTCCAAAATTTCTTTCCTAACCTAAGCGGGGTTACCGCACAGGCACAGTATCAAGATAATAATCTAGCCGGGATGAACGTCACGATTACAACCCAGTTCTATAGTGAAACGGAAATTATTAGTTTCACGGAATATTTAGCTCAAGTGGCACCGAAATATTTACCAGCAGGTGTACCGATTGATATAACAGTGCAATCCACTGATGGCGTACAATCATTTTTGAGTCGAGATGCAGGACAGCGCAAATTTACCACGCATGTCTTTGGTTCATATTAAGTTGGTTTATTCGGATTGGGTATCTAACGGGTAATCAACAGATAATTTAGAGCGTGGGACATAAGTCGGTCAGCGATTTATGTTCCGCGCTTTTTAAATGGAATTTAGTTGATACTTTTGTCTCAGACACGATGCTGGTAATAAGAAAATAATGAGATTAGGCGTTTGGCTTTTCTTTTATCTGAAAATGGTTAGAATTGATTCGAGTTTCAAAAATAGCCAAATTAATTTGGGGTAAAGAAAAATGGGAAGCAAAGCACGGACAAAATTGTCGGCCGCTGGACTGCTGGTCACGCTCGGAATTGTTTATGGAGATATTGGGACTTCACCACTGTATGTTATGAAGACCATTTTGACCGATAACGGTGGACTGACGACGGCCAGTCGGGAATTAATCGTTGGCAGTATTTCACTGATTTTTTGGACTGTCATGTTATTGACAACCGTTAAATACGTTCTGATCGCTTTGAATGCGACAAATCATGGGGAAGGCGGTATCTTTGCCCTTTACACGCTGGTTCGACGTCAGGCTAAATGGCTTATTTTTCCGGCCTTGATTGGTGGTGCGGCTTTATTAGCAGATGGGATGCTCACACCGGCTGTAACGGTCACCACGTCAATTGAAGGGTTAAAAGGGATCGTCTTTCATCACTTTGAACCAGTTCACGACCAAACTGACGTCATTATCATCACGATTGTTATTCTTTCGCTGTTATTCGTTATTCAACGATTTGGGACAAAAGCAATTGGTCATGCCTTTGGTCCCATCATGACGATTTGGTTCACCTTCATTGGAGCAGTGGGCTTCATCAATGTGCTACCAGATCTGAGTATGTTTAAAGCCCTGAACCCCTATTATGCGGTCACAATTTTAACTAGTCCTGATAACAAAGTGGGCGTTTTTATTTTGGGTAGCGTCTTTCTAGCCACTACTGGGGCGGAAGCGTTGTATTCGGACATTGGTCATGTCGGCAAGGCAAATATTGACGGCAGTTGGCCATATGTCTTCGTTTGTTTAATGCTGAACTATCTGGGGCAAGGCGCTTGGGTGCTCAACAACGTCAATAACACACTGTATGCCAAGATGGTTGACTTTAACCCATTTTTTGAAATGTTGCCGGGAGATTGGCGTTTTATTGGCATTGTGCTGGCGACACTGGCCGCAATCATTGCTTCGCAGGCTTTGATTACTGGCTCGTACACGTTGGTAGCTGAAGCGGTTCGATTAAAACTATTGCCACGCTTAAAAATCAGTTATCCAACGATTAAGCAGGGACAAATTTATGTCCCAATGGTCAATGGTATTCTGTGGATCGCTTGTATTGGCATTGTCCTATACTTTCGCACGTCAGCGCACATGGAAGCCGCTTATGGATTGGCGATTACAGTGACGATGTTGATGACGACACTCTTGTTGTATCAATATTTGCGGCTTCGTCACACAAATGTTGTCTTAGCGTGGACCATGGTGTTATTTTTCGGTACTTTAGAGAGCCTGTTCTTCTTAGCTTCGATGGTTAAGTTTGTTCACGGTGGGTATGTAACCGCGCTCTTAGCAGGTCTGATTTTGCTAGTGATGTACATCTGGTATTACGGTAATAAGATTCGTGATCGTGATGAATTCGAATCCGCCTACGTTGATTTAGACGATTACACGGATCAATTGCAGGCGTTGAGCCATGACGAGAACTATCCGACGTTTGCGACAAATCTGGTTTATATGGCAAAGGTGCGTCCAGGTCATTTAATTAAACGGGAGATGTTGTATTCAATTTTGGATAAACGGCCTAAACGGGCGCAAGCTTATTGGTTTGTGACAGTTAATGTGACTGATGACCCTTATACGGCTAAATATGATGTGGATATGCTTGGTACGAACAACGTGATCAATGTTCAGCTATATTTGGGCTTTCGGCGTGAGCAACGGGTTAACGTGTATCTGCGGGCGATTGTTCAAGAATTGATTGAAAGTGGTGACTTACCCGCCCAACCGCAGCAATATACGATGATGAAAGATCGCAATGTTGGTGACTTTAGCTTTGTCGTCATTCAGGAAGAAATTTCGCCAGAGACCCGCATTAAACCGTTTGATAAGTTAATGATTCAAGCTCGCGTTCGCTTACAAAATCTGACCGGTTCTCCTGCTTCATGGTTCGGGTTGGAATTCGCCGATGTCGTTGTCGAACACGTGCCCCTAATTTTGGGGCGGCGACGACGGCCAATCTTGCGACGGATTAAACACAATCTTGCGCCTGATTCGAACAGTGGAATGGCTCCAACGGGAAGTCGGGAATTAAAGAAATAACTAGACTGATGGCAAGTGGCAACTACGGTTTGTCATCAGGAAATAATTTTAAGTTTCAAAAGGCGACCATTTCCGTGCAAAGGAATCGGTGGCCTTTTGTGATTTCATCGAAAAGATGATACTAATTTTTTTGCACGAGCTCCGGTCCTTTGTCGTATAATGTTAGGGATATGGGGCTCTAATTAACATGACGCAAACTTGATTGTAAGTTTACAAGAGAAAGAAGGATTAATGATGGCAGTAGAACCAATTTCACGTGAAGAAGTTGAACACGTGGCCGAGCTTGCAAAACTGTCACTGACAGATGAACAGGCGCAAAAGTTTACAAGTCAACTTGATGAAATTATTGAAATGATCGAAGGGCTCAATGAGGTCAATACTGACGAAGTGGCACCAACGACGAACATGGCTGATGCAACGGCCATTTTACGTGAAGATGTGGCGGTTAATGCCCACCAAAAGGCGGCGTTGTTAGCTGAAGCTCCCGATACTGAAGATGGCTTTATTAAAGTACCAGCCATTATTGATGAAAGTGAGGATGCCTAATGACGCGCCCATATGACAATTTAACGGATTTGCATCAAGCATTGGTGCAGCAAGAACTATCAGCGACTGAATTGACCAAACAAACGTTAGCTAATATTCATGAACATGAAGACCAATTAAATGCTTATGTAACAGTTAATGATGAAGGCGCTTTAGCGCAAGCGCAAGCGATTGATGCCGCAGGAATTGACCCTAATAACCTGTTTTCTGGTGTGCCTGTTGCTTTGAAAGATAACCTTACGACAAAGGGACTATTGACGACGGCGTCTTCAAAAATTCTGGCCAACTTCACACCAGTTTATGACGCGGATGTTGTGGAACGTTTACAAGCAGCTGGAGCAATTACGATCGGAAAGACCAATCTGGATGAATTTGCGATGGGAGCTTCGACGGAGACCTCATTTTACGGGACAACGCGTAATCCTTGGGACACGACCAAAGTTCCTGGTGGTTCATCAGGTGGTTCAGCTGCGACTGTCGCGGCCGGGGATGTTTTAGCCTCACTAGGCTCGGACACTGGTGGTTCGATCCGTCAGCCAGCTGCGTTCAATGGAATCGTGGGGCTTAAACCAACATACGGCCGTATTAGTCGTTGGGGATTAATTGCCTTTGCTTCTTCATTGGATCAGATTGGGCCGATGACGGCGAATGTTACCGATGCAGCTGCAATGTTACAGGTTCTAGCTGGTCGTGATGAGCGCGATGCCACATCCTCCAGTCAACCAGTACCCGATTATGTTGCCGGTCTAACTGGTGATATTAAGGGCTTAAAGATTGGTGTACCAAAGGAATTCTTGGCCGATGGCATTGATGCTGGTGTTCGTGATCAAATTCGTTCAGCAGTTAAACAGCTCGAACAGCTAGGGGCGAAAGTAGACGAAGTTAGTTTGCCTCATAGCACCCACGGAATTCAGGCGTACTACATTTTGGCACCATCAGAAGCATCCTCTAATTTGCAACGTTTTGATGGCATTCGTTATGGTTACCGGACAAGTGATGCGAAGAACTTGGAAGAACTGTATGTTAAGACTCGGTCGGAAGGTTTCGGCGATGAAGTTAAGCGCCGGATCATGTTGGGGACGTTTGCCTTATCGGCCGGCGCATTTGATGCCTTCTTTATGAAAGCAGCCAAGATTCGAACATTGATCATTGAAGACTTTAAACGAGTTTTTGCCGACTATGATTTAATCGTTGGCCCAACAGCACCGACGCCAGCTTTTGGCATCGGTGAAGAGACTAAAGACCCAATGACCATGTACATGAACGACATGCTAACCGTCCCTGCTAATTTAGCCGGGCTTCCTTCCATTTCTGTGCCTGCAGGCTTGGTTGATGGCCTACCGGTTGGACTGCAGATTATTGGTCAGGCATTTGATGAAACCCGGGTCTTGAATGCTGCCTATGCCTTTGAACAGAGCACTGAATTTCACACGCTAAAACCAACGTTGAATGAAGGAGGTCAGGCTTAATGAATTTCGAAACGACCATTGGGCTTGAAGTCCATGTTGAGTTAAAAACCAATTCCAAAATTTTTAGTCCGTCACCAGTTGAATTCGGAGACGAACCTAATGCGAACACTAATGTAATTGACTGGGGTTATCCTGGGGTTTTGCCGACGCCAAACAAAGGTGTCGTTGAATATGGCATGCGCGCTGCCTTGGCTTTACATGCCAAGATTAATCAGCATACCCATTTTGATCGGAAGAATTACTTCTATCCTGACAATCCCAAGGCCTATCAGATTTCTCAATCTGATGTGCCATTAGCTGAAAACGGTTGGATTGAAATTGACGTTGACGGGCAGAAGAAAAAAATCGGTATTGCCGAGATGCACATCGAAGAAGATGCTGGTAAAAACACGCATAATCCTAATGGCTATTCTTACGTTGATTTGAACCGGCAAGGTACACCCTTGATTGAAATTGTTTCAAAGCCTGATATTGCCTCGCCAGATGAAGCTTATGCTTATTTGGAAATCTTGCGTCAACGCATTCAATTCACTGGCGTCTCCGATGTAAAAATGGAAGAAGGCTCAATGCGGGTTGATGTGAATATTTCGATTCGCCCATACGGTTCAGATCAATATGGCACGAAGACAGAGTTAAAGAACTTGAACTCGTTTAACTACGTGCGCAAGGGCCTTCAGTTTGAAGAAAAGCGCCAGCAACAGGTCCTGTTATCTGGTGGTAAAATTCAACAAGAGACGCGTCGCTATGATGAGAACACCAATGAAACGATCTTAATGCGGGTGAAGGAAGGCGCCGATGATTATCGTTACTTCCCAGAACCGGATATTCCTAATGTTGAAATTGCGGATGACTGGATTGCCCAAATTCAAGCAACGATGCCTGAAATGCCTGAAAAACGGCGTCAACGATATGTCAACGACTTAGGCTTGACAGATTATGACGCGATGGTATTGACGCAGACAAAAGAAATGGCAGATTTCTTTGAAGCCACAGTCACAGCCGGGGCCGATGCTAAATTGACTTCGAACTACTTACAAGGCGATGTCAATGCATATCTGAATGATAATAAATCGGATTTGCAGGAAACTAAGCTGACGCCAGCCAATTTAGCCGGCATGATCAAGTTACAAATGGATGGTACAATTTCTTCAAAGATGGCTAAAAAAGTTTTCGTAGCCATTACGAAAGGTGAAGAACCGGGGGCCTACGTTAAAGCACACGGTTTAGTGCAACTCTCTGATCCCGAACAATTACAGCCAATTATTGATGGCGTGCTCGATGCCAATGAACAGTCGGTTGTTGACTTCAAAAATGGGAAAGATCGAGCAGTTGGCTTCTTGGTTGGTCAAATCATGAAGCAAACGCACGGTCAGGCCAATCCGAAAGTAGTCAATCAATTGTTAATGGCTTCCTTAAATGCCCGTTAAGCTGATTGTTTAATTGATAAATAACCGTTACAATAAAGCCTCGTTATGCATTTATAGCGAGGCTTGTACATAGCAATAATTAGATCTTGGTTTATTGGAGGAGCAACGATGGCACAACGCGCACGGGTGATTTATAATCCGACTTCTGGTCGAGAGGCTTTGAAGCGGGATTTGATCGATATTTTAAATGTTTTTGAGCAGGCTGGCTATGAAACCAGCGCGTTTGCGACCACGCCAGCGGCCAATTCTGCCAAAAATGAAGCGCGGCGTGCCGCTAAAGCTGGCTTCGATTTGATCGTGGCTGCCGGCGGTGATGGGACGATTAATGAGGTCGTCAACGGCATTGCGAACCTCAGAAAACGACCGAAGATGGCGATTATTCCAGCTGGGACCACTAATGACTATGCGCGTGCCTTGCGGATTCCACGTGATGAACCGCTAGCGGCGGCTAAAGTCGTTTTAAAAAATCAGACGGTCAAGATGGACATTGGCCAAGCTGGTGATACGTATTTTATTAACATCGCTGGTGGCGGTTTGCTGACGGAACTAACTTATGACGTGCCGTCGGATATGAAAACAATTTTTGGCTATTTAGCTTATTTGGTTAAAGGGGCTGAGTTGTTGCCACAGATTAAACCAATACAGATGTCGATTGAGTACGATGATGGTAAATTTGAGGGTGAAGCTTCCATGTTTCTGTTGGGCTTAACCAACTCCATTGGTGGTTTTGAACAAATCGTACCTGAAGCGTCCTTAGATGACGGCAAATTTAGTCTTTTGATCGTGAAAACAGCGAGCATGCCTCAGCTTTTGCGGCTGATGACGTTAGTGCTTAACGGTGGGCGCCATATTAACGATCCACATATTATTTATAAAAAAACACGCAAGGTCATTGCCAAACCGTTAGACCAAAATGATCGAATGATGATTAATTTGGATGGTGAGTATGGTGGGGACGCGCCGATGACGTTTATCGATCATAAGCAACACATCGAAATGTTCGCGGATCTAGACGCGATTCCTGATGAACAAATTACCGGTGAAGACCGGGCAATTGAGGCCGACGCACGTAAGTTTGTTGAAGAGGTGGATAAATTACCGCAGACTCAGACTGATTCAGAAATGAAGGCATAATTAAGTGAGCGGGAGTCGGACCTGTTTGAGTCCGAGCCGCAACTGACAATCGCAATTTGGCGAATTTGCTCGGCTGTGGTTGTTGATTATGCACTGGATTCGGGGTCTGGCAATCGCGTTTTTTAAATGAACGGGGCATCAGCCAATGACATGCACTAGACGCGGTGTCACTCGGCTAATGTCCCGTGTTTGTTTATTCAAATTAAAAATGGCATTTATGTTTTGCTTTTGTCCCAAGCGCTTTTGCGTTACACTAACAAGGTTATTTTTTCCAACTGATGACCGTCGAAACAGTCGAAAGGAACCTTTAGAATGAAATTTACAGCACCTGTTACGAAGAATGAAACATACACTGGCAAAATTATGGATCTAACCTATCAGGGCATGGGGGTCGCCAAAATCGATGATTTTCCGATCTTTATCGCCAACGCATTGCCTGATGAACAGGTTGTTTTTGCCGTAACTAAGGTGGCCAAGTCGTACGCTTTTGGTCGCGTGGTTAAATTTATTGAACAAAGTCCCCAACGCGTGGACAATGTTGATGTCACTTATACACAAACCGGCATTGCGCCGTTACAGCACCTTAGTTACTCAGGACAATTAATTTTTAAACATGATCAGATGGTTGAATTGTTTAATAAGGCGCATATAGACGTTAATATTAATGACACAATCGGGATGGCAACCCCGTATCATTATCGCAATAAAGCGCAGATTCCAGTTCGCGAGCTTAATGGTCAACTAGAAACCGGCTTTTATCGTCGTGGTTCACATCAATTAGTGCCCATTGAAGATTTTTACATTCAAGATCCTAAAATTGACGAGGCGATCGTGATCGTTCGTGATTTGGTACGACGGTTTCATCTTGATGCCTATGATGAAGTCAACAACACGGGTGTTGTAAAAACAATTATGGTTCGGCGCGGTTACTATAGTCACGAAATGATGATTGTCATCGTGACTCGAGCCCATAAACTATCAATGGTTAACGAATTAGTCGCTGCCATTACTAAAGCATTGCCAGAAGTTAAGAGTATTATTCAAAATGTCAATCCGAAACCAACCAACGTGTTGCTCGGGGATGTTGATCGCGTTCATTTTGGTAGTCCAGTGATTCATGATCAGCTGATGGGGTTGACGTTTGAAATTTCTGCGCATTCATTTTATCAAGTAAATCCGCAGCAAACTGAACGACTCTATCAACTGGCGATTGAAAAAGCACAATTGACAGGCAACGAAACAGTGATTGATGCCTATTGTGGTATTGGCACCATTTCTCTGGCAGTTGCTAGCCACGCCAAAGAAGTTTATGGGGTCGAGATTGTGTCTGCTGCGATTGGCGACGCTAAAACAAATGCCAACTTGAACCATATTGACAATGTTAAATTTGTGGTTGCTAAAGCGGAGACTCAAATGGCACGGTGGCAAGAAGCCGGGTTAAAGCCTGATGTCATCATGGTTGATCCACCACGTAAGGGCCTGGCCGAAGAATTTATTGAAGCAGCAGCGAAAGTTAATCCGCAACGGATTGTCTATATTAGCTGTAATCCAGCTACGTTGGTGCGCGATGTGCAACAATTTATGGCCCGTGGGTACCATGTAGATGGACCAATTCAACCGGTTGATCAATTTCCTCAAACCACACATATTGAAAGTGTGACTGTGCTTGTCAAAGATTAGACAAGCCGATAAGTGAAGATAAATTTTAAACCGTTGTTAGCCAAGACGTCTGGCTAGCAACGGTTTTTAAGTGGGTAGCATGAATTTGGAGAAGCGTCCGAATTTGGCATCGTTTACAAGCTTAATTTTATGATGTTTCGAGTGAACTATGCTATGCTCACCAGTCGATTTCAGTTAAGGTGGCGGTTGGGAGCGGTGATTTATATGGGCCCATGGAATTTTATTGGCCCAATCAGATCAAGGAGCAAGCACACTTGTCAGACTTCTTAACGAAGAGCGTTAAATAGTTAGAGCTACGAACCTTTGATAACAATCATTCGAATTTAGCTCAAGCAGGATTCAGGCATGGTACACTTAAACTAAGTGAATCATGACGGGGGATAGCGATGAGAAAATTAACCAGGAGCGTGCTGAGTCTAACGATAACCGTCTTGCTATTAATGGTGGGGACGTTGATCGGACGGGCAGATTCGTACGACATTAAACGGTATGATGTTTATATCGATGTGTTGGCTAATGGAGATGCTGAAGTCCAACAGCAGATCACCTATCAATTCGATGGATCTTTCCATGGCGTTTTCTATAATCAGGACTTGAAGGGGATCAAGGGTGTCAGCGATCCCACGGTAACGGTGCAGAATCATAACGATCGGGCGATACCATTAGCAGCGAGTGCTACTGGGGAAAATAATTCGTTTAGTGTGACAAAAAGTGCGTCAGTCATGAAGTTAAAAGTTTATCACAGTATCGAGGACGCCACGGCGACGTTCACCTATCGCTATCGACTTAACGGGGTCGTGACCAACTATCGAGACACTGCTCGACTAAATTGGAAGGTGATTGGCAGTGGTTGGGATCAATCGTTAAGTAATGTCAAAATCATCATTCAATTGCCCCAACAAAATGTTGCTACATTACAGGCATGGGCGCATGGCCCATTAGCTGGTCACACAACGGTTAATCGAAAAGCTGGGCAAATGAAGTTAACCTTGGCTAATAATCCGGCAAATCAATTCATTGAGACTGATTTATTGTTTCCAACTTCTGTCACGCCCAACAATCCTAATCAGGTTGATCGGGCGGTAAAAGCACAAGTACAACGCCAGGAGAGGGCGTTGGCCAAGCGAGCAAATGCAAAACGTGTTCGGGCACGACATACGATATATGTCATGATCAGTATTGTTTTGGGAATAATGCTTGTTTCATTAGTTGGCACAGTAATTTACCTGTGGCGGCGACCGATTCACCGTCATGCACCATTAGTTCCGATTCATCACTGGTATGAAGTTCCTCACGTTGGTCCGGCTGTCGCAGAAAGTTTGGTCAATCATAAAGAAGCTGATTCACGTGGTTATACGGGCGAATTGCTTCAATTAGTCGCCAAAAAGGCCGTCACATTAACTTCAGACGACAATACCTATGTGTTGGCTAAAGTTGGTCAACAGCCTATCGATGAACCACTAACCGAGTTTATGATTAAACACATTGGCGATGGTGATCAAGTTACGATGGTGGCGGTTGAAAAATATGGTAAAAGAGATCAAAAAGGCCATTTACAGCAGCATTTCCTACAATGGCAACGCCGTATTTCCGACCAAGTGGCCACTTATGAAGATGGACATAATCTTGGCGTTCGTCGCTGGCTCTTAGCGTTATTAATTGGCAATCTTGCTTTAGCTGGGTTAGCGGCGCTCCTAATTGGGGCCGGTCCTGCTCAGATTAAGTTGGTATGGTGGTTGGGACTAGCTGTCTTTGCAGGATTATTAACCGTAATCATCATTTGGCAACGGCAACGGATCAATCGATACACCGCTGATGGCGATCAGCTGGTTAACGAGCTTCGAGGGCTTAAACGAATGCTTCGTGATGTGGGACATTTCAATACAGCCGAGGTTGGCGACTTAATTTTATGGGAGCAGTTGTTACCGTACGCGGCGGCTTTTGGATTGGCTAAGCAGGTGACCCAAGCCGTGGCCAACGATTTCGGAGCAGCTACAATTGCCACCACTGGAATTTTGTTCCCATATTATTATGGTTTTGGCAATCACTCGATTAATTTCGATCAGGCATTTACTGGCACCTTTTCTAATTCCATTTCTGCTAGTAGCAGCGCCCTGTCCAGTAGCAGTGGTGGTTCTGGTGGCTTTTCAGGTGGTAGTTCTGGCGGCTTTGGTGGCGGATCCGGTGGTGGTGCTTTTTAATGGCTAAGTACAAGGATGAAGACGCCCGAAAAAAAAGATCAGTTCGATTTTGAAATCGAGCTGATCTTTTTTGATTATGAATTATTAATGTAACACGATGTTCAACAATAAAACCATTAACAAACCGACTACTGAAATAATTGTTTCTAAGACCGTCCAGATACTTAATGTCTGTTTCACAGAAAGATCGAAGTATTCGGAGAACATCCAAAAACCAGCATCGTTGACGTGGGAGGCGGCTAGTGAGCCGGCGCCAATGGCGAGTGCCATCAAAGCTGGATCAGCACCTGCCGCGTGCATGAGTGGTACGACTAGACCAGCGGCTGTCATTCCAGCGACTGTTGCAGATCCTAGCGCAACCCGCAAGATTACCGCAATCAACCAGCCCAATAAGAGCGGTGAAAGACTAGAATGAGCCATTAGCTGCTGCACGGCTTTGCCGACACCACCATCAATGAGGACCTGTTTGAAGGCTGCACCACCGCCAATCACCATCAGTAACATCGCAATCGACTTGATGGCATCTTCAATCGTGCCACTAATTTGTTTCATTGTCCGACTACGATGAAAGCCCATGGACCAAATTGCAAATAATAGGGAAATGACCATCGCAATGACTGGATCACCGAGCATGATCATAATCGAGGCAAATCCATGGGGATGAACCGGTTTGACACCATGTAATACGGTCATGGTATAAATGGTTGAAATAGCCATGAAGATAACTGGGAAGAGGGAAGTCAAGGCTGCTAAGCCGAAACTAGGTGTTTCATTAAGCTTGTATTCCTTCACCTCACCAAAAGCTGGTAATTCCTTTTTGATGACAAAGACGTCTGGTTGAAGGCGTTGCATGATCCGGGTAAAGACAGGCCCGGCGATGATCACACAAGGAATCGCAACAATAATACCAAGTAACAAGACCATCCCGGTGTTTGCACCGAGGGCTGTCGACACAGCAGTGGGGGCTGGTTGGGGTGGTAAGAAACCTTGTGTTGCCGATAAGGCAGCTGCCATTGACAGACCAAGGTATAAGAATGGTACTTCTGCTTCTAAGGCAACAGCGAAGACAATGGGGGTCAACAAAACCAAGCCGACTTCGAAGAACAGAGACATTCCAATGATGAATGAAGCGATTACGATCGCTAATTGCAATCGTTTCTTACCAAACGCACTGATCAGTGTCTTCGCGATGCGATAAGAACCCCCCGAATCTGAGACTAACCGACCGATCATGGCGCCAAAACCAAAGACGATCGCTAGCTCGCCTAACGAACTTCCAATTCCGTTCTTAATGGACGTTGCAATGGCAGCGGGGTTCATGCCGAGCCCCAAGGCTACTAAGATCGATGTCACAATTAAGGAGACAAAGGTGTTCAACTTGAACTGAATAATAAGCACTAGCAATAAAGCAATGCCGAGAATCAAAACAATGAATGGTGACATAAGCAAGACTTTCCTCTCAAATTCATTTGGTGAAATAAAACGACCACACCATTCTACTCGTCTTGAAAACGAAGTAACACAGTTTAGCGAAAACTTTTTTCAGCTTTTAACTCATTTGATAGTGAATACAAAAACGTTGTCCCCACCTGGGAGGCAACGCTTTTTTGTATTATAAATGAAATTAATTTTAATGAAAAACCATGTTAAGCAACAAGACGCCGATTATCCCGACGATCGAAATAATTGTTTCAAGCACTGTCCAAATACTTAACGTCTGTTTAACAGATAGATCAAAGTATTCAGAGAACATCCAGAAGCCAGCATCGTTGACGTGGGAAGCAGCTAGTGAACCAGAACCGATGGCAATAACCATTAAGGCCGGATCAACACCGGCTTGAGCCATTAACGGAGCTACGATACCAGCAGCAGTTAGGGCAGCGACGGTTGCAGAGCCAAGAGCGATCCGCAAAATAACGGCGACTAACCAACCCAATAATAACGGACTGAAGTTGGTGTGGATAAACATGGTGGCAACGGCTTTACCAACGCCCCCATCAATAAGGACTTGTTTAAACGCACCACCCCCACCAATAACCAGCAGTAGCATGGCAATGGATTTTACGGCATTTTCCATCGAGGTCATAATGTCTTTAGTGGAGCGTTGACGACGCCAACCCATAGCCCACATAGCAAAAATAAGCGATAGGACCATGGCAATACTTGGACTACCAATAAAAGCAATAAATTGATCTAAATTACTTGGATGCTTTGGCAATTCGCCATTCGTAAAAATTAATTGGTAGATCGTGGTGATTGCCATGAAGATAACAGGGAAAAGAGAGGTCAAGACGGATGAGCCAAAGCTTGGCGTATCCTCTAACTTAAATTCCTTGATTTCACCAAACGAAGATAGATTACCTTTGCGTTTAAATGCTGAAGGCGCATAACGTTCAGCTAGCCGGGTAAATACTGGACCGGCAATGTAAACGGCGGGAATGGCAATAATAATCCCAAATAAGAGAACCCGACCGGCGTTAGCGTGAAGTGCTGCTGAAATAGCAACGGGGGCTGGATGTGGCGGCAAGAAACCGTGAGTCACAGACAAAGCAGTTGCCATTGGAATCCCTAGGTATAGGATCGGCACTTCTGCTTCGACAGCAATGGCAAAGACGATTGGAATTAACAGAACCATTCCAACTTCGAAGAATAAAGCGATCCCGATAATAAAGGAAGCTAGCACGATGGCCAACTGCAACCTTTTTTTACCGAATCGTTGAATCAACGTGGTCGCAATTCGATAAGCACCGCCGGCGTCGGCGACCAAACGACCTAGCATCGCCCCAAAACCGAAGACGATTGATAATTCACCGAGTTGGCTGCCGATCCCGTTTTGAACCGAGAGGGCAATCTTGTCCATAGGCATTCCTAAACCAAGGGCGACTAACACGGCGGTAATGACTAATGCGAGGAAGGTGTTGATCTTGAAACGAATAATGAGAACTAACAAAAGGGCAATTCCCAAGAACAACACCACAAAAGGCATAACTCCTGACATGATGTATAGCTCCTTCCAAAGAAAAAATGAATAATGAATAACTTACCTGAAAACGATACCAAAAAAACGACAAATAAGAAAGCACTTACATTCGCAAAGTGAATAAATTTTTCAAAACGGTGTTCAAAGCTGCTTTCACAAATGTGATTAATCAGGGATTGCATAAGGGTTGAACCATGCGAATAGCGAAAAAAATTTTCTTAATGAATTTAACTTACATCAAGATGATCGCTGTAATCAGTCGTTTTTTTGAGATGATCACTCTTTTTTTAATCAAAAAAGACCTCACCGTTTTTTGGTGAGATCTTTTAATAATTACTTGGATTAGTCAGTCGTTTCACCGGCTTGAGCGTGTTTCTTTTGGAAGTTCGCAATATTTGTGTATTCCGTTTGCAGCTGACGACTTAAGCGGATATAAATCGGTACCAATTCACGGTAAACTTCAAAGTTTTCTGGATTTGGTTGGTACGTGTGCGTTTCGCCGACAAAACGTTTAACTTCTGAAAGATCATCGATCAGGCCTAGTGACTTCATGCCGACAACAGCGGCACCTAGACATGAGGATTCAAAGGATTCTGGGATTGTGACTGGTTGCTCAAAAATATCAGATAACATCTGACGCCAGAGCTCTGAACGGGCAAAACCACCAGTGGCCATAATTGACTTGGGTTCACCAACAACCTCTTCCAAGGCGAGCAGCACTGTGTATAAGTTGTAGACAATACCTTCTAACACGGCGCGAATCATGTGCGCGCGGGTGTGCATTTGCGTCAATCCAAAGAATGAACCACGTGCGTCGGCGTCCCAGATTGGTGCGCGTTCACCACCCAAGAAGGGGTGGAACAGTAAGCCATTGGATCCAGCAGGGACCCGCTTGGCAATGTCAGTTAGCAGGTCGTAAGAGTCCTCTTGTAGTAAGGCCGCCGTACTCTTTTCCGCATCAAACAGGTTATCACGGGCCCAACGGAAGACGACACCACCGTTATTAACCGGTCCGCCGACTACCCATAAATCCTTGGTCAATGCATAACAGAACACACGGCCTTTGGGATCAATAACCGGGTGATCAGTAACCACGCGAACAGCACCCGAAGTTCCGATAGTGACGGCGACGACGCCTTTTTCAATGGCGTTAACGCCTAAATTAGATAACGCACCATCAAAAGCCCCTTGAATAAAGGGAACATCTTTAGGATAGCCAATTACCTTGGCGTATTCTTCGCGCATACCTGTCGACTGCGCGTAACCATCGACAATTTTTGGCAACTGCGCTTCATTAACACCGGTCAAAGCCAAGGCGTCTTTGTCCCACGCTAGGTTGAAGATATTAAAGATCCCAGTTCCACTGGCTACGGAAATATCCATTTGCCAAACGCCGAGTAAACGATAGAAAATATATTCCTTAATGCCACAGTAGTAAGCTGCCTGATTGTAGATATCGGCCTTTTCATTCTTAAGCCAAAGTAACTTGCTGAGTAAAGACATCGGGTGGATTGGCGTTCCGGTGTGTTCATATAAAGTCTTACCGGAACCATCGGCTTTTAACTGATCCGCATATTTCGTGGCCCGAGTATCAGCCCAAGTAATCACCCGAGTTAACGGCTTGTGATCTTTGTCTAGAGCGATCAAACTTTGGTTTGCGCTCGAGAATGAAACTCCGTGGAGTTTACCATTTTTAAGGTCAGCCTTGCGTAAAATTTCTTGTAAGCCGTTAACGACAGCTTCAAGGATTTCCTCAGGGTCTTCTTCGGCCATTCCCGTGGCATCCCGGTATAACGAGTATAGTTTGTTGGTGTAGGCCAAGACGTTACCATCCAGGTCGTATAAAACGGCCTTGGTGCTGGTCGTTCCAATATCCATTCCGACCATATAATCCATAGTGAAATGCTCCTTTTTTAGTAGACATGCGATAAAACTCAAACCGGTATCATAGCTGAGTTGCTCACGTGCTTGATTGATGAATCTACGGACACCAGTATAGGTGAAAAGGCGTTCATTCACAACCAAAATAGGTCAAATCCGATGCTGGCTATCGCGAGTTTGCATATTCAGCGATGAATACGAAGCGAGTTGGAATGCATTAAAAGACTGGTTGAATTGACTTTACGAAAACGTACTCACCTTCAATGGAACTGGTGGCGGCGTCCAACCAAGCAGCCTGTTCGGGGTCCAAAGCGCTCGTGATTTCTTGTTAATACTCGTTTTTATCCATGAAGACCGTTGCTAAATTGCGTGCAAATTTGGTCTGAATACGGCATAATAAATTTAGAAAATTTTTTACATTATAGAATAAAATAATTTTCATGAAGGGGAGCGAGGATCATCGCACGAACAAGTGTTAGCACAATTCGGGCTAATTATCAGCACCTCACGGGAGCGGATAAAAAAATTGCCGATTATATTTTAGCTAATCCGACAACCGCTAGTGAGAAAACCATTCAAGAGTTAGCGGCCAGTGTGAAGGTGTCTACTGCGACCGTAAGCCGTTTTGTCAAACGGATCGGGTGGCACTCATTTCGCGAATTTAGTCTGGGCTTTGGTCGAGTGGAGCGTCAGACAGATAGCTTTTTCAGTGAGATCGAGGAGAATGATCAACCCAACGTGGTGGTCGACAAGGTATTTCAGGGGGCTGAGAACGCCTTAGATGCGACGCGTTCTTTGTTAAAAGAGGCCGATTTAAACGCCGCGATTGAATTGATTACTGAAGCTAAGAGTCTAAGCTTTTTTGGCTTTGGCGGTTCTTCAATTGTGGCTTTAGATGGCTATCACAAGTTTTTGCGAACCACGGTGCACGCACAATTTCATCCTGACGTGGATATTCAGTTGATGCAGGCCGTTAATTTAGGTTCACAAGATGTTGCTATTCTCATCTCTCATTCAGGACGAAATCATGACACTTTGATGGTGGCTGATCAGTTAAAGCATAATCAAGTTCCAATGATCGCCATTACGAGTTACCCTGCTTCACCGTTAGCTAAACGTTGTGACATTGTCTTTCAATCGGTGGCTGAGGAAGTTAACTACCGTAGCGAATCAATGAGTTCATTAATTGCCCAGCTGACAATTGTGGATAGTCTATTCACATTGGTCGGCGCTAAAGGAGCCAAGACGGAAAGTGGCGAGGGCTTGCTCAAGGATATTCGGCATGCAATGGAAGTTTCCCGAGAATAATGAACATGAAGGTCTTAATGGGCAAAATGATCGAAGCTAGGTGATGGATAGGGTGGTGATGGTTTGATGGCTGAACCGCAATCAGTTCTGAGTCGTCTGAACCGGCGGCAACATAAACGTCGACGCCCTAAATGGTGGGCTTGGCTAGCGATCGTAATCGCGATCGTGGGGATTATGACAGCTGGCTTTGGGGGTGTGCATTGGTGGCATTTGCGTCATCAGATTGTGTTAAAAAAATATCCAGTAACAGGTGTGGCAATTGATCAAGATGCGGGATTCATTGATTTTCAAGCCCTATCCAAAACCGGTTTGCAATTTATTTACTTAAAGACAACCGTTGGAAATCGCTATACGGATGATGATTTTGCGGACAATTATCAACGTAGTATCGGCAGTTCCTTGAAAATTGGCGTTTATCTGACTTATAGCCCCAACAGCACGATTATGAGTCAGGTTCGGTATTTTCATCAACAAGTGGGGCACTCGACAGGAACGTTGCCGATCATGATCGTTGTGCCAGAGGGTATCGGTGATCTCAGTGATTCGGCAGTTCTTAAAAAGACAACGCAACGATTGACTACGATGCAGGTTCAATTGCAACAGCAGACTGACCAACCAGTTGGTTTATGGATTGCGCCTCAACAAGCGACTAAGCTGGATAAAAGTAGAACATGGCGAATGTTAACCTTGACCGATGAGCCGCTAAAACAGCATTATCAGTCTAATATTGATTTTATTAGTTATGATGATAGCGGTTCAATTATCGTGGATGGTTCCCGGCAATCCTTGAACTTAATGGTCTATAATGGCAGCAAGAAAATGTTTGAAACGCTAGCTACTGAGAATTGAGATAAACTTAATCAACAAAGTGAATGTGGGTGATCCTATGGCAATTTTTGGTAAAAAAAGTTCAACAGAAGCTAGTACTAACCAGGCGATGACGATCGATCAAGCTCAAACAATGATTCTTGATGCAGTGACTCATCAATTTGGTGACTCGCAGACGGTTTTGCCGGATTTTTCTGTCGTGTCTGGCTGGGCCAGCGCAGATTTTGTTGCTTTTCGTAGCTTTGATGTGCAAATTAAAATTGGTGTTAAACCAGAAAATGCGCGGGATGTTAATCGACTCAAAATTCTAGTTGCGATTGGGCCACGATTGGTTCCACTATACGATCTTTTAGAGAGCGACTTGCGTGGTCAATATGAACGAATTTGTAGTCCGGAGCACTTGGCGACTGACGTGCGGCTTTTGGAACACTACTTAGTTTGGCGATTGACGCCGGAGCAGCGCCTTAAATTTGGGCTGACAATGGATTGATGAAACAGTGGACAGGTAGCCTTATTGTCGGCGCTATCGTGATGACCCTCTTGCTAGGGGGGCAAACAGGGCGGGCGGCAGTAATGGATCCAACGATTAATAGTCGAGCTGCAATCGTGATTGATGAGCAAACAGGACAGATTTTGGCCGCCAAGGATCGAAACGAACGATTACCGATTGCTTCCATTTCAAAATTATTGGTGGTCTACTTGGTTGAACAGAAGATTGCTAATAAAACATTGTCCTTACAGGAGAAAGTTCCGATTGATCCCAAAGTTGCCCAGTTGAGCACTTCACCAGAGTTAACGAATGTGCCATTGAGTGCAGGCCGCCAGTATACAATTGCGGAGTTATTAGCTGATGCGCTACTACCGTCCGGAAATGCAGCGGCAGTGGCATTAGGGGAGGCGGTGACGGGCAGTGTACCAGCCACCAATAGTGCCATGACCCGCTTGCTAAGGCGCTGGGGGATTCATTCGCCGAGGCTTGTTTCGCCAGCCGGATTGCGGAATGGTGATATGGGGGAGCTACGTGATCCAAAGCAACCGGATACAGCAGAAAATAAACTATCAGTCACTGAGCTAGCGGTGGTCAGCCGCCACTTGCTGGAGGATTATCCGGCAGTTCGTGACATTACTAGACGCGCTCAGTTGACGACCACTGGGGTCAATGGGGAACCATATTCTATTGTGAACACTAATCTACTGACGAAACATCGAAGTGGTAAGTACACCTTTACGGGGGTCAAAACGGGCTCCTCTCCGTCAATTGGTGGAAACTTCGTCGGGGAAACCAGACTAGCTGGGCGGCGGGTCATTACAGTGGTTTTGGGAAGCGGTGGCTATCGTGACCAACACACTCGTTTTGATGAAACCATCCACATGTTGGATCAAGTGGCCGCTAAGTTAAGACCAGTTCGTTCGGGTAAACGGGGTCCAGTTGTTTATTTGCAACAAGCAAACACGTCTCTTGGTCAAGTGCGCACGCAATATCGACATCAACCGACGTTTTTTGTAGCTCGGCGACATCCACAACCGGTGGTGACTGGAAAATTACACGTGAAGTCATCTCGCTTATTACCGTTGCGAGCTGATCAGACGATTGGCTGGACAACGTTAACAACTGCCAGTGCACAATTTGTAGATGGTCATCCGCAAGTTGAAGTCGTCTCTGAGCAAAAGGTTGGACAGGCTAGTTGGGTGACGCAAATGTGGCGAAAATTGTTTGGGAATCATTAAATAGCATTAAAAAAACGCGATCCCAGTTGAGATCGCGTTTTAGATCTAGAAAAGTTATTTTAATTAGGAATCGGTCAGAGTTGGCTCAGATCGGGATGACTTAGGCGATGGCTTAGCTGCTACCAAGACATATGTGGCGTTGTCTGCTTCATCATAAAGGGCGACAGGACGCTGCTCATTAGCTTGAATTTTAAGATGATAGCCAAAGCTGTCTAGATAAACCAACTCTTGGGTATTGATTTGTTCAACAGTGGCCGGTTCATTATGGTTGTCAATGTGTAAACTTAGGTCTGGGTTAATTTGAATCCGATGGATGCGATGATCGTCGTGATCAGAATAGGTCCATGTGCCAGAATATAATAATGGTAATGATGATTGTTGGGTCGTATGTTTGCGACTTGACCGAGTAAAAACGCCTGTTAAGCCTGCAATAACTGATACTCCGAACAATGTCAGATTTCGTTTGACTGACACAGAACCGTCCTCTCTTTCCCCGCTTGGTATGCTCTCTTAATAAATATAAATATAGCACGTTTAAAAAAGTTTTCCTTATTGAAACCATTGACGTAATGGAATTAACACATTTCTGCAACCAATCTGACCTGATTACTGAAACTTGTTGATAAAATTGGTAAACTAGAGTCATTAACAGGGACGAACGCGTGCTAATTTGTAAATAAAACTAGTACGTTAATTATAAGGATTTGGTCGCTGGTAACCGCATGAAAAAATTCATTTTAAAATGGAGGATTTGCGCATGTTAACTTTAGGTGTCGTTGGGACCAATTGGATTACGCAACAATTTGTCGAAGCCGCTGCTGCTAGTGAGGAATATCAGTTAACGAGTACGTATTCTCGTCACGAAGATACTGGTCAGGCCTTTGCAGATAAAAATGGCGGTCAAGTATTCACTGATTTTGACCAGTTTTTACGAGATGGCAACGCGCAGGTGATTTATATTGCTTCGCCAAATAGCCTACATGCTAAGCAAGCCTTAGCGGCGATTAATGCGGATAAGCAAGTGATTGTGGAAAAGCCACTCGTGTCCAATCCACAAGAGTTTGCTCAGATTAAGGCTGCACTGGCGGCCCATCCAGATGTTCGTTTATTTGAAGCAGCGCGGCAGATTCATCAACCAAATTTCCGAGCCATTCGTAAACAGATTGCGGCCATGGAGACTTTAAATGGTGCCATGCTGACATACATGAAGTATTCGTCCCGCTACGATGATGTATTGGCTGGGAAAGATCCAAATGTTTTTACGACAACCTATAGTGGCGGGGCGCTGCAGGATTTAGGGGTTTACGTCGTTTATGATGCCGTGGCCTGGTTTGGCAAGCCCAACCGTGTACACTATTATGCAACTCCGATTCGTACGGGGGCAGATGGCAAAGGAGTTGCCGTCTTCGGTTATGATAATTTTGACGTCACCCTTAACTTTGGTAAAACCACGAATTCCTATTTGCCGTCGGAAGTTTACGGGTTAAAGGATACTATCGTGATGGATAATGCTGCCGAATTGAATTCGGTTATCTACCATGCCGCTGACGGATCAACAAAAAAGTTATCGGAAGAACCGGATGACAACCCGATGTTGGCCGAGGTTCGTGATTTTGCGGAAGTAATTAACAACCCTAAAGATCCAGATAATGCGCGCCATTATCAAACTTGGTTCCATTTGAGTGAAATTGTGAATGGTGTGCTCTACGATTTGCGGCGGAAAGCCAGTTTAGTCTTTCCAGCCGATAGTCAGGATTAATTGATAAATAGAAATGAGCGTGTTCATGGATAAACGGTTTGAAACCCATTTTCAAGAATTGGGTTACTCAGCACCAACAATGATTCAAACGGCGGTAGCAACTCCCCTAGCTTCCGGAGAGAACGTAGTCGGATTAGCCCCTACTGGTTCTGGTAAAACGGTCGCTTTTACCTTGCCATTATTAGCAAAATTATTACCGGGTGATGGTACCCAGTTATTAGTTCTGGCGCCCAGTCAAGAATTGGCGCAGCAGACAGCTACGGTAATGCGCGATTGGGCTAGTCTGATTGGTTTAAAAGTAACGGCATTGACCGGGGGTGCCAATGTCAAACGTCAAATTGAGAAGCTAAGGCAAAACCCTGAAATTGTCGTCGGAACGCCAGGGCGAGTGCTTAACCTTGTCTCAGAGCGTCGACTAAAACTTCATTTATTGGTCAGTATTGTCATCGATGAAGCAGATGAATTATTAGTCGGCGAAACGCGGACGGACGTTGAGGATATTATTCGTGAAGCACCCGGTGATGTGCAATTGAGTTTCTTTTCAGCCACTGCTTCGCCAGCACTAGACGAATTAACCCAGGAGTTTGGTGTGGATGTTACCACCATTGATGTTCGTGACCAAGATCGGACGCAAGGCGATGTCACTCATGGATTGATGGATTTACCGGCTAATTTACGGGCAATGATGTTACGGCGATTTTCACGGGTGGCTGGTTTTCAAGCTTTAGTCTTTTTTAATCAGTTGGGTACCTTGGAAAAAGCCGCAGCAACGCTACGTCATGAACACGTGGAGGCTGTTTCGTTAGCGGGCAAGCAGCGTCAGGTACAACGGGCAGATGCGATGCGCAACTTCCGCCAAGGCAAGGTGAAGTTCTTACTTACAACCGACGTGGCTGCGCGAGGACTCGACATTCCGAATCTACCTGCGGTTATTAACTTTGATTTACCAGATTCAGCAGTGACATATACCCATCGAGTTGGCCGAACTGGACGCATGGGTGCAAGTGGTTTAGTCATTAATTTTGGCAATGATCATGATTTACGGCGTTTAAAGCAAACTTTGAAGACGACTGATTATCAGTTAAGTCCGCTGTACTTCGCTGAAAACACTTTTGTGGATCACCGACCAACTAGCGAGCGTACGCGTTCACAGGATCGGCCAGTTGGGATAGAGCAACCAGCTAAGCCAGAAAAGCAACAAGGTGTTCAACCAACGTCCCATAAGGTCAAGCCAGTAAAAAGTCGGCAAGAAGGGCAGCCTATGCAATCCACTAAGGCGACAACACCCCATCATAAAAAAAATAAACATTCTAAAAATAAAGGTATGCGGCATAAACACCGTATGAACCAGGAGGATTAACCATGCCACTAGTGAAATTTGACGTCCAAAAGGGGCGCACCGCAGCGGAATTAAAGGCTTTATTGGATGCGGAACACAAAATTTTAGTTCGAGATTTTGGTGTCCCAGAACGTGATCGCTATCAAATTGTGACGCAACATGAACCTGAAGAAATGATCATTGAAGATACTGGTTTTGGCATTGAACGAACGGAACGATTCGTGATGATTCAAATTACGATGCGCGGTGGGCGGACTGAAGCGCAAAAGCAAGCATTTTACAAAGACTTAGTTGCTGAATTGCAAGCCACTGCTGGCACACAACCTAATGATGTGATGGTGGTTATTTCAGAAAATGGCAGTCCTGACTGGAGTTTTGGTAATGGTGAGGCACAATTTTTGAATTAGTGTATACTAAAAGCCGATCAAAGATTTGATCGGCTGTTTTGACCCTATAGTTTAACTGGATAAAACTGCCGCCTCCTAAGCGGCTGCTCCCAGTTCGAGTCTGGGTGGGGTCATATATCTGGATAGATGGATATTTTCATGACACTGGTTAAGGTCGCTGAAAAGCGGCCTTTTTTGGGCTCAAAATGTACGAAACATAGTGATCACTAACTGGTTATTTACCCAATAGCCTGATTTTGCCCGTTTAGATAAAAGTTTATTCGATTAATTCCAACCGTTTGTCGTAAAATTGAGTCAAGAGGTAGTGAATGTGAAGACAAAGGGTGGAACAAAGCGATGGATGACAAGATAGCGTTAGTTGATAATTTGATTGCGGTGATTGACCGTAATGGAAAGCCTAAGAAAGTGTTGAAGAACGATCACGCGCGGTCAATCGCTTATTTAGTGCGCCTTGGCGAGCCGGCTTTTTCATCGCGGCAAACGATGAGCGTTTTAATTAAGGCCATGCAAATGGGGATGATTGAGTTCGTCAGATCAGAACCACGCATTGAGTGGAATGAAACGGATTTCCCGGTCTTTATCGTGCCCGCCAAACGCGCCCGACAAGAATTACTTGATTTATTAAATTAAGCTGATGTCACTGCGTTTGCAGTGACAAGATGAGCTGTGGATAAAGGTGGACATTAAATATCATTTCTAAGCCTAAGCAATCCAAAAGTGGGCGGCCTTATCCCTGATTAATCTTGGAAGGCCCAATGATTGATCGGACCAAATTTGTGGCCAACTGCAATTTCATTAGCGATGCAGACGTTAACATATTTTTTGGCGAGAATGATCGCCGCTTTGATGGATTGCCCCTTGGCAATTTCAGCCGTGATGCAGGCAGATAGTGAATCACCGGTTCCGTTCACCCGATCAGTGTGGACATATGGCGCTGATAACCACATGATTTCGCCGCTTTCTAGGAGGACACAATCACGAACTTGAGTCTGGCTTTCATCATGATGTTGACCTTTGATCACAACGTTTTTGGCGCCCATGCGTTGTAGATGTTTAGCTGCGGTCACCATGTCTTCATCCGTGTGAATCGGTTGTTCCGTTAGTTTTTGTGCCTCATAAAAATTGGGAGTGACGACGGTTGCCAATGGAAGTAAATGCTGGCGCAACGTGGTAAAAGCGTCTGTTTCCAACAACATCGCGCCATGCTTGGTGACAATCACTGGATCAACTACTAATGGTCCAAAATCAACTTTTTGATAGTTTTCGACCACCGTGTCAATTAAGGCTGCATCGGCTAACATGCCTGTCTTCGCGGCCCGAATATGGAAATCAGCTGCCAAGGATTTGAACTCTTGTTCAATAAAAGGTTTTGGCATTGCCGTGGCGTCTTGAATACCAAAAGAATTGCCGGCTACACAAGCAGTCACAATCGACATACCATAGACGTGGCGAGTGAAAAAAGTATTTAAATCGGCTTGCATGCCGGCACTGCCATCTGAGTCAGAACCGGCAATGGTAACCGCTTGCGGAAATTCGTTTGTCATGATCATTGACCTCACACATTTTAGTAGTAGCGTAGCACAAAATAAGCGCAGATCGGTAATTTTTCGCGTTTATTAAGGTACAAGCAGCCAGTTGAGCAAATCAATTGACAAATACTTAGGCGCCTATATAATAGACATCATTAGGTACCTAATTAACCCTAAAATGGAGGAAATACATGACAACAAATAATGATGATTTATTTCGAACAATGATGGACGTGATGAAGCAGATGCAGCGTTACGGCTTCGCCAAGCGACGTGACGAGCATGGTCACCATCACGGATTTGGCCGCGGACGCCTGCTTAAATTGATTGCCGATCACGAGAATGTGACCCAAAGTGAATTGGCTGAGCTATTGGATATTCGGCCATCTTCACTATCAGAAATGCTGAGCAAACTAGCGAATCGTGGTTTGATTGAGCGGCAAGTTGATGACGATGACAAGCGAATTACGCATGTCATTCTGACGGAAGCTGGCGCCGCAATCATCAAGGAACGTGAAGCTGCGGCTGATGCCTATCTGACTGATTTGTTTGAAGGACTCGATGACGACGAAATCACGCAGTTACAAACCTTGTTAGCCAAGCTTGATGATTCGATAAAGGACAAATTAAGCAACTTCGATGAGGCCCCAGATTTTCCACCATTTGGTGGGCCACATCGGCATGGCGGACATGCTAACTTTGACGGCCCTCGTCGACACCACATGGGTGAGCGGCCACGTTTTTTTGGTAGTTGGCAGTAAGTTGAACTGATTAAGATTTAAATGAACGTCAGTAAATAAAGTACGACCTGATTGTCATGCACTAGGCCCTGTCAAGGTGACAGAGCCTAGTGCAAAGCGGCTCAGGTCGTGCTTTTTTGATTTCAATAATTAAAGCCGCCTTGCTCCTACATAATTGAGCGATTTCTCATTGGCTCGGTTTCTAAGGTGCGCTAGAATTAATGTAACGAGCGTTTGAAAGGGGATGCGAGCATGCCATTGACGGCAGCCTTTTTTTCCGGTCGACCCACCGACCAAATTGTAAAAGCTCTTCTAGGAACGGAATTGATCTTCCGTAGTCAGGATGGTAATGTGGGCGGCTTAATCGTGGAGGCAGAAGCTTACCTGGGTGATGAGGATACGGCTGCTCACGCATTTGGTCATCGACAGACTCAGGCAAACCGCGCACTGTTCGGCGCGCCCGGGACGCTATATTTTTACAGGATGCGTGGGTTAATCTTGATGAATTTGATTTGTCAGCCGGCAGGCGTACCACAAGGAATTTTGATTCGGGCGCTGCAACCAACGTTGGGCGTCGATCTAATGATGCAAAATCGCACCAAAATTGGCGTCGAATTAACTAATGGGCCAGCCAAACTCACTGCTGCACTGGGAATCACTGATTTGAGGTGGAATGAATTAGCGTTACCAGCAACACCATTTTTATTGCAACCTCGAAAAAAGCCCGTCGCCATCGCGCAGTCTCCACGGATCGGAGTTAGCCAGGGAAGTTGGCACGACCGTGAGTTACGCTTCTTTGTCGCTGGAAATCCATATCTTTCAAAAAGCCGCAAACGTGACCAGGATTGGACGACAATGGGCTGGCAAGTCTAATAGATACATCTGTAAGACATGAATTTTAACGTACAGCCAGCGTTAACCTGGTTTGGGTAGGTGGGTTAGGTAAAATTATTGCGAGAAAACGCCTTTTCAGCAATAATGGAGTTGTTAAGAAATGGGGGACGCTTAGGTGAAACGGTTTATTCAAATCTTTATCAAGCGCTTTACCGCTGCGCAAGTCAGTAACTCTGCTGTTATTTTGGCTTGGTATTCGCTACTTTCAATTTTCCCCGCGGTTATCGTCATTGGTAATTTATTGCCGATCTTAGGTATCAATGCCAAAACAGTGCTTACCTATTTACAAACGGCCGTACCAGCGGACATTTATCAAACCCTAGCACCAGCAATTTTGTCTTTTTTGCAGCGTGGTAGTGGGGGGCTGGTTTCAATCGGGGCCGTCGTGGCATTGTGGTCGACGAGTCAAGTTGTGGCCGCATTTCAACGAACGATTAATCAAGCCTATGGTGTTGCGGAAAATCAAAGTGCGATCAGCAATCGCTTTTTTTCTTTTCTATGGATGCTATTAATGATCGTGATTATGGCAATTATTATTTTATTCTTCACGTTGAGCCAATTAATTGTGCGTCAGTTGACACCCATTCTTCATCTGGGTCAAGATGTCTTTGATGTGGTGAGTTCGCTAAAGTGGCCTGTAACAGCAGGCTTGTTATTTCTTTTATTGCTCTTGATGTATTATTTTCTCCCGAATGCGCGACTAAAATGGCGGTATGTCTGGTTTGGTGCGGCAATTGCAACTGTTTTTTGGCTTTTGCTTTCGCAATTATTTTCACTGTATGTGGATTACTTTGCTCGTTCAGTGACGACATACAAAACTGTAGGATCTGTCATCGTCATCATGATTTGGCTTGATTTCTCTGGTATCGTTATTTTAACGGGTTCGGTCATTAACGCCACGTTGCAAGAATTCTTCGGTGGTGAAATTATCGAGAGTCGACAGTCACTACATTGGTTTACCCGTGGTTGGCGCTGGTTGACGCACCAAGTGAAACGTCTAATTAGACATGAAAGTTAAAAACCGTCGCATAAAAATGCGACGGTTTTTAAGTGCTTATTTAGGTCGCTCGTTTAATTCGACCAGGCTAATTAACGCTTTTAAAAATATACCAACGGGAGAAAAAGTAATTGGCAATATTGGTCAGTCCTTGATCAATCAATTTAACTACCACGTCGTTGCCTTTAAATAGGGAAATTCCGATAAATAAAATGATGATATCTAAGACCAACGTGAGGGCGCGGAAAAAATAAAAGGAGAAGGTTTCGCGAAACAGTTGGTTGATAGTTGTGGCATGTGTCGAAAAGACCCATAATTTGTTGGTAAAGAAAGCGAAAGTAGTGGCCAGAAACCAGCCGATTGCATTGGCAATTTGATAATTCATGGGCGTCCACACATCGAGAACGGTAAACACCGATAAATTGATTAAAAATGCACATGTGCCCCAGACGACATATTCAATTGTGGATTGATGTTGCCTCAGCCAATCAACCATCGACTTGCTCCTTTCATTTATCAATGCCCATTAATATAGCATGTTTATTCTGGGAATTTAATAAATTTTTTTGATGAGTCTGGCGTTTCCAACATTTTTGTCAGTCAGATGCTGTATTATGGCAGAGGTATTCTAAAAGATTGGATGTAGAAAAATGAAGTTATGGCAGTGGGGCGTCAGCCTGTTCAAACGATATCAATCGGTAATTGCCTATTTAGTTTTTGGCGGTTTTACGACTGTAGTCAATATTGCGACTTTTGTTGTTTTAGCGACGTACTGGCATTGGAATTATCAAGTTGCTAATATTATTGCTTGGTTTTTATCTGTTTTGTTCGCGTATATTACCAATAAATTGTGGGTTTTCGCATCACATACCCATGGCTTTCGGGAGATCGTCCGCGAAGTCGGTTCTTTCTTCTTTTTTCGTGGCTTGACTTTAATTCTCGATGTTTTGATTATGTATGTCGGGATTAGTTTAATTCACGGTAATGAAATCGTCGTGAAATTAATCGACCAAGTGCTAGTTATCGTGACCAACTACTTCTTTAGTAAGTGGTACATTTTTAAGGCTAGTAACTAGGTGTTTAGTGGTTTCAAAAGAGAGCGGGACATAAGTCGGTAAATGACGAGCACTAAGGCGAACTGCCAATGATGATGGTTTATTCATCGTTGGCAGTTCGCCTTTAGGCGGAGTCAATTGACTTATGTCCCGTATTTTGGTTATTTAGCTTTGAAAATGAAATTTAGATTTTAGTTTTGCCCCAGATCCTTTTAGTTGCTATTTAAAATAGGCTTGGCTAATGCAAATAACGGCAAAAATGAATAAGGTAACGCTCACAATTAAACCGCTCACATGGGCACGGGGATTTTCATGAGCGAAATATATGACGCCGCCAACGGCCACGATCAGTAACAACAAACCAATGATTAAAAAAATAAGTCCCATGGGTTGCCTCCACCATTAATCATGCTGCGGTAAGGCCGCAACAAGTGACTGAGCAAATTGATCAAGTTGACTGATATCGTCTTCGTCGGGCGATAAGTTAATTTTTAGTTTAGCTACGCCGCGGGTGGCACCGGTGCTAGCGAGACGTTCATCAAAACGATCAACAGCAGTGCCATAGTCATCACCGTAAAAGACATCACCAGAGCCAGTGACCCCAAAAATTTTTCCAGTTAAATCAATATCGGCTAGATCATCGAAGAAGTCTAGACCTTCCTCTGGCAGTGCACCCTCATCATAGGTGTAGGGAACAATGACAATGATGTCATTGTCAGTTAGATCTGTTACATCAGTTTGCGAAATTTCTGATTCGGTTACCGTAACATCTAGGTCTTCCAAAGCTTCAGTAACAATATCAGCGACATCCTGATTATTCCCAGTGATGGTTGCATAAACGACATTAGCAGTTGTCATTTCAATTCCTCCAAAAATTAATTGTGGTTGAAGCGACTACGGACGACACGACGAACTTCGTCAATGATTTGTGCACGCACGAGTAAAATACAGATGACATACACAGCCCCCCCAACCGCGACATCGATAATAATGTGTAAGATTGACATCGACCAATAATTAGTTAACTTTCGGACGATGAAAAACATAATTGCTCCGCTGAACAAATATTTCCACTGTCCTTGAAACATGCGGCGTAATTCTAGTGAATCCTGAACGGTCCAAACTTGGTAAATGGTGACAGCGGCCTCGGCAATAACAGTTGCAATCGCCGCACCCACGGCACCGAAGTTAAGGATTAAGGGAATGTTAGCGAGAACATTGACCACAGCACCGATGGTTACTGAAGTTGTGTACTCACGCATTCTTTGAACTGGCATCAGATACTGACGGCCAATGACGGTACTCCAAGCAATTAAGACGATAATCGGCGCTTCAGCAAAGATGACCTGCCCAGAGATGAGATATTGTGAGCCAAAAAATTTTGGCGCAAACCGTTCACCCATTGCTGCTAGGCCAAACATTAAGGGAAATGAAATGGAAGCGACAAAATTCATGTTTCGATAAAGGCTCTCATGAACGGCCTTTAAATCACCGCGGGCGAACCGACTGGCGATCCGTGGCAACATGACAGCACCAGTGGCAGTGACGATGGCCAATACCGTTTTAACCAGGTTATCACCAAACGTAAAGAACGACAGCGCTGAAAATGAGTCAAAGTGTTTTAACATTGATTTGTTGATAACGGAGTAAACCTGAATGGCGATGTTTGGTACGAACAGGACTAATGAGGGTTTAAAATGACGGAAAACATTTAGTTTTGACCATTGAACAGGGACGATTGTTTCCCGTAAATAAGGCCATAGTGTCAAAGCGCCAAGTAATTGAGCAGCACCTTGGATAACGGCATATTTCCAGAGGTCGTCGGGCGACTTCACGAAGATAAAAATTAGCGAAACTGATGCTAATTTAACGATTGTGTTGCGAATGACAGTTTTGCCAAAGTCTTCAAGAGCCATGAAATACCAAGAAATGTCAATTCCAGCAGCAACTAACCAAAAAAGCTGAATGAGCTGAATATTGAAGTTGTGGCGGTCAACGGCAACAAAGATGAAGAAGCAGATAGCAGCACAAGAAGTTGTGAGAATTTGTAACAATTCAATTTCCCAAAAAATTTTGGAACGATCGAGTGGACTATCGCGATGATAAGCAATTTCTCGATTGGCATAGACGGAAATACCGAGATCACCAATCAAGATAAAGTATTGCATGGTGTTATATGTATTGGTATAAATCCCGTTTCCAACCGGCTGTAGAACCCTTGAAATGTAAGGCTGGGTAATTAAAGGGATGAGCAAAATCAAAAGTTGGTAGGAGGCATTATAAAAAAAGTTCTTCAGAGCTTTCAACTTTTGTCCATCCTTTCTAAATAGGACAGTAGTTCACAAAAGTTAAGTGTTAAAATGTGCTTAATAAGTCACAAGCTACATTATCTAACGACTCTTTTTTTGATAAACTATTGCCGATGATTGATTACTAGTGAGAATAACGTTGTTCATCATGCCAGATGTCAGGGTTAAACACAACCGTTCAGCTGCCAACGAAATATGCGATGCTGTCCGGTTCTTGTTCACTAATATCTTTCATGATATGCTAACATTTGTGTCAATTAAACTAAGTTTAGTAAATCTTGGAAAAAATATGGAAATAGATCGGGTTCACATGCAAAAAAAATCAATGGGGTATTTGTTCTTTAAACGACTTTTTGATGTCATTTTGTCGCTCATTGCCCTAATTATTCTCAGTCCAGTCTTTCTGGTGGTTTACTTAACCTATCAATTTGGGGTTAATAAAGGTCCGGTTATTTTTCGCCAAAAGCGGGTTGGCTTGGCTGGCAGAGACTTTTATATTTTAAAATTTAGGTCAATGGTCGTAAATGCTGATGAAAAGCTAAAGAGCGATCCAAAATTATATGCGAAATACGTTGCTAATAACTATAAACTTGAACCTAAGCAAGATCCACGGATTACCGCATTTGGTCGATTGCTACGGAAAACGTCAATCGATGAATTGCCGCAGTTTGTGAATATTTTACGCGGGGATATGAGTTTGATCGGACCGCGTCCCGTTGTTAGAGAAGAACTTAAAGAGTACGGCGACCAAGTTGATAAATTGCTATCAGTAAAACCTGGTGCAATGGGGCTCTGGCAGGCAAGTGGGCGTAGCAACATTGGGTATCCTGAGCGTTGTGAAATTGAACTTCGTTACGTGGATGAGGCCTCATTATGGTTTGATTTCACGATTTTAATTAAAAACATCTTTCGGATTTTTACATCCGAAGGTGCGTATTAAACGGTATTTTGGAGGAGAGTCATGTTAAACGGTTCCGTTTCGCTTAAGCAGCTCTGGCGGATTTTTGTCGTCAATATTTTGGTAATTGCAATCGGCGCTTTGGTGTTCGGTGCAGGTGGTTATTTTTATGCTCGACATAAAACTTCAACGACCTATACGGCCAATTGTAGCTTAATTTTAACGCCCACAGCTTTGGCTGGAGGCCGTACTTTTGATCAGGTACAAGCCAATATTGCGTTAGCGAATACATATGCCAATGTCGTCACAGATCCAGTGATTACAGATCGAGTAAACGCTCAGTTAAAGCATCGTTCTGACTACACCTATGATCAAGAATCTTTACCAGATCAGATTAAAGTTACGACGCGGCCAGGAGCCGCTTGGTTGCGTATCTCTGGCTCAGCTAAGAGCAAGAAGTTAGCGATTGCGATCACCGATACAACAGCAAAAGTTACCCGCAAAAATTTGGCACACGATAGTGGCTTAGGGACTAGAGTACGTTTGTTGGCGACTGCAAAACGCAATGGCGTGTCCTCTGAAACTACGCCAAGTGTTAAAAAAGTGACGATTTTTGCGGCTGCAGTTGGCATCATTATTACCGGTCTAATGGTTTTCACCTGGGATATTTTCAGAGGTGGTCATCGTGACGCATAGCTACAAAATGGGGAAGGGGCATTGGGTATGTCAAGTTTACTAATTCCAATTAGTTTGTTTGTTCGGACATTCACCTATGCGGTCCCAGTGACAACAGCCGGCCTTCCATTTGTACTTTATTTATTATTCGTTGGGGTCGGATTATATCGAAATGACTTATCAGCGACACTAGTAGACCCGTTAATCACCAAAAAGGGCCTTTTTTTTGTTTTACTAGCCCTAGCCTCTCAATGTGTGGCCATGTTTCTTAGCTTCAGACGTTTTGGCACGTCAACACAAAATGCAGGCTTGATTCACGGAATTTTAGATATTTTTTTAGTGGCAGTTAGCATCGTGTTGGCTTGGTTCGTCGTTAAAGTACTGATTTTGACTGATCAAGACATTTTGCGATTTATGCGTGGCCTAATCGTGGGGCTTTTTGTTTACAGTTTGTTGGTTCTGTTGCCCCAAATCATTGCGACAGTCGGACCTTATATGCATGACTGGGTTAATTTTGTAGCCGGTCTATTTGAAAAACATTGGTACCAACGGGATTGGTACGATTTAGGTAGTTATGCCGTCACCATGCATCGGGTAAATGGATTTGAAGCAGAGGCTGGTTATTTGGCCGCTCTAATCGGTTGCGTTTTTCTTCCGCCAATCATTGCCGCCTTAGTCAATCACTATGATTTTTTTACGAATAGTCAACATCACCATCGTTGGATTTACATCGGTTTTATGATCTGGTTATTTATCGTCCTAGCTTTGGCGCGAACTTCGACCGGTTTTCTGGTTATCGGTCTGGCACTGATCGCGCTATTTTGGAAATCAGACACTGGGCACAAAGTGTTTTATTATCTACTAGCTATCGTTGTGAGTGTCTTAATCATATTAGCGTTCGAGAATGTAGATGCATTTCAAACACTGCTTAACCAGTATATTTTTCAAAAGGGTGGTACCGATAATCGCTTAGGCGGCACGATTGGTTTATTGATCACGTTTTTGCATCACCCAGTTATTGGCGTCGGCAATAATTGGACTGGAAACTACCTAATGGAATTTGTGCCGCGGGCGACACGAAATAATCCAGAATATTTGTTTGTTTATATGAAACAACAGTATCCAGTGTTGAGTAACTGGGGGGCCTGGCTGGCCCAATATGGGCTAATCATTGTCGGTCCGATTTTGTATTATATTTGGAAACGGGTTCGTTTAGGTATAAAACTTAAGCCTCAGCTACGAGCTTCAACCATGCCGAATAAGGCAATGTATCTCACGCTCATTGATGCGTTTGAAATCTTTCTGTGGATGTATTTGCTTTTATCAGTTTTAGTTTTTTCTTGGAACGATTACTATATGACGATTTCTTTCTTCTTCTACGTGGCCGTTATTACCATGGCAAATACCGCCGTCCAAAAGGAGCAATCTGTGTAAATGGATACAAAAGTGTTAGTTGCAACACATAAGAATTATGAAATGCCGGCTGATCGATCATTGTATTTACCAATATTTGTTGGCAAAGCCTTACACCCAGATGTCAATCAGAGCTTTCAAGGGGATAATACAGGGGATAACATTTCCCTCAAAAATTCGACGTATAATGAATTGACGGCTTTATATTGGGCGTGGAAGAACCTTGACGCTGACGCTGTGGGGCTGGATCATTATCGGCGATATCTAAGTGTGCATCATCAAAAGACACTAACCACGATCTTAACTCGCGCTCAAATTGACAGCTTATTTCAAACAGCTGATTTAATCTTACCGAAAAAACGTCGTTATTATATCGAAACGAATTATAGTCATTACGTTCATGCACATCCCCAGCAACCCTTGGATGAGGCGCGTAAGATTATTGGGGAACAGACACCCTCGTATTTGACAGCTTTTGATGATGTTATGGCGAAACGTTCAGCACACATGTTTAATATGTTCATCATGAAACGACCATTGTTTAACCAATACTGTGAGTGGTTATTTGCCATTCTGTTTGAGCTTGAAAAACGGACTGATATTAGCCAATATGATGCCTATAACAGCCGTGTTTACGGCTTTGTCAGTGAACGTCTATTGGATGTCTGGATTGAGGCCAATCAGTTAAACTATCATGAAGTCAACTTCGTCTTCATGGAACATCAAAATTGGTTTATCAAAGGAGGCAAGTTTCTGCAACGCAAATTCTTTCCGAAGATAAAATGAGGTGAAACCTATCAAGTACGTTAGCGTTATTGTTACCTACAATCGAAAGCCTTTACTCATTGAAGCCATCCATAGCATGTTAGCCCAAACAACGCCGGCTCAAAAAATCGTGGTCGTTGACAACTGTTCGACTGATGGGACGGATCAAGCAATGACGAGTGAGTTTGGTGACAACGAAAAAGTTGATTATTTACGCTTGCCAGAAAACGTTGGCGGTTCGGCTGGCTTCTATCAGGGACTGGCACGGGCGAAAACGTATGCGGCGGATTGGATCTGTTTGGCTGACGATGATGCCATTTTTGCGCCAGATTATTTTACGAAATTGTCACAGGCTGCTAAGCGATATCCTAATTATCGAGTACTGACGGGAACCGTCCGACTTGCCAGTGGACCGATCGATCATCCACATCGTGAGCGGTTGATGAACACGGCCACATTGTCCGTTAAACCAGTAGCGGATGCAGAGTACGAGCATAATTTTGAATGTGACATTTTTTCCTTTTGCGGGGTTGTATTACGCCGCAATTTAATTGATCAAATTGGCATGCCGGAGAAGGACTATTTTATCCGGTTTGACGATTTTGAATATGCTTTGCGCGCCCAGAAACTGACTAAGTTTTATAATGTTTCAGATGCATTAATCACGCATAAGACGACCGATGAAGGCCACAAAATTTCCCCGTGGAAAGAGTATTATGTGACCCGTAACCGTGTTGCAATGACCAAAAAACACTCGACCAATATGGCGATCGCTCACTTATATTTAGTTTACGTTATGATTCGAAAGTTGACCGCTATGTTAGTCGTTCCCGCCCGTCGTAAAGTGGCACGTTATTTGACTAAGGCTTATATTAACGGATATGTTGACGGTTATCGTAATCGATTAGGCCGCAATGAGGCATTTTTACCGGGCAAAAATTATTGAATGATAGGACGAACTTCTGATGAGTAAAGGAAAACAGCGCTATGTGGCGGTGGTCGTGACTTACAATCGACGTGAGCTATTAACTGAAGCACTCGAGTCCCTTCTTCAACAAACGGTCTCGCCACAAAAGATCCTCGTGATTAATAATGCGGCAACCGATGGGACCGAGGCATTATTCGAAGGCTCCGGTCGTTTTGCCAATGAACCGGCGGTGGAACAAATTAAAATGTCGTCGAATTTAGGCGGTGCGGGTGGTTTTGCCCGTGGCGTTGCATTGGCACAGAAAATTGACACTGATTGGGTTTCGCTGTCCGATGACGATGCCATTTTTGCGTCTAATTACTTTGAACGCTTACTACAAGCGGCTGATGAAACGCCAAGTGTTGCTGGTTTTGCTGGTCAGGTAATCTTGCCAGATGGGCGTATTCAAGTCGATCAGCGACAAATCATTCGGAACTGGGACCGCTTGAAAACATATTCGGTACCTGAAAAAGATTATCACCAAGCGATGGTGTCGATCGACACGTTCACTTTTTGTGGAGCTTTCGTTAAGCGGGCGTTAATCCAGGAAATTGGCGTGCCCAACGCTGACTTCTTTATTTGGGGTGATGACATTGAATATTCGCTGCGCATCCGTGCTCATAGCAAAATACAACTCGTGACCGCGGCTAAATTAATTCATAAGACGAAAGTACCTTCGATTGATTTCGCCAACCAGTATCAACCAGATTGGCGAGAGTATTATGGGTTGAGAAACCATGTCGCCACTGTGCTTAGCCATGCGCATTCGCCATTGTTCGGTCGAACGCTGTTATTTGGGTGGATGGCGGCTAAGTACGGATTAACTTTGACACCACGATTTAAAGGATATCGCCGCCATATTCAGCGTGTTTACTGGCAGGCGTTTGGTGACGGACTGCGTGGAAAGCTAGGCAAAAATGAACATTATTTACCGAAGGGAGCTTCATTGTGACTGAGATCAATATGCGCTACGCCGCCGTAGTGGTGACCTTTAATCGTAAACGTTTACTAGTTGAAGCACTCAATAGCTTACTCAAGCAAACCATCCCGCCGGTTAAGATTGTCGTCATTGATAATCATTCGACTGATGGCACGCCCGATGAGTTACATCGCGCCGGACTCGATCAAAATCCCTTAGTTGAAATTCATCGGTTACCAGAAAATATTGGTGGTTCTGGTGGCTTTAATGAGGGAGTTCGATTAGCGGCTCAATTGCCTGACGTTGGCTGGTTGGCATTGTCTGATGATGATGCCATTTATGAACCGGCTTACTTTGAAAAGCTGGCATTAGCTCAGCGTAGACATCCTGATATTCAAGCCTTTTCTGGTAATGTCATGTTGACAGATGGTCGAATTCAAAGTGATCAACGCGGGGTTGTTTCTAATGAGTATTGGGTGAAAAAGTCATTGCTGCCGGCCAGTGCGTTTGAAGGCGTGGCAGAAACGACTATTGATTGGTTTAGTTTTTGTGGATGTGTGTTTGCGACCGCTTTAGTTGCTAAAGTAGGTTTGCCAGAAAAAGATTATTTTATTTGGTGGGATGACTTTGAATATTCATTACGCTTGCGCCAGCACACAAAATTGTTAAACATTAATGACGCGCAGGTGATCCATAAGACGGCCATTCCGTCAATGGATACGATCGCCAAATATCAGCGAGATTGGCGTACTTACTATAATGTGCGTAATAAAGTGTTAACGATGAAGCGACATGGTAAGAGTTCTCTTGTGACTGGGTTATATTTAACGTATTGGTATCCTAGGTTAATGACGACGATTATACAAAGTAAATTTGCAGGTAATCGACACTTTGTCTTTAACCAGTATAACGCCGGTTTTTGGGATGGCGTGCGCGGCCGAGGGGGCAAGTCACTCGTTCATTTACCTGGCAGTGAGTCGCACTAAGTAACTGTAAATTAGTGGAGGATAATAATGACTGAATATGATTATTTGATTGTGGGATCGGGGCTTTTTGGTGCGACGTTTGCTTATGAGGCTGCTAAGCGAGGTAAGCGCGTTAAAGTGATTGAAAAGCGAGATCACATCGCCGGCAACATCTATACAAAAGAACAAGATGGGATCCAAGTGCACCAGTATGGCGCGCATATTTTCCATACGTCAGACAAAGATATCTGGGACTATGTACAACAATTTGCGGAATTTAACCGTTATACGAATTCACCAGTGGCCAATTATAAGGGCGAACTGTACAACTTGCCATTTAACATGAACACGTTCAACAAGTTATGGGGCGTGGTCACCCCAGCTGAAGCGAAAGCTAAGATTGACGAACAAAAAGCGGCCGCGAATCTGAGTGCTGGTGAACCGAAGAACCTTGAAGAACAAGCGATTTCGTTGATTGGAACGGATATTTACACAAAGCTCATCAAGGGCTATACAGAAAAGCAATGGGGGCAAAAGGCCACGGACCTACCCGCCTTTATTATCCGCCGCCTCCCTGTCCGTTATACATTTGATAATAACTACTTCAATGATACCTACCAAGGCATTCCGATCGGTGGATATACTCAAATTGTTGAGAAGATGTTAGCCAACGAGTTGATTGATGTGGAAACTGGCGTTGATTTCTTTGATCACAAGGATGAATATCTGTTGGATTATCCGCGGGTGGTCTTTACTGGGATGATTGATCAATTCTTTGATTATCAACTTGGTGAGTTACAATATCGTTCCTTGCATTTTGAAACCGAAGAAATGGATGTTGATAATTACCAAGGTAACGCAGTGATCAATTATACGGATGCCGAAACACCATATACACGGGTCATTGAACATAAGCACTTTGAATTTGGTAAGGGTGATAAGAATAAGACGATCGTCACACGTGAATATCCAGCAACTTGGCACCGTGGTGATGAGCCTTATTATCCAGTTAATAACAAGACGAACAACGACCTATACACGCAATACCGGGACTTGGCTAAGAACCAGCCGAAAGTGCTGTTCGGTGGTCGTTTAGGAATGTATCGTTATTACGACATGCATCAGGTGATCCATGCCGCATTGACGGCGGTCAACCAAGAATTTAATAAGTAATCCAAACGAAAAACACATCCCAGAACTTGGCGATGTGTTTTTCGTTTAATTGGATTTATTTTGCAGATTGATCAATTTGTGAAACAAAATCAACTTTAGGTTTAAAGAAGAAGCCGGCAAATTGCCCGCGTAACAGGGTACGGACGCGAAGCCATTTATGATCTGGGCTATGTCGTAGAACATGTATTAGATCAAGCATGGCCTGTAAAAATTGTTTGAACGCGCCTTTGTGGCCTTTATACTTTCGCCAAGTGGAATACAGATTGCGGTAAGAATAAAAATAGCGGGGAATTCGGCCTAAACTATCAGTGACAATATCGGCGCCCACATTGTTGCCGGTCTCATGAATCACCTTGCTGTCGGCAACTAAATAGGAAGCCCCCATTGCTTGCAATCGAGTGCTGTACTCAATGTCATCTGACCAAATGAAGTATTCTTTATAGGGCAAACCTAACTTTGTCACTGATGTTCGTTTGAATAGGAAAGAGACGAAGGTGGCATATTGAAGCTGGATTAAATGATCATCTAAATTGCTGGTCCAAAAACGTTGGGTCAATGGGACGTTCATCTGATTAGGCGTCCCATCTGTCCATCGTGGGTCACTGACGAGAAAGCCAAACTTGTCGGCTAATGTATCCGTGGCCGTTAACAAGTTTTCTAAACAGGTGATTTGGGGCATCGTATCATCATCCATCAGCCAAAAATAATCATCGGTTGTTTCCTGATAAGCAGTCTTAATGCCCCAGGCAAAACCACCGGCGCCGCCAATGTTTTGATGAGGATTTGTGGTGATGATTCGTGAATCAGTCAAACTATTTAAATAGCCTTCCGTGTCGTCTGTGCTGTTGTTGTTAACGACAATGACATGGCTGACAGGTGTTGATTGATCGAGGATGTGTGTTAAACAACGTTTTAAATATTCGAGTCGATTATAAGTTACGACAATACAACTGACGGTTTTCAAGAAACGCCTCCGCTATGTAATCAAGTTAAATTAATGCTGCTGAAAATCATGCTCATTAATTTTACCATACATATTTCAGAAAATGCGCTGCACCTGCGTGTCTACGACTTAAATTCTGGTATACTAACACTGGTTTACTTTTCACCAGGTTAAGAAAGTTGGGAGATTTATGACACGTGAAGCTGCAGGTCCCAGAGAAGGGGACTATGTGGCCATCAAAAGTTATAAACACGACGGGAGCTTGCACCGAACGTGGCGCGACACGATGGTGCTGAAACAAACTGAAAATGAATTAATCGGGCTTAACGACCACACCCTTGTTACTGAAGATGACGGACGTCGTTGGGTTACGCGAGAGCCGGCGATTGTTTATTTTCATAAACATTTTTGGTTTAATATCGTTGCGATGATTCGTGATAATGGCGTTTCATATTATTGTAATCTGGCGTCGCCCTATGTATTAGATCACGAAGCGGTTAAATACATCGACTACGATTTGGACGTAAAGGTGTTTCCAAATGGTGAAAAGCGGTTACTAGATGTTGATGAATATCAAAGCCACGGAACGACGTGGCATTATTCAAACGAGCTTGATCATATTTTGAAAGCTAATGTACGAGTGCTTGTGGACTGGATTAATCAGGGCAAGGGTCCGTTTTCACCTGCGTATATTGAGCTTTGGTATCGGCGTTATCAAGAGCTTTCCCGTCGTGAACGTTGATGGCTAACTGAGGCAATCAGTTTCGAAATGAGACTGGTTGCCTTTCGTTTAAAACGAATTGTTGGGGGTAAGAAAATGTTGAATCGATTGAAGAATTCCAACTTGCTGTTCTGGTCGATTGAGGTTTTAGTTGTCGTCACCTTAATTTGGGTCTGCACAAAGATTAATTTTATTTTTCGACCGATCGGGACCTTTATTTCCGCTGTGTTCGTGCCTATTATCGTGGCCGGTTTTATGTTCTATATGCTTAACCCATTAGTGAAGTTGTTAATGCGCGTTCACTATAAGAAATTTCGTCTGACTCGGACATGGGCATCGTTAATCGTCATCTTGTTATTAGTTGGGTTGATTGTGATTGGTGTCCTTTCTCTAATACCGCCACTAACAGGGCAGGTTAGCCAATTGATCGCTAGTGTGCCCCATGTGGCGACCCAATCACAAAAAGAATTGACGAAATATGTCGAGCATTCGCACATTTTAGATAATCCTGATGTAGCTAAATATTTAAAATCTGTCGAAGCTTCGCTGTCTTCTTGGGCGCAAGGCTTCATTGGCAATATTACGAGTGGCGTTGGTAATTTAATTGGAACAATTACGGACATTACGATCACGGCCATTACCGTACCCGTGATTTTATTTTACATGTTGCGAGACGGTGGGAAATTAGTTCCCTCAATCGCTCGTTTCTTGCCGGATAAGCGGCAAGATCGGATTGTCGAATTGTTATATAAAATGGGTGATACGATTTCTCAGTACATCAGCGGACAGGTTATTGAATGTCTGTTTGTTGGTGTGTTTACCTCGATTGGTTATATGTTGATCGGCATGCCCTTTGGCTTGTTACTAGGGATTATTGCTGGATTATGCAACATCATCCCATATGTTGGCCCATACATAGGCATTACGCCAGCCTTGATTGTTGGTTTAATCATGGCGCCAAACAAACTTCTGTGGATTGTCGTGGTCGTGGTCGTCGTGCAACAGATTGACGGCAACATTATCTACCCAAATATCATTGGGCGTTCACTTAAAATTCATCCACTGACCATTATCATTTTGTTACTAGCAGCTGGACATATTGCTGGGATTCCAGGAATGATTCTTTGTATTCCGTTTTATGCGGTGGTGCGGACGGTGGTACAGTATGTGTGGAATATTTGGCAGTTAGGGGATCAAGGAGAGAAGTAATAAATATATTTTTAAATGGCCTATAAAGTGTATGAACCGACATGTTAACAAAAAGGCAAGCAAAACAACAACTAACTGGTAGAACGGAGTGATTGATTTTGAAGCGAATTGAATGGATTGACCTGACCAGGGGAATTGCAATGATCATGATTATTATTGGCCATTCGATGTATGTATACTCAGCATCTGGACTGGTGAGATTGTTTTTCGCAGTTCATGTCCCCATTTTCTTTGTATTATCTGGTTACTTATTTAAGCGACGTTCTTGGAGTCGATTGCTTAAAGGGCTGATGGGTAACATATTGTTGCCATATTTTGGCACAGTGTTAATTATTATGTTTTTGTCTTGGTTAGCGCCCGGACTTCCAGGCTGGGTAGGAATTAAGGGATTGGGTAGTTTGTCTAAAGCAGCACTTGCTGGAATAGCTGGTGTTGGCACATCGCTTCCCGTATCTAAAGCAGCGCTTGTTGGGATATCTGGTGTTGCTACACCGGTTCCCTTTATTTTTAACCACAACTTGAGTGTCCCTGCAATTGGCGTTATTTGGTTTTTGTTAGCCATGTTTCTGGGTAACCTTATATTTAATGGGCTGCTCAATATTAGACGTTATTTTAAATGTTCCGATATGGTTCTCTTTTTACTAAGTATTGTGTTAACTGGGATGGGCTTTGGATTAACGAAATTTGGGGTATTGCCTTGGTCCTTAAATGCTGCACTAGTTAGCCAATCTTTTTACTGGTTTGGCTTTTGGCTGAGGCAAACCAACTTAATGGATACATGGTGTAAGCATAGTTGGATATTAGTCGTTGCAGTTATTTTGTGGGGATTATCTGCTTGGATTGGGCCATTTTATTTGAACATCGGCTTTGCGGCTAATCCATTTTTTGCGGTCATTGGGGCGATGGGAGGCAGTTTTACAATTATCATTTTTGCTAAATGGCTAAGCAATTTTGACCGCAAACGTTTATCCTGGTTAACGTTGTTTGGTAAAGAGTCTTTGATTGTGATGTGCATCCATATGATTGATTTAGATAATTTAAAATTAGGAGATTTCATATTTGCGCATAGCAACGCACTATTTGGGCCCTTACTGGCAGTTATCCTAGTGATTCTGTATCGAATTTTACTTACAACTGTTGCAGTTTATTTGATCCCACATTTACCATGGATCAGATCTGTCTATATGCACCGTCAGTTTCCATTTAAGCGAAAAAAGGTGTTTTCATGAAGACGTTTTTTGACATAAGGGAAAATATAATACAAGGCACAAAGTTTTAGTCGCAACTTAGTGCTTTGTATAGCTAAAGAGCTTTAATTTATAGGCACAAGCTGAGAAACACAATGTTTGAATTGAATTTTTTGATTTTATAAATGGAAAAAGGGTCGAATTCAGGTACCTCTTGAGAGGTACCTGAATTCGACCCTTTGACATTTCTTGATCCATTTAAAACAATGTAAAAGCGATATGCAATTAGAGCATTGATATTATAAAAATGCTAATTGATCCCAAACGTTTAAATGATATATTGCAATCACATTTCTAAGCGAAGCCGTATAATTTGGATCCGTTGCGTAACCATCTTGTCTAATCAAATTGGTCACTGCGTCAGAATTTTTAACCCACAATAAATTATGGTATCGAGAATTTTCAGTTAAAAACGCAGAATGATCAAGAACACTAGCAGAAGCATTTGGATAAGCACGAAAGGCAGCGTTAACGTATTGATAAGCCCCGTTAAAATATTCATACGTTGGTAGATAAACGGATTGCCCGTTGTAGTCCCCTTTGATGCCAAATAGATTATGGTATATGGCGGCTAATGATGACGCACCCCACCCACTTTCTAAAATGGCTTGAGCAGCTGTTAGAGAAGGCAAGATGCCATACTGTTTCCACCCTTGAATAGCCCCTTGCATAATACTGTTAAGAAATTGATTTTGGTGGCTATTTTGATTGCCGTTAATATCAGTATTCACAATTACACCGTTGTCATCAAAAGAGATATTGCCAAATCCTAAATTCGTTGTCGTGTTTTTAACTAAGGCGCCATTGGTGCCAAAGTAGTAAGTATTGCCCCAGTTTTGGTAAAAGCGGTTTGTGTAACGAACGCCATCACCATCGAAATAATACATGTTGCCATCATCGTATAGGAACTGATTAGTGTAGCGCACGCCACCTTCACCAAAGTAATACATGTTGCCCCAGTTGGAGTAAAACTGGTTGGTGTAACGGGCACCATCATCGCCGAAGTAATACATGTTGCCCCAGTTGGAGTAAAACTGGTCGGTATAGCGAACACCACCATCACCGAAATAATACATTTTTCCCCAATTATAATAGAACTGGTCGGTATAGCGAACACCGCCGTCGCCGAAGTAATACATATTGCCCCAGTTGGAATAAAATTGATCTGTGTAACGAGCACCATTCTTGCCAAAGTAGTACATGTTACCCCAATTGGAATAGAACTGATCCTGGTACTCAGCACCGTCGTTGCCAAAGTAGTACATTTGCCCGTTATGATCATAGAAGTAATCATTCTTCATTTGTTGGGTAGCCGGATCAAAGTAATAAGTCTTACCATTAACAACTTGTGTGCCACTTTGCCGAACGCCGTTGATGTAATAATACGTGTTACCATTCTCAGTCTGTAAACCGTTTTTGACTGCACTACGCGCGGCCATAAATGAATATGTTTGGGCCGAGGCGACTTGAGAAGGGACAGAAGTCGCTACCAGAGAACTAGCGTTATTATTACTCTGTGGCGCACTAGTAGTCTCAATAGTGGTCTCGCTTGTCGCTGATGAGGATAGTTTAACTGCAGAATTAGTTGCTTGTGGGTTAGCGGCCCCCGACATCATATTTATAGTAGAAGCTGAAGATACCGTGCTTTGTGCTTGAGAAGACCCATCTGGTAGGCTTAATGACTGTGTTGGTGCACTTTGCTGACTATTCGATATAGCAGTCTCCACAGAATCTCTGTTATTTGACGTTGAGGTAGTAGTATCTACGTCTGCCAAATTTGTCGAATAGATTTGTGTTTTGGGTACGACATCTGCCAAAGCAGATGTATGGGAGCTTATTAATCCAAAGCCTACTCCGGTTGCTGCTAATGCAGATAAACACCAAAAACGTCCTTTTTTATACATTTTGAAATGTACTTTTCCTTGCATAAGTTTAAATCCTTTCACACCAAATTCACCCGATTACCATATGCTACCATGGAACGAAATTGTTTAGTGGAAATTACCGAAATTGTTAAGAATTGGTAACGCAAATTTGACGAACGTATTTTCGAAATTAAAAAAGAGACTGAACGAGTGCTATATACTAAAAACATAGTATTGCATTTTTTTAACAAATTTTCTAATCGAGTATAGGCGTAGTAGTTTTATGCTAGTATTAACTTGATTTCAAGTACATAGTTTAAAAAATTAGAGGGCTAATTCTATGAGAGATAAAAAAGTGCATTTCAAATTGTTTAAACGAGGGAAAAATTGGTGTGTTGCTGGCATTACGGTACTCGCATTAGGTGGAATGATGATGCTAGGACAAAATAAAGCGTATGCCGACACGGGTGAACAGATACGAACAGAGCTGGCAGCAGTACCTGCGACAAGTAATTCTGATGAAGCAATGACTAGTACTGCTACCATTTCTAACGCCCAGGACCAAGCGACGAGTCATTCAGCCGATTTAGCTAAAGCCAGCCAAGCGTCTGTGCCCGTTAATGAATCTGCCTCTGCAAATGATGAACCGTCTGTTGCAGAAAGTGTTGGGGATACAAACAGAATAGCAGCTTCAGCTACTTCCAGCTCTGCGTCAGCAACATCTTTGCCTGCTGCCAGTTCGAATGTTGGTAGCGATGTCCAGAAGGCGAACTCCGCGGCAACTTCAGCTTCAAGTAATATTGCTGAGGGTACTGATGGGGTCGCCTCGGCCCAAACATATTCATTTATGGCCGCGCGTAGTGCAGTCAAAAACGGTTTACAGACTGAGAATGGTAACA
>NZ_BQXO01000004.1:0-28702 GCF_045862785.1 Furfurilactobacillus curtus | reverse complement strand
CCGACCAGTTTTACTCCAACTGGGGCAACATGTATTACTTCGGCGATGGTGGTGCCCGTTACACCAACCAGTTTTACTCCAACTGGGGCAACATGTATTACTTTGGTGAAGGTGGCGTGCGCTACACCAACCAATATTATTATAACTGGGGTAATACTTATTACTTTGGCGACGGTGGTGTTTTGCTAAAAAATGCAACGCAATGGCTTAACAGTACGATGTATCATATCGATAACGACGGTGTTTGGATTGCGACAAATCCCACCATTGAAGCAGTAGTCAACGCCGCTCAAAGTCAAATTGGACTGGCACCATATACTTGGGGTGGTGGGAGAACACCGGCCTCGATTGCTGCGCATAGATTTGATTGTTCCAGCTTTGTCCATTGGGCTTTTTCGCAAGCTGGGATCATACTAGGAAATTATACAAGTGCTACGACGTGGACACTTGAAGGGTACGGAACGCCTGTGGATTGGAGTCAGCTAAGAAGAGGCGATATCTTCTTTATGGATGATGTTAATCATGTTGGCATTTATTTAGGAGATGGTTACTTTATTCACGATTCGCCTAACTCTTCAACGGGTGGCGTTGGGATTAATCGATTGACAGACCAAGTGCCAGATCTGGGAACTTGGGAAGAAATTGCCGATAATATTAATCGACGGATTGTGTAGTCTCGTTCAAATTAATTAGCAATAAAATATATTGGACGTGAAAATAACATTATTTTCACGTCTTTTTACGGTTTTAAAGAGAGACGTTTTCCGAGTAGTCCTTTTTCTTTAATCACATGGTATGATAGTAGTCGCATATAAAGCGAGGGAGTTTTCATGAATAAAGAAAAATTAAACGAAGCAGTTCGATCACGACGCACTTTTGCAATCATTTCACACCCGGATGCGGGTAAAACAACGATTACTGAACAAATGTTATTACTTGGTGGCGTCGTTCGGCAAGCAGGAACCGTCAAGGGGCGTAAAACCGGTAAGTTTGCTACATCAGATTGGATGGAAATCGAGAAACAACGTGGAATTTCGGTTACCAGTTCTGTGATGCAGTTTGACTACAATGGCAAGCGAATTAATATTTTAGATACTCCTGGACATGAGGATTTTTCCGAAGATACTTATCGAACCTTAATGGCTGTCGATTCAGCAATTATGGTGATTGATTCAGCAAAGGGAATTGAACCGCAAACTAAAAAATTATTTCAGATTTGTAAAATGCGTGGCATTCCAATTTTCACCTTTATGAATAAGCTGGATCGAGATGGGCGTGAACCATTGGATTTATTAGCTGAATTAGAGGATGTGCTTGGTGTTGAAACATATCCGATGAATTGGCCGATTGGCATGGGCAAGGGACTACAAGGTTTATACGATCGTTATAATCAGCAGGTTGCCTTGTATCATCCAGATGCGGATGGACAGCAATATTTACCACTGAATGAAGATGGCGATATTGCTGAGGAAAATTCCTTACATCAGGAATCAATTTGGCGAGACACACTTGATGAAATTGATTTGATTAATGCGGCCGGCAATGAGTTAGATCAGGAAAAAATCAAAACTGGTGATTTAACGCCTGTGTTTTTTGGGTCCGCTTTGGCTAACTTTGGAGTGGAGACTTTTTTGAAGACTTATTTGGATTATGCACCGCAACCAGCAGAACACGAGACGAAATCTAACAGGTTCGTTGAGCCCACCGATGAAATTTTTTCGGGTTTTGTCTTTAAGATTCAGGCAAATATGGATCCCAAGCATCGTGACCGAATTGCATTCGTTCGCATTTGCTCAGGCACATTTGAGCGTGGCATGGATGTGAGTCTTCAGCGAACCGATAAGAAACTTAGATTAAGTAATTCAACCCAATTTATGGCTGAAGAACGAGAGAATGTTCAAACGGCGGTGGCGGGGGATATCATCGGTTTATATGATACAGGCAATTTTCAAATCGGTGATACGATTTATACTGGCAAGGAAGCGATTCAATTTCAAGATTTGCCACAGTTTACGCCGGAACTATTTGTTCGAGTTAATGCCAAAAATGTAATGAAACAAAAGTCATTTCATAAAGGAATTCAGCAACTAGTTCAAGAGGGGGCTGTCCAATTATTTCGCTCCTACACTGCTAATGACTATATCTTAGGGGCTGTTGGGCAACTTCAATTTGAAGTTTTCGAATTTCGGATGAAAAATGAATACAATTCTGAAGTTACGATGGAACCACTGGGTTCAAAAATTGCTCGCTGGATTGATCCGGAACAATTGGATGAAAAGATGGCTTCAAGTCGCAATATCTTGGTTAAGGATAGTCACGATATGCCACTATTCTTATTTGAGAATCAATTCTCTGAGAACTGGTTCATTCAGAAATATCCAGATGTGAAGTTAGCGGCGAAGTTGTAAATGTCTATGCGAATTAAAATTATTAGTCTGTGCTGATTTTGATCGAAAGTCTATAAGTATAGTTAAATACTGGTTATTATTCTTCCCCAAAAAAATTTCGTGTTAAATCTTAATTTAATTCGTTTCGTGGAGAAGTCAGACGCTGGTCAATGTGTTTCACTTGTTTTGATTAAGTTTATTCAATAATTGTTCCATTTGCTAAAGTACGGCGGGATGCCATCGGGAACATATAGTTTTATACAGATGGTCATCAATTATCTTTGAGCGCCGTTCTTCATAAGGGGGAGAAACTTTGAAAAGTAAATCAAATGAAATGAGTTCGTTAAGACGAAGTTGTTTTTTTTATGGGGCAGCGTTTTTAATACCATTCCTTATTTTTGGTGTGATGCTATTTCTATTGAAAATAACACCATTTGGGGACAACACAATTGCATATATCGACGCAAATAATCAATATTTGAGCTTTTTCGCTTACTTAAAACAAAATTTGAGTAATCCAAGCGCATTTCTTTATAATACATCAATTAATATTGGTGGGAATTTTTTTGGGATTTTTACTTACTATTTACTGAATCCACTTAATTTACTCATTCTTTTTTTCTCAGTAGGTAGAGTGGCAAATTTTCTTTTAACGATCGTTTGGCTTAAATTGGCAATATCCGGATTAGCCATGTTCATTTATCTTCATTTCCATTTTAAGTTAAGCATGTTTAAAGTGATAGAGAAGAGAAATGCAATTTGGTTTGATCTCGTCATTTCAACAGCTTATTCGTTATCAGCATTCTCTATTATCTACATGTCTAACGTAATGTGGCTGGACGCAGTTATACTCCTACCGTTAATTATGCTTGGCCTTGAAAAAATATTTAGTGGACAAAGACCATATCTTTTTGGATTGCTTTTGTTTTATGCGTTTGTAGTTAACTACTACACAGGTTTTATCATAAGTTTTTTTTGTGTTATTGAATTTATCTTCTTAATTCTTTGGAGCAAAGTATTGAAGCAAGTAAATACCATTACTTTGCGTAATCGTTCTGTTGCCGCAATTATTACGGGAGGATTTAGTTTAGGCCTAGCAAGTGCAATACTAATACCTAGTTATCTTTCAACAACGGGAGTGCTTAAAGAACCTTATCGATTTTCGTTTGATTTTATGTATAACTTAGTTGATGAAACCAGAGGAATTTTAGGAGGAGTGCCTGGTAATGTACCGCAGGTTGGGCCGCTAATCTTTTGTGGTATGTTTGTCATTACTGCGTTAGTGTTATTTTTTAGCTCCAGTTCAATTCGTGGTGATGAAAAGCGCCTTTGGTTTTATCTGATCGTAACTTTGATATTCTTTTCCGCTTTTAAAGGGATTTATTTAGCTTGGCATGCGTTTGCAATGCCAAATGGCTTTCCACAACGAGAATCCTTTTGTTTAGTTTTTGTGATGTGTCAAGTTGCTGCTGTTTCATTACGAAGTGATTTAAATATTTCCGGTCGCAAACTGGAACGTATTTTATTAGTAGTAACAGCTTTACTGATCCTTCTTTCAAAAGTGGAAAGTTTTATTAGTGGTCGAACTCTTGTTTACAGTTTGTTTATGATGGCAATCTTTGGGTTTCTAATAACTCACAAAAACTTATCTCGTTTTGGCAGTTTCGCATTAGTCGTACTAGCTTTTTTGGATATTAGCTATGGGGTTTGGATGAACTGGGGCACCAACCAAACCCAACTCCAAGTCTCTGTCTTTAACAAATATGTTGATACCCTTGGTTCAGCAATAAGTGACATTAAAAGAGATGATTCCACGTTCTATAGAATTGGAATATCTACATCACAATCTACAAATCAACCATTGTTGTTAAACTATAATGGCATGAGTAGTTATACATCAACACAGCCAACAGATTTGGTTAACTTCATGGCCGCTGTTGGCTATCATCAAAATCATGGCTGGACGAGGTGGTCGAATTATAGTAATGGTTCAACTAGGGCAATGGATGAATTATTTGGTGTGAAATACAGAATTGAGAATTCTAACAGCACTCTTCAAAAAGATTTTAATAGAGTAGTTGCAAGTGTGGGATATGATAACGTGGTCAATAATTTAAGTTTTAAAGGAAGGCTTATAAGTAATGTTAATAATCTTAAAATATATAGAGATACAGACGCGCTTCCTTTAGCTATGACTGTTGACCGAAGTGCATTATGGGGCAATCACCAGCTGGAACAGACTAGTAACATTAATCCATTTAAGAATCAGAATTTAATATGGCGGTCTATTACCGGAGATAAACGCAATTTGAATGATCTGGCCAGAATAGATCTGATGCCAACAACTACTTCAGCAATAAAGAAATATCGAGTAGTGGCCAATCATGACGGTGAACTATATGCAGAGTTTCCTCAAGTAAGATCAACGTTAATCAGTCAACCTCTGAATGTTTTTCTTAATGGACGACTAATTTCGGAATATAGAACAGAGGGAGAAAATGGAATTATTGATTTAGGGAATTTTCATGCTGGGCAGGAAAGTACTGTGACGTTACGCTCTAGTGACAATAAACCAATAGAAGGCATGAATTTAGATGCCAGGGCATATACACAAAATTCACTGGTCTTGCGCGATGGTCGTAAGTTATTAAAGGCGTCTGGGATGATTGAAAATCAACAAATAAAGAATAACCATATTAAGTTAAAGGTAAATAATAAGCGTTCACAAACGCTGATGTTATCATTACCTTATGATGAAGCATGGAAGATTACCGATCAAAATGGTCGCATACTAACTCAACAGCGAGCTGTTGGAACACTAATGGGGATTGAGGTTCCCACGGGAACTAAAATGATTCATCTTGTTTATGAACCTGCTGGTTTACACGCAGGAATTTTGATATCTGCTGTCAGTTCTTTATTGATAATCGGTTGCACACTATTTTATGAGTACAAACATCGAGTTCAATGAATGTAAATTGTGAGAATGCATAACTATGGGATGTTTAACCTTTTCGGAACAGTGCGCAGAAAATTCATCGAGTGAGTTGTACGAGATTTTTAAGCGTCTAAATCTCAACATGGGATAAAAATATTAAATCCGTGGTGATAAACTATTCTGTGAGTGTTATGTGTTGTTATCTCAACAGTAAGCTAACATTTGACATTGTTTATCATTTTTAGATAATCGAATTGTAAATGCCGGCCATCAAATGTAAGGAATCAGCGATTAGAGTCAAAAATACTCACAACTTGCAACATCGCAAAGATGAAGGAGGCTGTGAGTATTTTTTCATTACAATTCTTTATAAAAAGTTGTTACATCTTCTCCAGTCGTTCAATTCGATCCTCAATCGGTGGATGCGTATCAAACCAATGGCTGAAGGACCGTTTCTTCTTAAATGGATCAGAAATATACAGGGCTGCGCTACTAGCATCAGCAGCTTGCATCGGCTCACTACTTGAGATCTTGCGTAGCGCAGAAATCAGTCCTTGAGGATTGCGGGTTAGCTCAACGCTACCGGCATCGGCAAGGTATTCACGATTACGCGACAAGGCCATTTGCGCAATGGATGCGGCTAATGGCCCTAGGATAACCAACAGGATTGAGACAATGATCATGATGATTTGTAGATAACCGCCGCCATTGTTGTCATTATCGCGATCGCGGCGACCGCCGCCCCACCAAAAGGAATGCATGCCGATGTTTACCAACAAGCTAATAGCTGCAGATAAGGCGAGGGCAATCGTTTGTAGGCGAATGTCATAGTTGCGGACATGGCTCATTTCGTGACCAATGACGCCTTCTAATTCTTCTCGATTTAAGACGCGGAGGATACCAGTCGTAGCTGCGATCGCCGCATGTTGTGGATCATTGCCCGTTGCAAATGCATTCGGACTGGGATCATCGATGATAAACACACGAGGCATTGGAACCTGTGCGACCATTGCCATGTCTTCCACGGTATGCCATAGCATCGGTGCTTGCTCTGCGCTGGTGATTTCTTGGGCATGGTTCATCGACATGACAACATTCGTTGAGTTACCAATCATGACGAGACTATAGATGACGGCGATTACTAACGCCATGATTAAGCCGATCAAGCTGCTATTGAAGAAAACATAACCGACGGCGACGCCAATGGCCATCACCAGTAAGACAAAGCCGATGAGGACGTAGATGGTTCGTCGCTTATTTTGACGAATTTGTTCGAATAACAAGGGATGAGACTCCTTTGCAATAAAATGGATGTTGCTTATTTATCGAAAGACACTTTTGGGGCTGACTTTTCTTCTTCGGGAACTTGTAGGTAGTCAGCTGGGGTAAAGTGATGAATGTTAGCGACGATATTACTTGGGAAAGACTGAATCTTTAAGTTCAGGTTAGCAGCGCTGGTGTTGTATAACTGGCGTGAGTAAGCAATCTTATTTTCTGTGTTGGAAAGTTCTTCCATCAGCTGACTGTATTGGGTATTAGCTTTTAAGTCAGGATAAGCTTCGGCAACTGCAAAAATACTCTTCAGTGAATTAGTTAGCTGATCAGATAGGTTCATCGCCTGTTGGTGATCGTCTGCGGGCACGTTAACCAATTGATTGCGCAAACCGATGACCTTTTCCAAGGTACTTTGTTCATACTTGCTGTACCCCTTAACGGTTTCAACTAAGTTAGGGATCAAATCATTTCGTCGTTTGAGTTGCACGTCAATCTGGCTCCAAGATTCCTGCGTGTAGGTTCTTGATCGCACCAGACCGTTATATTGGCCGATGTAGATGGCAACTAGCAAAACTAAAATAACCACAATGATAATTGTTGGAATCATATTATTCTCCATTCTTCTACTGGCGTAGTTGACTTACGTTTGAGCCTATTTTACCAAAGAAATAACCAATGCGGCAGTTTCTCAGTTTGCCTTAATGAATAATTGTGATTTTTGCCTTTATGGCGGCTTTCAGGTATGATATTAAGCAGACAGAATGGAGGAATATTTATCATAACCATACGTGAGGCACAAAAAGATGATGCTGGCCAGATAGCCCCCCTCATCAATATCATTTTCAAGGAAATGGAACTCGAAGAATTAGAAGACGTCCCTGACCCTGCCGTCCTAAAGGCCATCACCGCCGCTTACCAGAGCGAAGCCTATCTATCTGGTAAAGCAACGACAGTGGTGGCCGAGGCCAATGGTCAAGTAGTAGGGGTGGCGTTTGGCTACCCTGATGAAAATGAAGCAGCTGTTGATCGAGTGCTGGAACGAGCTACCCGTTTCAGCGATGTCTTTGAAACGGACAGTCCGTTTGGATCTGATTACGAGGCGTTTAAAAACGAATGGTATCTGGATTCAATCGTGGTTGATCCACAGTTTCAAGGTTTAGGGATCGGTGGCAAATTATTGGAGGCAATTCCTGATTTTGCCGCCGAGGATGATAAATCAGTCGTCGGTTTAAATGTTGATTTCGAAAACCCCGGTGCTAAGGCGCTTTATGACCGACACGATTTTAAAACGGTCGGTATCAAAAAAATAGGGGATCACTGGTATTTCCACATGCAACGTGAAGTGGTCGAAGCTGGTGTATTAGAAGCATAAATAAGTTGAGTAATCCAGCGACATAAGTTGGATTGCTTTTTTATTGTGACCTAAATTATTTTGACCTAGTGAAAGATCGCAATGCTTAACATTTGTTTTTGAATTTGGATTTATAGTTGTTGTTCCACTGCACTATTGATATGCTCGCTATCGGTGAAATCTTTTATGAGCTATGGTCATCGACTTAATGATCACAGTGAAACTCGTTATTTTAGAAAAAAGGGAGTTCTATATTTCATGCAATTTCAGAAACTGACAGAAGCACAATATGCTGCCTTCGAACAGCACCATCCGGCTGGTTCCTACATGCAAACAACATATCAACAACAAGTTCTTTCACAGCGTGGCTGGGCATCAGAACTAATGGGCGTTGTTGATGACCACGGTGAGGTAATTGCGACTGAATTACTTAATAGTCGGCCATTACATGTCGGCACTTTGTTTGAAGTTTCTGGTGGGCCATTGCTGGATTGGCAAGATGCGGATTTAGTTAAATTCTTGGCTGATGAAACGATTGCTTATGCAAAAGCGCGTCGAGGATTGGTCCTGCGATGGTTACCCAATATGCATACACGGGCTTTTGATGATGACGGTAGAGTGACCAAGCATTTTAGTGATGCTGGTATCCGTCATTTGCAGGCAGCCGGATTCCAGTATCAACCATCTAAGCCAGTGGTAGATGGGGAATATTCCAAGATTAGTTTGGGTTATGAGTTCATTAAGGATCTATCTGAGCTGACAGAGGCGACACTGCCTGCTAGCTACACGAAGGACGCCCAATATGCCATCAAAAAGACCCACCAGTTCGGTGTTAAGCTACGGCGGCTTTCATATGAGGAATTGCCCGAGTTCAAACAATACGCGGACGCGACTGCTGAACGTCGTGGGTTTACAGATAAATCTTTGGATTATTATCAAAAGACGTTTAAAGCCTATGGAGATCAGGTACAGTTCATTTTTGCTGAATTGAACTTTGCCGATTATTTGCAAGAAGAAGCACACAAACGTGAGGAGTTAAGTCAGCAAATTGCAACGATTCAGCAAAAGCTCACGCAGTCACCGACAAATAAACATTTCAAGAAACAGTTAAACGAATTAAATGATCAGGATAAGCAACATGTTAAGCGAATCGCAGATGCCAGTCAGCAACAAGAAAAATACGGTGACACGGTTGTCTTGGCCGGCGCCATGTTCTTCACACAACCGCAGGAAGTCTCCTATATGTTTAGTTTTACTAATGATGAATTTAAACGCTATTACGCGCCGTATTTGATTCAAGATGAAATGCTCCATCAAGCAGTTGCTGATCAAATCCCACTGTATAACTTTTATGGAGTTACTGGTAACTTCGATGGTTCCGATGGGGTGCTAAAGTTCAAGCAATCCTTTAATGGTGAAACACTAGAGACAGCAGGTGTTTTCACACGGCCAGTGCGGCCATTTGCTTATCAAGTGGTCCAAACTTTAAAACATTTAACGGGACGTCAGTAGAAAAAGGCATCGCCAATTGGTGAACGCATACAAATAGGGATCGTCAGTTACACAGACAAGTGTGATTGACGATCCCTATTTGCTATATTTTTACGCCCGAACATCCATTGGCCCAGTTAATTTAACATACATCGAGTTGATAAACCCTAATCCTTGTAGTTGGAACCAAACTACGCCAGATGGATCACTGATTTCACCATTGATGACCACGACACTGCGGTTGGGAATGGTGCCACTCGGGCGCCCATATGGTTCGGCGTAGTAAGAGACGGCCTGACCATCGACAAAGTCAATCTCGCCACGCGCAGAGATGGGGTTAACATCCCAATGGTGCTCCGGCAAATTATCTTGATGTGATGTTGGTCTAACCGGTTTTGAATTAAGGGCAAAGGCGTTGGGCTTGTACATGACCCATTGGTTAATGCCCATGTTATACCAAAATTCGCCATTATCTGTTGCCACTCGCGAAAATACGCGCCATACGGAACCAACCGGCATTTCTAAGGCCTGTAATTCACCATCAGGCCGATCGTAAGTTGGCATGTCTTCTTGAATGGTGGCATACATTTTGACCTGTTCAACTTCGGCCCAATTAGCTTCACGGAAATATAGACGGGCTTCTTGTTGCTGATTAGAGAACCAGCCTTCAAGCGTACCTGTATGATGCAATAACCGAAAATCATCAATTTCTGGCACGTCAACTTTAAAGGGTTCACCAACATTACCCCTTAATACTTTTGGTTCAAGCAAGGTTTTACCTGAATCAACATCGGTGTAATAAACCCAGACTGGTACACCTTCGACTAAATTGTCATTCATAATTGCAGACCCCATTGCACTTGATATTAGTTATAGTATAGCGCAAACGGCAGGTAAACGGCATGAGGATTTAAATCGCTTAGTGAAATCCTAAAGAGTCAAACATGCTAAAAATACTTTTGATTGATGTTTTGCAGGACATTTTTTGCTGTTATGTAGCGAACTTGGTACACACCAGGATATAGTTTGATCATTACATTGATTAAGCCAAATAGCTAGCACATAGGGGGTTAAAAAACAGGAAATCGGTAGGAGGGTCGGCCTTGAACATTGTCGGTAAGGGATCAAAGATTAGGCCGGTTTTACCCAATAAAAAAAGTCCCACCATCAAAATGGTGAGACTTCAAGTGGTGCATCAAATTATTTGGTTTGTTCTGCGTTTTGAGCAACTGAAGCTGGCTGAGCCTGGTCATCAGCTTCAACTTTGATCTGGTCATCATCCATGACAGCCACTAAGTTGTGCGTATCAGGATTGTCCAAGAAGAAGTCGGCAATGCGGTCTTCTAATTGCTCTTGAATGACACGACGTAATGGGCGAGCCCCCATAGTTGGGTTGTAGCCGAGGTCAACTAGCTTAGCTTCAACTGGCTTGGTGACCCGAATGTGTAAGTTACGAGTATCCAATTGATCGTTAACGTCAGTCAACATCAGTTCAACGATTTGGCCAAGGTTATCCTTACTCAAGGAGTTAAACTCAACGATATCATCGAAGCGGTTCAAGAATTCTGGCTTGAAGTAATTACCTAACTTCGCCATGAGACTAGCATGAGTGTCTTGCGCTGCCCCAAACCCGACACTATTTTCACCAGAGTCACCAGAACCCGCATTTGAGGTCATGATGATGATCGTATCCTTGAAGGAAACTGTGCGACCCTGTGAATCAGTCAGACGGCCGTCGTCCAAAATCTGTAAGAACATGTGCATAACATCTGGGTGAGCTTTTTCGATTTCGTCCAAGAGAATTAGTGAGTAAGGGTGCCGGCGAACCTGTTCGGTCAACTGACCGGCTTCTTCGTAACCCACATAACCAGGAGCCGAACCAATTAGTTTAGAAACGCTGTACTGTTCCATGTATTCACTCATATCAAAGCGAATCATGGCATCCTTAGAACCAAATAGTTCTTTAGCAAGCTGCTTGGCCGTTTCAGTCTTACCAACCCCAGTCGGGCCGACGAAGAGGAATGAACCGATTGGCCGACCAGTTTGGTTCAACCCAATTCGGTTACGGCGAATCGCCCGAGCAACTTTATCAACGGCCTGATTTTGACCGATAACATGTGCTTCCAGACGTTTGTCAAGATCCTTTAGCTGGCTCTTTTCTTGCGTTTGTAGGTCACTAACGGGAATATCCGTTTTCTCTTCAATGATGCGCTCAATGTCTTTTTCAGTGATAGTTGCAGCATCATCGGATTGCGGATTCTCTTCAGCATCCTTTTTAGCTCGTTCGAGCTGATTGACTTGGTCGCGGTAATAAGCGGCTTTTTCGTAATCTTCTTTGTCCAATGCTGATTGTTTGTGAGCTTCTGCTGTATGAATCTTGTCTTCATAAGAAGTTGGGTCGACATTACGCAACGTCAGGTTCTTCTTAGAGCCGGCTTCGTCGACCAAATCGATCGCCTTATCCGGTAAGAAACGATCCTGAATGTAGCGAGCTGATAAACGTGCAGCGGCTTCAATGGCAGCGTCAGAGTAGTGAACGTGGTGATAGTCTTCGTAACGCTTCTGAATCCCTTTTAGAATGGAAATCGTGTCTTCAACAGATGGTTCTTCAACTTCGATTGGCTGGAATCGACGGGCCAATGCGGCATCTTTTTCAATGTCACGGTATTCTTTTTGGGTGGTCGCCCCAACCAATTGGAATTCACCACGTGCTAAGGCTGGCTTCAAGACGTTACCAGCATCCATACCGCCTTCAGCATTTCCGGCACCGACGACTTCATGGATTTCGTCGATAAAGAGGATAATATCATCGTTCTTTGAGACTTCGTCCATCAGTTGCTGCATCCGCTGTTCAAATTGACCACGAATCCCAGTTCCTTGAACAAGTGAAACAACATCTAGTCGGATAATTTGCTTGTTAAGTAGTTTTTCTGGCACCTTACCGTTGACGATGGCCTGCGCCAAACCTTCAACGACGGCCGTCTTACCAACACCGGCTTCCCCAATTAGAACGGGATTGTTTTTAGTCCGACGGTTTAAAATCTCAATAACGCGATCGATTTCGGCATCACGACCGATGACGGGATCGATTTTTCCTGCTTTGGCTTGATCAGTTAGGTTTAGACCATATTGATCGAGGAGCGGGTGCTTGCTGTTGCGGTTGTTACCGCCATTATTATTGCCACCGCGGCCAGCCTGAGTTGCTGGGCCTTGCTGGGCTTGTTGAAAGTTATTTGCATTAACGTTCCCATTTTGCATTGCCGCAAAGAGATCGTCTAGGTTACCAAAGCCAAATGGATCTTGAGCCATGTTTGAGCCTCCGTTTCTATTACCATTCATTAAATTATTGCCTGCTTGTTGGAGAAGTTGATAGCAATCTTGACACAAATTTACTTGGATTTGTTGTCCATTCATATTGACGCCTAAATGGATTGTTGCCTCATTCTTCTGGCAGTTTTGACAAAGCATGTCGTGATCACTCCTTCATCAGTATTCATCAAACGACCTGCTAATTGCCAGGCGTGATGGGAAAGGTGTTAATCAAATTTTGTTTGACCAACATTGACCTTTAGCTAGTATTATACACGCTAACTTTATGTGTGCAAGTCAATTGCCTCTTTTTTTAGCACTTTATTTGTGCGAGTGCTAATTCATGAATGGGTGTCGATTAGCAAAAACGTCATGCCTCAGAAAAGCTTGGGCATGACGGATTAACTGACTATTTATTTCATGAAGTGTTGTGACTTAACGTAATGATGACCAGCCGTGATATCGTATTGAACTAACTGATAGTCGTGAAGCAACTGCAGCTTTTTAGAAGAAAGCTGGTGAGCGTGGATGGGGTGACCAGTTGAATCTGTATACTCAGTGGCGGCGTTGAAATTGTTGACAGAACCTTCCTTAGAGCTTGTTGACATGGCGGGCAACTGTTCTAAAAGGTCTGTTTGCAACGCGTAATAGGGCGAAACTTTAGCATTTAGTTGTTTTAAAACTAAGGCCGGAAACGAGTAGGGAGCGACTATCGGTTGATTGACTTTTTGTTTAGCCCCGTGAGCGCGAGCATAGCGATTCGAGTACACAAAGTAGTCGGTTTCGTGCAGCGCTTGACCATCCTTTCGCATCGATAAGCCATCATAAATGCCAGGCAAATGGTCACCATACCAAACTAAAGTGATTGGTCGATCGATTTGATCAAGCTGTTTAATGAACTTTTTGACTTGTTGATCGCTAATTGAGATCCCCTTGGCATAGTTTTCAATCGATCGTTGGCTTGTTTCACTGGCGAAAGCTTGACCAGTCACTTTGAATTGATTGTGCGCGTAATAGTTATCAAAGGGCATGTGATTTTGCATCGTCACCAGATTAATGAACTGACCGTTGACATGGTGTTTCAATTGGCGAAGGGTATTTTGATAAGCGGTTTGATCGGACAGATAGGGATTCGTGCCCACGTGGTGTTGATTAGTGATGGGCGAGGAACTGCCTAAATAGTCAAATTGGTTAAACCCAAACTTTTTATAAACGGTGATGCGATCATATAAATTACCCGTGTAAGGGTGGATGCCCATGGAATAAGGGAAGAGATTATTAAACGCTGGGGTGTAGGCTGCGTTTGGTACGAGTTGCGTGTACGGCGTTGGTAGTGTTGGCGAAAAATTGGTAATGGACAGGCCCGTTAGCGTTTGATATTCCATATTGGCGGTTCCACCACCATATCCTGAGCTCATCATCAAGCCAGCGGTCGTGTCATGTTTAATCGAGGAAATGAACGGAAGCGGGTTATGATTGACTTTGAGCTGCGGTACCCGACGAGGGTCGGAAAAACTTTCGCTCAAATTGAAAATAACGGTTTGTTTGCTGATATCGGTCGTTCGCGTGCGATTTATCTGACGGGCTTGGTGTTGATAGCGGTGGACGAGGCGCGTCATGGTTTGCTTAGAATAGTCAGCCGGTTTAGCCATAATTTTAACGTCGATATTATTTAAAAATTGGATAACTGGGCCGTTGATCTGTGCCCTGATGGTTTGTGAATAGAACGATGGATCATCGCCCATGGTTTTGACAAATTGACCAGGAATGCTAGAGACATGATTGAACTGAATGGGACTTATTAGGATCATTACCCCCACTATTAGTCGACTGATCCGCGATGAAGTGGACAGTGATTGGGTCTGCACGTGGCGGGTTAACCACCAAATAAGGACAATAAGTGCGACCAGAGCGATCGCGGCGAAAATTATAATTTTCTGATCGACCATGGTCAGAATATCTTTATATCCGCTGACCATTAGTACTTCTGAGGGTAAAATTGGTTCAGCCCGCAGTTGGATTTTAATTAGTGTCGCCGTGATCACGAGACCCATTGCGCCAATCGTCAGTACTAATGCAGTCCAGTATTGGTTAAATAGGGCTCGAATGATCGAGTAGATCGTGTAAATAAAAAGTAAGTTAAGCCAAATTAGGGATTGGCGCAGAAAAAAGATGGCTGGCCAGGCTGGTGCCTGATCCGGAACGATCCAAGTGGTCACTGTCCAGTTAGGGTTCATGATGACGATGCTGAAATAACTACAGAAATATAGTGAAACAAAGACAACGATGGGCTGCCAATGACGTTTAGCGAATTGATAAGGATGCTTCGTGTTTTCCAAAAGTTCATTTAATCTGAGCATCATTAATTGACGAAATTGATGGGATCGCTGAACGAGCATTAAAATGCCAACTTCTAACCAGCTGATTACGGCAATGGCCAGCAATAGTAGGATGATCAAAAGCCCGGACCAGATGAGATCGTGGTGTGAAAAGGCTGGTAACTGTTGAAAGATTAATTGTTCGAAACGCTCAGTCACCACCGGACGCGTGGTCAATTCATAGCTGAACAATCCCAATGCCAGACTGAACAAAGGAGATACCGTGGTGGAGCGACTAAAGCGAGTTGCAAACTGAAATGATAGCCGGATTGCTAATGTAAATGTCGCAAGTGTCGCTAGAATGATCAAGGGATTTGTTGCCGTTAAAAAACGCTGAGCAGTTGAAAAATCCTGATGAACAAGTAAAGAGATACTACCCATAGCAACATTTAAGGCAATTTCACCGATTAGTGAAATGACTAACACTAGGGCGCTTTGTTTGAGAGAAGGTAACTTGGCTTCGCGCAAAAAGAGACCGACTGTAGTTAGCAGTAAGCCTGCTGCAAAACTATTTATATTGCTAAAGCTGAACAAATCTTGATTGAACAAACTGGGTAAGATGAGAATTAGCCAAAAAGCCGCAATTAAGGAGGTTCGTTTAGCTATTTTAAATAGGCGAACTAGCCACGTCTGTGACGCAAGAACGATCATCACACCAAGTAGTCCGGGATACAGGTGACGTAAAATGGGCAAACAAACGTCATAAATTAGATTGGCTGACCCTGAGTTGGTTGATCTAAAATAAGCAAAGAGTAATAAGACCCCGTTTAGCAAAGTTAATAACCAGATTTGCATGATGGTTAGCCGTGGTCGATTGTGACTAAAAAAATAGCCAGTGCTGATGAATAAGAGTGGTAAACCAATCAATGTCACGGATCGCAAACCCATGGCAGCTAACCAGTGAAAGGTGAGCTGATTAACCTCTGGGCCAAGAAATCGCCCATTATTACCGAAGATGACCCAGTTGGCTAAAATTAAAATTGTCGCTAGCAATATTGTCAACCCCGGCTGAAGCCCATTTATTGTCGCGGTGTTTGTCCGGCGTTTGAATTGATAATCTTGCAAAATAGACCCCCTACTTGTGAACAAAGGACACTTATATAGTTAACCAGTATAGACTATTTTTAGGCGTAGCAAAACTGACTTAATTATCGAAACAGTGGGAAGCCGGATGAAGCAATCGGCAGGCCATCTTGAGATGACTTAAGCCAAGTTGAGAACTAACGACGATTGTCTTAGTCACAGGTTTGTGAAATAATTTAATTCGTGCCTAAAGCCGATCGTGAATGAGGTTACTTTGGGTTGAATTATTTTAAGTCATGATCGACCATCAAAGGAGTTCGTCTAACATGGTTTTTACCTTTGCAAAAAAATCGCGAGCTAAGTTATATCTAGGTTATGTTGGCTGCTTTATCCTGTTTTGTTGTTTAACGTATGGGGTTAATTTAGCATTCGGCTACTCACTCATCTCGACGCATGACGTCCTTCATCAACATGTGCCGATTATGATCAGCTATCGAGAAATATTGCTCAACTGGTGCCAGCATTTAAGTGCTGGGCCAACTCAGTGGTCCTGGCATATTGGCTTGGGTGCTGACGTGTTTCAGACTTTTTCCTACTATATAATTGGCGATCCATTTGCCTATTTAATTTTGTTGTTTAATAAAGCTCACTTGTTGTTAGGCTTTCAAGCGATTGGTTTGGTTCGCGTTTTTTTTGCCGGGTTAAGCTTTACTTACTTTGCCAGCCACTTTGATTTAAAACGTTGGACAATTTGGCTTGGCGCCATGGTTTATCTGAGCAGTGGATTTGCCATTTATGCGAGTTTGTTTCAACCCTTTTTTATCAATGCGTTGATTTTATTGCCATTATTGATAACGAGCATTGAAGCAGTCCTACAAGGGCGAACTGCTTGGGGATTTGGCTTAGTCGTCTACTTTGCCGTAGTGGCCAATTTTTATCTGGCTTTCATGTTAGCCGTGGGCGGTATTGTTTATTTGAGCTTACGATGGGTCGAATTGCCCTCGCCATTCAGTCGTGTATGTTGGCTTAACTTTGGTCGGCTAGTGATTAGCGGTCTTTCAGGATTAGCGATGACGGCCTGGATCACGTTACCGGAAATCAAGGCACTGCAAAGCTCGCCACGTTTCGATGTTCCTTTTGCCAGTGGCATGCACTGGTATTCGCTACAGTATTATCTAAGTTTGCCGACCGCTTTACTAGGCAATGTTAATGTTGATCCATTTTGGCTCAACACTTTGTCAGTTAATGTACTCTTATTGGTTGTTATTTGGACATTGATTCGATACCGCAAATTTAAACTGGTGAGTCGTGTCTTTGTCCTTACCGGGCTGTTGAGCCTGTGGCCAGGGTTTGCCGCTATTTTAAACGGGTTAACCTCACCATCGAATCGGTGGCTCTTTTTAGTCAGTTTACCGGCCGCTCTGATGACTGCCAAATTTTTACAATCGGTTGATCAGATGACAATGACGGACTGGTTACCCATTTTTAAGTGGTCGGGGCTTGTTTTGGGTGGCATTGTCGTTGCGACACTGATTATGCAAGACCAGGCTGCAACAATTTTGCCGCAAATGGCTTTCTTGATCATTTATGCCGCCATTTTTGTTATGGGGACGATCCGACCAGCGCTCTTGCGGCCCCGCGTGCTTGGTAGTTTGGTGATGCTAAATATTTTTGTAGCCTTCAATTTTGAAAACGCCGCCTATGACATTCATCAATTTTTGCCACAAGGGCAAGCAGCGGCTTTAGTTAAGGCACCATATGGGAGCGCACCAGCAGCACTCACGAATCAACCGACGTTACTAGAAACTAAGCTTTCTACGGCGGAACAACAGAATCAACCAACTTTTAGTCGGGTCAGCAATGTGAGCAATTTCAAGACGACTGCTGGTGGGATGACGGCTAATAATTTTTTGAATAATCAAGCCAATACCAGCTCGTTTTACTCCATTCAAAATGGGGCGGTCACGCAGTTTAGTCGCGATCTATTGAACAATCAACGACAGTTAAACTTACCAGTTCAACAATTTGATGATCGCACACGGATTTTGAATTTCTTAGGTGTTCACACCCTATATGCAAATTCACCACTACCAGATGACACGAATTTACCGGTCAACTATCTGCCTGCTTATGGCGAGACGCCAAGCCTGAATCAATCTTTTTATGGTGTGAACGGTAACGTGTCTGTTTATCAAACGCAGGATAATTTTCCTTTAATGTACTTTCAGCCGCGGGTTATTGATACGAAGACCTATCAACAATTGGACGCTAATGAAAAGGAAGCTAATTTGGCTAACGTCACGGCAGTTAGCGATGTTGCCGGATTAAAGACGACTAAATTAGCCGATGCCCAACTGACTCAACAAGTTGTCGATATTCCTTACCAGATTTACGATCAAAACCAACAACTAGTTACCACTAGTGGGCTCGCAAATACGGATAAAACCGCGACGTATACCATTTATATTCCACATGCAGCTGATTACGCTGGGATGGAATTGCGCGCGATGATTACCGATGTTCATTATGGCGAACCATCCTTAGGCGACCGAATTCAGATTGATCAAACCAATTCGCCCGGTATTAATGGCCAGCTTTCGTCGACTAGTAATCAGACGGCAACTCACGGCGCTTGGGATGCCTTCAAACGTGATGTTAGCAACGGATCACCAAATCAGGCTTGGCGCATTACGCTGGCAAATGGCGATATTACTAATTCTATTAGTCAGATGCCAGAAACTAATTTGAGTGAATATGAACGAACCACTAATGGTATTTTAAATTTAGGCTGGACCAGTAAGGTACCCAATGGCTTAACCATGCAGCTAGGTCAGGTCGGCCAATATTCCTTTAAGTTACAATTGGTCGGTCTGCCGATGAATAAAACCTATGATCGGCAGGTACGAAAGTTACAGCAAAATGGATTGCGACAATTGCGGTTAGGTCACAACCAGGTCACTGGCGTTGTCACCACGACAAAAAAGGGGATTTTAGCTTCTTCAATTCCTTATAGTGCCGGGTGGTCAGCGACCGTCAATGGTAAATCGGTGAAAGTCATTAAATCTGATCGGGCCTTTGTTGCGCTTAAGTTATTACACCCTGGTCGCCAACAGATTACACTTACGTATCGGACACCCGGATTACAGATGGGATGGCACATTAGTTTACTAATTGGTTTGTTGATTTGTCTTGGTGGTTTAGTTGAAGCCATGATCATTAACACAAGAATAAAGCATGGAAAGGTGAATAAAGATGACTGAAGATTACTCAGCCTTATTAGAAGGATTACGTAGTGGTGACCGTCAAGAACTGACGGTTACCCCTGATCAGTTCATGGATTTTCAGCAAGCTTTAATGAGTTATGAATTTCGTCAGCGAATTGTTGGGCAGGCAAGCCGTGGTGGTACCATTACGTACCGCTACGTCACAGATTGATCGGGGGGCTTGCTGTATGGCAAGGCGACTAGGTTATTTTGAACAATATGGATAAGCAGCTAGCTCTTCGACTACAATTTGCTTTAATTCGGACAATAATTTTATCGCGGCTTGGCCTAAATAAATTAGGCCAAAATTCAGGTAAAACAACGTGGCCGTAGCAGTCCGTCGACTGATTGGACCAGACCAATTTGAGAACGCTTACTTTACTAGGCCGAATTGGTTTGGGAATGTTGTCATTTGCAAAAAACATATGCTACTATGATACAGAAGGTGATTGACCAATCGCTGTTTTCACGGCAAAGTAATCCCTTACAAATTTGAGTTTCACAAGGAGATAAGATTATGGAATCTAAAGACTTTCACATTATTGCTGACACAGGTTTACACGCACGTCCAGCAACTTTACTAGTTCAAACGGCATCGAAGTTCTCTTCAGAGATCAACTTGGCCTACGATGGCAAGTCCGTTAACTTAAAATCCATCATGGGTGTGATGTCCTTAGGTGTTGGTAAAGATGCCGACGTAACAATTTCTGCTGATGGCGCTGACGAAAAAGATGCCATTAGTGCAATCACGGACACTATGACAAAAGAAGGCTTATCTGACTAATGACTCAGAAACTTAGCGGGATCGCCGCCAGCAATGGGGTTGCTATTGCGGCGGCTTATATGTTGGTTGATCCAGACCTCACTTTTGAAAAGCGTAACATTACTGACGCTGATGCCGAAAAGAAGCGGTTGCATGAAGCCTTAGACGCAGCAATTGCTGAACTTCAGCAAATCAAAACAGTGGCTGAAAAGAACCTTGGTGCTGATGAGGCGGAAGTCTTTGAGGCTCATATTACGATTCTGGAAGATCCAGAAATGATCGGCCAAATTGAAGGTAAGATTGATAGTGACAAAGTGAACGCGGAAGAGGCCTTGAAAGAGGTTACTGATAGCTTCATCACAATTTTTGAAGGCATGACCGATAATACCTATATGCAAGAACGAGCGGCTGACGTTCGGGATGTGACCAAGCGGGTTATGAGTCATTTGCTGGGCAAAAACTTACCGAATCCTGCTTTGATTGATTCAGAGGTCATCATCGTCGCTCATGATTTGACACCAAGTGACACGGCTCAGCTGAATCGCAAGTATGTCAAAGGGTTTATCACTGACCTGGGTGGACGGACGTCACACTCGGCGATCATGAGCCGTACGTTGGAAATTCCGGCGGTTGTTGGGACAGAAACGGCGACAACCATGATCAAGCAAGGTGACCAAGTTATCGTTGACGGCTTAGATGGTGTTGGCATCGTTTCACCAACTGCTTCTGATGTTGACGCTTACACAAAAAAAGGCGATGACTTCACCAAGCAAAAAGCAGAGTGGGATAAGTTAAAGGACGAACCGTCTGTTTCTAAAGATGGCAAGACCTTTACGATTGCAGCGAATATCGGTACCCCCGATGATGTTGCCGCTGTTAACGACGACGGCGGAGAAGCAGTTGGTTTGTTCCGTTCAGAGTTCTTGTATATGGACAGTTCTGAACTGCCAGACGAAGAAACTCAATTTCAAGCCTATAAAAAAGCAGCCGAAGATATGCATGGCAAACAAGTTGTTGTGCGAACGATGGACATTGGTGGTGATAAGCATCTTGATTACTTGCCATTACCTGAGGAAATGAATCCGTTCTTGGGTTATCGGGCAATCCGTATCAGCTTGGCGCAACCGGACTTATTCCGACCACAATTACGAGCTTTAATTCGCGCTTCTGCTTTTGGCAATATCGCCATCATGTTTCCAATGATCGGTACGGTTGACGAATTCAAGCGTGCCCGGGCCATTTATGATGAAGAACGTCAAAAGTTAATCAATGATGGCGTTAAAGTGGCGGATCATATTGATGTCGGAATGATGATGGAAGTTCCTGCTGCAGTTTTGATCGCTGATAAGTTAGCCAAATATGCTGACTTCTTCAGTATCGGCACCAACGACTTGATTCAGTATTCATTTGCAGCCGATCGGGGTAATGAGCGCGTTTCTTATCTTTATCAACCTTACAATCCGTCCTTGTTACGGCTAATTAAGCGAGTTATTGACACGGCACATGCTGAAGGCAAATGGGCTGGTATGTGTGGTGAAATGGCTGGCGATCAAGTCGCAGTTCCATTGCTAATGGGGATGGGCTTAGATGAATTCTCCATGAGTGCAAGTTCCATGTTACAGACGCGTTCTCTAATGAAACGTCTTGATACGGATTCAACTGCTCAGTTAGTAGAAAAGGCCCTTGATGCTGAGACAAATGAGGAAGTTGCCGATTTAGTGAAAGATTACATGTCACGCTTGAACTAAGTTAGCGCTTAAAAATTTGGGCAAAGCAATTAGCTTTGTTGTTTAACCAAAAAGACCACTGTCACATCAGCTTGTGCTGATGACAGCGGTCTTTTTGGCCTTATTGAGTAAAGCCGAAAATAATGGATAGATCGGCCGCTAGGATTGTATTGATTGGTCTGAAATGACATGCGTAAAAGTTTAAATTTCTCTCATTGCGTTGGCATTGATTGGCGTCCTTATTGTGAATGGGTTAAAATGAATCTAATGGTTTCACTGACTTATTTGCTATCTTAGCGGTCAATCCGTATAATGGTGCTTGTTAATTTTGAAGAACTTCGCAGTAAATTTGTGTATTTAGACGAGAAGGGGGACGCCAGCGTGAATATTGGGATTTTTACCGATACATATTTTCCGCAGGTAAGTGGTGTGGCCACTTCGATTAAAACATTGCGTGATCAATTGGAACAAAATGGCCATTCAGTTTATATCTTCACGTCAACGGATCCTAAAGTTGATAAAGACGTTTACGAACGGAATATTTTTCGTTTTCCATCAGTACCATTTGTTTCGTTTACCGATCGACGCATTGCTGTGGCCGGTGTCTTTCGGGCCTTACAAATCGCGCGAGATTTAAACCTTGACTTGATCCATACACAAACCGAGTTCTCGATGGGCTTGATGGGGAAGTTTATTGCTCACACACTAAAAATTCCTGTATTGCATACGTATCATACGATGTATGAGGATTATTTACATTACGTTGCCAACGGAAAGCTGTTACACCCTCGGCAAGTGAAATCAATGTCGCGAGCATACTTACACGGCGTTGAAGGGGTCGTGGCACCGTCAGATCGTGTGCTAACAACGCTGCGAAGTTATGGCGTTAAAATCCCCATTCGTGTGATTCCGACAGGTGTGAACTTGAGTCAGTATGAGCAAACACCGGTTGATTCTAAATTGCGACAGGAGTTACATTTCGCGGTAGACACACCAGTGTTATTGTCGCTATCGCGGCTTGCCTTTGAAAAGAACATTCACGAAATTATTATGGCGATGCCAGATGTTTTGGCACAACAACCGACCGCCCAGCTTGTGATTGTCGGCGATGGCCCCGCGCGTGAAGATTTACAAACTCAAGTCGCCCAAATGGGTCTAAATGACCACATTACCTTCACCGGTGAAATTAGTAATGACCGGGTCTCTGAGTATTATCATATGGCTGATGTGTTTGTATCCGCTAGTGATTCTGAATCACAAGGACTCACCTATATTGAGGCTATCGCAGCAGGATTGCCAATTGTAGTAATGAGTAGTCCGTACACAGATGAATTGTTAACTTCGCCCACAGTTGGAAAAGTATTTAAACAGCAAAGTGAATTGGTAGCTGATGTAGATGCCTATCTATCTGGGGCAATCGATCTGCGTGACCAGACCGTGCGACAACGTCTGCTCTATGAGATTTCAGCCGATGCATTTGGTAAACGGATTCTCCAATTTTATGCAGATGCTCAGTTAATTTATCAAGAGGACAGCGAGAAATCAGCCAAATTGAGCGATTAATCGTTTCAAACACGCGTACCGGGCTGACGACCAGTCAGTCATTGGTGGGGCGTGTTTTTTCGTTCTTATATCAACACCTTGTTACTTGAATGAAAGAGAGAGTGCAATGCTTCGAATTAATATGTTTTCTGCAGCCACCTCGGTTCCTGGTCAAGGAGTTGGCAGTGCTTATCTAGAACTCACTCAATTGTTAAAGGATCATTTGAGTGATGATTTCAATGTGCGCCTCAATCAGTGGTCACGCGCCGATATATCGCATTATCATACAGTCAATTTTTCTTACTACCTATCCACGTTTTTGCCAGGTCGAGGCGTCAAGATTGGTTACGTTCACTTTTTACCAGAAACTCTAGAGGGTAGTTTGAAATTACCGCCAATTGCTAAATTAATTTTTTATCATTATTTGATTCGTTTTTATAAACGAATGGATCATCTTGTTGTCGTGAATCCAATGTTTATTCCTAAGTTAGAAGCATATGGTATTCCCCGAGGTAAAATTACCTATATTCCAAACTTTGTTTCTCCGGTTGAGTTTCATGAATATACAGCTAGTGAAAAAGCGGCTACCCGCGCGCAATATCACGTAGATTCAAAAAAATTTACGATTCTTGGGATTGGACAGATTCAAGAACGCAAAGGGGTTCGAGATTTCATCAAATTGGCTAAAGACAACCCAGATTTGCAGTTTATCTGGGCGGGAGGCTTTTCATTCGGTCGGATTACCGACGGCTATGCCGAATTGAAGCAAGATGTGGACCAACCACCGGCTAATCTGAGCTTTCCGGGGATTGTTTCTCGTGACAAATTGATTGACTACTACAATATGGCTGATTTGTTCTTGCTACCCTCGTACAATGAACTGTTCCCGATGTCGGTTCTAGAGGCCTTTAGCTGTGGAACACCAGTATTACTGAGGGACCTTGACTTATATCGAGCCATTATCGACGGTTATTACGAAAGTGCGGCAAACGAAGCAGAAATGCAGCATAAGATTAATGGTCTGCGGACCAATCAAGCTGGTTTGCATTATTTGCATAGTCAAGGCTTATTAGCGGCTAGTCAGTACTCGCCAGAACATTTGGCTCATATTTGGCGTCAATTTTATCTTGCCCAAGCCGGTCAACACGGTTGATCAATGTCAGGTTTTAATGACCGGTTGGGACGATAATGTCGCTTATTTAGAAAGGATAAATTATGTCCCGCCGAAATCAAATCGTACTGGTGATCATGGTGATCATTGGTCTGGGCATTTTTGCTTATTCCTTGCGCAATGTTGCCCTCGCGCAGTTAATGCATGACTTAGTGCATATTAATGGTTGGTGGCTGATCTTAGCTGTTGTGTGTATGATCGGCTATCTACTGATTGAGTCGCGAATTGTACAAGTATTTGTCAAAGATCGTATCAAAGGGTTTAGCTTCAAGGATGCGTTGCGGATTCCTCTTATCGAACAGCTCTTTAATGGCATTACGCCTTTCTCAAGTGGAGGACAGCCGGCGCAACTGATTGCGATGATTCAAACCGGGGTTGATGGTGGTCGAGCGAGTTCGGTGCTACTGATGAAATTTGTCGTTTATCAAGCGATGATCGTTATTAACTTTCTAATTGCGCTAGCTATTGGTTTTCAATATTTAGCTGAAAAGCTTCATTACTTAGCCTTGTTCGTTGTGTTTGGTTTTATGATTCATTTAGTAGTTATTTTAGGACTGCTAATGATTATGTTTTGGCACTCATTCACTAAACGGATGGTGAATCTATTGATGCGCCCCTTACGTTGGTTTGTGAAACCAACCCGGTTTGCGACGTGGCAAGTGACGTTAGATCAAAAAATTGATTCATTTTATCATGAAAGTGTGCGAATTAAGTCACAATGGCGATTGATGGTGCATGTGGCATTGTTGACGTTGGCTCAGTTGAGCGTATATTATTTGATTCCATACTTCATCATGCTGTCGTTGGGGTATTCGCATGTCAATATTTTGATGGTTACCGCCCTGCATGTGTTGATTGTGATGGTAATTTCGTTATTCCCCATCCCAGGTGGTGCTGGTGGTGCAGAGTTTAGCTTTGAAGCTTTATTTGCCAGCTACATTACCAGCCGTTCCAAATTAGTGCTTGCGATGATCCTTTGGCGGGTCATTACTTACTACTTAGGGATGTTTACCGGTATGTGGGCTATGGCAATCAAGCCAGATAAAGTAACTGAAGATATAAAGGACTAAGTCGAGTTGAGGACAAACAATGAGTGAAGAAACTAACAGCGTGTTGGAAGACATCATTACCCGGCTTCGCGCGATGCAATTTGATCGTCGTCAAGCAATGCAGACTCGCTATTTTGAACAATTTGGTGTGGTTGTGTGTAAAGTGACCTACAATCGCGACACTGGTATTTGGATGTTGCAGGATGCGCGAACCAAGCCGCCATTTACCTATGATAATTTGGATATGGTGGCGGTGGCCATTTATGACGCATTAACTGAATTTAAAGCCGTTTTCTGATTTTTGTACAGATAAGAATTTATGAAGAACCCCGCCAATATTTGAAATTGGGCGGGGCTTGTTTATAATATTGACTTATTGAGTTTATATGAATAAATATAACGGCCTTAGACGTCAACTTTGACACCTAAGCCGTGGAGGATAAACAGATGGTGAAATTCTTCAATCGGTTGTATGCCAAATTAAATACAACTTTAGGCTTTTTTATTTTGATTACCGTTACATATTGGCTGACAACTTACTTAGCGTATCGCACAAAATTTACGCTTGGGGCTGAGACACCTATTCAGCAGTTCATCATGTTTATTAATCCATTGCCTACAGCCTTGTTGCTATTCGGCATTGCCCTGTATTTCCGGGGTCGGCTTGCCTATTGGCTGATGGTTATCGTTGACTTAATCCAAACGACTTGGCTGTTTGCCAACATTCTATATTATCGTGAATTCTCCGATTTCTTGTCGATTAGCATTGTGAAGGGTTCAGGATCCGTTGACAATAACTTGAGCAAATCACTGGCGGGTATTTTACACGCCACCGATCTATTGGTTTATTTGCACATCGTGATTTTGATCATTCTGCTATTGACCAAATTGATTAAGGTTGATCGACGACCGCTGAAGAAACGTTTTGCCGTGACTATGACAGTTTTTTCTTTAGCATTCATGATGGTCGATTATGGTCTATCGGTTAGAGATCGGTCAGGCTTGTTGACGCGAACATTTGATAATAACTACATTGTTAAGTATTTGGGTTTGAATGAGTATGCAGCGTTTAATGCTTATCAGACACAACAACAAGCCACTAGTCGTGAACGAGCATCTAAATCCGATTTAAAAGCTGTCCAGCAGTATCTTAAAGAAAATCCTGCCGGAGAAAATTTCCAATACTTCGGTAAGGAGCAGGGTAAAAATGTGTTTGTCTTCCATTTAGAGAGCTTCCAACAATTCCTTATTGACTACAAGTGGAAAGGTCAGGAAGTAACGCCTAATATCAATGCGTTTTACCATGATCAAAATACGCTGTCTTTTGACAATTTCTTCCATCAAGTTGCACAGGGAAAAACGTCCGATGCAGAAATGATGATGGAGAACTCTCTGTATGGGCTGCCAACTGGTTCAGCAATGATCAACTATGGCACGTCAAACACCTTCCAAGCAGCGCCGGCAATTTTAGCACAACATGGCTACACGACAGCGGCGATGCATGGAGATGTTCCTAGTTTCTGGAACCGTGGCAATACCTATAAGTCATGGGGCTATCAAGACTTCTTCAGCAAATCCTTCTTCCCCAACGCCAACAAGCCAAGCAATAATGTTGGTTACGGTTTGAAAGATAAAATTTTCCTACGTGACTCGGTTAATTATATTCAGCAACTACCGCAACCGTTTTATGCAAAGGTAATTACTGTTACAAATCACTATCCATACCTATTGGGTAAGAAAGATGCTGATTTTCCGAAGACAGATACCGGTGATAACACTGTGGATGGTTATGTTGTGACAGCTCATTATCTGGATCAAGCTTTTGGCGAATTTATCAATTACCTTAAGAAGGCTGGGTTATACGATAATTCAATGATTGTCGTCTATGGTGATCATTACGGTATTTCGAATAATCATCGTCCGGCGATTGCTAAGTTGTTGGGTAAAAAGTCGGTTAATAACTATGATTTGGCGATGTTCCAAAAAGTTCCCTTCATGATCCACGCTCCAGGAGTTCAAGGTGGTGTTAATCATACGTATGGTGGCGAAATTGATGCGTTACCAACGATGATGGACCTGTTAGGGATTAAGACAACCGGTAATTATATTATGTTAGGGCAGGATCTACTATCTACTCAGCGAAATCAAATTGTGCCTTTTAGGGATGGCAATTTTGTGACGCCACAGTACACCAAAGTAGGCAGTCAAGTTTATGACACAGCAACCGGTAAGCTGATGAAGTTGACTGCGACCCAAAAGGAGCAGGTGGCTGCCGATCAAAATCATGTCAATACGGTTCTAGGTTTATCGGATAAAGTGGTAACCAGAGATTTGTTGCGGTTCTATACACCTGTAGGTTTTAAGAAAGTAGATAAGTCCGATTATGATTATTCAGTGAGCGCCACCAAGAAGCGGCTGAAACAAGAGCAAAAGGAAGATCCAACCAGTGTTCAGGCGAAAAATGGGGGCAAGTCCACACTAAGTGACTACCAAACGGATGCTCCGGAGTTAACAAAATCGAAGTGAATGAAAAAGATTCTGCAGACGCAGGATCTTTTTTTGTTCGGAGTTTTAGTTAACTAGCGTTGCACGATACACGATTTGTCAGGGAGATACCCATAGAATATCGGAACCGTATTGAAAATAACGAACGATTTTTAAATGAGTGGTATTTTTTTCCGGAATCGTCAATTTAACTGTCGCAAGCTGTGAAATGATTTTGCGAATTGTGCTTGACCGGGGTGGGGCGTTTTGCTAAGATAACATATGTTGTCAGGGAGTGCTTGAGCTACTGCGACAGCGGTTCACACGATTCTTGATAATAAAAAAGCTTGACGAGATAATCGCCAAGTGATATATTATGAAAGTTGTCTTGTGGCAACAAAGTAGATCTTTGAAAACTGAACAACGTTTCGACGAATCAAATGTGTAGGGTCTTTGAACTTCGGTTCAAAGCAATACAAATTGTGAAGTCAATTCACTTTATAACCAAGTAACAAAAACAAGAGCTATTTCAAATAACTCATTAATTTGAG
>NZ_BQXO01000003.1:0-320276 GCF_045862785.1 Furfurilactobacillus curtus | reverse complement strand
CAGGTAAGTACAAAGTCGTATTGACACAGGCAGGGCTAGAGAAACTTGCAGCAGCTAATGATAACTACGACTTTAGTCACGTTGAACCAACCGATGTGACGGGGCAGTATGTTATCAATAAAGCTCAAGCGACAATTACTGGTAACAATCTGACCCACATTTACGATGGCAATACGGTTCAGCCAACTGCGACAGTGACTGGCGCAGTTAATGGGGAAACGATCACCTATGATCCACTGACTGTGGTTGGACCAAATGTAGGTCAATACAACTTCACCCCAACTGCTAGTGATACTGCGGTGAATAAGAATTACAACTTTACCTACAAATTAGGCACAGTAACGATCACGCAGGCGGCGTTGACACAGACTGATGTTGATTTGACCAGTGGATCGAAGACTTATGATGGTCAAGCCATTACCGATGCAACCACGGTTGTGTTACCAACTGGTTTGACAGTCCCCGAATTAACACAGAATACTGATTATTTGGTGACCGGTACAGATGAACAGTTAATCAATGCAGGTAATTACACCATTACGCTGACGCAAGCGGGATTAGACAAACTTGCGAAAGCAAACACCAACTATGACTTTAGCCACGTTGAACCAAATCAAGTGACGGCTCAGTATGTTGTCAATAAGGCCACAGCCACCATTGCCGGTGTTACAGATAGTAAAACCTATGATGGGCAAACTGCTCAACCACTCGCGACGATAACCGGTGCGGTCAATGGTGAAAAACTTGTTTACACGATTGGCGAAGTTGGACCAAATGCGGGCACGTATGACTTTACGCCGACAGCGGACAAGGATGCAGCTGTTAACCAAAACTATGATATTACGGTGACTGGCGCTCAATACACGATCAATAAAGCTACGGCTACGATTACGGGCGATAATGTGACCCACGTTTACGATGGCAACACGGTTCAGCCAACCGCCACGATAACTGGTGCGGTCAATGGTGAAACACTTAGCTATGATCCACTTGCCGCCGTTGGACCGAATGTAGGTCATTACAACTTCGCCCCAACTGCGAGTGATGTAGCGGTGAATCAGAATTATAACTTTGTGTATAACCCAGGCACGGTAACCATCACGCCAGCTCCGTTAACGCAGGCAGATGTTAGCTTAACCGGTGGCGAAAAGACGTATGATGCCGCGGCTATTACCAATGCAGCTACGGTAACATTGCCAACGGGGTTAACAGTACCGACTTTAATTCAAGGTACCGACTATGATGTGACTGGGCTGGATGCTAATTTGAAAAACGCCGGCTCGTACACCATTACATTGACGCAAGCCGGTTTAGACAAACTAGCTGCCGTAAATGATAACTACGACTTTAGTCAAATTAATCCGGCACTTGTTAAAACAAACTATGTTGTTCATAAGGCAACGGCGACATTGACTGGTAATAGTCAAACCAGTGTCTTTAACGGGCAGCAAGTCACACCAATGGCTACGGTAACTGGCGCAGTCGACGGTGAAACGATCACCTATGCGCCTATTCAGGCAGTCGGTCCAGATGTGGGAACGTATTACTTTATCCCTCAAGCGACTAATGATGCAGTCAATGCTAACTATGATATTAAGGTTGTTGCCGGGACGATTGTAATTCAGCCAGCCATAGTGACCGCTGTCACGCTAGTAGGTAGTACGAAGACCTATGATGGACAGACAATCACGAAAGCCGCCAGTGTCAAATTACCATCTGGCTTAGTCGCACCTGAACTAATGCAAGGCGTTGATTATACTGTTACTGGATTAGATCCAGACTTGACGAATGCAGGCAGCTATACGGTGACATTAACGGCCGCTGGCTTAGCCAAATTAATGGCGGCTAACAGTAATTATGACTTTAGTAAGATCACTGCTAACCAAGTTACGACCACTGCTGTCATTAACAAGGCCAATGCAACGATCGCCGGTAACGATGTCACCCATGTTTATGATGGCAATACTGTAACACCAACGGCGACGGTAACTGGTGCGGTCAATGGTGAGACAATTCGGTATAATGCGCTAGATCCAGTTGGTCCTAATGTTGGTCAATATGCCTTCACCCCAACTGCCAGCGATAATGCGGTGAATCAGAATTATAACTTTACCTATGAAGCAGGGAAGGTAACGATCACCCAAGCGCCGCTACCCCAAGCTGAGGTTGCCTTAAAAGCTGGCGCTAAGATTTATGATGGTCAAAGCATTAATAATGCGGCTACAGGAACCTTACCAGCTGGTTTGACGGCGCCTGAATTAACACAAGGTATTGATTATCTAGTGTCGGGTGCTGACGACCGTTTGACCAATGCCGGTACTTACAAAGTCACGTTGACACAAGCCGGCTTAAACAAACTAGCTGCTGCCAACACGAATTACGACTTTAGCGGCATTGACCCAGCCAAAGTAACTGACACGTATACCGTTAGCAAAGCCCATGCCACCATCACTGGCATTACGGATAGTAAAACTTATGATGGTGGGGTTGGCCAACCAACGGCCATGGTCACTGGGGTGGTGGCTGGTGAGCAACTCGTTTACACGATTGCCTCAGTTGGGCCAAATGCGGGAACGTATGACTGTGTACCAACGGTAGGTGAAGATGCCGTTAACCAGAATTACGAAATTACGGTGGCTGGTGGCCAATATACGATTAACAAGGCCAATGCAACGATCGCCGGTAACGATGTCACCCATGTTTACGATGGCAATACTGTAACACCAACGGCTACCGTAACTGGTGCGGTCAATGGCGAAACCATTCAATATGGTGCATTAGATCCGGTGGGTCCTAATGTTGGTCAATATGCCTTCACGCCAACTGCCAGCGATAATGCAGTGAATCAGAATTATAACTTCACTTATGAAACAGGTACGGTGACGATCACTCAAGCAGCACTAACCCAGGCTGACGTGACCTTGCAAGGTGGCTCGAAGACTTACAATGGACAATCAATTACCAACGCCGCCACGATTACCTTACCAACTGGTCTGACGGTACCGGAATTAACCCAAGGCACTGATTATCTAGTGTCTGGCGCCGACGACCGTTTGACCAATGCTGGCACATACAACGTCACCTTGACGCAAGCTGGATTAGATAAGCTGGCGGAAGCTAATGCTAACTATGACTTTAGCCAGATCAATCCAGCCCAAGTTAAGGGGCACTATGTCGTCAATAAGGCGTTAGCAACCTTAACGACCGATTCAGCTACCAAAGTGGAAGGTAACCATGATCCGCAATTGACGGCGACTGTGACTGGTCTAATCGGTCAGGATCAGTTGAATTACACGGTTAGTCGAGTAGCCGGTGAAAATCCGGGTCAATATCAACTAACGGTGGCAATGGGCGATAATCCAAACTACGATGTGCGGATAACTAACAGCGGCTCGTTGACGATCTTGGCCGCGGTCACAGTGAACTATGTCGATCAAGATGGCAACTCGATTGCTCCGGATCAACGTCAGACACTGACTGGTCAGGTCGGAAGTACGCTGACAATCACAGCACCAACGATCGCCGGGTACACGTTGATGCCAGGTCAACCAACGCGTTACGTGGTGACGAATATGACTGGTCAGACGGTGACCTTGCAGTATCGCCAGAATGCGTCGGTTACGGCTCATTACTATTTGGTTGGCACAACTCAGCAGCTAGCGGACAGTGAGACGCAAACGAGTGGCGTTGGGTTAGCTTATACGACCAAGGCCAAAGCGATTGCGGGATATACGCTGGTCGCTACGCCAAGTAATGCGACAGGACTGTATGCTGGTGAGCCAACGGACGTTAACTACTACTACACCGTTGATTACACGGTCGTTGCGCAAACCCCAGATGGCACTGCTTTGCCGGTTGGGTCAATCTCGGGAACCGGGACGCCAGGGGAAGCCATTACCGGTTTGCCGACGTTATCAGGTTACACGTTGACCCAGACACCGGTGGTTCCGGATCAGCCGGGTCAGGTTGTTGCGATTTATACACCAAATACCGAACAGCTACAGGTTAATTACTGGCTCAACGGCAGTAAAACAGCGATTTTACCAAGCCAAACGGTCAGTGGTCCATTTGACAGCGCTTATCAAATAACGCCGTTAGATATTCCAGGCTATACATTAGTTTCAACGCCAGCTAATGCCAGCGGTACGTTTGGACTGGAAAATGTAGATGTTACGTACTATTACGAACTTAATTACACGTTGCAACCCGTCGATGAAAATCGTCGTCCAATTGATGGAGCGTCCTCAGTTAGCGGGCATGGCATACCAGGACAAAGCATTGATTTATCAACATTACCGTCCATTCCTGGTTACACACTAGTCAGCCAGACGGTGAACGTTCCTGATCAACCTGGAGTAGTTAATGTTCAATACGTTAAAAACAGTGAGCCAATTGATCCTGGCGATGGTGGTCAACCAGTAGGACCAAGTAAGCCTGTTGATCCAAATGAGCCAGTCGGGTCTAATCAATTCGGCAACGGTGGTAGCACAACACCTGGTCAGAATGGGTCTAGCACGGTTTCAACAGGCCATGAAGTGGATCAAATAGGTTCGACTAATCAGGAGCAAAGTGATGTGTCACAGCTGACCAACTTGCCGAAAACGGCAGCGCGTCAGCAAATTAACTGGGCATTACTGGGTGCTAGCTTCATGTTTAGTGGCTTTGCGTTCATTCTGCTAGGCAAACCACGTCGCAAACAGAATCGTCGATCAACCAGAGTAAGCGGCAGTCGGCATTAATACGTCTGTTGTTTGGTCAAAAGTCGAAGTGATTTAAGTAAGTGAGCACCTTTAAGCGGTCGTTATTTCCCAAATTTTTTTGGAAATAGCGGCCGCTTTTTGGCGTTCAATATCAGACTGAGTTGTTGCATTAACTAGCGCTTATCAAACAGTTACTGGTTTAGTATGATAGTTAATGAAGATGATCTTAATTTAATGAGGTAATGAATGATGCGAAGTCAACAACAGAATCAACGACGTACCTGGATATGGGTTTCACTCGCAATTGTCTTAGTCGTGGCTGGAATCTTGATCGGGGTTTTTTTAGGCCGTGAGGGCAATTCATCGAAAACAAGTGCACCGGCAACGTCACAACGTCGCTCAACATCTGCTAGTTCGGTTACCAGTCAAAAGAACTCGGCTTCATCTGAATCATCAACTGCTGAGTCGAGCAGTCCATCTTCAACTGAAAGTGTGACAGCTGGTCCATATTCTGTATCGACGGAAGAGTTGAATGCGATTCGTACCTGGGATTTTCATGGCGTTAATGTGCCACGATCAGTGAATTTGTCATTTAATGACGACTCTGGGGCGGGCACGATTACGATTGTTGGGGCCGGTGGCGGCAGCTTTGGTGCTACCTATGTGGAGATCCCAACAAAAACAATTCGCGTCTTTTCCGCTAGCACGAATGCGATTCGGTCGGTTAAGGTAAATAGTGAATTGCAATTTAATGCAACTACTGCGGATACATTGTCATCTGCGGGTTCTTTATACGCTTTTAAAAATAAGCAAGGCGGCATTTCTTTGGCGACACCGAATTATGCTGGAAATGTTACCAACGATGAAATGGACGTCATGATCGAATTAACCAATTGAATTTTGCATTGATAAAACAGTGACCCAAGTTCAAGGTCACTGTTTTTTTTAGACAGTTTGATTTATACAAGACGCATGTTTATTAAGTTACTCAAAATTTCTCATTAACGTTTCTTTTTTTCTTGCTAGACGGATGAGAGTTCGGTATAGTCTAAAACGTAATCGTTACTGTTTGGGCAAAAGAAAGAAGGCACTAATGTGAAGCATTTCGGACGAATCATTGGTTTAACATTATTAGCAGCCATTGCAGCGGTTGTGATGACAGCGTGTGGAACTAAAAAAGCAGTCACAGACACGACGAGTTCCAAGCCGATTCATGTCGCCGCTAGTGTAGATTTTTATGGGCAAGTTGCACAGGCAGTCTTAGGCGACCACGGGACTGTCAACTCGATTATTAATAGTCCTAGCGTGGATCCTCATAATTTCGAGCCGACGACCAAGGATGGTCAAACGGTGTCGAAAGCCAATGTGGTCTTAGCCAATGGGATCGGTTATGACAATTGGATGACTAAGTTGGCTAAAAGTAATGGAAATGGCAAGCAAACCGTCGTTAAAGTTGGTGAAAATGTCTTGAACAAACGCGTTGGCGACAATGAGCACGTGTGGTACCAACCAGAAACAATGCCGAAATTAGCTAATTATTTGGCCGATAAGTTTGGCAAGATTGCGCCTAAATATAAAAAAGATTATCAACGTAACGCGCAACATTACATTAAGTCCTTACAACCTTTGCAAACCGAAATTGATCAATTGAAAGCCAAGAGCAATGGTCAAAAGGTGGATGTCAGTGAACCGGTGTTTGATTATGCATTGGACGCCCTCGGCTATCAACGCAATAACCACAAGTTTGAACTGGCCGTTGAGAATGGGACCGATCCTTCACCGAAAGAGATTCGTTCGATGGAAACTGACATTAAGCAGCACAAAATTGCCTTCTTTGTGAATAATAGTCAGGCCAGTGATAAAACCGTCAGCGCGATGGTGGCACTAGCTAAGAAAAACCAGGTACCAGTACTGAACGTAACCGAAACATTACCAAAAGGAAAAACCTATGAAGCATGGATGATGGATCAGTATCAGGCCTTGGCAAAAATCCAAAACCAAATTCACCAATAAGGGCTTAATTTTGTTTGTTTAATTCGCTTTTATTACCAGTACATTTAAGGTAACTTAGGCACGGGATACGGAAAATGAAAGTGATCGTCATTAGTAGGGTTGCCGGTGGGTCGTCGTTTGCGATCCCGATTGCGGCGACTAAATGAAACCAAATCCATTATCATGATTGAACGTGGACCAGATATTTCTTGATGTTTGGGAAGCCGGCAAGGAACTTACGGGACACGTCCCTGCAACCGTCTGGATTCCGTTAAGCCAGCTACGAGATCGATTGTTCAGCTGAGTTATCGGCTTGCTCAACTAGTCTATCTGACCCTATCACCCAGGGCTCACCAATTATAACGCTGCTAGTATTGAGGCCAGAATAATTGATGAATTAGGTGAATAAGGTCGAGAGTTTACTGGACTTAAAAGGGTTTGGGACATAACTTATAAAAGGCGTTGCGATTTGTTGTTTTTGTGCACCATGTCTCCATGGTCAAAACGTGCGACAAACGTCTGAAAGCTATACCTAGCAATAAAGTGAGCACCTTCCAAAGTATGGAAGATGCTCATTTTTTCGCTAGCGCTCGCTCTCAATTCGGCGTTATGTCACACTCTTTTTTGATTGTTGCTTAGATTCATTTGGTCCGGTTCACACCCGATGCGTTAGTCGATACGTTTTGTTTTGAAGCCGTTGAAAGGCCAAAAAACGCTTTCGTTCCCGTTCGATGGCACGGTAACGCTGAGGTTGCTTTCGATAGAAGTCTTGATGAAAGTTTTCCGCCGGCCAGAACGTTTGCGCAGGCTGAATTTCCACGACGATTGGGTGATGGTACCGGCCACTGTCGATGACACGCTGTTTGCTAGCCTCAGCAATGGCGCGTTGCTGGTCATTTTGCACGAAAATAATTGGTCGATAGCTGATCCCGCGGTCATTGACTTGCCCTTCGGCATCAGTTGGATCGATGAGTTGCCAGTAAATGTCGACCAACTGGGCGTATGTGATTTGGCGGGTATCAAAGATGATTTCTACCGCTTCAACATGCCCTGTTGTTTGGCTCATCACTTGCTCATAGGTCGGGTGATTAACATGACCGCCGGTATAACCAGAGACGACCGAAATAATGCCAGGTCGTTGATCAAATGGCGAGACCATGCACCAAAAACAACCACCAGCAAAAATAGCTCGTTGCTGGTAGGGAAGATCGTCGGCTTGATGCGCGGATAAATCAAACGTTGCGACGGGACGTGTGGGTTCCACGAGTTGCTGATAGAAATCAGTGACATCTGGTGATAAATTATTGCGAACGGCTAATGGTCGGAGGGTAACTTCTAAATTAGCGAGAGCCTGTTTAGCTGATTGACCTTGCTCAATCGCATTTTTCGCGACCACCAATTGTTGACGTTCAAAGTCGCGTGTTCCGGACGTTAAAATGAGGTTGTATAAGCTACTTAATGACGCTTGATCGGACATAAATTGCTCACCTCCCAGTCAGCTTTTCTTAATTGCTGACATTGTAACCGGTTTGGAGGAAAGTGGCGATCATTTAGATTGAGATGATTAATGTGAACGTAGGTGAGATAAGACTTGGGTAACGCTGTCAGTGCGAAGGGCAAGCAAACCAAGTCCATAAACAAGCGCGCCAATGCTAATCTCCAGCACAAAGTACGGGAGTGTTGCCGGTAGATGGTGCTGGCAAATGATGACAATGACATTCATTACGGCTGCCGCCACTAAGAATTTCCACAGGTTATGAAACAGTAGTGTGAATTTTAACTGATGACGAACGAGTAAAAGCTCCACACCGGTTACAAACACTTCAGTTCCCACAGTTGCATATGCTGCGCCGTAAACGCCAAACCAATGGATGAAACCGAGGTTTAAAAAGACATTCAGTAAGGCCCCAAATGAAACAGCTAGTGTGTAATCTCGTACCCGATTGACCGGAATGAGATATTGTTTTCCAATCGCATTATTCCACGCGATTAGGACAATACAAGGTGCCTGAATCATCAATAAAATGCCGGTTAAGCCAAAGCGCGGTGTTAGCAGCCAGTTAACGATTGGACTGGCGACCGCGTATAGTCCGAAGGCGATCGGGATCGCAATTGCTGAGACATACTGGAAGGAGCGATACAAGCTGCGATGCACAGCATTTAAATCGTGTTGGGCAAAAAGATTGGAGATATGTGGGAGGACGACAGCCGATAGTGAAGTGACGACAATCAAAGCAATGTTAATGATCCGGTCAGAATAATCCATAAAGCCGGAAGCTTGTACGGAGACCATGTGTTTTAAGAAGGTTTTATTCATTAAAATGTACAGTTGCATGGAGGCAGTAGGGACGAAGAGGATTAATGAAGGCCGCAAATGACGCCAAATTTGGAGGCGTTGATGGGGTACATGGGTTAGTAAGTCGTGTAGATAAGGCCATAGTGATAGGTTGCCCAATAAACCGCTCAAGGCTAAAACCAAGATGTAAATCCACAGATCCTGGGGTTGTTTAACCCACGTAAAGATTACGATCAATGAAATAATTCGGACAAAGGCGTCACGCACAACGGTTTTTCGAAAGTCTTCTAACCCCATGAAGAACCAGGAGATATCTACTGCACTACCGATAAGGGTAATTGATTGCAACAAGAAGTAGCTTTGGTATTGCGGTTGAAACCACACAAAAACATAGAAGGCAAGCAACGCCGCCATTGAAATGACGAATTGAATGCCTTCTATTTCCCAAAATAATTGTGAACGCTTTGTGGCGTTGTCCCGCACCATCGCAATTTCCCGGGTGCCATACAGGCTAATTCCTAGCGAACCCAGTAATGCGAAGTAACTCATAATAGAACTTGTATAAGCATTGATTCCGACGCCGGTTGGGCCGAGATGGCGAGCCAAGTAAGGGATGGTCACCAGTGGAATGATAAGGACCAATAATTGATAGGTCACATTATAAAGATAATTTTTTAGAACACGCATCAACTTGTTAAGACGATTAAATCTTACTCCTTCACACTTGATAGTTCATGGTGGATGACAGCTGGTTGAACCACGATTTCAGTGGATGAAATGTGGTTGAGCACGTGAAAGGACTTTACATGATCGGGATGTTGATCGGCAGCCGCTGGGTCTTGTGTAATATCACCATACATTCGTTTTAAGATGCTGTCGGCACCAACTGGAATACGGGCTTGACCATCACCAAAGGGGACGGATTTAAACGCCGCCAGTTCATCAGCCGTTGCCCATTCGTGACCCCAATCAAACCAAGAAGCATAGTTACCATAAACGCGGGTCTTAGATGAATGAGAACTGGTCATGACATAATGACGCATTGCTTTTAAGGTGCGGGTTGGAATCACAGAAAGGACGGTTGTTAGTAAACCATACAAAAGCTTGCCTAAACGATTATCGATATAAAGGTTGATATAGCGAGAATGAACCAGACGGTCTAATAAATGAAAGCTGATTTTTTTCAAGGTTCGCCCAATCACTGAATTGGGCACGGCATCATATGGCACGATATCGAGGAATACGGTCCGCGATGAAAAAGGATAGTCCTCTTCAATCTGCGTTTGTTTATCAATGAGCTTGCACCAAGTGATGCCATAATCCGCATGGGTCATATCACTCAAGATTTCATAACGTGAGTCCTGACCAAACCGCTCCTGCACAGCTTGAATGAACTGTTCTAGATCAGATCTCAGCATGCCGATGTCAAGATCATCATCCCAAGGAACGATGCCAGCATATTTAACCGCGCCCACCATTGAACCACCAGTTAACCAGTAGTTAATGTGCTCTTCATCACAAATCTTAATGACGAGATTGAGTAAGTTATATTCGTATTGTTGAAGTAACTTTAAGTCCAAAGAGCTCACCTTTCCATTTCATCTCAACGCCGACTAGACCTAGATAAAGTATGGATTAAAAACTAATTGTAACCCGAACTGATATCAAAGTAATTTTAACACTTTTTTATAGAATATAATCAGGAAATCGATATCTCAGACAAATTAGTATAGACCAGGCGTAAAGTGACGCTACTAGTAGTAATAGAGTGACTTTATGAATGATTGGCCGGTTAATAATTTTAACAAAACTAAATTGTAGAGAAACTTGTTGTGTAGCAGGTTTGAGCGATCTAACTTGTGGTAAAGATCGGTATTGACCAGATTTTAAGACCGTCAGTTTTCGTGTCGAACCTGTCGGATTGTTAATGACAAGGGTTTGTTTTCCAGAAGAGAAATGGTGCAGTTTTTGCCAAGCGTGATCTTTGGCCGACCATGTTAATCTTTGAAGACCGGTATGGCTTTTAAAAAGGATCTTTAATGAAGCGGGTTTATTAATGATTTGATTGGTGCTTTGAATGCGCAATGCATTTGCTGATGCAGGCAAATTAATTACTTGGGTGACTGTTTGGCCGGGATGAATGACCAAAGTACCATAGCCTTTTTCCTGCTGAACGACAGGCTGATTAAGCGCGGCGGGTCGCGTAAACGACCAACTCGTTTTTAATCCTAAGAAGGCACAAATAGTCAAGACACCTAACACGGTCCAGCGTAACTGGGATTGACGTTTGGGCGTGAGCGTAATCACCGGTTCTGTGGCGATATCAGTCAACCCAGCCGCTGCCAAGCCAATGATTAGTGGTAATACGATTAAACTGTAGCGAGCTTCGACTTCCCAAAAAAATATGTGAAAAGTATAAATACCTAAAAACATTAGCAAGCTGAAGCGGGTGAATAACGTAAATGGCTTGCGCTGTGTGATTAATCGCCAACATTCCACCACGAAACCTAGCCACATGACCGAATACAAGGCTGCTAGCCAAGTGTTTAGCAGACGCTTTTGACTACCAAATAAATAGCTATACCAAGCGTCATAATGCTGGACTTGTTGAAATAAATCAGTGGCATCCAAGGGGCCGTACCCCCACATCAGATTGGTTTTGAAAATGAATTGTTTAGCCAAGCCAACTGGCCCCATTTTAGTCAGACGCTGACGAATGATTGTATTCACTAATTTCTGTTTTTTTGTATAGGTTGGCTGAGCTTGAATGAGATGCGTATCTTGTTGATTTGTAGCACCTTTAGTGGCTGAATTTAGTCCCATCATAGTCCAGGTTAATACCGGCATCTTTTTAGTTGATGGTTGAGTATAACCAAAATGTTGTTTCAGAGTCGGAGTGGTTGAATACGCTAAACCAGCACAAATTAAAATAGTTAATGACAGGGTTATTTTAGTGCGAAGTGGGCGCTTGGCAGTCATTAAAATCCAGATGATGGCGATTACGGTGACAATGTTGTTGCCTTTGATCCAAAAGCCAGCCGCTAATAAAATTCCCAGGCTGATCGCGTTTAAACTAATTGATCGCGGTGTTTTGGCTTGTAATAGTCGAATCGATAACCAGATGGCCAATAACGGAAAGACGTAAGCCAGACCATCTGTATAATAAAATAAAGCAAAAGCATAGAACGGGAAGTAACCAGCACTGATCAGTAGCGTAAGTGTGGCAATCGTTGATGAAGCGTAGTGCTTAACGACTTTGTATAATGCTAAAAAGCCTAAGTCAGCCCACGCAAACATGACTAAATTAATGAATACCCATTGGTTGATATGGAATAAGTGGGCAATTTTGAAAATGATGAACTGAAGAATGGTCACCGGAACATTATTTTCTGCTAAGTTATGGAAATAAGCGATCCAGGTTCGACTCCCGTGGAGCATATTGATTGCCTGAATGCGAATATCCATCCCGTCGTAAATGTTATCACCAAAGATGGTAAAAGCTGACCACAGTTGAATTAAGAGAGAAGCACTGATGATAGTGCCCAAAATCCAGCGACGCTGACGAACGTTCAAATTGGTCATCCAACGGCTAACGACGATCAGTGTTAAAAAAATCGTTAGGGTTAGTAGAAGGATTAGTGGACGACCCAAAAACATTTTTTGATGAAAGCTATCTGGTAATTGTGAGCTATTTAAAATGACGATCGCGATGGCTAATAATGCTGCGCTACCAGCTAAAATTTGGTCGACACGTTGTTGAAAAGTATGAGTTTGCATAGTTTGTCCTGAATTTGTTTAAATTATGTGAAGAAAGTTTCAGTGTTGAGTATAGAGGTTCATCTGGATTTTTGGCAACTCTAATTCACGTAATTTACGAGCACTGTTTTGTCACAATTTTTAATGCATGAGGCTATTAATAAAACGCTTTCATTTGGAGAGGGTTTACATTTAGTAAGTATGTGATATACTTAGCGAGTAATTTAATATGGTTAGTCTTCAGGGCGAGGTGAAATTCCTGACCGGCGGTAAAAGTCCGCGACTCCCATTTGGGATAGATTCGGTGTAATTCCGAAACCGACAGTAAAGTCTGGTATAAAGAAGATTAGGCGCAGTGCGTGCACTGGGCTATTCTGTCTGCGTTTCTGAAGTGAAATGTGGGCAGATTTTTTGTTTATGACGCTCTGAAAATGGCCAAAACTCATTTATTTTCAGGAGGCCTTTTTCATGGGAAGTACTCGTTTACGGCGGTCGATTAGCGTGGCGATTCTTGGTGCGTTATCTGCCATTTTGATGTTCTTACAGTTTCCAATCTTACCTGCTGCACCGTATATGCAACTTGACTTGAGTTTACTGGTGATCATGCTGGGATCAATCTTATTTGGCGCCCGCGATGGGGCGTTGATTTCGTTGATTGCCGTCCTGATTCACATGTTCGTCCGGGGGATGAATCCGCTATATGTGATTGGCGATTCAATTGCATTTGTGGCTAGTTTAGCTTATGTGTTACCACTGTATGGCATGTTGCACGTACACTCGTTAAAAAAGTCATGGCGGGTGGTGATTGGCATTGTGTTAGCAACGGTGTCCTTGACCGTGGTTATGGCAATGTTCAACGGTTGGATTATGTTTCCGATTTATATCCAAGCTGGCGGATTGCCACAATCAACGAATATCATGGCATTGATCACTAGTGTCGTCGTACCATTCAATTTGATTAAGGGTGTCATCATTGGTTTGTCATTCTGGTTAGTTTACTGGCGTCTAGAACCGTGGATGAATCGGCAACAAGCTAGTGTAGCCTTTAAATCGAAGCATACACATTAGTTCATTTCGACTGAGGATATGTTTCAAAAATAATCAATTTTAGTTGAGCGCGGGACTCGGGTCAGTCTGCGATAAGCTCTCTGTGGTTGTCAGATGCAATAATATAATTCATCTGACAATTATGAAGAGTTTATCGCACAAGAAGACCCATGGTCCCGCGTTTTGGCTATTTAGATTTGAAGTGCAGTTTAGATTCTGTTTTTTTCTGAGACTCGATTTTTGTTGGGCCCGGTTAATTAGTAATGACGAATTGCATGACGTTTACTATGTAAAATTGTCTTTTAAGGTTCTGTCAAATCTGCTAGCGTGATATTATTAATCTTGTTGTTACTTACATAACGAGTTATGAAAACTAAGGTAGTTTAAAGATGGCAGAACAAGTACTGGAACTAAGCGAAAAAAGGACACCTAAGCTTGTTATTGTTGTTCCTTGTTACAACGAAGAACCTGTGTTATCAAAAACATTTCAGGTGTTAGAAACGATTTTAAATGATTTAATGGTTAATAGGATGGTCAATGACACGAGTCGATTATTATTCGTAGACGATGGTAGTAAAGATGCTACCTGGCCAATGATTGACGCAGAGCATCATCAGCAGCCGTTGGTGACGGGAGTCAAGCTGAGTCGTAATTTTGGCCATCAAGGGGCCTTACTTGCTGGTTTAACAACTGCCAGTCAAGATGCAGATCTGATGGTGACCATTGATGCTGATTTACAGGATGATCCCCACGCCATTATTGAGATGGTATCTAAAAGTGAAAACGCCGACATTGTTTACGGTGTTCGAAGTTCACGAACAACAGATACATGGTTTAAGCGGTGGAGTGCGGGACAATTTTATCAGGTTATGCATGCGTTAGGGGTAGAAATGATCCCCAACTCTGCTGATTTTCGTCTGATGTCAAAGCGAGCGGTTCAGGCATTGCTATCCATGCCTGAGCGAAATGTGTTTCTACGCGGGATGGTCCCGTTAGTGGGCTTTCCCAGTGCGGAAGTGGAATATGCGCGTCAGCCACGACAAGCAGGAACCTCTAAATATCCGTTACGAAAAATGTTAAGCTTTGCTTTTGATGGAATTACCTCATTCTCCACCGTTCCAATTCGTTTGATCATGAACTTAGGTATTATGATTGTGATCATTGGGATAGGATTGCTTGTTTATTCATTGATCCAACAAATGATGGGACACGTCGTCGCTGGTTGGTCGTCATTAATGATTTCAATTTGGGTAATTGGCGGTATCCAGTTAATCTGTCTGAGTACGATTGGTGAATATATTGGTAAGATTTTTTCCGAAGTTAAGCGGCGCCCGCGGTTTATTATTGAAACGGATACTTATCATTAATAGTTAAGCGTTGCAACGAGTACGTTTAATTTCAGTAATTAAGTAAACATAAAACGATCATCATTTTTCAACTTGAAGAATGATGATCGTTTTATGTTTGACTGATTTAAGGCGAATTAAGTTACTCGATGGATTTGATCGTTTTCCACCAGAGGAAGCCACCAAGGAGAATTGCCAAAAGCGTAATGAGGTAAATAAGCAAGCCTATTGTCCGCGAATAAAGCGGCTGAGGGAATTCTGCATTAATGACATATTTAAGATATTGATGAGGGTGACCACTAATTGAGTCTGGTGCCAGAGGAATGATCGAACTATTGATTACTGGAATTTGAATTGAATGATTTGTCTGGTTTTTAACGACAAGTTGAGCTTGACCAGCTCGAATCGTACTCGTTTTTTCTTCCCGATTGGTTAAAAGACGATCATGACCGTGAGATAGATAAACGGAGATAGATGGTCCTAATTTTTCAAGATCGTTAGTAATCAGTTGATTAGCAGGATGGTTAAGCTGAACTGGCGTTTTAATTTGTTGATGAGGTGATAGCGTCAACGAGCGAGCTTGAAAATAACCAGGGATTGCCTGCTGTGCCACTAATTGAGTAGTTGGTGAAGGAACGGATTCAAAGCGATTATGGAAAGGAATGTAAGCATTGGCGATCACTAGCCCGACTACGACACAGGCAACGAGCCAATGGCTGTATTTTTGTTCTAACCGCCATTGTGGGAAGGTTAGCTGTGCCATATAGCGTAGTCCGTTGGCAGAAAGTGCAATTAAAAAAGGGCTTGTCAAGAAAGCGTAGCGTGATTCGACCTCCCAGAATAAAACATGCAGGAAGAAGATGCCTAATAATGACAGCTGAAATAAACTAGCTAAGAATGGTGTCTGACGCCAACTTAAAGTGATCCCAATTAAGGCAGTGATTAACAGGTTGAGGTAAACCACTTGAGTACCGTTGGCTAAGAGCGCCCGAACTGTTCGTTCATGATGGAGATATTGTTGTGGAATTTTTTGAAAGGTGTCGGGCCAAAATAAGGCACCTTGTGTGCCGGTCGACCACATGGTGGTAATTTTAGTCAATAGCTGATGGATTAAACCGGTAACGCCAAGCTGTTGAATACGATGGCGTAATGCGATTTGAACGGCTTTTTGGTTGGCAGTTGATGAACCTAAGCGACTCGTTTGATTGATATCTGTTTGTGAAAAAGTTCCTTTTGAAGCTGGATTAAGGCCCATTAATGTCCAAGATAGCATTGGAAACGTGAGCGCTGTTTGCTGCCGATAGCCAGTTTGTTCAGCTAAGTGATGACATAATTTGCTACCACCAATGAGTAGACTTAGGCTAAGTACAGAGATTAAGAGCACCTGCCCAACTTTTCTAAGCGTTAGGTGTGTGAAGCATAACCAAGCGATCAGCCCAGCAATACCGAACACGATAGTATTGCCTTTAATGAGATACGCACAGGTAAATGTGATTAAGGTGGCCACTAACCACCAAACTTTATGACCGGTGGCTGTTCGGGCATTGCTAATGAAAGTTGCTAGCAACAATATATATGGTAAAACAAGTGCATCAGTATAGAAGTCTAATCCGTAAAGATAGAATGGGACAAACAAAAAACTACAAATCACAATTAGTAAGCCAGTTAGTGCACCAAAGTATTTACGGGCTAGGCGCCATAATAACCAAATGGTTAGATCAATGTGCGCAAATAACCAACCGTTTAAAAAAATACCGAAACCAATGCCATGAGTGGCATGACAGGCAGTCATCAAGCCAGCTAAAATTAGAGTGATATTAACATTATTGGGATACCAAGAGAAATATGTAAACCAATGATGTGATCCCGTCGCTAAAGCAGCGGCTTGCAGTCGAATAGCCGCTGGATCGAGCGAACCCAACCCCACAACGTTAAGCATGAGCCAGATTTGGAGACCTAATATGAGCCCACCTGTCAGTAGGGTTAGGCGAAAAATCATCCCTTGATGTCGGGTTAACCACCGAGTGAGTCCCCAGAGTAGAAAGACTAATGTTGAACTGGCAATTAATAAACAAGTTGGTGATAACCATTGGATCGGAACCTGGCGGTCAATTGGGTGTAGCAAGGCCACTAACAGAATTATCGCTAGGGCAAGCCAAGTAATAATTGAGATGAGTTGAACAGCTTTTCGTTGCATGAATTTATCCTTTAAAAATAATGACGTTAGGTTGAAGCCTTGTGCTAAGTCAGCCTACAGAAAAAGAATACTCGCAACTTTAAGTTTATGCTATCCTGAATAAAGATTTAGTGAAGGTGTGTGCAATTGTGACTAAAAAGTTCAGTCGAGAGACTCGAGTATTTATCGTCTTATTGATCTGTGTCGCTGTAATCGAGCTCGTGTGTGCAGGTTTGTTTTGGGGAAAATTTGATTTACTTACATATAATTTTCCTTGGTCTCAAGTTGTTGTTAAGAATTGGGCAGGTATGTATCGCCCTAGATTTCAAAATGCCTATTTAGTTAATTATCCACCGCTTATTCCGACATTATTGTGGCCGTTTGGAAAGTTAATTCATCATTTTGGCGTTGCGTTGGTAGGCCAATCTCCGTTACGGACCACATTGGCGTTTCTACTGATTAAGTTACTTCCCTTGATTTTTCATTGGTTGACGGCTATTTTCGTCTACTGGAAAAGTTCGGATAAGTTACATGGTTTGTGGTTAAGTGTGCTCATTTTGGTCAACCCGGCGATTTGGTTCAATGCTGCTTTTTGGGGACAAATGGATTCGGTGTTGGTTTTTTTGATTGTAATTAGTTTTTACTACCTGCAACAACGTCAATATTTGGTGGCCACGCTATGGTTTTCGGTGGGGTGCCTAGCCAAATTACAATTCATTTATTTGGTGCCTATTTTCGGACTTGTTTTACTAACCCAGCTCCCGAGGCGATTGATATTAGGATACGTCAGTTTGGTGATCGGCGTTAATATTGTTAGTTGGTTGCCTTTCATGATTAACATGCATAGTGTGTTATTGCCTTTCAAAGTTATTCTCGGCGGTGCGAACCAATATGATGGGATCGTTGTTAATGCGTTTAATTTTTGGTCCGCAGCGTTAAAGGCTCGAGTCTGGTATAAGCAATTGCTAATCACGGATCATATCCTTGGCCCAGTTACGTATAACATGGTGGGTCAAGCAATTTTAGTACTCATCATCTTGGGTTTAATTGGTTTGTTTTGGGGCATGTGGCGACACCGCTTGCCGGAAATTCCATTGTCGGTCATTGGGCTTATCTATACCGGCGCAATCTTCTTTTTCACCATGGGACAACATGAACGGTACCAAATTCCGATGTTAGCTTTTGAGTTATTATGGTTGATGAGCAATCGTGAGTCAATGCGGTTACAGTCGATAAAATGGGCTTGGTTTGCCGGCTTAACGAGTATGATTTTTATTAATGAAGCATTCCTTTATTTTGCAATGTATGTCAACATGAACCTGGTTCTATGTTACCGTTTGATTCGTCTTGGCGGCATTATTAACACGCTAGTGTTTATTGGGCTACTGGCTAGCCTAATTTGTCAGTATCGGAGGCCAAATCAAAATGGAACAGATTGATCGAACAAAAGTCTCTAAAAGAATTGTTGGTCTAGATTTAATCCGCGTGATTGCCATTTTCTTGGTCTTGTTAAGTCACGCGATTCCTGCTAACACGCATCCAAATACATTGTCAGTGGGTGGGCAGATCATTAATGCAACTTTTGTCAGCATTGGTCACCTCGGCGTACCTATTTTCTTCATGCTATCTGGTTATTTTTTGATTGACCGTGATTATGAGACAACCAGTGCAATTAACTGGTTTTATCGCCATAAAGTTGCTCCGATGGCGATTTGTTTTGTCTTGTGGATTTCGATCTATCAACTCTTTTTGTGGGGCGTTTTGCACCGATCGTTAACATTGATGGGCTGGCTGGAAGATTTGCTGTTTTTTTCACGCCAAGGTGGTAATCCTAATGGGCTGGGAATTTATATTTGGAATGCTTGGTTTATGCCAGCCATTCTAGGACTTTACCTAGCGGTTCCCTTTATCTCTCGAGCCGTGTATCATTTTCCCCGAAGAGGACTGTGGTGGATCTACTTGTTGGTCGTCAGCCAAACGATGGTCATGCCAACGGCGACGCTGTTACTTAATGCTTTTGGTAAGCCAGGGTTTTCTATTTCTCAACTAGATCTTAGTTACTTTGGCGGCATCAGCGCGACTTATTTTTTTGCCGGCTATTTGATCAAAACCAGTCAGCGACAATGGTCAAAGTGGTTATTGATGATTAGCGGTGTAACCTTAGCGGTAGCAATTTGGCTGACTCAGTATCAATTTCAATTTACAGATTATGCAAAATATACGGGTGGCCAATTAGAAATGCCATACCAATTCTTATTGTTGTTACCGTGTGCGGCGGCTTTTGTACAGTTAGCTGCTCGTTGGCATCAATCAACTCATCAATGGTTGAATCAAGGAATGGCTTATTTGTCTGGATTATCTTTTGGTGTCTTCTTGTGTCATCGGCTGATCAGCATTGCACTTGATAAAACGGGGTGGTTGACAGGACAATCATTGACTAAACAAACCTTGCTGAACATGCTGATTCTATTGGCTGGTGGTTACTTAATCGCGATGATCATCCATAAAATTCCTTGGTTAGACCGCTGGTTATTGTTGAACCACTAGACTAAATCAAATTAACGCTGGAATAACCCAATTTCTTTATGCCCAGACGATGGTAGTACAGTGGAACGCTATTTTTTAAGCAGGATGAAAATCCTGTTTTTTTTATCGCCGACGACTGATCCGTTATTTTGAATTGGCAACGTTTTGCTAATGTTTACGATATGATAATGTTGTAAAATCGAGCGTGGAATTTGTCGATCAATTTGGGCGATCGATGTGGGGCGCTGCAAGTCAGTTCGGTAACCTGACCAGCCAAGGTCGTAAACAAGATATTGACTTTGTGCGGTCATAACTGAATGATTTAGACTTTCTCTTTGAATAGGAAAACGTTTGGGATTCAAGTTAGTTTCTTCAAAATATTTAATTTGATGTGAAAGTTTCGTGTACCGACCAACGCCAATATCTAGTGTATTGAAATAAATCAAACTGGCTGGTCGATGCTCATGTTGACTAATGTAGTTGCCGAAGTCTTGTGGCGCATATGGTTGTTTTGTCATCACAAACGGGGCGCTCATGGCAATTTTGTTAGTTGCAAACGGGGCAATGCCAAATAAGGTCACTAAAACAAAAAGCTCAGCTGTCGCCCAACGTTTTGATTGCAGCTGCCTGTTAAGCGCAATTGGTAAAGAACATAATCCTATGGCAGCTGTCGTCAGGAACATATAAGGATAACCGTGCAAAGACCAGTAACTTAATAACAAGTTAAAGGTCATCGTTAAGCTAATGATTAAAAGCAAGGCGTGTGTATTAGGATCCTGTGCTAAAAAGATGCAGGTCAAGGCTCCTACAATTAAGATAAGAGGCTGGTTAATCATGGCAGTAATGATCATTTGTAACACAAGCATTAAATGAGCACCAAGACTAATTGAACTGGTATTTGAATATGCGGTGATATTAGTTAAAAAATAGATATGCCATAATTGGGACAAGCCATGCTGCCACTGGAAATAAATTAACACGATAAAGCAAACTAATAAGCTGCCTAGCAACATTGAACCGAGCTGAAATAACAATTGGCGGGTCTGGTGACGTTGCGCGTAAGTAATTAATATGATGATCCCAAATGCGAACCATGGTGCAATTAACGTATATTTAATCCAAAAAACAATCCCACCACTAACGCCAATTATAAAGGCTTGTCTGAAAGATAGCTGTTGTTGCTTTAGCAAAAAAATAACATAGTAAAGACTTAGAAGTAGCCAAAAAATGGCGAACTCTTCTGGACTCCCACCAGTTTCAAATGATGTTGAACCAACCAATAAAAAAGGCAGCAATAGAGCCAAGCTAGCTGATTTCCAATCTGCAATTGTCGGATAATAAAGGTGGATAATGGCGAACTCGACGACCCAAATACCGATTAAATTGAGGAGCTCAATAACAAATAATCCAAGATAGCCTTGTGTAGCAAGTACATTGGCCAAAAGGTAATAGAGATACAATAGTGGACCACGCTGTTCAAATAGGTCCTTAAAGGGTAGCCGCCCACTTAACCAGCCTTGACCGATAGTAAGCATTGCGTTGGTATCAGGCCACCAATTTCCCCGGCGTAATGGACTACTGCCTAGAAAAACAAGACAAAATAACGTCAGGCAGATGACTGCCATTAATAGTGAGATTAGATGAGGCTTTATTCGCAATTGTTTGGTCATGATTAATTCTCTCCGAATTGAAAGCCATCCATGTAATGATGGCTGATAGACAGCTATTTTATAAGTTTGAATTAAGCCTAGCATAAAGCTAAATAAATGCGGAAATAATATGACACCTTTAAGTGATTATAAACTAGGCTAATGGGGGCTTTAGGTGAGTGTGAATTGTGTTTATGTGGCTTAATAAGGGCTTGCCAGCTCACATTGATTCTGGTTAGACAGGTCTTCATATCTAAAGTACAATATCAGTATTGAAGTTATGAGAATGGAGTAGATTAACAGTGGAGACGAGCGCATTTATTACTTTTGAGGGGCCAGACGGGGCCGGTAAAACCAGTGTTTTGAATGCGCTGATTGAACATTATGTCGTTAAACTAGGTGATCGTTTACTAAGTACACGAGAACCAGGTGGCAACAAAATTTCTGAAGCGATTCGTGCCATTATTATGGATACAGACAACCTTGAAATGGATGCGCGAACCGAAGCGTTATTATTTGCGGCGGCGCGACGACAACATTTGATGCAGACTGTGCGACCGGCATTAATGGCTGGTAAGATTGTTTTTTCTGATCGCTATGTGGATAGTTCCATTGCCTATCAAGGAGCTGGACGACAAATCGGTGAAGTAGCAGTCGCAGAAATGAACCATTTTGCCACTGAAGGTTTGACACCAGATTTGACCATCTACTTCGACATTCCATCAGAAGTAGGTTTGGCACGGATTCATCAGTATCGGGCAGATCAGGTGAATCGGTTGGACAACGAAGCCTTGGCTTTTCATCAACGTGTTCGGCATGCTTTTCTGCAGATGGTTGAGGCACAACCAAAACGAATCGTTTTAGTGGATGCAAATCAACCGTTTGATCAGGTGGTCATCCAAACAGAACGAGTATTGGCCGAACGTTTCCCAACAGTATTTAGTTAAGGTATAAAGCCAGTAAACTAAGGAGTGTGTGGTTATGAAAATGATTGTCGCGATTGTGCAGGACAAAGATAGTAACCGGTTGAGTAATCAATTCATTGAACAAAACATTCGGGCGACCAAGTTATCGTCTACCGGTGGTTTTTTACGTTCGGGTAACACAACTTTTCTAATTGGAATTGAAGATGATCGTGTTGATGAAGTGTTGAATTTGATCAAGGAAACGTCTCATACACGCGACCAGTTTATGACACCACCTGTCAACATGGATGTGTCTATGGACCAGACGGCCTCGTATCCAGTCGAAGTGACGGTGGGTGGAGCGACTTGCTTTGTCTTGCCTGTGGAGGCATTCCAACAGTTTTAAATAGTAAACCTTAGAAATTGCGATGAGGTCTTATGCAAATTAAAAATGAAGTCTTGAAGAATGCTGAACAGCGACAACCCGTCCTGGTTCAGCATTTTCAAAATGTAATTAAACATCGAGAATTGGCACACGCTTACTTATTTGCTGGACCAAGTGGCAGTGGTAAAGCCGAATTGGCCATGTGGATTGCAATGCGACTTTTTTGTATTAATGTCCAAGATGGTGAACCTTGTGGTGTTTGTGAAGAATGTCAGCGGATCACGGCTCATGAACATCCGGATGTCGTGATTGTTGAGCCGGATGGCAATGCGATCAAGGTTGACCAAGTACGCTTTCTTAAAGCCGAATTTTCAAAGAGTGGTGTTGAGGGTAGCCGTAAAGTATTTATTGTTGCGGGGACTGAGACGATGACAGCTAGCGCGGCGAACAGCTTGTTGAAATTTTTAGAAGAACCAGCAGGCGACATGACAGCATTGTTATTGACCACAAATCCACAACTCGTTTTGCCGACGGTTATTTCGCGAACCCAAGTCATCGAAATGCAACCTTTAAGCGAGGATCAGGTGCGCGTCCAATTTAGTAGAGTGGGGCTACCGGCGGATTTAATTGGTCTTACCTTACAGTTGACTCACGATCCCAATGAAGTGGCTGACTGGTTAGTAGATGATTGGTTACAACAAGCAGTTGCTAGCGTCTGGCAATGGTTTAGTCAGGTAGCTAAGCCGGATTTAAATGCCTTCGTTTTGGTTAGCACAACCTTGGTCCCCTTAGCTAAGGACCGGCCGCATCAACGTTTATTGTTAGATATGATGCTAAGTGGTTTTCGCGATTTATTGATGACTAATGTTGCTGATAAAAAATTTACACCACGATTTGCCAAGCACGACAAGGAGTTAGCAATTCTTGCAAGTCAGTATAACGAAACTAATCTTCTGGAAATAACTGATTTAGGGTTACAATCAAAACAGCTTCTTGAACGGAACGTCAACTTTCAAAACATCGCCGAATCGTTGACATTACAGGTTATTGACCGACTGTCAGAAGCAATCACCTAGTAAACTAATCATTTTGATGGAGGGATCTTTGTGGACAAGCGACAATCAATGCTGAGTGATTTCGATCATCTAGAAGAACAGGCGGATGCCATTTTAGGACAGCTAGCCGCGTTAAAAGCACAAGTGACGGCTCTTTCAGAAGAAAATGCGGAATTAACGGTAGAAAACCAACATTTACGTGAATTGTTAAATGAAGAAGATGACACACATGATGAACAACAGCGACTATCCAAGTCTTTGCGGAATTTGGAACGATTGTATGAAGCTGGCTTTCATGTTTGTCGTGAATTTTATGGTCAACGGCGAGAAGCAACGGAATCTTGCGCATTTTGTTTGGAACTGATTTATGGTGAACGTGAGCGGGCCAATAAGGCGAGTTAGGGGATTAAGGGATTTATGACGGCAACTAGCCAACAAAGTTTTAGCATTCATTCTGTTGGGACACTGTACTTGGTGCCAACGCCGATTGGCAATTTACAGGATATGACATTTCGCGCGGTTGAAACGTTGAAACAAGTCGACTTAATCGCGGCGGAAGATACGCGAAATACACAAAAATTATTAAATAATTTTGAAATTAATACGAAGCAAATTAGTTTTCATGAGCACAATACGAATGAGCGCATTCCAGAGCTACTCGATTGGCTTTCACAGGGTCAAGACATTGCTCAGGTCAGTGATGCAGGAATGCCATCGATTAGCGATCCAGGAGAAAAGTTAGTGGCTGCTGCGATCGATAGTGGTATTCCAGTGGTGCCATTGCCCGGCGCTAACGCTGGTTTGACGGCCTTAATCGCGAGCGGTTTGGCACCGCAGCCGTTTTATTTTTATGGCTTCTTGAACCGCAAAACAACGACTCAGGCGGACGAATTGGCTGAGCTAGCACAGCATTCCGAGACGATTATTTTATACGAGGCGCCGCATCGATTGAAAAAAACGCTCCTGGCTATTCAGGCAGCTGTCGGTGACGAACGACCAGTAGTGTTATGTCGCGAGTTAACGAAGCGATATGAAGAATTTGTTCGTGGAACGGTTAGCGAAGTGCTGGTTTGGCTGGCCGAGCACCAACCACGGGGGGAATTTGTGATTTTACTGGGTGGAAATCCGCAGCCAATCACTAATGAAGTGAGCGACCCGTTACTTGGCTTATCCATTACAGACCACGTGGACATGCTGATTGGACAAGGATTAAAACCAAATGAGGCCATTAAACAAGTCGCCAAAGCGCGGGAACTTAAAAAGCAGGCCGTTTACGCTGTGTATCACCATCTGAATGAGGATAATTAATGACCAAGGAAAATCAATTTACTGAAATTCATCAGGTAACTTACTATGAAACAGATTTAACTGGACAAGTGACGCTAGCCATGCTGGTCGATATGGCTGTTCTAGCTTCTTATGATCAGGCAGAAGCATTAGGTGTCGGCACTCAAACAATGCTTAAGCAGGGGCTAGGCTGGGTGATTACCCAGTATGAAATGCAAATCATTCGTTTGCCAAGGGATCGCGAACAATTAAGCATTACAACAGAAGCTGTTTCGAATGATCGATACTTTGCAAACCGGCAATTTTTCGTGCGCGATATTGATGGCAACTTATTGGTGCATATTAAAGCGGTCTATGTCGTCATGGATTTAATGGCGCGAAAAATGATCGCAATCCCTGAAGCAATTATTGCGCCTTATCAAGCGCCAAATGTCAAACGAATTCCACGTCTGGCAAGGCCTCAGAAGATTACCACTGACGAGACTTTGATCACAAATGACTATCATGTTCGCTATTTTGATCTGGATACTAACCATCACGTTAACAATGCTCGTTATTTTGATTGGCTACTCGATCCGTTGGGCGAAGACTTTTTGACCAATCATCGTCTACAGCATGTGACGATTCGGTTTGAGAATGAAGTCCGCTATGGGCATACGATCACAAGTGCTGTGACCACGCCACAAATAGTTGATGGTGCGATTGCCACTAAACATCGAATTATGGGGAATGATGAAGCAAAGGATCAGACGTACGCTGAAGCTGAATTAACATGGCTTGTTGCGGAAACAGTGGACGAACCTGTTTGAGAAACCGTTTTCGTCAATAATTTGGTGTGCTAAGATAGAGTTGTTATTTCAATGTCGGGAGGAAAATTAAATGTCCATTTTAGTCGCAGGTGGGGCCGGTTATGTTGGTTCACATATGGTTGATCGGTTAATTGAAAAAGGAACCGATGTAGTTGTGATTGACAATCTGTCCACGGGTCATCGGGCAGCTATTAATCCAGCGGCTCATTTTTATGAAGGGGATACGCGTGATCGAGACTTTTTGACCGAGGTCTTCACAAAGGAAAATATTGATGGTGTAATCCACATGGATGCGTTCTCAATCGTTCCTGAGTCCATGAAAGACCCGCTCAAGTACTTTGACAACAACGTTTATGGCATGATTACCCTCTTGGAAGTGATGCATGAACAAGGCGTTAAACGGATGGTCTTCTCCTCGACGGCAGCAACGTATGGTGTGCCTGAACGAATTCCAATTCATGAAGATGATCGTAAGGAACCAATTAACCCTTATGGTGAAAGTAAGCTGATCATGGAACACATGATTCACTGGTGTGATGTGGCTTATGGGATCAAGTGGGTCGCTTTGCGATATTTCAATGCGGCAGGCGCCAAACCAGATGGCTCAATCGGAGAAGATCACCATCCGGAAACCCATTTATTGCCAATTATTTTGCATACTGCACTTGGCGACCGGGATCATATTGATATGTTTGGTGATGATTACGATACACCTGATGGTACGAATGTTCGCGACTATGTTCATGTCTTTGATTTGGCTGACGCGCACATCTTAGCACTCCAATATTTGGCAGAAGGTAATGAGAGCCGTGCCTTTAACTTAGGTTCATCTACTGGTTTTTCGGTTAAACAAATGGTTGAGGCAGCGCGCGATGTTACCGGTCGTGAGATTCCTGCCAAGATTGGCCCACGGCGGTCTGGGGATCCGGATTCCTTAGTTGCCGATTCAGCGGATGCTCGGAACATTTTAGGTTGGCAGCCTCAGTATGATGACGTTCATGAAATCATTAAGACAGCCTGGGCATGGACCCAAAAGCATCCTCGTGGTTATGAAGATAAGTAGCCTTTACTATAACGAAATTGTTAGCTGAGTTTTAACATAAAACGTCTTGTCGAGCAGTACGCTGCTTGGCAGGACGTTTTATGTTAGCCGCTCGTCATTGAACGGCGAAGCAAGATGCTGATTCAGGTGATTTTGATTTGACTGAGTTAAGTGATGCGCCTGACCGTTATCAAAAGTTGTTGTGATTAACCTACGTCTCACGCAGACTCTGATTGTGTCTAACTAGGGCAAACGCTGGTTTTGTGTTAAGATAATGGCTGTTTAAGAAACTATGTAAATGGAAAGTTAATTGATGAAGGAGATCCATGAAGGTATTAGCATTTGATACGTCCAACCGGCCAATGAGCGTGGCTTTATTAAATGACGATCAGGTGGTGGCAAAGCAAACGACGGCCACGCAACTTAATCATAGTGTCCAGCTGATGCCAACGATCTCGGCGTTAATGGCTGAACAAGGCTGGCGCCCGCAGGATTTAGATCGGGTGGTTGTCGCGGATGGTCCGGGTTCTTATACGGGATTACGGATTGCGGTGACAACTGCTAAAACACTGGCGGCCACGTTAAGCCTTGAACTGGTCGGTGTTTCGAGTTTAGCGGTTATTGCAGCTGGTGCGCCAGCAACTGAACAATTGATTAGCCCGATTTTTGATGCGCGGAACACGCAGCTGTACGCTGGCGTTTATCGATTGATTGATGGACAATTGACTTCAGTAGTTGCCGATCAACATACGGATATTGCAAGTTGGCAGACGACGCTACATCAGTTAGGCGAGCCAGTCACCCTAATTGGTGAAACCAGCCGCTATCAAACAACCCTCGATGAGGCGCTTGGCGATCAAGTAACTTACGTGTCCGGTGATGCCAATTTACCTGATGCCGGGCGCCTCGGGTTATTAGCGCGGCATCTGCCACCAGTGCAAGATGTGGATCAATTCATTCCAAATTATTTGCGGCTCTCGCCTGCTGAAGCCCAGTGGGCCGCTGCTCACCCAGGAGAAAAGCACACGGATTATGTTGAAGAAGTGTAAAACTGCATTGGAACAATGGTATCGGCACCACTTTGCCCGAGAAGTGCAGGAACAGCAAGCTGAGGATCTGGATATCAAGAACCATCATTTGACGATTCGTGACACCCAGTATTTTTTAGGACGCGCTCAGTTTCCTGATGTGCCGGAAATCGTCGAAGTGGAACGGGAAGTGTATGATGGTAAGACACCATGGGATGCTCAGGCGTTTGCTAACGAATTAAAACGAAAACAAGATCGTTTGTATTTGGTCATTCGTAAAAATGATCATTTATTGGCTTTCGCGGGCTGTTCTTTCGATCTACAGCGGCAAGATGCTCACATTACCAATATTGCGGTCTTACCTGATTGGCAAGGCAATGGTCTGGGTGAATTTTTGATGCGTACGTTAGTTCGTAAAGCTCGCCATATGGGGATGCGACAAGTAACCCTTGAAGTTCGGAAGAGCAATTTGCGTGCCCAACAGCTTTATCAAAAATTGGGTTTTAAACAGACTGGCATTAAACGTGGTTATTACTTTGGGGATCATGAGGACGCCTTGGACATGCGATTATCGCTCAGTCCGGCGGTTGAAAATCATGACCAAAGCTAGGGCACAATTGACTGTATTTAAACCAACTGATCCATTAGCTGACGCAAAAACAATTTTTGAGCTCGCTCAGGCGGCTTACACAACGGGGGCACCATGGCCACTGGCCGTGATTGCCGAAAATCTTGTAGCGCCGACGAGTCAATATTGGCTCGCCCAAGTGGCTAATCAACCGGTGGGATTTCTCAGCGGTGGTTTCGTGATTGATGAAGCCGAGTTGACTAATGTTGGCGTGGTTAAGGATTGGCAAGGTCATGGGATTGGTCGACAGCTTATTTTGCAGTGGCTGACAACACTACCTAAAAATACGGTTGTTACGCTCGAGGTTCGAGTGCACAATCGAGCAGCAATCGGCTTGTATCAAAGTTTGGGATTCAGCAAAATTGCAACGCGAAAGCGCTATTATAATCGACCGGTTGAAGATGCACAGATTATGCAACTCATCCGAAAGGAGCATCATGTTGGAGACAAATGAACGTGAATTGATTTTGGCTTTTGAAACTAGTTGTGACGAAACCAGTGTGGCGGTTGTCGAAAATGGCAACCGCATTTTAAGCAATTTTGTAGCCACCCAGATCAAGAGCCACCAACGCTTTGGCGGTGTTGTTCCTGAGGTGGCTAGCCGCCACCACATTGAGGAAATTACGATCGGCATTCAAAAAGCGCTTATTGAAGCACAAGTCACACCAGCCGAGCTGACGGCGGTTGCCGTAACTTATGGACCCGGATTGGTAGGATCATTACTAATTGGGGTGACTGCTGCGAAAACATTTGCTTTTGCTCATGAGCTACCGTTAATTCCGGTTAATCATATGGCTGGTCATATTTATGCGGCTCGCTATGTGGAGCCATTGGTGTTTCCATTATTAGCGTTACTTGTTTCCGGTGGTCACACCCAAATCGTGTACATGAAAGCGGCCAATGAATTTGAAATCATTGGTGACACGAGAGATGACGCAGCTGGTGAAGCTTATGATAAGGTTGGCCGCGTGCTTGGCATCGCGTATCCTGCTGGTAAAGAGTTGGATCGTCTGGCTCATTTAGGTCAAGATACATTTAAATTTCCACGGGCGATGATTCACGAAGCCAACTACGACTTTAGCTTTAGTGGTCTTAAAAGTGCGTTTATTAACACGGTTCACAATGCGGATCAACGTGGCGAAACGCTAAATCGAGAAAACCTAGCGGCGAGCTTTCAGGCCAGTGTGGTGGATGTGTTGGTAGGCAAGGTGATAGCGGCTGTGCAACGTTATCCCGTGCAACAATTAGTTTTAGCAGGCGGTGTGGCCGCCAACCATGGTCTTCGCGAAGCTTTGAGCGAGCAATTGCCTAAAGTGGTGCCCAACACACGATTAGTGGCGGCACCATTGGCTCTGTGTGGCGATAATGCTGCTATGGTTGGGGCCGCGGCACATGTGGCATTGGCACAAGGTGTTCGAGCAGACATGACCTTAAACGCTGATCCAAGTCTAGAATTTCCTTGGGCAGCTGGTGTGGAAGCATAGTCATCGCCGTTTCTTGCAAAAAAGGATGAAACCACGGATTTACTCCGAGATTTCATCCTTTTTTGGTCGAATGAGTGATTGAATCATTTGAGTCTAAAAACTTCGTAACTGGTAAAATTTGTGAATCACTAGACATCTGTTGAACGGGTGCTTAATCTAAATGATGATTTTGGTTAAATTGTTCCAACGTCTCACTGGCCACTGTCCACTGTTGTTCGATTGTTTCATTTTCTTGATTAAGGGCGTCTAGTTTATGCTGTAAATCGGTCAGCTTCCCGATATCAGCTGCGTTTTCAGGCGCTTGCATTGTGGTGGTGACCTGACGTATTTCGGCATCTAGTTGGTCAATCTGTTCTTCCAATGTGTCGACTAAGCGTTGATGCTTTCGCTGCTCACGTAGGTCGGCTTTGCTAGCTTGGTAGGCCGTGTTAGCAGCGTTAGTCGTGGGTTGTTGATTAAGCTCACTTGGGGTTTGCTGACTCAAGGCAGCTTGATAGTCATCATAATCACCCTCGAACCAGCGCGTACCACTAGCAGATAGTTCAACGACTTCGGTTGCGACTTGATTAATGAAGTAACGGTCATGTGAGACGAATAAGACGGTGCCCATAAACTCATTGAGCGCTTCTTCAAGCACTTCTCGTGAATCGATGTCTAAGTGATTGGTGGGTTCATCTAGAATCAAGAAATTGTCGTGATCGAGTGACAGCTTGGTTAAGGACAACCGCGCTCGTTCACCCCCACTTAATGCGCTAACAGGTTTAGCAACATCATCACCAGTGAACAGAAAACTGCCTAATAGTGTTCGAATTTCACGTTCTGCCATGGTTGGATGGTCATCCCAAATTTCATTTAAAACGGTCTTTTCATCATGGAGAACGGCTTGTTCCTGATCGTAGTAACCAATGGTGACATTGGCTCCAATTTTGATCGTGCCTGCTAAAGCTGGTCGCTGCGATAAAATTGTTTTTAAAAGCGTCGACTTACCAACGCCATTTGGTCCGACAATACCGACTGCATGCTGTTTAATGACGTTAAGGTCAATATGATTCGCTAATGGCATCTCGGCAGTATAGCCAATCTGCAAATCAGCAACTTTCAAGACTTCTTTGCCACTGTCATGCTCAGGCTGGAAGCGAATGCGAATTGAACGATCATCATCCTTTGGTGCTTCTAGGCGATCCATTTTGGCTAATTGTTTGCGACGGGCCTGTGCTCGTTTTGTTGTAGAGGCGCGCACGATATTTTTATTAACAAAGTCTTCCAATGCACTAATTTGGGCTTGCTGTTTGTCAAACGCACGTTGTTGTGTTTTGATACGCGCTGCTTTTTGTTGTAGATAAGCAGAATAATTTCCTTTGTAGTGAGTGAGGGTGCCTTGGTTCATGTCATAAATAGTCGTAACCACATGGTCCAGAAAGTATCGATCATGAGAGACAATCAGGACAGCTCCGGGATATCCCTTAAGATAATCTTCCAGCCAAGATAGGGTTTGAATATCTAAGTGGTTGGTCGGTTCGTCTAAAATCAGTAAGTCTGGTTGCTGCAATAAGTACTTTGCTAAGGCTAGCTGTGTTTTTTGACCACCTGAAAATTGCGTGACGTTGCGATCATACGTATCTTCATCAAAGTGAAAGGCATGTAAGACACCGCGGATCAGGGCTTGATAGCCATAACCATTGTGGTCGCTAAAATTTTGTTGTAGTTGATCATATTCGCTTAAATAACGGTGGTAAGTCGTACTTTGATGATCTGCTGTGGGATCCGCAATCAGCGCTTCTAATTCGTGTAATCGATGTTCTTGTTGACGCTGTAAACTAAATACAGTGAGCATCTCGTTCCAGACAGTATTATTTGAAGTTAGCCCGGCATCTTGGGGGAGGTATCCCACCGTAACTGCTTTACCAGTGGAGATGGTGCCAGCATCAGGTTCATTTAAGCCTGCAATCATTTTTAATAAGGTTGATTTGCCAGCGCCATTGCGACCAACTAAGCCGACACGTGCGTGATCTTCAACCGTCATAGAGACATTTTCAAATAAGGTATCGGCGCCGAAACGACGTGCGACTGCTTGTACTTGGAGAACATACATAGTCGAAAACTCCTTCACTCATCAAACGATTTCATAACTACCATTCTAACATGTCGAGCAATGAAGCGGCATGGGTTACCAAGCGGCTGCGCTGATTGAGCTTGTGAAACAAGTGGTTGGTAAAGGATTAATGACGATGATTATAAAAGTTCGTGATTTTAATTAATATCAACAGTACGAAGTTTTAGGAAAAAGACAGTCGATTCAAAAGCTTTCAGATCAAGGTAAATCAGGATTTTATTAAGCCAAACGGCAAGAAACTTTGTGAAAGAAACAGATAAAAGAATGAAATTTACTTCACAATAAGTGACCCTATGCTATAATTGGTCTACACATTAGTTTCACAAGCGATACTAATCGAACAAAAAGGAGTGAACCGTCGTGGCCGAACAACGAATTCCACGTGCGACAGCAAAACGGCTGCCGATCTATTACCGTTATTTAAACATTTTATTGGATGCGGATAAGACCCGCGTTTCTTCAACCCAGTTATCGGAGGCGGTTAAAGTCGACTCTGCAACTATTCGTCGCGACTTTTCATACTTTGGTGCCCTCGGCAAAAGAGGCTACGGTTATGATGTTGCAAAGCTCATTGAGTTCTTTAAAAAGATTCTGAATCAAGATCAATTGACCAATGTTGCATTAGTTGGGGTGGGGAATTTAGGCCATGCATTATTGAACTTTAATTTTCATCAAAACAGCAATGTTCGTATCAGCGCAGCCTTTGATGTTAACGACAATATCGTAAACACAGTTCAAAGTGGTGTGCCAATTTATCCATTATCAGAAATGGGCCGTCAATTGCAGGATCAGCAAATCTCGATCGCCATCGTAACCGTTCCAGAACGTACAGCACAGGATGTGACGGAACAATTGGTTAAGGCCGGAATCAAGGGGATTCTGAACTTTACGCCACGTCGCTTGTCTGTACCTGACTCAGTGCGGGTTCAAAACGTTGATTTGACTAATGAATTACAGACACTCATTTATTTCATTGATCATTATGCTGAGATTCTACCAACTGAGGGTGAACAAGGATAAACAGTTGTGATTATTAGCTGAATACAAAAGGATGAACGTCGGTTGCTTTGCGAAGTGACTGACGTTTTTTTAAGCATCGCCCAGCTTAATCCTTATGCCTTGTTGACAGCTATCAATTAGCAGTGTGGGTCCGGGGCTGCTAATTTTTTTGACTAAGTTTGACCAAAAGCCTTGCATTCAGAATCGGGGATGGTTATTATAGACCTTGTTGTTAGCACTTAGACATTAAGAGTGCTAAAAGCGTTTATTTCAACGAAAATTATTGGAGGGATTAACGTGTTAAAACCATTAGGAGATCGTGTTATTTTACAAGCTTCTGAAGAAGAAGAACAAACCGTTGGCGGTATTGTCTTGGCAAGTAATGCGCAAGAAAAACCAACGACTGGAAAAGTTATCTCTGTCGGTGCTGGCCGTGTATTGGACAACGGTGACTCTGTTGCACCATCCGTTAAGGAAGGCGACACAGTAATGTTTGACAAGTACGCCGGGACCCAAGTGACTTATGACGGTGCAGATTACCTAGTTCTCCATGAAAAAGATATTGTCGCAATTGTTGAATAATTTTCGACCTAAATTGCGTAAATAAAGACGAAATAAAAAATAGTTGAGGTGGAAATTCACATGGCTAAAGATCTAAAGTTTTCTGAAGATGCCCGCAGCTCAATGCTTGCTGGGGTTGATAAATTAGCGAACACGGTTAAAACCACACTTGGACCAAAAGGTCGCAACGTTGTACTTGAACAAAGTTATGGTTCACCAACCATCACTAATGATGGTGTAACGATTGCTAAAGCAGTTGAATTGGCTGACCATTTCGAAAACATGGGTGCAAAGTTGGTTGCTGAAGTTGCTTCTAAGACTAATGACATCGCTGGTGACGGGACGACAACTGCTACGGTGCTCACACAATCCATCGTAAACGAAGGCATGAAGAATGTGACTGCCGGTGCCAACCCAGTTGGGATCCGGACAGGGATTGAAAAAGCGACCAATGCAGCCGTTGATGCTTTACACAAGATGAGCCACGACGTCAAAACTAAGTCAGACATTGCTCAGATTGCTTCGATTTCGGCTGCAGATCCAGAAGTTGGTGAATTGATTGCTGACGCAATGGAAAAGGTTGGCAATGATGGCGTTATCACCATTGAAGAATCTAAGGGGATCGAGACTACTTCGGATGTAGTTGAAGGGATGCAGTTTGACCGTGGATACATGAGTCAATACATGGTTACCGATAATGACAAGATGGAAGCTGACTTGGATAACCCATACATCTTGATCACGGATAAGAAGATTGCTAACATCCAAGACATTTTGCCATTACTGCAATCAGTTGTTGAACAGGGCCGTGCTTTACTGATCATCGCTGATGACATTACTGGTGAAGCATTGCCAACGTTAGTCTTGAACAAGATGCGTGGTACGTTTAACGTCGTTGCTGTTAAGGCCCCTGGCTTTGGTGATCGGCGCAAAGCGCAGTTGGAAGATATTGCTGCTTTGACTGGTGGTACTGTGATTACTGACGACCTCGGCTTGAACTTGAAAGACACGACTGTCGAACAGTTGGGTCAAGCTGGTAAAGTTACTGTTACCAAAGATAACACGACGATCGTTGAAGGCGCTGGTAACAAGGCCGACGTTGACGAACGGGTTGCCAACATTCGAACTGAGTTAGAAGCAACGACTTCAGACTTCGACAAAGAAAAGTTACAAGAACGTTTAGCTAAGTTATCTGGTGGGGTTGCCCGAATTAACGTCGGTGCTGCAACTGAGACCGAATTGAAGGAACGTCGTTACCGGATTGAAGATGCGTTGAATGCGACGCGAGCCGCAGTTGAAGAAGGCTTCGTTTCTGGTGGTGGTACTGCATTAGTTAACGTTATCGAAGCAGTCGCTGCATTGGAAGAAGAAGGCGACGTTCAAACGGGAATTAATATTGTTCTGCGTGCGCTTGAAGAACCAGTGCGTCAGATTGCTGAAAACGCTGGTAAAGAGGGCTCAGTGATCGTTGAAAAGCTGAAGTCACAGAAACCAGGGATTGGTTACAATGCTGCAACTGATGACTGGGTGGACATGGTTGATGCTGGGATCGTGGACCCAACCAAAGTAACACGGTCAGCCTTGCAAAATGCTGCGTCCGTTTCCTCCTTATTATTAACGACCGAAGCCGTTGTGGCTGAAGAACCAAAGCAGGATAACGGTGCTGATGCAGCAGCTGCTGCTCAAGCTGCTCAAATGGGCGGTATGATGTAGGCTAAAACGCCAACCGTTGATTGATTAAGACTGTTTAATAAACAAGGTGCTCACCAATTTTAGTTGGTTGAGCACCTTGTTTGCATTTATCACGTAATCTGTTTAATTTGGACTAGCTCTTGTCTAACACCTTTTAATTTAGTCGAAAGGGAATATCTAATTACGATTGTTTCTATTGCTTATCAGTGTTCGACAACAATGACTTGTTTGACACTAATTTTTCACATGGCCTTTATGCAAAATCTAGTGTAAGATAAGTTAGCTGAAAGCCGCAGAATATTGCTGGCTTTTTTGACGTTTGTGGGCGAGAAATTTGTGACGCAAATGTCGTTGTCAGTAACTTTAATTTATAGAAGGTAGGTGCAATGTTGTACCTGCCAAAGGGAGTTTCAAAATGTGGCGGTATTTAAAGCGATTGCTCATTGGTAAACCGCTAAAAACTTTGGATGAAGGCGGTCAGGCACTGACCAAATTTAAGGCCTTGGCGTTGCTTTCATCAGATGCATTGTCCTCTGTTGCGTACGGGACTGAACAGATCACCACGGTGTTGGTCACATTATCGGCAGCAGCTATTTGGTTTTCTTTACCAATTGCCGGCATTGTCCTCATTTTGTTGTTGGCGATCACGTTGTCTTATCAACAGATCATTCACGCATACCCATCAGGTGGGGGCGCCTATGTGGTTGCGACGACTAATTGGGGCCGTCCAGCTGGGCTAGTGGCTGGTGGATCCTTATTGGTGGACTACATGCTGACCGTGGCCGTTTCGGTAACATCAGGTACCGAAGCGATCACCTCAGCAATTCCAGCCTTATATCATCATCAAGTAGCAATCTCGATTGTTATCGTGTTATTTGTGATGACGCTGAATTTGCGTGGTATGAGTGAATCAGCCAACTTCTTGACGATTCCGGTATATTTCTTTGTGGTCATGATTTTAATCATGATTATCGTGGGAATTTATAATATTGTGACTGGTCAAATTACCTATCATGCCACTGCGGCAGTCGGGGCTCCCGTCCAAGGAATGACGGCGTTACTCTTTATTAAAGCCTTTAGTTCAGGTTCGTCTTCATTGACTGGGGTGGAAGCAATCAGTAATGCGGTGCCAAACTTCAAGAAACCAAAAACGAATAATGCAGCGGCGACATTAGCCATCATGGCCACGATTCTTGCGTTCTTCTTCGGGGGGATCACCTTTATCAACTACTGGTTAGGGATTAAGCCGATGGCGACTCAAACCGTGCTTTCACAAATTGGTGTCGGCATTTTTGGTCACGGCTTGATGTATTACTTGTTACAAACAGCCACTGCGATGATTTTGGCCGTTGCAGCTAACACTGGGTTTTCAGCGTTTCCAATTCTGGCCTTTAACTTGGCTAAGGATAAGAACCTGCCACATGCCTACATGGACCGCGGTGATCGACTAGGCTATTCCAACGGAATTATCACCTTGGCCGCCGGTGCGATTGCATTAATCGTGATTTTTAATGCTCAGACGACGTTGCTAATTCCGCTTTATGCGGTCGGGGTCTTTGTCCCATTTGCGTTATCACAATCAGGCATGATTATTCATTGGCGTCGAGAGAAGACTGGCTTTTGGCAAGGGAAAGCCTTTATTAACTTTGTCGGGGCATTCATATCTGCAGCCATTGCGATTTTCTTATTTGTGACTCGTTTTGGCAATGTTTGGCCTTACCCGCTGGTGATGGCCTTGCTTATGTGGGTTTTTCATAAAATTCATCAGCATTACAAAACGGTTGCTGAACAATTAAGGGTTGCCGAAAATATTGAAACAGCTCCTCATCACTACGATGGTGCGACCGTGATCGTTTTGGTTTCTAACGTTACTCGAGTTACCAAAAATGCGATTGACTATGCTGAATCAATTGGAGACTACGTCATTGCGATGCACGTGTCCTTCGATCAAAATCCAAATAAGGAAAAAGAAACCGTCACGGAATTTAAACGGGATTTTCCTAACGTCCGTTTCGTTGATATTCACTCATCGTATCGCTCCGTTTCTGGGCCGGTTTTGCGTTTCTGTGATGTTATTGCCAAACGAGCGGCTGAGCGTAATTATACGACGACTGTTTTGGTCCCGCAGTTTGTACCACGACGACCCTGGCAAAACATTTTGCATAACCAAACAAGTTTACGGTTAAGGTCTGTATTGAATTCACGCGAAAACATCATCGTTTCAACCTACAACTATCATTTAAAACAGTAAGCATTTGCCTGATTAAATCAGGCAATAAGTTTGGTGCTGGGGATGCTTATCAAAAAGCGAGCGGGACATCAGCCGGTAAACGACTTATGTTCCGCTTTTTGGTGGTTTAGCACTTGTTTTTGTCTCAACCGCCTATTTAGCGATATTTACGTATTGTTTACGTAAACAATACAGCTTCATCATGATCATTTTACATTGCCTCAGTATGCTTAATGTACCGAGTCAGTTGTCGCTGATTTCGGCAATAAGAGAGAAGAGGTTGAACCATGAAAAAAGCAGTTTTAGCGAGTGTACTTGGGTTAAGCTTAGTTATGACGTTAGCAGGGTGCGCATCAGACAAAAAGAGTAGTGCAGCCCAAGCTGATCAAAAGCTGTCGGGGAAAGTGGTTGCAGTTGGATCAACCGCTTTACAACCATTAGTTGAACAAGCTGGTCAAACCTTTCAAGAAAAAAATAGCGGTGTTACCATCAATGTCCAAGGTGGCGGTTCTGGCGCCGGCTTAGGTCAAGTTCAAAAAGGAGCAGTTAACATCGGCAATTCAGATTTATTTGCCGAAGAACAAAAAGGACTTGATCGGACAGGGATGAAGGACCATAAGTTTGCGGTTGTTGGGATGGCTCCAGTTGTTAATAAAGATGCCGACGTGAAAGATATTAGCAAACAACAGTTGATTGATATTTTTACCGGTAAAATCACGAACTGGAAAGAAGTTGGTGGGGCTGACCAAAAGATTGTGGTTATTAATCGGGCCAAAGGATCAGGCACCCGAGCAACATTTGAAAAATATGGGCTCGATGGTGCTCAAGCAATGCAAAGCCAGGAACAAGATTCTAATGGAACCGTTCAAAAGATCGTTGCTACGACGCCTGGGGCCGTTAGCTACTTAGCCTTTTCCTATGTCAAAGACACGTTACAACCGTTGTCAATTGATCGTGTCGCCCCAACCGATGCCAACGTTGCAACAAACAAATGGCATATTTGGTCGTATGAACACATGTACACCAAAGGCAAAGAAAGTGCGACGACTAAGGCCTTCCTGACCTACATGACGAGTTCGTCGGTTCAAAAGGGATTAGTGAAAAAATTAGGCTATATTCCATTGACGAGTATGCAAGTCAATCGAACTGTTGACGGCGCGGTGCAAGATCGTAAATAAATCGCTTTAATTTAAACCAAAAAACTGATCATGTGACTTCGGTGAAGAAATCACATGATCAGTTTTTTGATTGATAAGGGATCCACGCGGTGGTTGGCATTGTCTCGAGAATTTGTGCGCGACCGTTGGTTTGATTCATTAAATCAGTTTCAAAAGTGTCGTCGGACGATTCGAGTAGAAGTGTTAAGGTAACGGCTGCGCCATAATCGACATGATCAATGTTGACGACCCGCTCAGTGAGCCAATTCATCAGCGGCTCAGCTTGATCATAGTTGAGGGAGATTTGATACGCAGTTAATGATTGTCGTTGCAAACGCGGGGCTTGATTGACTACGAGACTAGCTGAGCTACCGTATGCACGAATCAGGCCACCAGCGCCTAGTTTGATGCCGCCAAAAAAGCGCGTGACAATGATAATGACGTTGTGCAAATTGTCATTCGTTATAACATTTAACACTGGGGAAGCAGCTGTGCCACTTGGCTCACCATCATCGCTTTGCCGGGTAATTTCATTGTGGTCGCCTAAGACATAAGCGTACACGTGATGGGTTGCTTTAGGCAGTGATGACTTAACCTCGTTAATGACTTGATTGGCGGCAACTTCAGAGGAAATTGGTGCAATGGTAGCTATGAAACGTGATTTCTTAATCGTTTGTTCGATGGTTGTTTGTTGAGCAACGGTGATTAAAGTGGGTTGATCCATTGAGATTTTCTCCATCAAATTAAGTTTGTTTTCCGTATGTCATTAGGTAGCCAATAGTCTGAAATTGGGAGGAAAACTTGATATGCAAGCTGGATTATTATACGGGCGCCAGTTGACCGCCATTGATTTGCCCCAAGATGCTGATGTGACAAGATTTAACCACCGTCCAAGTATGATCGAACATGGTCGCTGGATTATTTGTCAACGTTGCCATGAACGCTCATTGAAACAACAAGTTCGTTTACCGGCAGGCGGCTATTATTGTCCCGCTTGTTTCTTATTAGGCGCTGTTCATAGTCAGCAACCGTTGTTTTCGTTACCGGAGCCTAATTATTTCACACCGGTAGCTCAACCGCTATCGTGGCGCGGAACATTGACCCGGTTACAAAAACAATGTGCGACTCAAATTAACGATGTGTTTCGGCAAAATCAGCAGCATCTATTATGGGCGGTAACAGGAGCAGGTAAGACAGAAATGCTTTTTTTAGGACTAGCTGATGCGATTCGTATGGGTAAGCGAGTTGCGATTGCTTCACCACGAGTGGATGTTTGTTTAGAACTGTATCCGCGCCTGCAGGCAGCCTTCACTGAGGTGCCCATTGCATTATTGTACGGCCATCAGACGGAACCGTATCAATATCGACAGGTCACCATCTGCACGACCCATCAGCTATTGCGATTTTACCACGCCTTTGACGTACTGATTGTTGATGAGGTGGATGCTTTTCCGTTTGCACAAAATCCCCGTTTGGGTTTTGCAGTTCAACAAGCCGTAAAGCCACAATCAGCTTTACTCTATCTAACAGCCACGCCCAGTCGCCAACTTTTGTGGGAAGTTCACCGGGGGAAATTGTCGATTAGCTATTTGCCGCTGCGATTTCATGGTCATCTGTTACCAGAAATTCGTTTGCGATTGGCTTTACGTTGGCGAGCTAATTTAAAACGAGGAAAATTACCTAGGCAGCTGTTGATGGCGATTAAGCAATGTTGTGAACAGCACCGCCGTTTTTTACTATTTGTTCCCCACGTGAGCCAATTGGCACCGATAGCAGCGGTTATTCGGCAAAAATTGCCAATGGCCGAGTTTGCGACCGTTCATGCTAGTGATGAGCAACGAGCGGTCAAAGTAGTGCAAATGCGCGAGCAAAAGCTTGATTTTTTGATTACCACCACGATTTTAGAGCGCGGGGTAACTCTACCAGAAATTGACGTTTTTGTCTTAGGTGCCGATGATGATGTGTTTTCAAGCGCAGCACTGGTCCAAATGGCCGGACGCGCTGGTCGCAGTGCAAAAGATCCGACCGGGCGCGTTATTTTCTGGATTGCCGAGCAAACGCTCGCACTCAAACGAGCGCGTCAACAGATTCGGCTCGTGAACCGAAAGGGGCGGCGATTACCAGAATGTCAGTCTGCTTGATGTGTCAGCGGCCAATTCAAACACTAGTTTCCTTGCAGATGTTGCTGCACTGGCAAAAATTGGTTCAGCCGACTATCTGTGATACCTGTTGGCAGCAATTCACTCAAATTAATCACCAACCACTTTGTCCGCAATGTGGCCGTGTGCAAGATTCGCCAGTGATTTGTTATGATTGTCGGCGCTGGCAACAAGTGTTAGCGGAGCCGATGATCAAAAATCGGGGATTATTTATTTATGATACAGCGATGCATGATTTTATGGTGCAGTATAAGTTTCGTAGTGCATTACATTTAGCTGCCGTTTTTACCGAAAAAATTGCCCAAACGATTGCGCAACAAGCGGTGGACTTAGTGGTTCCCATGCCGGTTGCAGAAACAACTTTTACGCAACGGGGGTTCAACCAGACGATAGCACTGCTAGCCCAATGCCCTAACGTTGTTTCAGCTTTAGCCGTGATCGACCAGGCAAAAGGCCATCAGGTTAGGCGCAACCGGCAAAATCGAATGAGCGTGCAGCAACCATTCGGGTTAGTGGCTGATCTCCGTTCAAAATTACGCAATAAGCGCGTGCTAATCTTTGATGATGTATACACAACCGGTCGCACCATGCAATTTGCTGTCCAAGCAATCAGACCCGCTCAACCCCTATCAATCACAGCTCTGACGCTGGCACGATGAACTTGCTCTTTGAAGATGAGATGGACTCGGTCTCATACGCTTTTGTAAACGCGCTCGCCAGACCTGAGCCCTGTGCACAACGGACAATTGCAACCATGCAAAACCTGCCTAACTGCGATTGTCCGTTGTTACGCGGGCTCACTCGGTCTGGCTCACGTTATGAGAACGATATTAATTGAGTGTTCATCTTTGGTTGGGTATAATGGGGTTACAGATAGCGATAGAGTGGTCCTAACGTTATCGGATCAATTGCCACAAAAAAAGACAATTGAATTGGCGACGCGACATTCGCGTTTAAGCCTCCGCGAAAGCGGGAACTTAGTTCGGAAGGGAGCGAAGTTTTATGTTAGATGTACAGACTCGTGGAGAAAACATCTCAGTAACCGATGCACTCAGAGACTATGTTGAAAAAAAGGTCACCAAGTTGGAACGGTACCTGGATCCTAACGTAAATGCGGTTGCCCATGCAAATTTACGGGTGTACCCAAATAAAACAGCGAAAGCTGAAGTTACCATCCCACTTCCATATTTGACGTTACGCGCTGAAGAAACATCGGATGATCTATACAAGAGTATTGATACGATGTCCGATCGGCTTGAACGACAGATTAGAAAGTACAAGACTAAGGTAAACCGTAAGTCCCGTGAGAAAGGTTACAAAGGCTTAGACTTCCGTCCAGAAGAAGAAGCTGCGATGACGGCGCAACCAGAGACTAGATTTGACGTAGTTCGAACCAAGAGCTTGCAACTAAAGCCAATGGATAATGAAGAAGCTATTTTACAAATGGACCTGTTAGGTCATGACTTCTTTATTTACGAAGATGCAGAGACGAATGATGTCAATGTCGTTTATCGGCGCAATGATGGTCGGTATGGTCTGCTGCAAGCAGGCGCTAATGAATAATTCAAATAAATTAGGAGCTGCGGTTGATTGCCGTGGCTTTTTTTATGTTAATGAATAAGAAAGAATTGCTTGCGTCGCTCAACGCATTTACCTCTGATTTTAAATTGTGTCACTTTTCATTCGCCGACGAAAATGATAAACTTAGAATTTGATATACTGCATTATTTGTAACGTTTAATGAGGGAAGGAAAAGTTACAACATGCCAAATGTCTTACAGAGATGGGTTGAATCTGACACCCGTAAAATCCGGCGGCTCGGCCATGTGGCTGATCAAGTGATGGCCTATGAGGATGAGTACGCAAAATTAAGTGATGAAGAATTACAAGCTAAAACACCAGCGTTTCAAGAACGTATTAAAAATGGTGAATCTTTAGATGATTTATTGCCAGAAGCCTTTGCTGTTGCCCGTGAAGGGGCCAAGCGGGTCTTAGGCTTATTTCCATTCCGGGTTCAAATCATGGGGGGGATTGTTCTCCATCGTGGTGATATTGCCGAAATGAAGACTGGTGAAGGAAAAACATTAACGGCGACGATGCCCGTATACCTCAATGCATTGGGTGGCAAGGGTGTTCACGTGGTGACAGTTAATGAATATTTGTCAGCTCGTGATGCCACAGAAATGGGTGAGCTCTATAATTGGCTTGGCCTGACAGTGGGGATCAATTCATCAGAGAAATCGTCTGAAGAAAAACGGGCGGCTTACAATGCTGATATTACCTATTCCACCAATGGGGAAATTGGTTTTGATTATCTGCGTGACAACATGGTTGTGTACAAAGAGGATCAAGTTCAGCGCGGCCTTAACTTTGCCATCATCGATGAAGTTGACTCAATTTTAATTGATGAGTCGCGGACCCCATTGATTATCTCTGGTGGTGCCACGACCAGCTCTAGCTTGTATGAACGAGCGGATCGCTTTGCCAAAACACTGCGAGAAAAGAGCGATTTTAAGGTCGATTTGGAATCCAAGACAGTGTCTTTGACGGATGAAGGGAATCGAAAAGCTGAAGAATACTTTGATTTAGATAACCTATATGATACGGAAAACACTGCGTTAACGCATCATATTGACCAAGCTTTACGGGCTAACTACATCATGTTCAATAATATTGATTATGTGGTGCAGGAAGGCGAAGTCATGATCGTGGATTCATTTACTGGACGGATCATGGAAGGCCGTCGCTTCTCTGATGGCCTACACCAGGCCTTGGAAGCGAAAGAACACGTTGAGATTCAAGAAGAGTCGAAGACGATGGCTAACATTACGTACCAAAACTTATTCCGGATGTATAGCAAACTTTCAGGGATGACTGGGACGGCGAAAACCGAACAGGAAGAATTTCGTGAAATTTACAATATGGAAGTTGTGACGATTCCGACGAACCGCCCAGTCGCACGTAAAGATGAGCCTGATTTACTTTATCCAAGTTTGAAGAGTAAGTTCAAAGCGGTTGTTGAAGAAATTCAGCGCTTGCATGAAAAAGGTCAACCCATGCTAATTGGGACGGTGGCTGTGGAAACATCTGAATACCTATCTCATCAATTGGACGGGTTAAAGATTCCCCACAATGTATTAAACGCGAAGAACCATGCTCGTGAAGCCGAAATTATTATGAACGCGGGACAAAAGGGCGCGGTTACCATTGCGACGAACATGGCCGGACGTGGGACTGATATCAAATTAGGACCTGAAGTCAAAGAACTAGGTGGTTTAGCGGTCATTGGGACTGAACGGCATGAGTCGCGACGGATTGATAATCAATTGCGGGGCCGTTCTGGTCGTCAAGGTGATCCGGGCTTTTCACAATTTTATTTGTCCTTAGAAGACGACTTGATGTTGCGATTTGGTTCTGAACGGGTCAAAGCCATTTTGCAGCGGATGAATGTGGAAGATGACGATGCGGTGATTAAGAGCCGTTTGATCACCCGCCAAGTTGAGTCAGCGCAAAAACGAGTTGAAGGGAATAACTACGATTCGCGGAAAAACGTGCTTCAATATGACGATGTGATGCGTGAACAACGGGAAGTCATCTATAAGCAGCGTCAATTAATCATTACCGAAGCGGATGACTTGAAGTGGGTCATGATGCCGATGATCGAGCGGACCGTTAACCGGATCGTCGATATGCATACCAACGGGGACCAAAAGAATTGGGAACTGGACAATATCGTCGATTTTGCCACAGCGGCGATGGTTAACGAAGATGTTATTACGACAGAAATGTTAGCGGGAAAGACTGCCGACGAGATTAAGGCCCTCTTGATGGAACAGGCCAACCGGGTCTTTGAAGAAAAGCAACAACAACTCTACGATCCTAATCAGATGCTTGAATTTGAAAAAGTGGTCATTCTACGTTGTGTGGACTCACATTGGACCGATCATATCGACACATTGGATCAATTGCGTCAGTCGATTCAGTTACGTGGTTACGGTCAATTGAACCCGTTAATTGAGTATCAAAGTAATGCGTTTACGATGTTTGGGGAAATGATCTTTGATATTGAATATGATGCGACGCGTCTGTTCATGAAGAGTGAAATTCGCCAGAATATGGAACGTTAATTTAAGCATATGAGGCAACCGGAGACTAGATTACTTGAGGCTCCGGTTGTTGTGCAATTAAGGGTCAAAAATTCATAGAAATAAGGAGTGGTTGGAATGGAATTAGCCGAAGCTCGGCAAAAATTAGCTGACATGCAACAACAAATCACGAACTTTAGGGGGTCACTTTGACCTCGAAGCCTTGAATGAAAGCATTTCAGAAAACGAAGCTAAAATGGCTGAACCAGATTTTTGGAACGACAACGTCGCTGCTCAAAAATTGATCGATGCGAATAACGCGTTAAAAGCGAAACATGACACATTTATGGAGTTACAAGAAGCAGTTGAAAATTTGGCGGTTACCATCGAGTTATTAGAGGAAGATGACGACCCTGAAATGGCTGCTCAACTAGATACTGACGTGGCGGATACTGCCAGACGGCTGCAGGCGTACCGGTTAACTCAACTGCTTGATGAACCTTACGACGCAAACAATGCAATTTTAGAAATTCACCCTGGTGCGGGGGGAACTGAATCCCAAGATTGGGGTCAAAACTTGCTACGTATGTATACGCGGTGGGCTGAACAGCATGGGTTTAGCGTCGATATTGAAGATTATCAGGCTGGCGATGTTGCCGGTTTGGATAGTGCGACGGTGTTGATTTCAGGTACGAATGCCTATGGCTATCTACGTAGTGAAAAAGGCGTTCATCGATTTGTCCGCATCTCGCCCTTTGATTCGGCTGGGCGTCGCCACACCTCATTTGTGAGTGTGGATGTGATGCCAGAGCTAGATGATTCAGTGGAAGTTGATTTAAATCCGGATGATATTCGGATGGAGGTCTTTCGTTCCAGCGGAGCTGGTGGGCAGCACATTAACAAGACATCATCGGCCGTGCGACTGATCCATGAGCCGACTGGTATCGTGGTTTCGTCACAAGCACAGCGGTCACAATTTCAAAACAAAGCGACGGCGATGGCGATGTTGAAAGCGAAACTCTACGAACGTGAGGAGCAAAAGAAGGCCGAAGAAAAGGCCAAACTTGAGGGAACTCAGATGGAAATTGGCTGGGGGTCGCAAATTCGTTCGTATGTTTTCCAACCCTACACCATGGTGAAAGACCACCGTACTAATTATGAAACGGGTAATGCGCAGGCAGTGCTTGATGGTGACCTTGATCCATTTATTGATGCCTACTTGCAGTGGAATTTAAAGCAAAAGAATCCTGAATAGCTTGATTGAGAGAGCGGGACACGAGTCACTTGACTTGTGATCCCGTATTTTTGACGATTTAGGTTGGAAGTGATATTTAGATTTTAGCTTTGTCCTAAACGCTTTTTGTTGACCCGTTAATGCTCAGGATCATCCCAGGCTGGTTCCACTCTGAGTTTATTGCTATACTCTCTGCAGAAGCACGCATGGCACCAATAAGAGAGGATCAAAGCATGAAACGAATTTTAGTGGTTGATGATGAACCAAGTATTGTGACGTTGCTGCAATATAACTTGGAACAGGCAGGTTATGCAGTTGATACTGCCGCCACAGGAGCGGATGCCTTAACTAAAATCACCGCCAACGCATATTTTTGTGTGTTGCTCGATTTAATGCTCCCTGAGTTAGATGGTATGGAAGTCACCAAGCGCGCGCGACAGGCGGGTAATGACACACCTATTATTATTGTCACAGCCAAAGGAGAAGAATTTGATCGCGTTTTTGGACTGGAAATTGGAGCCGATGATTATGTCACCAAACCATTTTCGCCGCGAGAGATCTTGGCGCGGATTAAGGCCGTTACGCGACGCAGTGAACGTGTTACACCAACAGAACAGCAACTCGTTCGGAAAATCACAATCGGAGATTTGTCGGTTGATGAAGATCGCTTGCGGGTTACACGATCTGGTGAATCAATTGTTTTAACGCCAAAAGAATTTGAATTATTAGATTATTTAATCCATCGGCAAGGCCGTGTCTTAGATCGGGAAACTTTGTTAAACGGCGTGTGGGGATTTGACTACGCTGGCGACACGCGGATGGTAGACATGCATATCAGTCATCTGCGTGAGAAAATTGAAGCCGATCCTAAGCACCCGCGATATTTAAAAACGGTGCGGGGCTTTGGGTATCAATTTGGAGATTAAATCATGCGAACGTTTAAATTACGATTATTGGTAATTGCCGGACTGATGAACTTTATCTTGCTGGCAAGTTTATTGGCCACCATTAATGATGGGCAGTCCAGTCAACGTGGCTGGGTGATCGCCGGCCTGGTTATCGGAGCCATGTTAATTGAATTGGGGATTATTTGGCGATTAGTGGCTGCCCAAGAACACGTCGTACATGACCTAACAACCCAAGTTATGAAACTAACCGCGCCGGACCAAACGCATCGTATCCTACTGCCCGCCGATCATGCCTATGCAGATTTGGGCCAAGCAATCAATATGGCTGCGGAAGCGTTGCGTCATCAAAGTCATGTCTTTCAGCGTCAAGAAAATGAACTAGATAATTTATTGAAATATCTACCGGTGGGGGTAATGGTCATTGATCGACGTCGGCAAACTCAGTTAATGAATCCAATGGCCGTCCAATTACTTGAAACCGAGCAATTGCCATTACCACATTTGTATACGCAAGATATTAAACAATTTGATTTAACTGCCCAAATTGAGGCGGCGTTACGAGAGCAAGCTAATCGTCGCCAGACTTTAACCCTCACATTACCGGCCACCAAACGAACGTTAGAGGTTTCAACGATTTTTACAGAACCGCGACCCTATCATCCACAAGTGTTGGTTCTGCTTTATGATTTAACCGAGGTTGCACGGATTGAGCAGATGCAGGTTGATTTTGTGGCGAATGCTTCTCATGAATTAAAAACCCCGTTAACTGCAATCACGGGCTTTTCAGAGACTTTATTAGCTGGGGCGGATATGGATCCACAAAAACGTCGCGAGTTTTTGACAATCATTAATGATCAAGCACATCAGCTGATGCTATTGATCGAGGATGTTTTGTCTGTTTCACGATTGCAGAACCCAACCAAACGAGCATTGGTCATGACAAAAGTTGACATTAAGACGTTGATTGATCAACAGATCCAGTTACAAAGTCAATCGATTCGCCGCCGTTCATTAACTGTGGTGAATGCCATTTCGCCACAGTTCAAAGTTCAAACTGATGCGGCTAAATTTGATCAGATTGCAAACAACTTGCTGTCAAACGCGATTAAGTATAATCATGATGCTGGCCAGATTACCATTAATGCCACGGCAACGCCAACTGGCTGGCAGCTGACCGTTACTGACACCGGTCAAGGAATGACTGTTGAGCAACAAGAGCGAATTTTTGAACGTTTTTATCGAGGAGATCCTTCACGCAATAAACAACGAATTCCTGGTACAGGGCTGGGGCTAGCAATTGTCAAAGAGTTGACAGAGTTATTAGGTGGGCACATCGTCGTTAGTAGCCGACCTGAGGCGGGGACAACCATGACGGTTCAATTTCCAGAAAAAATTAAGTAATAATTTCCCAGTGATTTTAGCGTTTGCGCTAGCATTTAGTCAGAAATGACAAAGCTAGCCCAGACGCTTTTTCATATTTACAAAACCTTTACATAACGTCCTTAGCTTCTTTACATTGGCCCGCTAGACTTAGTTAGAGTTGATGGGGAGCAATACGTTGGCGCCAAACGTGTTCATTTCCGCATTGATTTCAGGAGGGTACTATGAATAAACGACAGTTTTGGCTGGTTGTGTTAGTCGTTGGCATTGCAGGACTTTTAACCGCCGGCTACCAGACACGCCAGCGCGCCATGCGCGACGGTTCAATTACCGTCGTTGGTTCGACCGCGTTACAACCATTAGTCGAAGCCGCCGGTGAACAATATGCAGGCGATCACTTAGGCGTATTTATCAATGTCCAAGGTGGTGGCTCGGGAACAGGACTGAGTCAGATTCAGTCCGGTGCAGTAGCCATTGGGAATTCTGATGTCTTTGCGGAAGAACAAAGCGGGATTCAGTCAAAACAACTCGTCGATCACCGTGTCGCGGTGGTGGGGATCGTGCCAATTATTAATCCTAAGGTTGGTGTGACTAATTTGACAACGACGCAACTGCAACGAATTTTTGATGGTACCTATACGAATTGGCGCCAACTTGGTGGTACCAACGTTCCTATTACCATCATTAACCGAGCGCAAGGTTCTGGAACACGGGCGACGTTTGAACGTTGGGCCTTGGCTGGGCATCAGGTTAAAACGGCGCAGGCCCAAGATTCGTCGGGAATGGTTCGCTCGATTGTCAGTTCTACGCCAGGCGCCATTAGTTATGTTGCTTTTTCCTACGCAGATAAATCAGTGAAGAAGGTCGCTTTAAATGGTGTTAGCCCAACCAATCGCAATGTCACCACTGGTAAATGGCCAGTGTGGTCTTATGAACATATGTACACAAAAGGGCAACCCACCGGTGTGACTAAATCCTTCCTCAACTATATCCAATCACCGCGGATTCAAACCACGCTGGTTCAGCAACTAGGGTACATTAGTATGTCTCAGATGCAAATCAAACGCAGTGTTAGTGGTGAAGTGACACCGGTTCGCTGACAAATAAGGGGTAAGAGTGAAATGGATAAAATCAAAACAGCCTTACAACAGACTTCTCAAGCGACACGAACCGAACGCCGCGGGCGAGTGATTAGCTTTTTAGCTTTATTGTTAATTCTGGTGGTGGTGGTTGCCATTTTCTGGTTCGTGGCGGCCAAGGGGTTAGCAACTTTTTTTGAAAATCATGTTAACCCATGGGACTTTTTAACTGGAAAAACATGGGATCCATCGGTCTCGGTTCACGGAAAACCCCAAGTTGGTGCGTTACCGATGATTGTTGGCTCATTTTTAATCACGCTATTATCAGCCGTCGTTGCCACCCCATTTGCAATCGGAACGGCTGTATTCATGAATGAGATTGCACCGAAAAATGGCGCCAAGATTCTCCAACCAGTCACTGAATTGTTGGTTGGCATTCCATCAGTGGTTTATGGATTTATCGGCTTAAGTGTGGTTGTTCCGTTTGTCCGTCACACATTTGGTGGCAGTGGTTTTGGTATTCTATCGGGAACATTTGTCTTATTTGTCATGATTCTCCCAACAGTAACCTCAATGACTGCAGATACGTTAAAATCAGTCCCTCGTTACTATCGTGAAGCGTCATTGGCGCTAGGTGCGACCCGTTGGCAAACGATTTACAAGGTCGTTTTACGGGCAGCCACGCCGGGGATCTTAACGGCAATTGTCTTTGGCATGGCGAGAGCTTTCGGTGAGGCGCTGGCAGTTCAAATGGTTGTTGGGAATGCAACGTTATTGCCACATAACCTTGTTTCACCGTCATCGACATTAACGTCTGTGCTGACGGAAGGAATTGGTAATACAGTAATGGGTAGTTTGCAAAACAACGCCTTGTGGTCACTGGCTTTGGTCTTACTCGTTATGTCACTGGTCTTTAACGTTGTTATCCGTTTGATTGGTCGGAAAGGGGCACTTCGCTAATGAATGCAAAGACAGCAGATAAAGTGGCCACTGGCATTTTTTATGGTATTGCGGGAACTGTGATCCTTATCTTGATTTTCTTACTGGGCTATATTCTATTAGCCGGTTTTCCCAAACTCACTTGGCAATTTCTCACGACACCGGCCAAAGCTTTTAGTGCTGGCGGGGGCATTGGCATTCAGCTCTTTAACTCATTTTATTTACTCATCTTAGCGATGCTCATCTCATTTCCAATCGCATTAGGCGCAGGCATTTATTTGAATGAATATGCGCAGAAAAATTGGGTGACGACATTGATTCGCTCCGCAATCGAAATTTTGAGTTCGCTGCCATCCGTGGTCGTTGGTTTATTTGGCTTCTTACTCTTCGTCGTTCGGTTCAAAATGGGCTTTTCAATTCTTTCTGGTGCTTTAGCGCTAACATTCTTCAACTTACCACTGCTGACTCGCAGTATCGAAGGCTCCTTGGCAGCAATTCCCAACTTGCAGCGAGAGGCGGGATTAGCATTAGGGCTATCGCGATGGGAAACGGTAACTCACATCATTTTGCCCGTAGCGGTACCCAGTATTTTAACTGGTGTTATCTTGAGCGCAGGTCGCGTTTTTGGTGAAGCTGCCGCTTTGATTTATACATCTGGCCAATCAGCGCCAGCTTTAAATTTTGCGGATTGGAATCCATTTAACATCGCCAGTCCATTGAACCCAATGCGTCCTGCCGAAACGTTAGCCGTTCATATCTGGAAAATTAACTCAGAAGGCATCATGCCAGATGCCAGCGCTGTTTCAGCCGGCTCTTCAGCGGTTCTAGTGTTGGCAGTGCTACTATTCAATGTTTTAGCTCGTTGGGTGGGCCAACGCGTCTATCGACACTTAACGGCGGCGGATTGATACGAGGAGGAAATGGTTATGATGACCGAACCATCAGCATCTACAACGCAAGCACCTGAGCGAAACATTTTTCAATTTGATGAGCAACAACATGAAATCGCACTCTCAACACACAATTTACATGTTTATTATGGTGACAATGAAGCACTCAGCGAGGGCGATCTACAGTTTGAACGCTACAAAATCACAGCCTTAATTGGCGCGTCAGGTTCAGGGAAATCAACTTTTTTGCGATCGCTTAACCGGATGAACGATGGTGTTGCCCGGGTTGACGGACAAATTATGTATCGTGGCTTAGACATTAATAGTAATCAAATTGATGTGTACGAGATGCGGCGGCACATTGGGATGGTGTTTCAACGACCAAATCCATTTGCTAAGTCGATCTACGACAACATCACGTTTGCATTAAAGCAACGTGGCTTACGAGATCGTCATCAACTTGATGAAATTGTCGAAACGTCCTTACGGCAAGCCGCGATGTGGGATCAAGTCAAAGATGAGTTGCATAAGAGCGCCCTTGCTTTATCGGGCGGGCAACAACAGCGTTTGTGTATTGCTCGCGCAGTTGCGATGAAACCGGACATTTTATTGCTAGACGAACCGGCAAGTGCGTTAGATCCCGTGGCGACCTCACAGATTGAAGATACGTTACTGAAATTAAAAGAACACTATACGATTATTATCGTCACGCATAACATGCAACAAGCCGCCAGAATTAGCGACTTCACTGCTTTCTTTCATCTAGGCAAGGTATTGGAATATGATGAAGCGCGTAAAATCTTCACCCGCCCTAAGGTTGCCATCACTAACGACTATATTTCCGGTAACTTTGGCTAAGTTGTAACTGACTTGATTGAAATTGCAGGTGGTCATGAGAGGAGAATGACATGGCAACACCCATCATTGAGACTGATAATTTACATTTATTTTATGGGCAAAAAGAGGCACTAAAGGGAATTAATTTGTCTTTTCAAGAAAAGGGCATTTCGGCTCTAATTGGTCCGTCAGGTTGTGGTAAGTCGACTTTTTTACGTAGTTTGAATCGAATGAATGACCTCATCGATGGGGTGACGATTACCGGCAATGTCCTTTTTAAAGATCAAAATATTTATGCGCCCGGGGAAGATATTGTGGCGCTCCGAAAACAAGTTGGTATGGTCTTTCAACAACCCAATCCGTTTCCCTTTTCGATTTATGAAAATGTGGTTTATGGGTTACGCTTAGCGGGCGTGCGTGACAAACAGGTTTTGGATGAAGCCGTGGAAAATAGTCTTAAACAAGCGGCCATCTGGGATGAAGTTAAAGATGATCTCCACAAGAACGCGTTGGCACTTTCCGGTGGGCAACAACAGCGAATTTGTATTGCGCGGGTCTTAGCCGTTTCTCCGGATGTCCTTCTACTGGACGAACCGACCAGTGCGTTAGATCCGGTTTCAAGCCACGTGATCGAAGAAACTTTATTAAAGTTAAGGTATGACTACACAATCATCATGGTGACGCATAACCTGCAGCAAGCGTCACGGATTGCAGACCGCACCGCCTTCTTTTTACAAGGTGAACTCATTGAGGTTAACGACACAAAAACGATGTTTATGGAACCAGCGCGACAGGAGACTCAAGATTATATTTCAGGGCGGTTTGGTTAAGGCGGAACCCCCTAAATAAGGGGATAGAGGTGCAAAAACGATGAGACGACTATTTGATGATGAACTAAATGATCTAGACACTGGGTTTACAGAGTTAGGGATGTTAGTTTCAGAAGCGATTGGAAAGGCAGTAACGGCGTTTGTTAACCACGATCGCACCGTTGCTCAAGCTGTCATCGATAATGATCATCAGATTAATGATCGAGAGGTTAGCTTAGAAAAAAAATCGTTTGAAATGATTGCGTTATATCAACCTGTGACAACAGATCTACGGGAGATTGTCACCATTTTGAAAGCTGTATCAGATTTAGAACGAATGGGTGATTATGCGCGTAGTGTTGCTCAATCAACGATTCGAGTGAAAGGCAATAAACGCGTGGCTGTCATTGAACAACATATTTCTGAAATGGGCCGGATTGTTCAGCAAATGGTCGCTGATGTTTTAGATGCTTATGTGAAAGATGACGATCAGCGGGCTCGACAAATTGCCTTAGTGGATGCTAGAGCTGGCGATTATTACCAATTGATTTATCGAGAGAGTATCGATCAAATGCGACAGGATCCTGAAGTAGTTGTGGGTAGTACAGATTACATGGCTGTCGCTCAATTTTTGAAACGGATTGGTGATTACGTGACCAATATTTGTGAATGGATTGTCTATTTACAAACCGGAAAGATCGTAGAATTAAATCCGCGTAATACAACTGACACACCAACCGACGAGTAATCGATTTTGATCAAATTTAACAATCTGTAAACTAACAAGCTACCGACCATTAATTTTGGCGGTGGCTTTTTATTAAATATCGCCAGGCTTGTAGGCTTCTTTTCGTTCAATTAAAATATTTGATAATTTGATCAGGAGCCCATATTAAGTTTGATGCCGATGTGAGACGATTTAGATGGGTGAGTCGTGGACTTTATGTAGGACGCATACCTTGTTAAAACACGTTCGCCAGACCTGATCCTAGTGCCCAACCAACAACCATAACTGGGTGAAAACCACCCGAGTGATCTTGTCCGTTGGCGTTCGGGATCACGCGGGTCTGGTTCACATTCTGGTCAAAACGCGCTTGTCATCACGGAAACCTGGGCCCAACCAGAAACCCTGCTCGGGCCAAGAACGCCCGCTCATGATTTCCCGTTGGTGCTTGTCTTCACCCGTGATGGCTCACGCTCTAGTTTTGAAAAATTGGTCAGATGACTTTTAATGCGATAAAATTAGGACATTCAAATTTATGAGGAAACATTGAGGTGATTAACGTGGCGCGAGAAAAATTAACAAAGTCAGCAACTGATCGGTGGATCGGTGGTGTCTTCGGCGGTTTGGGTCGCTTTCTTCATATCAATCCAACCATTTTACGGATTGGCTACTTGCTGCTAGCTTTATTTTTACCTCCACATGGACTAATAACCTTGCTAGCGGTTGTTCTTTACGGCGTTTTACTTTGGTGGATGCCAAGTGATCAACGTACGAGTGATGCTAGCGTCTTTAACTTATTTGGCGATTTATTTAGTGGGCAAAATCGACCTAAGGACTCTCCACGGCCTCGGGGTCGTAAAGAGATTCATGCTGAAGAACACGACGTCCACGACCACCGAGAAAGGTAGGAATGGCATGAAATTTTGGCAACGAATTTTGATTGATGCCTTGTTATTCTTGGCAATTGCCGGCTTTTTTAGAAACAGTTTTCAAGTTTCAAGTGTTTGGTACGCTTTAGTGGCCAGTCTTGTTTTAGCAATTTTAAATGCCGCCATCAAACCATTTTTAGTGATCCTGTCCCTACCGATTACGTTTCTAACATTGGGCTTGTTTTCAATTGTGATTAACGCCGCCATGTTGGAACTAACCAGCTTTTTTGTTGGCGCACAGAATTTTCAAATTGCGAATTTTGGCATGGCAATGTTAGCGGCAGTGATTATGTCGATCTGTAACGCAATCATTTCTAGTTATTTTAATGCAGAATAAGGAGGCGGTTTGTTATGGCAGATAGTGTAACGGTTCGTGAATTGGTCGAAAATGCCCGCCTCACCGTTTATGACGGGGCTGATTACCTTGATGAACGGCGGATTACAACCCCGGATATTTCGCGGCCGGGTTTGGAGATGACCGGATATTTTAATTATTATCCTCCGGAAAGAATTCAGTTGTTAGGCATCACGGAAACCTCATTTTCTAAAAAAATGAGTCACGATGAATTGCTCATGATTATGCGAAAAATGGCAGATCCAAAAACGCCATGTTTTGTTGTATCAACGAATATTGAACCGCCGGCAGAACTTATCCAAGCGGCGGATGAAGCACATATTCCTGTTCTTGGTAGCAAACAAACTTCATCGCGAATTTTGTCGAATATGTCGATTTACCTTAGTGGTGTTTTAGCAAAACGACAATCAATTCACGGTGTATTGATCGATATCTATGGTTTAGGGGTCTTGATTACCGGTGACTCAGGCGTTGGTAAATCAGAAACAGCATTGGAATTGATTCGTCGTGGTCATCGATTAATTGCCGATGATCGGGTAGACGTTTTCCAACAAGATGAACAAACTCTCGTCGGGGAAGCACCAAAGATTTTAAACCACTTGATGGAAATTCGCGGGATTGGGATTATTGATGTCATGAATCTTTATGGTGCTGGTGCTGTAAGAAGTTCGGCAAAAATCCAACTCATTGTGCACTTACAAAATTGGACCACAGATGCACAATTTGATCGACTTGGGAACGCCGAAGATGAACGACAAATTTTTGATGTGCAAGTGCCAATGATTTCAATCCCCGTTAAAACAGGACGTAATTTGGCAATTATTATTGAATCGGCAGCGATGAATTTCCGTGCTCGTTCGATGGGCTATGATGCGACCAAGACGTTTGACCACAATTTAAATCAGTTGATTCAGGAAAATTCTAAACGAGATGAAGCTGCTGCCGGGGATCTACCAACATCCGCTCAGCCCCAAGATGATCAGAAAGCCCAAGGTCACTAAAGATGCAGCAATTAATAATGGGAGCATTGAACCCAATTGCGTTACAATTAGGGCCTTTACAGATTCATTGGTATGGCGTCATTATCACAACTGGCGTATTTATTGCCTTGTGGCTTTCCGTTCGTGAGTCTAAACGGCGAGGCATTGATCCTGATGATCTGTATGATTTTTTGTTATGGGCCTTGCCAGCTGCGCTGATCGCGGCGAGGACTTACTATGTGGTGTTTCAGTGGTCTTACTACAAAGATCATTTAAACGAAGTCATCGCCATTTGGGATGGCGGTATTGCGATCTACGGCGCGCTGATTGGGGCCGCCATCGTGGTGGTTTGGTTTACCCATTCTCGTGGAATCCCGACATTTCTATTTTTAGATGTGTTGGCCCCGACCGTCATTATGGCCCAAGGAATTGGCCGCTGGGGCAATTTTATGAACCAAGAGGCATTTGGCAAAATAACCACCTTGGCCCATTTACAAGCACTCCATTTACCAGATTTTATTATTACCCAGATGAATATTGAGGGTGCTTATCGAACTCCTACTTTTTTGTATGAATCGCTATGGGATTTAATTGGTTTTGTTTTGTTGATGGCCACCCGACATCGAGAAGGCTTATATCGTCAAGGTGAGGTCTTCTTCATGTACGTTATTTGGTATTCGTTTGGTCGCTTCTTCGTTGAAGGGATGCGGACAGATAGCCTAATGCTAGGGCCAGCTCGTGTGTCCCAATGGCTATCTGTGGTGCTGTTTGTTGGCGCATGGTGCTGGCTGATTATTCGCCGACGCCGCCAAGTCCCACTGTATTTAGCAGGCATCAAATCAACTGTAAAGTAACTTTTTTAGGAACCGTGTGGCAAGTGATCACATTAAAAGGAGGAAGTTATGGCATCACGAATCGCAGTGTTAGGCGCCGGCTCTTGGGGTAGCGTGCTGGCCAATTTATTGACCGAGAATGGGCAAAATGTCACGCTTTGGTCACATAAACCTGCTCAAGTTCAAGAATTAAATGAGCGTCATACAAACGCCGCTTACATGCCAAACTTTGAGTATCAACATCAATTAAAAGCAACAACTGACATGAAAACTGCGATAACTGGTGCAGAGGTTGTTTTGTTCGCAGTCCCAACTAAGGCTATTCGTGAGGTTAGCGTCCAAGCTGCCAAAATTTTAGTTAGCAATGAGCAAGCAGTCACTGTCGTTCATGCGACAAAGGGCCTCGAACAGAACACGTATAAGCGTGTTTCAGAGATGTTAGCTGAAGAAATTCCGGCGGCTCAACGTAATGCAATCGTGGTATTGTCGGGGCCAAGTCATGCAGAAGATGTGGCTAAAAAGGATATCACGTTGATTACCGCGGCTTGTGAAAATGAGGATGCGGCAAGAAAAATTCAAAAACTCTTTATGAATGCATATTTCAGGGTTTATACTAATACTGATGTAATTGGTGCTGAATTTGGTGCAGCGTTGAAGAACATTATCGCGATTGGTGCAGGGGCCTTACATGGTCTTGGCTACGGCGATAATGCGAAAGCTGCCTTAATTACTCGAGGACTGGCAGAGATTAGTCGGCTCGGACAGACATTTGGTGCTAATCCATTGACCTTCATTGGCTTGTCAGGAGTTGGCGATCTGATTGTTACAGCGACAAGTGTTAATTCACGCAATTGGCGAGCTGGTAATGAGCTAGGTCAGGGGCAGACGCTGGACGAGGTCATTGAGACCATGGGCATGGTTATTGAAGGTGTGGCAACGACGAAAGCCGCTCACGAATTGGCGATTAAGCGACATGTTGAAATGCCAATTACCGATGCCATTTACGATGTTTTGTATAATGGTGCGGAGGTTCGTTCTGTGATTACGGGTCTCATGCAACGCGACGGGCGTGCTGAACTCGGTTAATATCGCCAGTCAAAACCGGTCGATCATCGACCAAAACACGAAAGGAATTTGTTGTTATGCAAAAAGTTAGGAAAGCCATCATCCCTGCAGCGGGTTACGGTACGCGGTTTTTACCAGAGACGAAGGCAATCGCTAAGGAAATGCTGCCAATTGTTGATAAGCCAACGATTCAATTTATCGTTGAAGAAGCCCACAAAGCTGGCATTGAGGAAATCTGTGTCGTGACTGGGCGGGGCAAACGCTCGATCGAAGATCACTTCGATTCTGCACCTGAATTGGAAGCAGATTTGGCGAATAAAGGTAAAGATGCCATGTTGGAGGCAGTTCAATCGAGCAATGACAGCAATCTTTATTTCATTCGGCAAAACCATATGCGCGGTTTAGGGGACGCGGTCCTGACTGCCAAAGACTTTATTGGTGACGAACCCTTTGTTGTGTTACTTGGTGATGATTTAATGGAAGACCAAGTGCCATTGACTAAACAATTGATTGATCGGTATAACGAAACAGGTGAATCAACCTTAGCTGTCATGCGGGTTCCCCATGAAGAGACTAACAAGTATGGGGTAATTAACCCAGCTCAAGAAGTTAGCGACGGTCTGTTTGAGGTAAAGAACTTCGTTGAAAAGCCTAAGCCTGAGGATGCGCCATCTAACTTAGCAATCATTGGTCGTTACTTGTTAACACCACAAATTTTTGATGCATTGGAACAAACACCTTATGGCAAAGGCAATGAGCTACAGTTAACGGATGCCATTGATTTGTTGAATAAAACGCAACACGTGTATGCGCATGAATTCAAGGGTGATCGCTTTGATGTCGGTTATAAATTTGGTTTGATTCGGACCAACATTGAATTTGGTTTACGTCATCCAGATGTGAAGGATGAACTGCGGGATTATGTCTTACAGTTAGCTGAGGACATTAAAGCGAACAAGCGTTAATTCAAGCGAGATTTAATTTAATTAATACGCCCCTTCTACGAAAAAGGAAGAGACGTATTTTTCATAAAATGATGTAAACATGCACGCCAGACCTGCTTCCTGTGCCCAACCAACAAGCACGATTGGGCCAAAATCACCCATTCATGCCTGTCCGTTGATGCTCAGGATCAAAGCGGACTGGCTCACGTGCTAAACAAAATGATTGTGTTACTTACAAAAAGATAGTAAGATGGATGCACTGATGAGCAGGTAGCTGCGGAAAGGAAGCACAGTATGGCAAATAATTATGATGTCATTGTGATTGGCGCTGGCCCTGGCGGCATGACGGCAGCGTTGTATGCCTCAAGAGCAAATTTATCCGTTTTACTGCTTGATCGAGGCATTTATGGTGGTCAAATGAATAATACGGCCGCGATTGAAAATTATCCGGGCTTTAAATCCATTCAAGGACCAGATTTGGCGAGTGCAATGTATGAAGGTGCCACTCAATTCGGAGCTGAGTACGGTTATGGTGCGGTTGAATCGATCACAGACCATGGTGATACCAAGACCGTCAAAACGGACACAGATGAGTACACTGCTAAGGCGATTGTCATTGGAACAGGTTCGCAGTATCGCAAACTTGGCATTCCAGGTGAAACTGAATTTTCGGGACGCGGTGTTTCCTACTGTGCGGTATGTGATGGCGCATTTTTCCGCAATAAGCATGTGGTGGTCGTAGGTGGTGGTGATAGTGCCATCGAAGAAGGCATCTATCTGACGCAATTAGCTGATAAAGTGACGGTGGTACATCGACGGGATCACTTACGTGCTCAACAGGTTGCACAGGATCGAGCGTTTGCGAATGAAAAGATGGAGTTTGTCTGGAACACCGAAGTGACCAAAATTGTCGGTGACGATATGAAGGTAACTGGTGTGGAACTCAGTAACAATCAAACGGGTGAAACCACCACAATGTCCGCAGATGGTGTCTTTATCTACGTCGGTAATTTACCGATGACAGCACCATTTAATGGATTAAGTATCACTGATGAAATTGGTTGGATTCCAACGGACGGCGAAATGCATACAAAAGTACCGGGAATCTTTGCGATTGGTGATGTTCGCCAAAAAGATTTGCGCCAGATTACCACAGCAGTTGGGGATGGTGGGGTGGCTGGTCAACAAGTCTTCAAATATTTGGAAGACTTGAAAGCCAAACACGCCGTTGTTTAATAACTGGCTGCATTTAAAATGATTATCAATTTAATTTAGCGGGGAACATCGTGTGTTTACCACGGTGTTCTTTTTTTCGGGCAAAATTTATTTGTCGATCTCCATGACTCTGATTCTTGAACCTAACCAGCCAGCGTTAGTCTCCCGGTTTATTCCTTGATATTACGAATATATTTAATGTGTTTGATCCGAAAAGTAATTAGCTTTTACAGCTGTCCCAAATGATTGATTGGCCGACGTTTGTAGCTTAAGCCCAGATCGTAATAGAATTGTCTGGCTTGTTTCGCGCGAGGGACTTAATGCGGTATACTGAAAACGCATACGAAAACAACATCATGAATGGAGATGCGATTGTGGACTGGAAAGAAACTTATCAGACTTGGACGGCTCAGACCGATCTGGAAGCTCATTTAAAAGCGGAATTAACTGCCTTGGCAGGCAAAGATGAAGAATTAGAAGATGCCTTTTACCAACCAATGAGTTTTGGGACGGCTGGCATGCGTGGCGTGATGGGTCCTGGTATTAATCGGATGAACATCTACACGGTACGGCAAGCAACAGAAGGCTTAGCAACTTATATGGATACTTTGGGTGAAGATGTTAAGAAGCGTGGTGTGGCCATTAGTTTCGATTCACGGCATCACTCCACGGAATTTGCTCATGAAGCGGCACGTGTTTTAGGCCAACATGGCATCAAAACCTACATCTTTGAAGGCTTACGCCCGACACCCGAATTATCTTTTACAGTTCGGCATCTACACACGTTTGCGGGAATTATGATCACAGCTAGTCACAATCCCAAGCAATTTAACGGTTACAAGATTTATGGTGAAGATGGCGCCCAAATGCCACCCAAGGATTCCGATTTAATTACCCAGTACATTCGTCAGGTGACCGATTTGTTTGAAATTGCGACCGCTGATGAGACCAACTTAATGACTACTGGCTTGGAAACCGTTATTGGTGAAGACGTTGATCAGGCCTATTTGGATAACGTTGCCACAGTGACCATTAATCACGATTTGGCCAGTGAAGAGGGTAAGGATATGACATTTGTCTTTACGCCGCTCCATGGAACCGGTCGAATGCCTGGGGAGCGTGCTTTGCGTAACGCTGGATTCCAAAACTTTATCACGGTCCCGAGTCAAGCAGAGCCAGATGGCGATTTTCCGACGGTTGATTTTCCTAATCCTGAATTTCCTGAAGCCTTTGATGAGGCCATTAAATTAGGTAAAGCACATCAAGCAGATATTCTAATTGCGACCGATCCTGATGCTGACCGGCTGGGGACAGCCGTTCGTCAACCTAACGGAGATTACCAACTGCTAACCGGTAATCAGATTGCCGCGTTGATGTTGCATTACATTTTAGCGGCCAATCAACAGGCTGGTACGCTACCATCCAATGGGGTGGCGGTAAAATCGATTGTTTCAACGGAATTTGCCACGAAAATTGCCGCCAGCTATAATATCGATACCATCAATGTATTGACTGGCTTTAAATTTATTGCCGAACAAATTCAACATTTTGAAGATACCGGCGATCATACCTTTATGTTTGGTTTCGAAGAGAGCTATGGCTACTTAATTAAGCCATTTGTTCGTGATAAGGATGCCATTCAGGCCTTAACGCTACTCGCCGAAATTGCGGCCTATTATCGTCAACAAGGACAGACCCTCTATGATGGTTTAGAGGCGCTCTATGCCGAATACGGTTATTTCCGGGAACAGACATTGCAGCAAACATTTGAAGGTATTACTGGTCCACAAAAGATCGAAGCAATTATCAATAAATTCCGTACGCAAGCTCCCAAGCACTTTGCCGGGATTGACGTTGCTGCAACAGACGATATTGCTAGTGGAATCAAGACTTACGCAGATGGCCATACCGAAGCACTGGCGTTACCTAAAGCTGAAGTTTTGAAATATTGGTTAGTTGATGGCACTTGGATTGCGGTCCGCCCATCTGGTACGGAACCTAAAATTAAGTTCTATATCGGCACGAATGGTGCGACGTTATCAGCAGCTAATCAGAAGCTGCAAAATTTTGTCGATGCAATCAATGCATTTGTCGCTGATTGAGTCGATCAGTTAAAATAGCTTTGCGAGGTCAAACGACTGTCGCAAAGCTATTTTTAGCAGTGAAGTGAAAATTTCACTGTTTTGAGATCCGGATCGCGTGCGAAAGTATGTTCGGTATGCTAGAATAGTTTCGCTATGTTACCATGAACAACTTAATTGTGAATTATCAATAAAGTAGAAGAAATACAACCACTCACGCAAGGGGGATGGACAGCCATGATTGAACGACAAGCCGATCGGAAGTTTGATCTTGTTTCAAAATATCAACCAACAGGTGATCAACCACAAGCGATTGAACAATTGACTGATGGGATTGAATCTGGGAAAAAAGCGCAGATTTTACTGGGGGCCACGGGGACCGGGAAAACATTTACGATTAGCAACGTGATTGCTAATGTGAACAAGCCTACCTTAGTTTTGTCGCATAATAAAACGCTGGCTGGTCAACTCTATGGTGAATTTAAGGAGTTTTTCCCCAACAACGCAGTGGAATATTTTGTTTCCTATTATGATTATTATCAGCCTGAGGCTTACGTGCCATCCTCTGATACGTACATTGAGAAAGATTCGTCCATTAATGATGAAATTGATAAACTACGTAATGCGGCAACTAGTTCACTCTTAGAAAGAAACGACACGATTGTCGTTGCCTCTGTGTCCTCGATCTTTGGTTTAGGCGATCCTCATCAGTATAAGGATCACGTCATTTCGTTACGTGTGGGTCAGACCATTGAACGTAACGACTTCATGCGTAAATTGGTGGATATTCAGTTTGAACGTAACGATATTGACTTTCAACGTGGTCGGTTTCGAGTGCACGGAGATGTAGTCGAAGTATTCCCTGCGTCAGAAGATCAACGCGCTTTGCGGATTGAATTCTTTGGTGATGAAATTGATCGAATGCGTGAAGTTGATGCCTTGACCGGTGAAGTGGTGGGCGATCGGGATCACGTCACGATTTTTCCGGCAACCCACTTTATGACTAATGATGCCATTATGGATCATGCAATTGAAACAATTGGTAATGAATTGGATGATCGGTTAAAGGTCCTAAAAGACCAAGGCAAACTACTGGAAGCCCAGCGTCTCGAACAACGCACCACCTATGATATGGAAATGATGCGTGAAATGGGTTACACCAGCGGAATCGAAAACTATTCACGGCATATGGACGGTCGGCAACCAGGTGAACCGCCATTTACGCTGTTGGATTTCTTTCCGAAAGACTTTTTGCTGGTTGTGGATGAAAGCCACGTAACCATGCCTCAAGTTCGCGGTATGTATAAGGGGGATCGCTCTCGGAAGCAAATGCTAGTCGATTATGGTTTTCGTCTGCCCAGTGCTTTAGATAACCGGCCGCTTAAGATTGATGAATTTGAGCAACATGTGAATCAAGTCGTATACATGTCCGCCACACCAGGAGATTACGAACATGAACAAACGGATACGGTTGTCCAACAAATTATCCGACCAACTGGATTGCTGGATCCGACGATTGAAGTTCGTCCGATTATGGGCCAAATTGACGATTTGGTCGGAGAAATTAACAAAAGAATCGAACAACATGAGCGAACATTTGTGACCACGATGACCAAGAAAATGGCCGAAGACTTGACTGATTATCTAAAAGACCTCGGCATTCGTGTGCGATATCTTCACAGTGATGTGAAAACCCTGGAGCGGACACAGATTATTCGTGATTTACGACTAGGTAAATTTGACGTGCTTGTTGGGATTAATTTGTTACGAGAAGGAATCGATGTACCTGAAGTCTCACTAGTTGCGATCTTAGATGCAGATAAGGAAGGTTTTCTTCGTAATGAACGATCGTTGATCCAAACAATCGGTCGAGCGGCCCGGAATGCTCACGGTAGCGTCATTATGTATGCTGATTCGATTACCGGGTCGATGCAAGCGGCTATCGATGAGACCAAACGGCGGCGAACAATTCAAGAACGATATAATGAAGAACATCACATCACACCAACGACAATTGTGAAGGCCATCCGCGATAACATTACGGTCGTTACGCCAAGTGGAAAAGGGCAAAAGGAAAGCTCACTTAGCGAAGATGATTTTGACAACATGAGTAAGACCGATCAAAATGCGATGCTGGCAGGCTTAAATAAGCAGATGCAAGAAGCCGCCAAGAAACTTGATTTTGAAGAGGCAGCGACATTGCGTGACACCATCATGGAATTGAAAGCTAAACAATAGTGTGGTAAGCAACCAACAGTGAATTTTTAACGAGGCGGGACACGTATACATGGCAAATGACAAAATTGTGATTCATGGAGCACGAGCTCATAACTTAAAAAATATTGACGTGACCATTCCCCGAGACAAATTAGTGGTAATCACCGGGTTATCCGGATCAGGAAAGAGCTCGTTAGCGTTTGATACGTTATATGCGGAAGGGCAACGGCGGTACGTTGAAAGTTTATCCGCGTATGCGCGCCAATTTTTAGGCCAAATGGATAAGCCTGATGTTGATTCAATTGACGGGTTGAGTCCGGCTATTTCGATTGACCAAAAAACAACGAGTAAAAATCCGCGATCAACAGTTGGTACGGTCACTGAGATCAACGACTATCTGCGTTTGTTATGGGCCCGAGTTGGGACGCCGGTTTGTCCAAATGATGGTACGATCATTACCAGTCAATCGGTTGAACAGATGGTTGATCAAGTGCTGGCTTTGCCTGAACGAACCCGGCTTCAAATTTTGTCGCCAGTCGTGCGCCGTAAAAAGGGACAACACGCTAAGATCTTTGAAAAGATTAAACGTGAGGGTTTTGTTCGCGTTCAAGTGGACGATGCAACGTACGATGTTGACGAGGTGCCAGAGTTAGATAAAAACAAATATCACAATATCAATATTGTGATCGATCGGGTGATTGTTCGTCCTGATAGTGACAGTCGCAGTCGGTTATTTGATTCGTTTGAAGCTGCGTTGCGGCTAAGCGACGGCTATGCGACCGCCGACATAATTGATGGACAACCACTCCAATTTTCCGAACATTATTCTTGTCCAGTCTGTGGTTTCACGGTTGGTGAACTAGAACCGCGACTCTTCTCATTTAATGCCCCAGTAGGCGCTTGCCCTGATTGCGAAGGACTAGGTGTGAAACTTGAGGTGGACGAAGACTTAGTTGTCCCAGATAAGACAAAGACCTTAGCAGAAGGGGCAATTGAACCGTGGAATCCAATCAGTTCCATGTATTATCCTAGTATGTTGGCTCAATTTGCTGAACAAAACCAGATTGATATGGACACGCCTTTTGCTGATTTACCCAAAAAACAGCGTGATTTAGTCCTCTATGGCTCTAAGAAGTCTTTTCATTTTCACTATGAGAACGATTTCGGTGGCGTCCGCGATGTAGACGCAGAATTTGAAGGCGTAATCAACAATATTTCGCGGCGTTACCGTGAAACAAATTCTGATTTTACTCGTGACCAAATGCGCCAGTATATGACAGAATTGACTTGTCAGACGTGTCACGGCTATCGGCTCAACCGACAAGCCTTATCGGTTAAGGTAAATGGCCGACACATTGGTGAAGTATCCGCCATGGCAATTGGTGACGAAGTGCCATTTTTTAAACAGCTTGAGTTAAGTGAACAAAATCGCGTGATCGCTGAACCGATTGTCAAAGAGATCAGTGATCGTTTATCGTTTCTGGAAAATGTCGGTTTAGATTATCTAACAATGAGTCGCTCAGCGCGTACCTTATCTGGGGGCGAAGCGCAACGGATTCGTTTGGCGACCCAGATTGGATCTAATTTATCGGGTGTATTGTATATCCTTGATGAGCCATCAATTGGCTTACATCAACGCGATAATGATCGATTGATCAGCTCGTTAAAGAAGATGCGTGATTTGGGTAATACGTTAATCGTCGTTGAACATGATGAAGATACGATGCGCGCCGCCGATTATTTGATCGATATTGGCCCTGGTGCCGGCGAAAATGGCGGCCAGGTGATGGCTGCAGGGACCCCCAAGCAAGTTGAACGCAGTCGCAAGTCCTTAACCGGGAAATACTTATCCGGCAAAGACTTCATTCCCGTTCCATTAAAACGTCGAGCTGGCAATGGTAAGGCGATAGTCCTAAAAGGAGCTGCTGAGAACAATTTACAAGATATTGACGTGCGCTTTCCGTTGGGTGAATTAACCGTCGTGACCGGGGTCTCTGGTTCTGGCAAATCGACATTGGTTAATTCTATTTTAGAAAAAGTATTGGCTCAGAAATTGAATCATAATTCTGCTAAGCCTGGTAAGTACAAGAGTATTGCTGGCGTGAATAACATTGAAAAAATTGTCGACATTGATCAGTCGCCAATCGGACGGACGCCGCGCTCTAATCCAGCCACGTATACTGGGGTCTTCGACGATATTCGCGATTTGTTTGCTCAAACAAATGAGGCCAAACTCCGCGGATATCAAAAAGGGCGTTTTTCGTTTAACACAAAAGGCGGCCGGTGTGAGGCGTGTCACGGGGATGGCATTTTGAAGATTGAAATGAATTTCCTACCTGACGTTTATGTGCCATGTGAAGTTTGTCATGGATCACGTTACAATTCGGAAACCCTTGAAGTGACTTATAAAGGTAAAAATATTGCGGATGTGTTGAACATGACAGTGTCCGAAGCGTTGGCCTTCTTTGGCGCCATTCCTAAGATCACACGGAAGCTACAAACGATTGTTGATGTTGGACTAGGTTACGTTCACCTTGGTCAATCAGCAACCACCTTGTCTGGTGGAGAAGCGCAGCGGATGAAGTTGGCGTCAGAGTTACACAAGAAGGCGAACGGACGCAATTTCTATATTCTAGACGAACCGACGACTGGTTTACACACCGACGACATCAAACGCCTATTAGGTGTGCTTCATCGATTAGTTGATAATGGCAACACGGTTTTAATCATTGAGCATAATTTAGATGTGATTAAAACAGCAGATCACTTGATTGATTTAGGCCCAGAAGGTGGTGCCGGTGGTGGATCAGTGATTGCAACGGGAACGCCAGAAGAATTGGCTGAGGTTTCAAATAGTTATACAGGACAGTATTTGAAACCTGTTTTGAGGCGTGATTTAGAGCGTACTCGTGAAGCTATGGCCAAAACTAAAAATTAAGGGTGCAGCTGAATTAAGTTATTTTAAGACTGTTTTTCGAGTATGGTAAGATCAGGCGATGAATGACAAGCTAATAAGAGCGAACTTCGAATAGTGATGATCCATCACTGCTTGAAGTTCGCTCTATTACGTTGTGCGATCCGCATGTGTGGTCCCACTTTTATTGATTCGATTGATGGTTTTTATCTTTACCCAGTTCGCACATATGCTTGCATCGGGCGTTTAGTCTCTGATAAACTTATTTTGATTAAGTTTATATAAGCATTTAGGGAGAGAATACTAATAAAATGCCATCATCTACGCAACTACGACGTTCTTTGGGGCTTTGGTCGGCCCTAGCGTTGGTCATCGGTACCGTCATTGGATCTGGAATTTTTTTCAAGCAGGCCTCGGTATTGCAACTGACGGGTTCAACCGATTTGGCCATGTTAGCCTGGCTGTTGGGCGGATTAATTACACTAGCAGATGGATTGACGTTATCTGAAATCGGTTCACAAATTCCAACGACTGGTGGGTTATATCAATATATGGCCCATATTTATGGTGAGTTTTGGGGATTCTTATCCGGATGGATGCAGGTAATTGTTTATGCACCGGCCATCGTTGGCTCGATTGCTGGCTATCTAGGACTGTTGGCCGTAAACTTTTTTGGATTATCCGCCAGTTGGAAAGCCCCGATCGCGATTGGGACGATTGCCTTGATTGCGGCCTTAAATATGTTAGCTAATCGTTACGGGGCTACTTTTGCCATCGTGACTACCATCTGTAAGTTGTTACCAATCATTGCGATTATCTTTTTTGGGTTATTTTTTGGTCATGAGCAAGCTTTTGGGGCAACAGTGTCTGGAATCCATCATAGTGTTGGTAATTTTGGTGTAGCCGTTTTAGGAACAATTTTCGCTTATGACGGGTGGATCTTGATCACCAATTTGGGTGGCGAGATTAAACGACCAGAAAAGCTGTTACCATTGGCCATTATTTTGGGAATTCTGATTATTATTGCGCTGTACTTAGGCGTTACTTGGGGAATTTTTTCCTCATTGGCGGCCAATAAGATTAATGCGTTGGGACAGAATGCGACCGCTTATTTTGCTTTAAATGCGTTTGGCTCAATTGGCGGACGACTGGTCAATATTGGCATTATGATTTCTATCATTGGTGCCTTGAATGGTAAAATGATGTCCTTTCCCCGAATTTACTACGCAATGGCAGTTAAACGGCAGTTACCTTTTGCTAAACGATTTAGCCATTTGAACCGGGCCACACAGACACCTGTGTTTGCGACGGCAACGTTGTGGGTGATGACTAGCGCAATGATTTTGTTGGTTGATACGGATCGATTATCAGAACTTTGTATTTTTGTGATGTACAGTTTCTATATTGCGGCCTTTGTCGGCGTTTTTGTTTTGCGGCATCGGCAAGGTGGCCGGCCAAGCGGATTCAGTGTACCTTGGTACCCGTTGGTGCCAATTCTGGCCATTATTGGTACTGGTTTTGTCGTAATTAGCGAGCTGGTTTTTGACATTGTTGGCACCGTTACCTCGATGGGGTTTATCGCTTTGGGGGTGCCACTGTATTATTGGCTTAAACGTCACTATCAGGGAAAAACGTTTGATTCAACTTTATGATTGACAATTTGGAGTGGGGCATAAGTCGTCGGTAAGTGATGCGCAATAAAACGCGGCATTACGGGGCTTATGGCCTGCATTTTAGTTATATAGATTTGAAAATAAAATTTACTTTTTGCTTTTGACCAGTTGGTTGCTTGGTTGAAGGACTTTAATTTTGGTAACAAAAGCGGTCGTATGGATAATCGTCGTTTAGCTTGGTGGTAGAATGGGAGCCATCTTAAGCGAGGTGAGGCCGGAATAATGAAAGAAGAGCAGGCTCATTTTAATTGGCGGCGTTGGTGGCTAGTCGGCCTTGTGATTTTAATTGGTGGCATTGGCGTGATTGCGGTGCATTTTGATGCGCGGCTATATCAGCAACCCTTGGCACGAATTACACGGGTGACGAATCATCGGCCGGTTAAACAAACCGATGAATTTGAAAATCAGGATAGTCAAACTAATCAGCAATTAACTGCGGTGTTGATTAATACACAACATCGTGGTCAAAAATTACACATAACTAATACATTCAGTCGATCAGCGGCGATGGATCAAGCCTATCATGTTGGTAATCAAGTTTTTGTAACCTTACCCACTCATCATAATCCGAGTGTGATTAAGGGAATTAAACGCGACACGACTGTGGCATTCTTAGTCTGGATCATTTTCAGCTTTTTGTTGATCTTTATGCCTCGCGCCGGCGGGTTGGCAGTGTTGTCTGTCTTATTGAATGCGGGATTATTTTTTGGGGCAATTGAACTGGATTTAACTTTAAAAAATGCTAATGTCTTTGTGATTTTCAGTTTTGTTGCCATCATTTTTGCTTTTTTGACGTTGTGGTTAGTCTTGGGTTGGCGCAGACAAATGTTGATTACATTTGTTGCAACCTGTTCAGGCACCGCCTTAGCCATGCTTATTAGTCTGAGTGTCTTTGCTTTGACTCATGAGCGTGGTATGCATTACGAAGGGTTACAGTATGTGACGACCCTACCAAGGCCCCTATTCTTAGCGGAAACCTTGCTAGGCTCTTTAGGCGCGGTAATGGATGAGTCAACCGATATTGTCGCGACCCTCTTTGAATTACGCCGTGAGCGCCCCAGCATTTCCGCACGACAACTATTTATTTCAGGCCGTAATGTTGGTCGATCAATCATGGGTCCGCTGATTAATGTCTTGTTACTGATTTTTGTCGCAGAAACATTTCCTATGACCTTATTGTTTTTAAAGAATGGTAATAATTGGGGCTATACGTACATGATGAATATGTCATTAGGTGTTATTCAAACCTTAATCAGTGGTTTAGGGATCGTCTTAGCGATTCCGGTGGCGAGCTTTGTGGCCAGTCGATTAATGTCTCGAATAATTCCGGCCAAAGACAAGGGGGGGCATGATGACAACATTTAGTGGATTAGCCTTGATCTTACTCTTAGCGATGTGGCTGGTGGGTGGCAAACAAGGATTTTTAGCATTTATCAGTTTAGGTTTCAACTTTGCTTTGCTGTTTATGACCATTGTCCTCATTCAATTTCATCTGCCGCCGTTGCCAGTTACTCTCGTGATGGGGGTGATTATTTTAGCGGTCACGATTTTCTTTGGTAATGAAGATGATTATAGTACGACAACCGCCTTTTATGCTGCCGTGGTGGTCATGGTATTGTTGATGTTACTAATTATTCCAGTCGAGCACTGGGCTAGTGTTGCTGGTTTTGGTGAGGAAGACAGCGATGATTTAGAGGGGATGTCCTTGCTGATTGGTATTTCGTTTGTAAAAGTCAGTATTGCCACTGTGATTCTCAGCACACTAGGAGCCATTGCTGAAGCCGCGATGGCGATTTCGTCTGGTCTATCAGAAATTGAAGAGCAACAACCCTCAATTACGGGCAAACGCCTGTTTAACGATGGGATTAACGTGGGTAAACAGATCATCGGCACAACTTTCAACACGTTATTCTTTGGTTTTTTTGGTGGCTTTCTAGCACTGTTCATCTGGTTTGCGGGTCTGCACTATTCATGGGGCATGATGCTTAATGATAAAGTGTTCGTCGCCCAATTGACGACGGTCTTATTATCATTTGTTGGTGTGTTAGCGACTGTTCCCATTACTGCAGCTGTTGCAGGCTGGCGATGGGATCATCGCTCAGTGGAAGTAAAGCGAACTTTAAGCGTACAGCCCAATCAGGAAAAGGAAAAATGACACACCCGGTATGTTATAATGTTAGAAACAGTGAAAGGGAAGGATAACGCATGGCCCAACAGCTAGACTTAGTGATTATTACAGGAATGAGTGGTGCTGGTAAAACGGTTGCCATGCAAAGCTTTGAAGACTTAGATTATTTTGTGATGGATAATATGCCACCGAAATTGTTGCCAAAATTTTGGGAATTAGTGAGACAATCCGGTAAGGTTAACAAGGTCGCGTTAGTTGTTGATTTACGTTCTCGCGAGTTTTTTGATGACTTACAAGAAATGCTGGCGATTTCGGCCAGCACAGGATCGGTGCGCACTTCGGTTCTGTTTTTGGACGCGTCTGATGGTGAATTAGTGGCCCGTTATAAAGAAACTCGGCGCGCGCATCCACTGGCAATGGAAGGTCGCGTGCTTGATGGCATTCGTCAAGAACGGGCATTATTATCAGAATTAAAAGAACGCGCCGATCTGGTGATTAATACTGATGCTCTGACACCGCGGCAATTACGAGAAGAGATTTTTAGCCAATATGCAGATGAACAGGGACCAGCCAATGAATTTCATATCGAAATTCTGTCTTTTGGTTATAAGTATGGGTTACCAATCGACGCGGATATTGTAATGGATGTACGTTTTTTGCCTAATCCGTATTACGTGGCTGCGCTGAAACCACTAACTGGCCTAGATCAGCCAGTTTATGACTACGTGATGGCTCAACCGGCGACCACGCCTTTTTACCAGCAATGGTTAAGCTTATTACAACTTGTTATGCCAGACTATCAACGGGAAGGCAAGACGAGTTTAACCATTGCGATCGGGTGTACGGGAGGTCAACATCGTTCAGTGGCGATCGCTGCTCGGCTTGGCAAGGATTTGGCCGCGGATCATCGCGTTCACGTCAGTCACCGAGATATCAATAAACGAAAGGAAACGGTGAATCGATCATGACGCAAGCTAATCAACGCCGGCCCCGCGTCGTTGTCATTGGTGGCGGCACAGGTCTACCAGTGGTATTGGATTCCTTACACAAGCAAGATGTTGATGTAACAGCGGTGGTGACAGTTGCTGATGATGGTGGTTCTTCAGGAATTATTCGCAATTATATTAACGTCGTGCCACCTGGTGATATTCGTAATGTGATGGTGTCCTTATCGAGCTTATCTCCGTTAGCCTTGCGGGTTTTTCAATATCGTTTTGAAGCTAATGACAACTTTTTCTCTGGTCACGCGATTGGTAACTTAATTATTGCCGCGCTGACAGAAATGGAGCACGGAGTATTTGGGGCGGTTCAAGAGTTGTCACAGATGATGGCCGTGGATGGTCACGTTTATCCAGTCGCCAATGAGCCGTTAGTGCTGCATGCGGAATTTGCCGACGGGGCAACGGTTGCTGGGGAAGCGGAGATTACGGCGGCTCATCGCCAAATTAAACGCGTCTGGGTGACCCCACAGCCTGACGCTGGTACCACTGTTGCAACAGCAATGCCAGCGGTTGTTGACGCCATTTTGGCTGCGGATTTAATTGTCCTAGGTCCGGGTAGTTTATTTACGAGTATCTTACCGAATCTGATGGTCAGTAACGTCGGCCAAGCCATTAAGACCACGACGGCTGAAGTCGTCTATATTTGTAATATCATGACCCAAAAGGGTGAGACGGATCACTTTACCGACGCTGATCATGTGCGGGTGTTAAATGAACATGTCGGTGCCAATTTTGTGGATACAGTATTAGTGAACACGGCTAAGGTACCAGAAGATTATATGGATTGGAAACGGTGGAACGAGGTTTCCACGCAAGTGACGTCTGACCCGGAGGCGCTGGAAAAGATGGGGACAAAGGCAATACGTGCCAATTTGTTGAAGCTGCGTGATGCGGGAGCCTTTCACGACGGTGCCAAAGTTGTGGCTGAGTTAATGAAGTTATTAAAGCAAAAAGATCTGAGTGAAATTTAGGAGCGGTGGTAGCCAAATGTCATACGCAAGTGATGTCAAAAAGGAACTGACCGGGTTAACGGTGCATGCTGCCAATGGCAAGGCGGAATTGATGGCATTAATTCGCATGAACGGAGCCGTTAACCTAGTGAATCATGCGTTTATCTTAAATGTACAGACAGAAAATCCGGCAATCGCACGGCGAATTTATTCGCTTTTAAAACAATTTTATCGATTAGAAGCAGAATTGATTGTGCGGAAAAATGTCAAGTTGAAGAAGAATAATATGTACGTTGTTCGGTTACGAACGGGAACTCAGCAAGTGTTACATGATTTACATGTGATGGGAACCGCGGGTATTGAAGAAGTGGTGCCTGAGGGGACACTAAATGATGATAGCGAATTTCGTTCATATTTACGTGGCGCCTTTTTGGCCGGTGGGTCTGTCAACAATCCTGACACAAGTCGCTATCATCTAGAGATTTACTCTTTATATGAAGAGCAAAATGAACAAATATGTGATTTTATGAATCGCTATGAACTCAATGCCCGGATGACAAATCGGCGCAGTGGCTTTATCACATACCTTAAAGAAGGCGAGAAAATTTCCGATTTCTTGACTTTAATTGGGGCCACCAACGCGATGTTGAAGTTTGAAGATGTGCGGATCATGCGAGATATGCGCAATTCGGTTAATCGATTAGTGAACTGTGAAACGGCCAACATGGAAAAGGTGGCAACGGCTAGTTCAAAGCAAATCGAGAATATTGAGTACATTCAAGCTCGGGTAGGATTAGGGCAACTTCCTGATAAACTGCAAGTGATGGCCGAAACACGGCTTGCCAATCGAGAAGTGAGTTTAAAGGAATTAGGCGATTTAATTCCGGGAGGCCCGATTTCCAAGTCAGGCGTTAATCACCGACTACGTAAAATAAATGAGTATGCTCAAAAACTACGTGACAACAATGACCTCTCAGCCTAGATTTACTAAGGCAATACTAGTTGCTACCAATCAGAAAAGGCACCATTTCCACAAAATTGGAAATGGTGCCTTTTAATCAATCTGGACAAGTCATTCATGTGTTTTTATTTAGTGCGCAGTCAGATGGGCGACGTTTTCAGGATTATTTAAGAATGTTGCGAGATCAGCTAAGAGACCAGGATGAGTCGGATGCCAATTGAGCGCGTTTTGAGTCCAGTCACTACTAGTTGGATTATCTTGCTGAATTCCATTAGTAAACCAGCCAAAGTAAGCCTCAGCATCGGCTGGTGTTAAAGCGGTAATCGGAAGTTTCAAGGATTGACCAATCGTGGTTGCGATCGCTTTAACCGTAATCCCAGTTTCAGCGGCTGCGTTGTAAACGGCGCCAGCTTCGCCATGTTCTAACGCAGCAACAAATAAATCAGCAGCATCCAATCGATGAACCGATGGCCATCGCGTCGTTCCTTCGCCGACGTAAGCTGCTTGACCGTGTTGGACGGCTAACCCAGCAAGTAATGTGCCAAAGCCCTGCCGATGCTCATCGTGAACCGTTGGCGACAAACGAACAGCCATGCCTCGGACACCTTCCTGAGCTGATTGGCGTGCCAAACTCTCTGACACGGCCCGACCAGTTAACGGAGCAGTGTCCTGTTCTGTTGCACTGCGTCCTAAATCAGTAACCATTAAAGTTCCTGACGTGTTCACAAATGGTTTATTACTGCCAGCTAATGCAGCAAGCATGGCTTTAACTGCAGCAAGATCTTGTGCCACTGCTTCGTCGTAGTGGTTGAAGTCATTATTATAGCCTAGGTGGAGAACGCCATCAGCCTGTTGCGCGGCTTCAGCTAGGGTTGTTAAATCATCCAAAGTTCCGCGTAATGAGGTAGCGCCTAAGCCAGCTAATACTTGATCACCGTGTGTTGATCGAGATAAACCAGTAACCTCATGTCCGTGTGCAATGAGCTTTTTTACAACAGCCGATCCGATAAAGCCTGTACCACCAGTCACAAATAATTTCATTTTCATGTACCTTCTTTGATTTAATTTTAAATGATAAGTTTATCGGCAATGATTATAAACGATAGATCTATCATAATCAAGCATTGACTTTCAAATAAATCCTAATTATATTCAAAACATGAAAAAGAAAAGTCAGAAAAAGTATGAGGCGATTTTGGATGCGACGGCTCAATTAATCCTCAGTAAAGATGTTGGCGATGTTTCCACAACCGCAATTGCGCAGGCCGTGGGAATTCCTCAATCTAGTATTTATACCTACTTTGATAACCGAGCTGCATTATTAGCCGCATTATTTCTTCGAGAAATAAAAGCATTATATCAAGCTGATTATGACGTTGCTTTGAATCAACCAATCGCTTCGTTATTGCAGCATTATTTGACGAACTTATTTAAATTCGCGTTAGAACACCCAGATAGCATGACCGTGATTGAAAAGCTAAAGTCTGAAATGTGGATTGATGTAAAGACAGTTGCACAAGTTGAAGAGTGGGTGAGCCAAACGCCAATTCAGCAGCTACTCGCAGCTAATTTACATAATGGGACTTTTAGATCGGTTGATATTTCATTGGTGCGCAATTTGTTGTTTTCGACGATCAAGATACATGCCGATAATATTTTAAACGGAGTGTACACCCAAAACGAGCGACCGTTTAGTGAAGTGTGCGAGTTATTAATCGCAGCCTTAATGAAATGAAGTTAGCTGTGGAACGCTGATTGACAGCACTGACTAAAGCACAAAACCCGTGTTTCCTGAAAATGGAAACACGGGTTTTGTGCGTGTGGCGAGCTACACCAGCCCGTTACCTGTGCCTAGCCTAGCCCGATCAATTGGCAAAGATCGCCAACTGCTCAGGCTTAGCTAGTGCTCGATAACACCCGGCAGGTTTCGCTCTGAATTATTAAATGAATTACTTCATTTCACTGGAGTTCGTCATGATGTGATCAATCAAGCCGTAGTCTAAAGCCTGTTGAGCCGTCATGTAATTGTCGCGTTCTGTATCACGGTTAATGGTTTCGATGTTCTGACCCGTCTTTTCAGCCAGTAATTCGTTAATCATCTTCCGCGTCTTCAGAATTTCTTCTGCGACGATTTCAATTTCAGTCTGTTGACCTTGTGCACCACCAGAAGGTTGGTGAATTAGGATCTCTGAGTGTGGCAGAGCGAATCGCTTGCCCTTAGTCCCAGAGGTGGCCAGAATGGAAGCCATTGAAGCGGCCATTCCCATGACAATTGTTTGAACGTCGGATTTAACGAAGTTCATTGTGTCATAGATCGCCATCCCAGAAGTAATGACACCACCAGGAGAGTTAATGTACATGTAAATATCTTTATCTGAGTCTTGGGCATCTAGGAACAACAACTGAGCGATAATGGCATTGGCCATGTCGTCTTCAATTGGCCCAGAAACCATGATGATCCGGTCCTTTAACAACCGGGAGTAAATGTCATAGGCGCGTTCACCGCGGCTGGACTGTTCAATAACAGTTGGAATTAAAGCCATGATTGAGGCCTCCTTGTAATTTGCGTTGTGAGTTAGTCAGCGTTAGCACTTGAATGCTTGCTCTGCTAATCAACGTAACTGTAGTTTAAACCTTTGGTCAAAAAAGGTCAAACAAAATGCGAACAAACTAACTAATTTTTTTTGATTAGTTGTGGTAGCCTTAATACATCAAGGGTTGAGGAGTAAATTGATGAATAAAAAATGGTTAACTTGGTCGGTATTTGTCGAATTGACGGAAATTTATACCGCGCCGTTGAATATTGTCTGGTTTGTCTTAGGAGCAGCGATTGCACAATATCATTATGGGGTCGTCAATTGGATTAATGTTTTGTTGTGTCTGATTGATGTCTTTATCTTTGACTTGGCAGTGAATGTTTCGGATAACTATTATGATTATGTCCATGCTACAGATCGAGAAGGATATGCGTTACATACGAATCCGCTAGGCCGGCTTAAATTGCCATTGAAAGGTGTCTGGTGGTTAGGAACCATCCTGTACTTAATCTCAGCGATTCCAGGATTAGTTCTGGTCACGCGCACTGGCTGGCCGGTCCTGATTTTTGGGCTCATTGGTTACACCATTGGTATTTTTTATACAGCCGGACCGTGGCCTTTAAATGCTATGCCAATCTGTGAAGCGGTAGTGGCGTTGTCGATTTCTTATTTGATTCAACTAACCTGTGTCTACGTTAGTATCTTCGGGCAGCGTCCATTTAATTTCAGCGTGATCGCGACGACATTTACTTTATGTCTACCACTGACTCTAATTTTCTTTTTGGTGCAGCTCGCCAATAACACCGCTGATTTAGATGAAGATATTAAAAATCATCGACACACACTAGCTTATTTTATTGGTCGTGGTAACGCGGTTAGTCTGATGCGAGTGTTGTTGGTCCTTGGGTCCATTTGGCCACTTGTTAACTTTTTCGGACACTTGGCACCATGGGAAACATTATTGAGTTTGCTTTTATTACCAGTCATGTGGCGGGGAATGCAACCGTTTTTTGCGGTACAAGATAAACGCAAGACCTATATGAGTGTCATCAAGAGTACTTCATTGTTCTTTTTAGGTTATACGTTGTTGTTTGCTGCCGGAGTCTGGTTATAAATTTTGCAGGAACCCGCCCAATTAGCCTTGTCCGTTGTTGCTCGGCCTCAAAACGGTCTGGTTCACACTCTTTCTTAAACGTGCTCGCCAGACCTGAGTCCTGCGCCCAACCAACAACCACAACCGGGCAAAATACGCCCAATTGCGCTTGTCCGTTGTTGCTCGGGCTCACACTCTGATTAATAAAAAAACATTGACAAGGAATTAAAAAGCTGGTATCTTTCTAATCAACATTTAATCATTTGTTTTCATTCCAAGTAGGGACTCGTCTGGGCGTCAGGAAGTCGGTGGTTGCTGCGAACCGATCAGGGCTAGTTTACGAAATACTTGAAAACCACAATGAACGGGCAACTCTGGACCGTTATCCCAGTGAGAGTGAGGCTTTTTGGTGGCGCCATCAAAGAACCTAAGCTGGGTGGTACCACGGTTAAAAAATCGTCCCTGTTATGCAATTGCATAACAGGGACGATTTTTTTGTGAAAAGGGGGCTGCCAAAATGAATGTTGGGCATTGTGGGGGTAATCCGCGATATTAGCGCTTTACAATCAAAATTAATGGTTGGAAGCTAGTTAGTCAAAAGCGGGGTTAATCAAATGAAAGAACAAACAGCCTTTAAAGTAGGTCGCAACGAAGCACTCATTGTTTTAATCATCATGTTAATTATTATGGGAACTGGGGTCATTGCCTTTGGTTTATCACCACAAGTTCCGGTGATGCTGGTGATGGGATTATTAATGGCTTGGGGGGTAATCCATCGCCTGCCTTGGTCACATATTAACGATGGTATTAAAGATGGTATTCAAACTGGAATCGTGCCGATTTTTATTTTTATTCTTGTCGGTGCCTTAATTAGTACCTGGATCGCAGCAGGAATCATTCCATCATTGATGGTGTTTGGCTTTCATCTGATCAGCGTGCAATGGTTTGTACCCTCGGTTTTTGTGGTATGTGCGTTAGTTGGGAGTGCGGTTGGGAGCGCCTTTACTGTCATTTCTACAGTGGGAATTGCTTTCTTCGGTATGGGGGTCACGATGCACGTTAATCCGGCTTTGGTCGCTGGTGCCATCATTTCTGGAGCGGTTTTTGGTGATAAATCATCACCATTATCTGAATCTACTAATCTAACCGCTGCGGTGGTGGACGCGGATCTGTTCAAACACATTATGAATTTAATGTGGTCCACGATTCCAGCATTTGTGATTTCACTGATTGTTTTTGGCATTATGGGCAGTGGTGAAAAAGGGACGAGTTTGGCCAGTATCAATCGGGTCATTAATGTTTTAGGTGCGCATTTTACCATCTCTGCATGGGCCATTGTCCCGATTGCTTGTATGTTTATCTGTGCTTGGCGTCGGGTACCAGCAATTCCAACGTTATTCTTAAACATTGGCGTTTCACTAGTAATGTTGCTCATTGAACATCCAGGGACGAAACTCACACAGATCGCAGCTATTATTGAGACCGGTTTCGTGTCGCACACTGGCAATAAGGAAGTCGATTTACTGTTATCTCGTGGTGGGATCGCCAGCATGATGGGGACTGTCTCATTAATTGTCCTGACCTTGTCGTTAGGGGGGATGCTCATGGAGTTTGGCTTGATTGATGCAGTAATGATTCCATTTTCTAAGCATCTAAATACGGATGGTAAGCGAATTACAGCAGTTGTCTTATCTGGGATTGGCGTTAACCTGTTCATCGGGGAACAATTTTTATCTGTTATTTTACCTGGTAGAGCCTTTAAAAAGACATTTGAGGATGCAGGTTTAGCTCCGGTGGCCCTAGGCCGAGCACTTGAAGATGGGGGTACCGTGATTAATTACTTAATTCCGTGGGGGGTTGCCGGAGTATTCGCGGCCAATACCCTAGGGGTAGCGACGATGGCTTTTCTGCCTTTTACCTTGTTTAGTTTGCTATCGCCGGTCTTTTCAATCTTAAGCGGCATAACCGGAATTGGACTAAAGCATCAAGTTATCGAACCTTCACCGACAAAGTCCTCGACAGAAGCAACCTCGGCAGCCAACTAATTTTTCTTTCCAAATCAATAATCAACGCCTCAGCAAACTTAGAGTTGAACGTTTGCTGGGGCGTTAAATAATTAGTTGGTAGATTTAATGAAACATTATGGTAAATCGTTACCAGCAGCTAAATAAAGATCATACCATTCTTGAGCCGTGAGCTTAACTTGCTCAGCAGCGACAATTTCCTTGAGCCGATCGGGATTCATAGAACCCACGATGACTTGGATATTGGCCGGGTGCCGCAAAATCCAAGCGGTTGCGATAGCGTTTTTGGTCACTTGGTATCGGTCCGCAACTTTTTGCATCATCGCATTTAATTCAGGAAATTTCGGGTTATCAATAAATACCCCAGCAAACATACCATACTGATAAGGTGACCAAGCCTGAATTGTTATGTTGTGGAGTCGCGTATATTCTAAAATGCCATTGTCGTGATTGATACTCCGGTCATCAGCCATATTAACATGCATGCCAGCATCAATCATGCCTGTGTGCATCAAAGAAAATTGTAGCTGGTTAACCAATAGCCTTTGATGAACGGTATGCTGAAGTAGTTCGATTTGTGCCGAATTTTCATTAGAAACACCGAAATGACGGGCAGTTCCATCTGTTTGTAAGGTATCTAAAGCAGAAGCAACCTGGTCTGGTTCCATCAGCGGGTCAGGTCGATGGAGTAATAAACTATCAAAATAGTCAAGCCCCATTCGATTTAGTTCTTGATGAGCCGCGTCGACTAAATGATCCCGACTAAAGTCATAACGGGCCCCAAATACGAGGCCATCGTGAGAGCGCTGTGGATCAACTACAATGCCGACTTTGCCTTGAACATAAATATCAGCCCGGTTAATGCCGACCTCTTTTAAGGCCTGCCCAAAAATTGTGTCGGACTTGCCTTCTCCGTAAATATCGGCACCATCGAAGAAATTAATGCCTAATTCAATAGCCGTTGATAACACTTTGGCGGCTTGTGAAACGGACAATTGATTCATACGCATAATGCCAAGACCGATGTTCGATGCGTGCAAATCACTGCGGCCTAAGTTAATATAATCCACGCTGATCACTCCTTTTCCTTTAATACCATTAGTGTAGCACGAATTAAGGATGCCTGACTTTGGCGTGATTCTGAAACTTGGTGTGGCCATTTCAAAGGTGGGATGATTTGTGGGAAACATCCGCGAAAGTCACGATTTGTGTGAATTAATCAGTCATTATTGCTGACCAGGCTTACCTGGGCTTGTTCGCACACTGATTTATTGGCGAGTGATTCTTGTGCTGCACTGATTTTTACCTTGCTCACGTCTGATAAAGCTGGTATAGTGTTACGTGTTATGAACACAGTATTGAGAGGAGAAGGACCATGGCAGAAAAGAAACCATTAAATTCATTCGCCGGTACCCGTCCCGTTGCTAAGCGTCAGCGGCGGATTCGTCGCGAAAAAGAAATTGCCGCAATCCAACGTTGGGCTGCTGGCAAGACGGACACGATCGAAGCAGCGCCAAAAGCAAAGTAAGTTCAGTTATGAACGCTTTTCTGATTGGCTCTCATTTTTACATCAAGAAGCAGTTAGTTTCGCAACGTCGTTATGGCGTTGCTTTTTTTGTGCTGGCGTTCTTGACTGAGCTGAGTGAGGCTTCGTAAGCGTTGATGTATTTTTGAGCTAATTTAAGAAATTTGGTACAAAAGGTGCTGATCTGTTTCAACCACGTTTACAATTGGACAGGCTGATGAAATAGTAGTAGTTCATTTTGTTTTGGAAAAAGGAGACTAGGCAAATGCTACTAAAGAAGATGCTGCAAAATCGGTTTGTTTGGGTCGCCGTGATTATGGCGATCATTTACCAGTTGGCAATGGTCGGTTGTTATGTGTGGGGATTTAGCCAAGTCTCAAAAAAGTCAGCGCAAATTAACACACAAATTGTGAATCAAGACGCTGGGCCGTTGGGTCAGCGAGTTGGCCATGAACTAGTTAAGCGTCTATCGGCACAGTTAACGCGGGATAGCTTGACAAAAATTCGGCAACAAATGCGGGATAATCAAGTAGATTTGGCCATTATTATCCCGAAACATTTTTCTAATCAGATTACTCGGGGAAAAGTTATTGAATTAACCGAACTCAAGAATCAAGGGACGCAAATGATTGTCGCTGGGACGGTGCGTGGAATTACGGATACGTTGCCAGAAATCTTAGCCACGACGTTAACTGAACAAAGGACGCAGCGAAGTTTAACCCAATTGGTAACGCCTATTGTCCGGAAACGATTAGCTGATCAAGGGCTGCCCGCATCAGCACAAGTCACAATGGCTCAACCCATTGTTAAAAAACAGGTGCACCATATTTTTAAACAGATAAATGCACAAGTCCAGGTGAAGACTCACCGCCTTGATCGTGGCCGGAATCAAGCTAGTTGGCAAATGGCGCCGATGTTTTTGACAATGGCGGTTTATCTTGGCGGCATGATTGCGACGATGACTTTTGTCAATGTTTTCAATGGATTTCGGGTGCATTATTCGAAATGGCAAACTTTCGCAGCTGTTGTGGGGTGCCAAGTTGTGATGGCTGTGACCTCGACAATTGCTGGCGTGGGATTATTAATGTGGTTGCTCAAGTTTTCATTGCCAATTTTTGCTCAATTATATCTGCAAATGATTCTCTTACAGTTGGTCGCAACCAATTTTGCACTCATTCCTAGTATGTTGTTTCAGCCGGCCGGCTTGTGGATCAACATCCCGTTATTGATGGCAGGGGCAATCACTGGAACAGGGACGTTACCACTGCCAATGTTACCAACCGGATTGAGCTGGTTTCATGCCATCACGCCGTTGTATCCTGCGGTCAAAGCGACGAGGCATGTCTTATTTCAAGCCGGTCCTGTGCTAGACTTTGATCGACAATTGTTGGTGATTGGCCTAGTTTCAATAGGAATTTTACTTTTGATCTTGCTGTATTTACCAGGGGAACCTGAACGGATCGACCCTGAGCATGCTTAAAATTGGCCCGTACTAAGTGAATTTTGTTCAAATTATGGCGGATTTGGGATGGTTACGAGTGCATAGAGCCGTTTTATGATGTTAGGCCGTTTTAACCAGCGGACCATAAAACATGGCTAAATTTTCTGAGAATCGCCGTGACTTTTTAACTTAGAATGAATACAATGTAGCAAGGGGGTGAAGAGATGGGAACTGGGTCAAAGTCAATTTCATTATTCTTTTTAGTCGTATATGGTTTTTTGATTTATTTGGTCTTTACCATGCAAAATATGTTAGCTATGGAAGTTATGGCTGCTGGCATGTTTTTACAAGCATTGATTGATTGTTGGTGTGCGTTTAGAAAACCAAAAGTACATATTGAGGAGGAGTCATAATGGCTGAACAAAAAGTTTACTCCGATTATTTTTTTGATGAGCCCGTTTTTGATTTACATGATGGTGGGTATGTACCGCTATCACTTCCAGATGTCCCGGAAAAGCCGTTAACGATTCCAGCGGTCTTGCAACCAGATCGTGTTGAAGGCAATGACGTCTGGTATACCGTGACCGCTCGCGCCGGTGAAACCCAGATCTTGCCCGGCGTTAAGACCAAGACCTGGGGTTACAATGCTGATTTATTGGGAACAACCATCGTTTTAAAAGACGGTGTACATTATCACGTGCATATTGAAAACCAACTGCCAGAAGTCACCACATTACACTGGCACGGGTTAAACGTTCCTGGACCAATCACGGATGGTGGTCCCCATGCACCGGTTTATCCAGGTAAAAGTCGTGACATTGACTTTACGCTGGATCAACCAGCGCAAACTGACTGGATTCATCCTCATCCTTGTCCAAATACGGCGCGCCAAGTGTGGAATGGGTTGGCCGCTGCGGTGGTCGTCCAAGATGAGATTGAAAGTCAATTGCCATTTCCACGAAACTATGGGGTGGATGATATTCCAGTGATCCTCCAAGATCGTACTTATCACGAGAATCAACTCGATTACGAGGCTGATTACGATGTTGATGGAACCTTAGGAAAATATCCACTGGTTAATGGCACGATCAATGGGGTTTTCCAAGTTACGACACAGCGCGTTCGCTTACGCATTTTAAACGGTGCAGATCGGCGCGAATTTCGGCTCCACTTTGGCGACCAGCATCAATTTACTCAGATTGGCTCTGATGGTGGTATTTTACCAGCCCCAGTGCACTTAACTAAATTGATGTTAACTGCCGCAGAGCGGGCCGAAGTCATCGTTGACTTTGGTGAGTATAAACCTGGCGACCGTGTCCAATTATTCTCTGATGATGTGCCATTGATGACGTTTGAAATCGGGACCTTTGCGCCAGATGATACGGTATTGCCAGAACACTTAGTTGATATTGCCGATTGGCAACCGACATCTGGATTAGCGATCGAAAAGACGGTTATGTCTGGGATGGATGATGAAGTTCGTCTAGATGGCAAGTTGTTTGATATGCAACGAATTGATCGCAAACAAAAGCTCGGTGATGTGGTCGACTGGGAAGTAACGAATACCAATGAAATGGATGGTGGAATGATTCATCCATTCCATATGCATGGTTGTCATTTCTTAGTCTTATCACGTAATGGGCAAGCTCCGTATCCCAATGAGCATGGGTTTAAGGACGTGGTTGGAGTTAATGCGGGTGAAACAGTGAAAATCCGCGTCCTCTTCGATGTACCGGGTGTCTTTATGTATCACTGCCATATTTTGGAACATGAAGACACAGGGATGATGGCCCAAATTGAAGCCTACGATCCGGATCATCCACAGACTTATCATTTATTAAGTATGGATGAGATGAATCATCCGCATCAAGCTTAAACGTTAATGATGGCCAACGAAAACGCGGCGCTCAGAGCATCGTGCTCGGCACCGCGTTTTTACTTGGCGCAAATTTAGAATTGAACGAGAGCGGAAGTGAATGAAAATTGACAGTAAATGCAGTTATGTCCATGGATAATCAGGGACATCCTTACCACAGAACGGCTTTTATGATCACTTTATTGATGGGTACTTTTAGTATGTCGATTAGCCAATCCTCATTATCTACGGCTTATCCAACCTTGATGCGAACCTTTGGCATTAGTGCGTCGGCAGTTCAGTGGATGACGACCGGCTTTATGCTCGTCATGAGCATTATGATTCCAGTTAGTCCATGGTTGTTAAATAACGTTCGTTTCAGCACGTTATTCAGAGCAGTTACCGGGCTGTTTGCTCTAGGAACGTTATTGTGTCTGGTCGCCCCAACGTATCCGCTACTGGTCGCTGGCCGACTAATTGAAGCGTTAGGCGTGGGCATTATTTTTCCATCATTTCAAACAGTTTTACTTACCATTACACCCGAAGCTCAGCGAGGTTCAACCATGGGAACGGCAGGTTTGATTATGGGATCTGCCTTGGCGACTGGACCGATTGTCTCCGGGATTATGTTGCAGTTGACCAGTTGGCGGGGGCTCTTCGCGTTATTCTTAATTTTAGTCGGCGGTGTTTTTGTGGCGTCTTTATGGTTTATTAAAGATGTGATGCCAAAGCACGCCACTAGTATTGATGGCTGGTCGATCGGATTATCGCTAGGTTTTATTGGTCTGTTATTTGGATTAAATCAGTTAGGTATAAATGGTGTTTCTAATTTCGAGTTGGGTTTATTGGTTATTAGCGGGTTGGCGATTATTGGATTTTGTTATCGTCAATTTACACATGCGCAGCCTTTATTAGAATTACGCGTATTTAAAAGTCGTTTGTTTACGGTCGGAGTTTTGCTGACCGGGATCTCATATGTTGCATTGATCGTGACAACGGTTGTGTTGCCATTGTTTTACCAAAATATTTTAGGCCTCTCCGCATTTGCCTCTGGATTGGCTTTAGTGCCAGCAGCGGTAGGGTTAAGCTTATTGAATCCTTGGGCTGGTAAATTAATGGATCAGCTCGGTCCGCGGTTGGTCATTTTAACCGGAATGTGCTTAATTATGCTTGGTTTTGGTTATCTAACATTAGCGGCGCACCATTTAACGTTAATAACTGTGATTTTGGCGTCACTGGTGACTGAAGGAGGAAATGCATTTGTGATGATGCCAGCGGTAACCCTGGGAGCCAATTCATTACCGGACACATTGATTTCTCATGGAACAGCAGTGACAACAACGGCGCGCCAACTACTTGGTTCAGCCGGTGTCGCAGGGGCTACGCTAATTTTGAGTCGGGTAACTGTAGGCAACCAGAACAGGCTGGGGTTTCACCAAGCAAGTCTTGCTGGTTATCAGGCAACCTTTGCGACTTTTCTATTCATTGGTGGGATCGGGTTATTGCTTGCACTTACCTTACCGCACGGGCGGCAAACAAAGGCTTAATTGTGAACTAATGCTGGTAGTGATAGCTAAAAAAGCGCGGGACACAAGTCAATTGCGACTTATGTCCCGTGCTTTCTGCTATTTAGATTGGAACTAAAATTTTGTCGTTCATTTTGTCCAAGTCCGGTTTTAACGAGACAGATTTTATCTCATACTGCCGCGTTCGACTAATTATGCAGACCATGACGGCCAAGTTTGCGGCCAAAAAGATTATAAAATATCAATTAATTGGTGTTTGAGCAGTTAAGCCTAACTTCTTCTGGCAGTCTGGACAGTATCCATACAGTTCAATATGATCTTCTGTGATCAGGTAGCCAGACTGTTTGACGGCGGCTTGTTCTAAATTACTGAAATCATCGTAGAAAATATCCGTAATTTTGCCGCAATTTTGACAGACGGCATGAAAATGTGGCCGGCCAAAATAGTCATAATGAGTACCAGCATCCCCATTTTCCAGTTCAATCACCAGGCCAGTCTCGACAAGTGTATTGAGGGTATTGTAGATGGTGGCGAGACTAAGATCTTGATGAGCAGCCTTGAGATCATTAAAAAGTGTGCCGACATCTGGATGATTGTGGTGGGTCATTAAATAGTGAAGGACAAGTTGCCGCTGTGGCGTCACGCGCAACTTGTTTTGTTTGAGCATCTGAACAGCAGCTTCATCAATAATTTCTGCCATGGCGATTTCCTTTCTTAGATTATTTCTAAACTTATATTAAACCACTTTAAGAGGAAAAAGCCAATAAATCGCTGATAAAACAGGTAGCATTGGGGGAAAACGGCCCGTTGATGAGGAAATAAGAATTAATTGTGCTAATTTGGTCTCGGCCATTTAGTTAAGTCACAATAAGTTGGTGTAAAACTGGCAAGCTAGCTTGGTCATGTCGAACATTAAGTCAGTTCATGTCACATTAAGTTTTGCACTTTAGAAAATTTGCTTTATGATGGGGTCATTAAAATGGTTCGGGAGACATAATCATGGCAATTAGTGAACAAAAACGGACGTTTCAATTACATTTGCAGGATTTAAGCGATCATAATCCAGCCTTTTTGGAAACAATTTACGCATTAGCTAATGGACACTTGGGGGTCAGGGCAAGTGACCCGCTGCAAGGAAACTCGCATGCAGTTACGGGCATGCCAGGTCTATTTGTTAATGGGTTTTATGATCTTAGTCAAATTTCCTATGGCGAAAAGTACGCTGGCTATCCCGAAAATAATCAGACGATCGCTCAGTTACCTGATCCACGATATCTGGTGATTGAAATCGATGGGCAACGTTCTGATGAAGCTACCTTTACCACGCGACTAGTAGATAAAAACCTCGATTTAGAAACGGGGTTATTAAATGAATTATTTGAGATCACTACGCCTGGGGGCAAAATGTTGCAACTTTCATTGTCCACCTTTGCCTCGCAGGCGGATGATGCAATTTTTGGTGAAAGCTACACGGTTCGACCACTGAATTTTAGCGGTTCAGTGAAGCTTTATAAACAACACCCGTATATTGATCAAGTCTTTGATCGAGAAAGCGATCCACGAGCGGTGGTGCGTAAAAATGGGTTAGATCGGCAGTATTTAAGTGCAGATTTTCCAGCGATGCAAATTACCACACAACGTTCGCAACTGGGATTAGTTTTGATGTGGCGCTATTTAGGTGAGGATTCGCTAGTTCATTTTGATCAGAATGATGGGATGCCACGTTACGTGATGGACCTCGATTTAGAACAGGGATTGGCTGAGTCGTTTGATTTTGGCTATTCTGTTGGTGATATTCACAGCTTAATGGACGTTGCGATGAATCATGCGACTTACTTAAAAGAGGCTAATAATCATCTAGAACATCATTCATTTTCCTCGTTGTTCACGGAATCAGCGCGACAGATGCAAGCCTTTTGGCGTGATGCGGATATTCAAATTGAAGGGGACCCAGAATCACAAAAGGGGATTCGCTTTAATCTATTCCATTTGCATCAATCTGCCGGCCACGATGGGCATACAAGCATTCCAGCTAAAGGACTCACTGGCGCTGGATATGAGGGACATTACTTTTGGGATACTGAGATGTTTATGTTGCCGGCATTTATCTATACAGATCCCGATCGTGCCAAACAGATTCTAATGTATCGGTTTCAGACACTGGATTCTGCTCGTCAACAAGCGCGTGATTATGGGTTGGATAGTGGCGCTTTATTTCCGTGGCGAACCATTAATGGATCAGAGGCTTCACCGTACTTTCCGGCCGGTTTAGCCCAGATGCATATTAATGCAGACATTGCTTACGCGGTGGCAGAATACGTTGCCGTAACTGATGATCAAACTTTCTTGGCGGAAGCAGGATTTGAAATAATTTTAGAAACGGCTCGCTTTTGGCAGCGTATGGGAAGTTTCGGTGTTGATGGTCCTCAAGGTGGTCATTTTGTTTTGAATAAAGTCACTGGTCCTGACGAATATACGGCATTGGTGAATAATAACTACTATACTAATCGACTTGCACAACATAATCTGAGACTGGCAGTGATTTTTGCCAAACAATTACAGGCGGTTGGATCAGATAAATTGGAAGCACTAGGCGTCACAGATAAAGAGTTAGCTGACTTTTCCCATAGTGCTGATGAAATGTACTTGCCATTTGACAAGGAGCTCGGTGTGAAAATGCAAGATGATGGCGCATTTAACATGCCGATTTGGCCATTTGACCAAACACCACGGGATGATTATCCACTGCTCTTGCACTATCATCCATTGCGCTTGTACAGTCATCAAGTTAATAAACAAGCAGATACTCTGATGAGTGATTTTCTTTTTCCTGAGGACCAAGACATTGAACAACTCAAACGAGATTTTGATTATTATGAACCAATTACTACCCATGATTCATCGCTATCCCGCGCTATTTTCAGTGTTCTAGCTAACCGAATCCGCGCCCATCATAAAGCCTATCGGTATATTGCTGAATCGATGCTGACGGATCTAAATAACAGTCAAGGTAATTCCCAAGATGGCATTCACGTAGGTAATATGGGAGCTAGTTGGATGGAAATGGTCTTTGGTGTTGCTGGAATGCAGCGAACTAAGAGCGGACTGGTTTTCAGTCCGCATTTACCGACGCAATGGATGGGCCTGGGCTTTAAAATTAAGTATCGTGACGAACAGGTTGAAGTTCACGTTACCCGCAGTCAGACTCAGTTTACGTTAGTGCATGGCAATGGTTTGACCTTAACGTGTGACGATCAGAAGGTGACGTTAAATGAATCGACACCAACCGTTGTTGTGGACTTAGTAGATAAGTAATGTAGAAGAACGATAAATTAAAAAAATGATCCGTTCAGGGTACGCGGCGAAGGTGCGCACAACGCTCTGATTGGATCATTTTTATTGATCAAAATTTATGATTTAAGCCTAGCAAGCTAATTATTATGCAATGCCTTATGTTCAGCAAAGTAGGCAGTTTCAAGCTTGGCTTGAGTAACTTGATTTTTCTTGTTGTACCATGGGGAAATCGTAAAAGCAAGAAAGTCATTGATTAGATAAACTGAACTATTTACAAACATAGCTAATGTTGCATCCCCTTGACGGAATGAAACGGCCCACAGAACCATTTGTGCCAGACCTGATGCCACCCACCACAGGTATTGTTGCTTAAAACGCAAAAAGCAAATCACACCAGCGCAAGCTGAAATGCTAAAAGAGATTGCATCAATCCATGGCCGCGGGTCATTAGTAAAGGTACCGATGAGAAAGCCAGATAAACCGTACGTTAGCAAGGTCGCTAGGATGGCAATAAAGGTTGTTTGCCAAGTGAACGAGCGAATCTTGCTAACCATATTTTGATTCCAAGACGGGCTCATTAAGACGGGTAGATCTAAAGTTAGCATGTAAACCAACTGTTCACCAATAGATAAATAATTCTTGGCCGCAAAACCGACGTAGATAAAACATAGGGCGGACAAGATACCCAACAACCCATTGACGCTTTTAGCCTGATTGATTGCTAAGATGCATAGTACACCAAGCGTTGTCCCAACAAAGGTAACTAAGCTAACCCAACTAAATGGGTTAGAAACAAGGGTCATAACTTGAGCACCTAGCGAAAAGCCAAATAGCCAATATGAAGCTGTGTGCCAGCCCGTTAATTGATGTGCGAGAAACTTGAAATAATTTGTAACCTGTTGCATGAAAAGATCTCCCCTTGTTTTATATTGTGGCGATTACATGAAAATCATGAAATTAAAAACGCACGAGAAGTATCTTAGCATCCCTGATTCTAAAATAAAAATGTGATTAAACTGCTTATTGCATATAGCATTTTCTTAACTAAATAACGCGTTAAAGGACGTCCTGACAAGAGCTGACCACATTATCGGTTGAACACAAGATATTGTGAAAATAAATTTTAAAAATCTATATCTTGTGGTCAAAACGAATTGATAACCTCTTTTATTGCACGTGAAAACCCCCTCAATTGAGTGGGGGGTCAATTGAGGGGGGAGAAACCAAGCTTAATTAGAACTAGATCAGCTGGAAACTGAGTTGTGGTTCGCGTAGTTGTAAAATTTGGCCCAAATGGCTGAAGCGAACTTGGAGCTTTTTTAGGCCAGTCAGATTAGTGTCCAGAATTTCAATCTGGTAAGCGGAGGCGGGATTGGGATGGACTAAGTTAAACGTAATGTACTTCCCTTTAGGGAAATGGACGCGATGATGACCTAGTTCGTTATGAAAAATTGTAATCATAAATTTATCCTCCTTACTATGTGATTTACCATAACAATAAATAAATGAAAATGATAATTATTTGCTTCTAAATGACTGATTTTAATTGAGAAAAGTCGTTATAACGGGTTGTGTTTTCAAAAGTAGTTCGCTAATATAGTAAGGTACTCTTTGAGTTAGTTTGATTTGCGCCTGTAGTGTAATGGATCGCACGTAAGATTCCGGTTCTTGAAATGGGGGTTCGATTCCCTCCAGGCGCATTATTAACACTTCTTTTTACAGCTAGTTTATTTGGCTAATTCCTCATGGTAGTAGGAATTGGCCTTTTTGCTAGACCATTTTTGCCACGGCTGAACTCATTACCAGCAAGTGATGACATTGAAAGAGGCCAACGGACTATAGCCATAGTAGAAAGTTATTTTGTCGAGTTCCGCCAACCAAATCTATGTGTTTAACCCAGCTGGCATTCGCTCTGCGTGTTTCATTTTGGCAAAACTTTGCTCAACAATTTGGAGGGATGTATGCAGACTGTTGTAAACGTTTTCATAAACCTTTATACTGACTTTGGTAAACTTTACTAAAAAAGTGGAGGCCGAAGACAGATGAATTTCGAACAGAAGACGATGGGAACATTGAAGAATGGTGAAACGGTTGACCAGTTGACGTTAACTAATGATCATGGCGTTTCAATTCGCGTTTTAACTTTTGGGGCTACATGGCAGGGCTTTGACGTCCCCAATGGTCACGGTGGACAGGCCAATTTATTGGTCGGCTATGATCAATTAAGCGACTATGAAGCGACACCATTTTATGTTTGTAAGACAGTAGGGCGCGTCGCTGGTCGTATTGGTGGGGCGACCTACGACATTGATGGAACAACCTATCGCAGCGATCAAAATGAAAATAAAAACACGCTCCACGGCGGGTATCACGGTTTTTCTGACCGAGTCTGGGACGTTGTTGACCATCAAACAAATGAGGATGAAATTTCGGTCACCTTGTCATTAATAGTGGATGAGGATGTCGACCACTTTCCTGGCGACATGCAGGTTAAGGTCACTTATACGTTGACCAACGAGGATAAGGTTACTTGGTCGATTACTGGTAATAGTACAGCTACCACTTTGTTTAATCCGACCCTCCATACCTATTTCAATGTGACAGATCAGGATGCGCTTAGCACGCAGCAGTTGTGGATTAACGGTCATCAGCGAGTTCGTCTAGGTAGTGATAAAGTGCCAACCGGGGCCCTGGCAGAAGTTGCTGATACCCCTTATGACTTCACTGAGACTGCAACGATCACAGATCAATTAGCCAAATTAGCTACTGAAAATGGTGGCCGCGAATTCGATGATGCCTACCGGGTTAATGGTGATCAAAAGCAGGCAATTGCCACGGTCAGCGATCCTGCTAGTGGCCGAGCATTGGATGTATTTTCGAACCGTAATGGCCTGGTCATTTTTACTGCAGATCCACTTGGTTATGACCAAGACGAAGCCTACCAGGCAAGCCATCCGTTTACGGCATTAGCGATGGAAGCACAGTGGCTACCTGATGCAATTCACCATGATGGATTTGGTGATATTGTTTTGCCTGCCCAAGCTGATCAGACGTATCAAATTAGTTATCAATATCGGAAATTAGGATCAACTAATTAGTCTCATGATATTAATCAAATAGCGGAAAAAGTGTGGGATATAAGTCAATTGCGACTTATATCCCACATTTTTTGTTATTTAGGGCAGCATTGAAATTTAGTGACTGGTTTTGTTCCCCGTGGATGTTTTTAAGTCAGTTAATGGCAGCCTGCTTATTTTAGTAAAAAATATTTAGACGCTGTTATTGCCTTGAATGCGTAAATACAACCGGTTGCACGATTTTTTTAAAGGAAGTTTTATTTGATAATTTTAGTAAAACTTCGTATAGTAGATTCCGGAAGCGCTTACACTAATCCTACGAGGAGGTAGCAAAATGGCAAAGAAGGATCAGAAGATCCAAATTAATCCGGAAAAATTTGCAATGGCGGTTTTAGGTGGTAATGCACAGCATGAGGGTGAAGAAAACAAGTTATACATCAAGCGTCAGCTAACATTATACCTTGAAACTGTTTTGCTAGTTCAGGATTTCAATGATTTGGAAGAAACCTCATTTGACATGGCAAAAGCGCAACAACGTAATGAGATTTTAGAGAAGGTTATTGAGCGGCGTTACCACTAATTAGCGTCGTTCAACATTAATTCAAGTCACGCGGCAATCGCTCGATGGGCCGCTAGCTAAGGAGATTGCACTTATGAATCAGGTTAAGCAGTACATGTCTTACGCTTTTGGGGCGTTTGGACATGATGCGTTTTATGCAACATTAAGCACTTATTTCGTTATTTTCGTAACGAGTCAGTTATTTGATTCTGGTAACCATGCCGCAGATGCCAAGATGATCAGTATTGTCACAGTAATGATGATGGTTATCCGAATCATAGAAATTGCTTTTGATCCGTTAATCGGTGGGGCGGTGGATAATACCCGTAGTAAGTGGGGCAAATTCAAACCTTGGTTGATGGTTGGGGCGACGATCAGTTCAATCATGCTGATCTTAATTTTTACCAGCTTTGGTGGCATGAACATTAACAAGCCAACCTTATATTTGATTTTATTTGGGATTGCGTTTGTTATTTTGGATATCTTCTATTCATTCAAAGATATTGCTTTTTGGTCCATGCTTCCTGCTTTAACGGTTGACTCTGACAAGCGGGCACGCTTTGGAACGATTGCTCGGTTTGGTTCCACTTTGGGCGCTCAAGGGGTTGCGTTAATTATTATGCCAACGATCACGCTAGTCTCAGGCTGGTTTGGTGGTGCTAAGGGTCAACAAACTCAGGTTGGTTGGCTCGGGTTTGCCATTTTAATTGGGGCAGTTTCGTTCTTAGGTGCTTTATCAACGGCCTTTGGTACCAAAGAAGAAGACAATATCATTCGTGAAAATACTGAAAAGGTTGGGATTGTTGGTATTTTCAAAGTCCTATTTAAGAACGACCAATTGATGTGGTTGGCGCTCTCATACTTCATGTTTGCTTTTGGCTATGTGATTACTAGTTCCTTATTCTTGTACTACTTTAAGTACATCATGGGTAAACCCGGCGAATTTAGTCTGGTGGGTGCGGTAACAGCTATTTTAGGGATTATCTCGGTTGTCTTATTCCCATTCTTAGAAAACTTGATTAAGCGGAAGGCAATTTACGTTGGTGGTATTTGCTTGATGTTGATTGGATACGTGGTCTTTAACTTTGCTGGCACTAACTTGTTTGCTGTCTTATTGGCCATTTCCTTGATCTTCTTCCCATACCCAATGATTTTCTTGGCTGCCTTAATGACGATTACAGATAGCGTGGAATATGGTCAATTACGGTTAGGCAGTCGGAACGAATCGGTTACATTAGCCGTTCGGCCATTACTAGATAAGTTGGCCGGAGCCTTTGCTAATGGGATCGTTGGTTTAGCCGCGATTCATGCAGGGATGATAGGGAATACGAAGCCAAGTGAGATTTCCGCTAGTCAATTATTGAATTTCAAGACGTATATTTTCTACGCACCAATGGTCCTGATGGCCCTAGCCGCCATCGTGTACTTTGCTAAAGTTACGTTAACCGAAGCTAAGCACGCGGAAGTCGTTAAGGAACTGGAAAGAAAATTAGGCGCCAGCAAAGAAGATATCGACAACATTAATTAAGCTGAGGTGGTTAAAGCAATGGATACTGCAAGCATTAAACAAGAATATAAAACGCAATTTGGGAATGAGCCAGCTGCCGTGTTTTTCTCACCAGGTCGAATTAACTTAATTGGTGAGCATACGGACTACAATGGCGGGCATGTGTTTCCCGCGGCAATTAGTTTAGGCACTTACGGGGCAGCTACGCCAAGAACCGACAATACGGTTCGCCTTTACTCAACTAACTTAGCCGATGCCGGTGTGCTAACATTCGACGTAAGTGACGATTTGTCTTTTGATAAGACTTTTGGCTGGGGCAACTATGTAAAAGGTATGATGTATGAGCTTGGCAAAAAGGGCGCCAGCTTTGCTCATGGCTTTGATATGTATGTGCATGGTAATTTGCCTGATGGTGCGGGGATGTCTTCGTCTGCTTCACTTGAACTATTAGCTGGCGTTATGCTGAAAAAGTTCTTTGAATTGGATGTCACCCAGTTAGATTTAGTTTATGCTGGGCAACAAGTGGAAAATGATTATATTGGTTTAAACTCTGGGATTATGGATCAATTTGCCATCGGCATGGGTCAAAAGGATCAAGCCATGTTCTTGGATACCAATACGATGAAATATGAATACTATCCAGTTGAACTGGGCGATAATGTTGTTTTGATTATGAACAGTAACAAACCACATGACCTAGCGAGTTCAAAATATAACGAACGCCGCGCCCAATGTGAAGAAGCTTTGCGACGAATTCAGACGCAAGTCGATGTAGCTAGCTTGGGCGCATTGTCGAAATCTGCATTTGATTTAGTGACGTATCTAATCAATGATGACACGTTGATTCGTCGCGCACGGCATGCAGTATTTGAAAACCAACGGACAATTGATGCCAAACAAGCACTCGATGACCATGATCTCGTTAAATTTGGTCACTTAATTAGTGCATCCCATATTTCGCTTCAGTATGATTATGAAGTCAGTGTTCCAGAACTTGATACGCTGGTTGACACAGCATGGGATCAGGCAGGTGTCTTGGGTGCTCGAATTATCGGTGGTGGTTTTGGTGGCTGTGCGATTGCGATTGTTAATCGTGAACAAGCAGCACATGTCCAAGAAGTTGTCGGCAAAGCATATCAGGAGAAGTTTGGTTATGCGGCAGACTTTTACATTGCCGAAATTGCCGATGGCGCTCATGAAGTAATAGAATAAGGGTTTAGGAGAACAATACAAATGGCAGAAGATGCAGTAGAGAACTTGGTTTCAATGGCCGTTGCAACAGGGGCTATTGAACCGCTTGACCGGGTGTACTTACGAAATCGTGTGTACAGTCTGGTTGGAGATCAACTGCATGTCGACCAAAGCGGCACTGGGGTGGAAGCCATCAGTGCCGCTTTGGTGCAAACGGCAGTTGATCATCATAAAATTGAAGATTCACAGACTGCGCGTGAATTACTGGATGGACAATTGATGGACCTCATCACGCCGAGACCCAGCCAAGTTAACGAACGCTTTTGGCAGGCTTATCAAAATGGACCTGAGGCAGCGACGAAGTATTTTTATCAATTGAGTCAGGCCAATAATTATATTAAAACCAGCGCAATTGCCAAAAATATTGTTTTTAATACTGAGACGACATTTGGCGATCTTGAAATCACAATTAACTTGTCGAAGCCTGAGAAAGATCCCAAAGCAATTGCAGCGGCGGCCACAACTAAGGCCGATGGTTACCCTTTGTGTCAGTTGTGTTTGGAAAACGAAGGCTATCTTGGACGGCTTGGCTATCCGGCGCGGAGCAATCATCGCGTGATTCGAATGACGATTGGCGGCCGTCCTTGGGGCTTCCAGTATTCACCGTATGCTTATTTTGGCGAACACGCGATCTTTTTGGATCAAGCGCACACACCGATGCATATTAACCGGCAGACGTTTACGAATTTATTTGAGATCATTACGCAACTTCCACAATATTTTGTTGGTAGTAATGCCGACTTGCCAATTGTGGGTGGTTCGATGTTAAGCCACGAACACTATCAGGGTGGTCGTCATACCTTTCCGATGATGAAAGCGCCAATTGCCACGGCGTTTACGTTACCTGATTTTCCGTCTGTGAAAGCAGGCGTTGTGAAGTGGGCCATGTCAACAATTCGGCTGATCGGCAATGATCCACAGACACTAGCAGATGCTGCTGAACAAATTCGTGTGAAGTGGCAAGCTTATGATGATCCGGCTGTGTCAATTAAAGCCTACGACGGTGAACTACGCCATCATACGGTGACCCCGATTGCCTATCGTCATGGTGATAACTATATTTTGGATTTAGTCTTACGCGATAATCAAACATCAGCGACTTATCCTGATGGCATTTTTCATCCGCATCAAGATGTGCAACATATCAAAAAAGAGAACATTGGACTAATTGAAGTGATGGGACGGGCCATTTTACCCGCGCGTTTGAAGACGGAAATGCAAGAGGTTGAACAATTCCTATTAGATGAACCTAACGACATGGCCGAGTATCATCGAGTGTGGGCTGAAAATCTCAAGCAAACGAGGACTTTTACCTCAACGAACGTTGCGGAAACGCTCGATCAAGCCGTTGGACAAGTGTTTGGTCGAGTCCTTGAAGATGCTGGTGTCTTTAAGTGGGATGCAGCTGGTCGTGCTGCGCAACAACGCTTTATTGACCGGCTGATGGAACAGTAAGATGGCGACTTTAAAAGATATCGCAGAACGTGCTAACGTTTCTCTGGCAACGGTATCGCGGGTGCTTAACTATGATGCCACAATGGCGGTCAGTGACGCCACGCGCCAACGGATTTTTGAAGCGGCAGAAGCACTTAACTACACTAAACGTGGCCGCGAAGATGGCAGCCATCCGACCAAACAACTTACAATTGTCGAATGGTACTCACAAACCCAAGAAATGGAAGACCTTTACTACATGTCCATTCGAATTAGTGTGGAGCGGGCGGCACGACGGGCGGGATTTCAAGTGACAACTGTTTATGGCGGCGAAGTGGCCGGCTTTGACAACCACCCCGATGTCACAATTGCGTTGGGAAAATATTCACCGGCGCAGATTCGCACATTGGTCGATGTGAGTCAGCATCTAGTGTTTGTCGATTTTGATACGCTGGCGGCGGGTTATGATTGTGTTGTGACGGATTTTGAACATGCGATCGAACACGCCATTTCGCTACTACAACAACATGGAGCTAAGTTAATTGGTCAACTTTCTGGTCGTGAGGTGACTGCTGATCACCAGTTAGTCATTGAAGATCCTAGAGTTGAGCCATTTCGGCGAAAATTAGGATCTCAATATAATCATAAATTAATGGCTGAAGGGGATTATTCGCGACAATCCGGGTATAACCAAATGGCACGTCTGATTCGTCAGTTAGGCGATGAACTACCAGACGCATTTATGATTAGTAATGACGCAATGGCGATCGGTGCTTTAAAAGCCTTATTGGAGGCTAATATTGATGTGCCAGACCGGGTTCAACTGGTGACGTTTGATGACACTTCAATTGCTAGCTACGCCATTCCGGGGTTGACTGCGATTCATGTGGCCATGAACCATATGGGGATGGCGGCAGTTGATTTAGCCATGGAAGCGATTAAAGAAAATCGCCAAGTTGCGAAAAAGGTCGTTTTGGGGACCCGTTTAGTTTCACGAGAAAGTACCCTGTTTTAAGCTAGGTTCGCTGGAGTAGTTAATGGCCCATTAAAATTTAGTAGGCGATCGATCGGCCACACCAAAAGTGGTTCTCCGGTTGATCGCTTTTTGCTGTTGTGGTGATTAAAACGCAGTTACTAATCAATCTTGATGGGGTCAAATCAGCATTTTTGGCGTAAGTAGCGTAGTCTGTAAGTAGTCAATTACGAGGGAGGGTCCGACTATGAATCAACCAACGTTTAAATATCCGGATAAAGAAGCTTATCAATTAGTGACTGAGCAGTTGGCCGAAAAGGGAATTACTTATCATGAAATAGCGGCGATTGCTAAAAAATTGCAACAGCCTTATCTGCCACAAGTCCCACTGACAGAGTTTGAAACTGAAACCGTTGACGTCTTACACAAACGAGAAGTGATGAATAATGTGATGGTTGCCTTGGAACTTGATCGTTTTGCCACGGCTGATCTGTTGAGGGAACCGTTACAAAGTATTATCAGAAATGATGCCGGCGTTTTTGGCGTGGATGAAGGTTTAGCATTAAACATTGCTAATATTTATGGCACGATTGGCGTGACCAACTATGGATACGTGGATAAGGTTAAAGAAGGCGTGATCCAGCAATTGGATGAAGAAAAGGGTGGCGAAGTGAACACCTTTATTGATGATATCGTCGGTGCATTAGCCGCTGCTGTCGCGGCAAAAGTGGCCCATCATTATGCCTAAACTATCTTTGGCTAATGGCGCAGCTTTTGGTTATGAAAATTGCTTGAAAGCTAACTTTTGAGTTTGTGAAGTTCAGTTTAATGATTTGCAGGATTTAGTTGATTGGCATATAATTCTTCCTGTTGTTAATTATATATTTTCCTTAAGGGAGGAAGTTCACCAATGACTGTTAAAATTGGTATCAACGGATTTGGCCGAATTGGCCGTTTGGCTTTGAAGCGGATCCATGAATTGAACACTAGTGACATTGAAGTGGTTGCGATCAATGATTTGACTACACCATCAATGTTGGCTTACTTACTTAAGTACGACTCCACACATGGCAAGTTCAATGGTGAAGTTAGCTCAACGGACAAGGGCATTGTCGTTGATGGTAAGGAAATTCCTGTATACGCAGAACGCGATGCAAAGAACATTCCTTGGGTTGCTAACGACGGCGTTGACTACGTACTTGAATGTACTGGTTTTTATACGTCAGCTGACAAATCACAAGCGCACTTGGATGCCGGTGCAAAGCGTGTCTTGATCTCCGCACCTGCTGGTAGCATCACCACGGTTGTGCCTGGTGTTAACTTGGATGTTTTGAGCAATGATGACAAGATCGTTTCTGCAGGTTCATGCACGACCAACTGTCTTGCACCATTGGCTTACTTCATGAACCAAGAATTTGGCGTTAAAGTTGGGACAATGACGACGGTTCATGCCTTCACTTCAACACAATCTATCCTTGATGGCCCTCGTGGTTCAAAGCCACGTAGTAACCGGACAGCTTCTGTTAACACGATTCCACATTCAACTGGTGCTGCCAAGGCGATTGGCTTGGTTATCCCCGAATTGAATGGTAAGTTACAAGGTCATGCACAACGGGTTGCCGTTGTTGATGGTTCTTTGACGGAATTAGTTACTGTTCTGGACAAGAAGGTAACGGCTGATGAAGTTAATGCAGCCATCAAGAAGCACACTGAAGGTAACGAAGCCTTTGGTTACAATGACGATGAAATCGTTTCAAGTGACATTATTGACGATTCACATGGTTCTGTTTTCGATCCAACCCAAACGGAAGTAACCACTGCTGGCGACACGCAATTGGTTAAGACGGTTGCTTGGTACGATAACGAATGGGGCTTCACTTGCAACATGATCCGGACATTATTAAAGTTCGCGACATTGGAAGCTTAATTTAAGTGTGATGAGTTTGGATAAACTCAAAAAAGGCGGGCGGGAATTTTCCCGCGCGCCTTTTTTTAATCGAATAGTAATTTTATTCACAAATGAGTTAATGAATTTTCTGAAAATGGACTTACAGGTGGTTTTTGCGATGTAAAATCGGTAAACTACTGATGTACACCTAACTCGTTGGGAGGAAGAAACTTTGGCAAAATTAACAGTATCAGATGTAGAACTGAGTGGTAAAAAAGTACTGATGCGGGTCGACTTTAATGTACCCATTAAAGATGGCGTGATTGGCAATGACAATCGGATTGTCGCCGCATTACCAACGATTAACTATGTGATTGATCATGGCGGTCGAGCGATTTTATTCAGCCATTTGGGCCGGATTAAAACAGAAGCGGACAAGCAGGAACTATCCATGCGTCCTGTGGCAGAACGATTGAGTAACTTATTGGGCAAACCGGTTACTTTTGTGCCAGCAACCCGTGGCCCACAACTGGAAACGGCTGTGAATAACTTAAAAGACGGCGAAGTTTTGTTATTTGAAAACACTCGTTTTGAAGATTTAGATGGCAAAAAAGAATCTGGTAATGACCCTGAATTAGGCCAATACTGGGCTTCATTGGGTGATGTATTCATCAATGACGCTTTTGGGACGGCACATCGGTCTCATGCGTCTAATGTGGGTATCGCAACGGCAATGAAGGCCGCTGGTAAACCAGTGGCTGCAGGTTTCTTGATGGAAAAAGAAATCAAGTTCTTAGGCGAGGCCGTGGACAACCCAGTTCACCCATTTGTTGCGATTCTTGGTGGCGCGAAAGTTTCTGACAAGATTGGGGTTATCGATAACTTGCTAAGTAAGGCCGATAAAGTGATTGTCGGTGGTGGAATGGCTTACACCTTCTTTGCTGCACAAGGTTTAACGGTCGGTAATTCATTATTAGAAGCTGACAAGATTGACACTGCTAAGGCAATTATTGAAAAGGCTGGCGATAAGCTAGTCTTGCCGATTGACACCGTGATTGCCAAAGAGTTCAAGAATGATTCACCATCTGAAATTGTTGATGGAGCCATCCCCGATGGTTACATGGGCCTAGATATCGGTCCAAAATCAATTGAATTGTTTGAAAACACATTGCGCGATGCTAAGACGGTGGTTTGGAACGGACCAATGGGCGTGTTTGAAATGCCTAACTTTGCTAAGGGTACATTGGCGATTGGTAAATTCCTTGGTGATTTAGATGCCACAACAATTGTTGGCGGCGGGGATTCAACTGCTGCCGTTCAACAACTCGGCGTTGCTGACAAGCTTACCCACATTTCCACTGGTGGTGGTGCTTCCTTGGAATACCTTGAAGGTAAGACATTACCTGGAATTGCGGCAATTAGTGATAAATAGTTTCAGTGAAGCTCGTTGGTCTAATGACTAGCGAGCTTTTTTTATGGGCTCGTTGGTAGTTGCGTCGAATCAGTAAGTTCACTACAATGTTTTTGACAGTGAGTACGGCGCGTGCCAAGCAAGGTGGCGCGCGGAAACTAGCCGCCCGTAATCTCGCGGAAGCTGTAAATCAATGAAGGACATATAGAACACTGTCAGTTAGGCTGGTTAATTGTTTATTTGCTAGATGACCATGATTTTATAGGAGGATGCTCATGCGAATTCCAATGATCGTTGGGAATTGGAAAATGAATAAAACGGCAGCGACAGTCGCCAAATTTATGGATGGTATACGGGACAACCTACCCGATAGTCGTATGATTGAAACTGCAATCTGTGCACCTGCGTTGTTTTTAGAACGCATGGTGGCACACACTGCTGATATGCCGTTGGAGATTGGTGCTGAAAATTGTTACTTCGAGGATAGTGGTGCGTTTACTGGTGAAACAAGTCCTATGGCATTGAGTCAGGCAGGCGTTGATTTTGTTATTTTAGGTCATTCAGAACGGCGTAAAATTTTTAGAGAAACAGATGAAATGGTGAATTTAAAAGTTCAGGCGGTGTTTCGTAATCACATGCGCCCAATTATCTGTTGCGATGAGACGATGGGACAACGTGAGAATAATGATACGGTGCACTGGGTGGTAGCACAAGTCATCGAGGCGTTAAAAGGGGTTAGTGAAGAAGATGCCAGAACAGCGATTATCGCCTATGAGCCAAGTTGGGCGATTGGTGTAGGAACCCCGGCAACACCTGATCAGATTGAAGAAGGCTGTTATTTAATTCGACAAACAGTTGCTGACGTGTACGACGATACGATTGCTGATGAAGTCCGAGTGCTATATGGTGGTTCCGTCAAACCGGCTAACATTAACGAAATTATGCAAAAAGTTGATGTAGATGGAGTCTTAGTCGGTAATGCAAGTTTAGAGGCGCAATCATTTCTTGAATTAATCAGCAACGATCCAGGAAAATAATGCCGTTGTTTCTTGATAGTGAAGCGACCAACACATATAATGGTGTTGGAGTCGTTACGACTACATTTGCCTATATAAGGAGAGAATAAGATGTCTATTATTACAGATATTTATGCACGTGAAGTTTTAGATTCACGCGGTAACCCAACTGTTGAAGTTGAATTGTACACGGAAAGTGGCGCAATGGGCCGTGGAATTGTTCCTTCAGGTGCCTCAACCGGTGAACATGAAGCCGTTGAGTTGCGTGACGGTGACAAGAGCCGGTTCCAAGGTAAGGGCGTAACGAAGGCTGTTGACAATGTTAACAACATTATTGCAAAGGAAATCGTTGGTTATGATGTCACAGACCAAATCGCGATTGACCAAGCAATGATCAAGTTAGACGGTACCCCAAACAAAGGTAAATTAGGCGCAAATGCAATTTTAGGTGTTTCCTTGGCTGCTGCTCGAGCTGCTGCTGATGAGTTAGAAGTACCGCTTTACAACTACCTCGGTGGTTTCAATGCCCACTTATTGCCAACACCAATGATGAATGTCATCAACGGTGGGAAGCACGCCAACAACAAAGTTGACTTCCAAGAATTTATGATTATGCCTGTTGGTGCCCCAACGGTTAAGGAAGCCATTCGTTATGGTTCAGAGACGTTCCACACTTTAAAGGGCATCTTAAACGATCGTGGTTACTCGACTGCGGTTGGTGACGAAGGTGGCTTTGCTCCGGATTTGAAAAATAACGAAGAACCATTCGAAATTCTGGTGGAAGCGATCACCAAAGCCGGCTATGTTCCTGGTAAGGATATTGCGATTGCTTTTGACTGTGCAGCTTCTGAATTCTACAATACAGATACGAAGAAGTATGACTTAGTCGGTGACGGTAAGAGCTACACAGCTGATGAATTTACTGATTTACTAGAAGGCATTGTTGACAAGTATCCAATCGTTTCCATCGAAGATCCGTTAGATGAAAATGAATGGGACGACTGGGCAACTTTAACGGCTAAGCTAGGTAAAAAAGTTCAACTCGTTGGTGACGACTTATTCGTGACGAATACTGACTACTTAGCTAAGGGGATTAAGATGGGCGTTGCTAACTCCATTTTGATCAAACTTAACCAAATTGGGACTTTGACTGAAACAGTTGCAGCGATCGAAATGGCTAAGGAAGCTGGCTATACAGCAATTGTGTCTCACCGTTCTGGTGAAACTGAAGACACAACGATTGCTGACTTGGTTGTGGCTACCAACGCTGGTCAAATTAAGACAGGTTCAATGAGCCGGACTGAACGGATCGCTAAGTACAACCAATTGATGCGAATTGAAGATCAATTAGGTACGACCGCAGAATACAAGGGTGTTCACTCTTTCTACAACTTAAGTGAACAAGCCCGTAACACGATTTTAAACAAGTAATTTATATTCGGGATTGGGCGTGACTTCCAATTGGAGGTCACGTTTTTTGTGTCATGTCATTATTTTAGGTTAGTAGATAGGCCAACATGGGCTTCGTGCTAGGTTTACGAAATGATAAAGCTATCAAAGAAAAAGTAAAGTTAAACATTAGCACGTAAAATCGTTTACTTTGGTATCGTATACTTAAGCGTTGTTGTATCTTGGGGGGAGGGCAAAAATGACTGGCGAACATGAGGCCGCCAAACGGCAAGAATTATTGAATCGTATCATGGCGGTTGTGACTCGAAATGGGTTTCAACGATTGACGATGAATGATTTGATTAAGATTATGGGTGTTTCTCGACGGACTGCGTATAAGTATTTTGATTCTAAAGGGGCAGTCTTTCATGCGATTGTGCGCGATTATTTGGATTACGTCGAGTCGTTGCCACGGCCACAATTAAGCGGTGACGATCGCAGTTTTCTCAAAGAATGGCAAAGGCTTTTTGACCAATCGTTAACACTGGCGCGAACGATTTCAGATGTTTTTCTAGAAGATTTGCGGATTAGCGATGATGCAGATTATCGCAATTTGCAAGATGCATTAAACCAACAACAGCGACAAGCGATTGATTACTTTGAAGCGGGGGTTAATCGCGGATTGTTTCAACGCTATGATTGGCAAATTTTATTATTACAAGATCAGTTGATGATTCGTGGCTTGATTAATCACGATTTCTTAGTGCGCCACAGCGTCGATTTAACCGTAGTGTTAACGGATTATTATCGTCTTAAAAAGCAACAGCTGTTATTGCCAGACAAGGTAACCTTGCTGAATGATCAACCGGTTCGGCTTATTATCGAATATTTTGTCAATGAATATCAGCGAACCTTCTTATAACATAAAACAGGGGTGATGAGTTTGATTAAAAAGGATCAGCAGTGGCTTAATGTAGACTTCACCCGCGTCGGTACAGTTATTACTGGCATTGGGGTCGGCATACTCGCTGGACTAATCGTTAGCTTATTTAGGCTAACGATTGAACAATTATTGAACATTGTTAAGGTCGTTTATGGATCCCTACATACTAATCCTTGGTGGCTATTCATATGGATTCCTGTCATGGGCGCAATTGGCTGGTTGGTCGGCCAATTGGTCAAAACAAGCCCGCAAATTAGTGGTTCTGGGATTCCTCAGGTTGAAGGACAGCTGGCTGGAGAGTTTGACGAACCCTGGTGGCCAACCCTGTGGAAAAAATGGCTCGGTGGAGTCATCGCAATTGGTTCTGGATTAATGCTCGGCCGTGAGGGGCCTTCGATTCAATTAGGAGCTGCAGTTGGGCAAGGATATGCACAGTTAAACCATCAGCAGGGGACCAAACGGCGAGTCGCAATTGCGAGTGGTGCAGCTGCGGGCCTGTCAGCAGCATTTAATGCGCCGATTGCCAGTACGTTATTTGTTTTGGAAGAGGTCTATCATAACTTTTCACCATTAGTTTGGCTGACATCGCTGACAAGCGCCGTCGTAGCCAATTTTGTTTCGATGGCTTTTTTTGGTCAGACACCGGTGTTACATATTCCTTATTCGACGTCATTGCCATTGAGCTACTATGGTCAATTGCTCGGTTTAGGGTTGGTATTGGGACTGTTAGGCCGATTTTATCAAGCCGTATTGCTTAGATTGCCACAGTGGTATGCAAAGCTTAAAATGCCACGTCATCTGGATGGCATTGTGGCCCTGATCGCGACGATCCCAATTGGTTGGTGGTGGCTAGATGCTTTAGGCGGTGGCAATAGTGTTATTTTAAAACTAGCGAGTGGTCAGCCAGGATTAACAGGATTATTACTTTTACTGGTTGTCCGCTTTGTCTGGTCAATGATTGCATATGGTTCAGGTTTACCCGGTGGGATCTTTTTACCAATTTTAACGATTGGCGCAGTAATTGGTGGTGTTTATGGGCGTTTTATGGTGATGATTGGTTGGTTACCAAGCGTCTATGTCGTTAACTTGGTTATTTTTGCAATGGCCGGTTATTTTGCCGGCATTGGGAAAGCCCCTTTTACCGCAATTTTATTAATCACTGAAATGGTCGGTTCGCTGAAACACTTAATGCCATTGGCAGTCGTCTGTTTAGTCGCGTACTTGACCGTGGATGTCTTAGGCGGTGCACCTATTTATGAGTCGTTATTGAATCGAATGGTTTTACCATTACAAACATGGCGTATGGAACAGGCTGCCGGATATCCTGATCGGATTGAAGTCCCCATTTTTGCTGGGTCAGCACTTTCCGGGCATCAAGTCCGGGAATTCCGTTGGCCGACTAATGCACTTCTGATTGGGGTTACACGTGGCGAACGAGCGATTATTCCACACGGTGATACGATCCTTCGCGCAGGGGATACCCTGCTTATCGAAACGCAACATAATAATCGAGCTTACATTCGTCGCAAAATTGCCGAGATGGCTGAGACTACCAGTGCTCGAACTGAGGACTAAGGCTGCTTAATCAAAGACGATTGCTGCCGCCTTGCTAGTGCTCAGGATCACCCAGCTTGTTGCGCTCTGAGTCATTGTCGAGCTGCGCAAGCCTAATCCTTGTGCCTAGCCTGTCGTCATCAATTGGCCAAGAACGCTAATCGCTGCCGCCTTGCTAGTGCTCAGGATCGCCCAGCTTGTTGCGCTCTGAGTACTAGCAATTATAGTTAAATTATGGTAAATTAGTTGGGACATCTGGCATGAGCCACACGGGAGGAAATCGCTTTGTATAATTTCTTATTAACTGCACTGATTGTTATCGCCATCGTTATCGTTATTGCAGTCATGTTGCAGCCGACGAAAACGGACGATGCGTTGGGCGCCCTATCTGGTGGTGGCGGAGCCAATGATCTTTTTGCTCAACAAAAGTCACGTGGCTTTGAAGGATTTATGCAACGCGTTACTGTTGTTCTTGGGATTCTTTTCTTTGGGATCGCACTGGCGTTAGTGTATTTGTCTTCGCACTAGCTTAATCTAGCTAGCGACCACAAGGAAAATCTCGCAATTCAGGGTGACGTTTCGTCACGGTAATGAATGTGACTCCAGGCTGGGCGCGCCCCAGCCTTTTTTGATGCCTTTTCGCAGTTTGTAAATGGATAAGGAGTGTTCACCATGACAGTTCGTTTTCGGCGGCCAGAGCCGCTTTTGATTGAAGCAGGACCTCATGCAGTATTATTGCTGCATGCTTATTCGGGAAGCAGCAATGACATGGGGTTACTGGGACGTGGCCTAGCACGAGCTGGTTATACAGTTTACGCGCCGATCTTCTCTGGACATGGTACATTAGAGCCGAAAGATATTTTAACGCAAGGCGGTGTGTCGCAATGGTTGGCTGATGCTAAAGCAGCAGTACAGCGATTGCAGACAATGGGATACCAACAGATTGCGGTATTTGGCTTATCTATGGGTGGTTTGTTTGCTACGCGACTGTTGGAAATGGATGATCAATTAGTCGGTGGTGGCACGTTTGCCTCGCCAGTGATTCGTGTTGGTGAAACGAATGTGCCTCAGAGTTTTATTCAATTGAGCCGGAAAATTTATGATCGTGAACCGTTAGACGAGGCAAAAAAACAAGCGAATTTAGATTGGTTAGCCCAACATAATCCGCAACAGCTGGCTGAGATCGAAGCTTTCGTTCGAGATGAAATAGATCCGCGTCTTGATCAAATCAAGCAACCATTTTTTATTGGACAAGGGGATGCTGATGAGATGATTGATGCGCGCAGTGGAGCGGCCTTTTACGACATCATGATTAAACTGGGTAAACAAGTATCCTTTCATGTTTATCCAGGGGCTGGTCACGTCTTAACGGTTAATCAAGCGCATCACCAATTACAAGACGATGTTGAAACATTTTTAGCAAATTTATTTAATTAGAACAAATTACATGCTTGATGCATAAGAAAAATGAGGTAACTATGGCAGATCATAATTTACAGGAGCAGATTTTAACGTTTTTGGACCGACATCAGGACCGGACGTTTACTGCGGCGGAAATTGGCACCGCTTTAAAACAGCCAGAAAAAGAATTCACACTCTCTGTGCAGGCTCTCGCAAGTCTTGAACGAGCGGGTCGAGTACGGGTGACCGACGATGGCAAATGGGCCTTGGTGAAACCAGAAGCTCAATTAGTTGGTACCTTTCATGGCAACGATAAGGGCTTTGGCTTTGTCAGTTATGGCGAAGAATTACCTGATGCCTACATTAATCCAGACCATACCAAGCACGCGATGACTGGTGATACGGTTGAAATTAAAATTTTGCGTCCGGCTGACAAGGGTTCTGACCGCGGCCCAGAAGGGGAAGTCACAAAGATTACGGAGCATCACTACACACAAATTGTGGGGGAATTTCGATCAAAACGAGATCCTAAACTACCAAGTGTCATTGGTGAAGTGCTTTTAAAAGATAAAAAACTGGGGTCGTTTTCATTTGATGTGACTGATGGTGGGATTCATCCCGTCGACGGTGAAGTTGTGACGGCTGATGTTACAGCCTATCCGAGCGATCTGAATCCACAATTACTCACTGGTGTGGCGACCAAGGTCATTGGGAATGCTGATGAGCCTGGTATCGATATTTTACAAATTGTTTATGCGCATGATGTTCCGTCAGAATTTCCCCAAGAAGTCCTAGATGAAGCTAATGCAATTCCGGATACTGTTCAAGAGGCAGACAAGATTGGTCGCGTAGATATTACCGACCAGCCCTTAGTGACAATTGATAGTATTGAAAGTAAGGACCTGGATGATGCCGTGGTTGTTTGGAAGCTGGACAATGGCAACTATCATCTGGGTGTATCGATTGCCGATGTGAGTTACTATGTCAAAGAAGGCTCGGTTTTAGATCAAGAGGCTTATAAGCGAGGAACATCGGTCTATCTAACAGATCGGGTAATTCCAATGTTGCCGAAACGCCTATCTAACGGAATCTGCTCGTTAAATGAAGGTGTTGAACGACTTTCAATGACCTGTGATATGGAAATAGACTCAACCGGGAAGATCGTTAATCATAAAATTTATCCTAGTTTGATGCGTAGTCATGCGCGGATGACCTATAAAGCGGTTAACAAAATTTTAGAGGCTCACGATGCAAAAACGATGGCCCGGTATGACGAGTTAGTCGGCATGTTTGAAGACATGGCTGAGTTGCACAAGGTCTTGGTGAAGAAACGCCATCAACGGGGAGCCATTGATTTTGATGCACCGGAAGCAAAAATCATCGTTGATGAAAACGGTCATCCAACGGACATTGAATTGCGTGATCGTGGACTGGCAGAACGAATGATCGAATCGTTTATGTTAGCTGCTAATGAGACGGTTGCTGAACACTATGATCGATTACACGTGCCATTTTTGTATCGTGTTCACGAAACGCCGGATGGCGATCGAGTAAAGAGTTTCTTTGACTTACTAAATGTTTTTGGCATTAACGTCAAAGGGGATCCTAACAATCTGAAGCCTAAAATGCTTCAAAGTGTCTTGAAAGAGGTTGCTGGGACACCTGAAGAGCAGATGGTGCAAACAATGATGTTACGCTCAATGAAGCAGGCCAAGTATTCGGATGAACCGCTGGGTCACTTTGGCTTGGGTGCGGAATACTACACTCACTTCACGTCACCAATTCGTCGGTACCCTGATGACATGGTTCACCGAATGATTCGCTGGTACGCAGCTTCGGGGACTACTGATGAGGCAAAGGCTCGGTATGCGGACGAATTACCACAGATCGCCAAAGATACCTCTGAACGTGAACGTCGCTCTATTGACACGGAACGAGCAACGGATGATATGAAGAAAGCCGAATATATGGCTGATCATGTGGGTGAAGATTTCGATGCGGTGGTTAGTTCCGTGCTGAAATTTGGGATGTTTGTGGAATTGCCCAATACGGTTGAGGGACTTGTGCATATTTCCAATATGAAGGATGATTTCTATGGATTTGATGAAAGCCACCTTGCATTAATTGGTGAACGCCACCACCACATTTTTCAAATTGGTCAACCAATTAAAGTTCATTTGGAAAAGGTGGACAAAGATGCGGCGGCCGTCGACTTCACGATTGTCGAGCCACAAACAGCGCCGACCACGGATATTCGGGTTCCTCATGATAATCGAGGTAACGGGGGCCGTCGAAATGGTGGTAACAACCGTGGTAATCGTAATTTCCACAACAATTCGTCACGGGACGAAAAAAATGGCGTGAAAAAAGTGAATCATTATCAAAGTAACCGCAATCGAGCGGGTCGCAGTGGCAAGACAAATTTTCACGGTGATCATAAAAAGTAACGCCCTTGAACCTGAAAGGTAGGTGTAAAAATGGCTAAAAGAAAGTCTGCTGGAAATGATGCACTGGCAAATAATCGAAAAGCCCGTCATGACTACACCATTTTGGAAACCTACGAGGCGGGAATCGAACTAACTGGTACGGAAATTAAATCGGTGCGTGCAGCGCGGATTACGATTGGCGATGGTTTTATCTCCATCAAAAACGGACAAGCCTATTTAATGAATGTTAATATTGCCGAGTTTACTCAAGGTAATCGGTTCAACCATGATCCGCTGCGTACGCGACGTCTATTGTTGCATAAACAAGAGATTAAAAAGTTACAAGCGGCAGTGGCTCAAAAGGGGCGGACAATTGTGCCTTTACGTGTGTATATTAAACATGGATATGCTAAGGTACTGATTGGTGTTGCTCAGGGAAAACGGGAGTATGATAAGCGTCAAACCTTGAAGCAACGGGATCAGCAACGAGAAATTGATCGTGAGTTGGCCCGTCGACAGTAACACAAAAAAAGCTTCAGCCCGTTCGTCGGGCTGAAGCTTTTTTTGTGTTACTTATTTAAAAATAATCGTCACTGATTAAAGTTTAGCTTACCATGAATGGTGAGCTGACCAGTAGGCAGCTGCGGCAGTCCAAGAGCCGTAACGTGATACTGCATATTGGGTTGCAACTGCTTCTTGGTTGGCAGCAGAGTAGTCACCATGCAAGTAACTAGAAGTCAATTGGTATTTACCAATGTACTGGCCGTTTGTTGCTGTATAGGAACCGCCTGATTCACCGGCTGCAATGTAGGCTTTGGCTGCTTCATCAGAAGAACTAGCAGCAGGAGTCGTAGTCGCAGCGGTAGTGGTAGCCGCTGGTGCTGGGGTTACCGTAGTTGTTGTTGTTTGAGTTTGGGCCTGATTGGTAGTAGCAGGCGCAACCGGGGTTGTAACTTGAGCAACAGGTGCAGCCGTAGTGGTTGCGCTGGTTGCTGCTGGCGCAGCCGTTGTGTTGCCATCAGGGATAACCAATGTTTGACCAACATAGATTAAATTACCGTCGTTAGTCAATTGGTTAGCATTCACGATCGCATCGATCGTTGAGCCATTGGCTGTTGCTAATTCAGAAACTGTATCGCCGGTTTGAACCGTTACATTAGTGTCGGCGTTGGCAGCAATTGTACCGGCAGTCAATAAAGCACCAGCACTTAAAGTTGAAGCTAAGATTTGTTTGAATGTCATGTAGAAATTTTCACTCCTATTTTCTGTGTGGCACCGTTGTTTTAAACAACGGGCTAAGGGAACTCAACATCAAGTTAATGAGTCAAGCTGTTGTTTTCCTCTAAACAACGATGCTTACTATACAGGGTGTAAATAACATACCAATACCGTGGGCATTACAAAAACAGGTTGGTTTGTCATAAAATTCGGTTTTTGCAACATTCTGTAACATTGTAGCGACGAAAATAGTTTTGACATCCAATTAATTCTATTCTGACAGCAATGGAGGGGCTTTCAAAAAAGAGCGAAGTGGATTAAAGCCTACCATGAAGGCATTTCAGCACAAAAAAAACGACCAAACAGGGGTGAAGATCAGGTTAAACCGCTGAATGATCGAATTATAATGATTAATTTTTTCTTAACGAAGTCGGTAATTTATGGTATTCGGGTCCTAGTAATTTGGGCTCTCTAGCCAAACGACTCGCGCGTTGATGGTTAAGACGACGTGATTTTTGTTTAGCCCAGCGATCCATAATGGCTGCAATCAATAAACAGACTGGTTCCGCAGAATGATTGGTAACACTGACTTGTTGATAGTCACCGTCAGTACCTGCAACGGTGCTCATGGCCGCGACGACATGGGTGCCGTGATAAATCTTATACTTACCTGCCACCAAATTGCCCATTATCAACCAGTTGAGGCCGCGAATATAGACGACTTCTCGCCAAAAACCAAGTGAGCGACTGACTGCCCCAACTTCCTTATTGTTATAAAGTAACGCAAATTTGGGCATAATACCTAATGAAAGCTGCTTTGCTTCGGCCAAGATTTTTCCTGCTGGTGTCGAGGCGATCATTTGAGCTCGCGACCAGCCAAATTGACCTGACAAGAGGTAAACAGACTGGTGGTGATGATCTAAGACTGGTCTTACGCCGTTAAGTAAGCCCGGCGTTTGACGAATAAATAATTGGCGCATCATAGCCTCCTTTGGCCACTCACGTGAGCATAGCTGTATTGTACCACGTGATTCAATGAATTCGCTTTCAAAAAGAGCGCGATCCAATTTATTTTGTTGAATGAGTCTGCTACAATGAAATTCGAGGTGCCAAGTATGAAACCGTTTATTCATAACGATTGGTGGCAGGTACTGCAGCCAGAATTTGAGCAAGCCTACTATCAAGAGCTACATCGTTTTTTGAAACATGAATATCAGACGCAAACGATCTACCCTGATATGAATCATATCTTTACTGCTTTTGAGTGGACCCCTTTTAATGAAGTTAAAGTCGTTATTTTAGGGCAGGATCCATATCATGGACCAAGTCAGGCGTTTGGTTTGAGTTTTGCTGTGATGCCAGGCGTGCAAGTACCACCATCGCTGCAGAATATTTATAAGGAACTCGACAGTGATTTGGGCATCAAACCGGTGAATCACGGGTTCCTGAAAGCTTGGGCTCAACAGGGCGTTTTGTTACTGAACTCTGTTTTAACGGTTCGTGACGGCGTTGCCTTCTCTCATGCTGGCAAAGGGTGGGAGCAATTGACGGATGCGGCAATCAAAAAATTGTCAGAGCGTGAGCGTCCAGTGGTCTTCATTCTTTGGGGACGGGCAGCGCGGGATAAGATTAAGTTGATTGATACAAGTCGTAACGTTGTTTTGCAATCACCACATCCCAGTCCGTTGTCAGCGCACCGCGGTTTTTTCGGTTCAAAGCCATTTTCGAAAACCAATGAAGCTTTAATTGCGATGGGTGAACAACCCATTGATTGGCAATTACCAACTTCGGTTTCAATGGCGGATCTCAACGAAGCATAAGCTAGAGAAAATTCATACTCATTATATTGGAGGAACGCACGATGGATTTATTTGATAGTTTGAAGAATAAAATTAGTGGCCAAGATAAGACGATTGTTTTTCCTGAAGGGGAAGATCCTCGCATCTTAGGTGCTGCAGTCCGTTTAGCTAAAGAGGGTCTTTTAAAACCAATTCTGTTGGGGCACGTTGATGCAATTGAACAAGCAGCCGCAACGGCAGGCTTAAGCACGGATGATGTTTTAATCATTGATCCAGAGACGTATCCAAGTGATAAGTTAAGCTTAATGCTGGATGCATTGGAAGAGCGCCGGGCTGGCAAGAATACCCGTGAGCAATTAGCTGAATGGTTAAAAGACGTCAACTACTTTGGCACGATGCTCGTTTACATGGATCAGGCCGACGGGATGGTTTCTGGTGCAGTTCATCCAACTGGAGATACGGTTCGTCCAGCTTTACAAATCATCAAAACTAAACCAGGAGTCAAACGAATTTCCGGTGCTTTTGTGATGCAAAAGGGCGATGAACGCTACTTGTTCGCAGACTGTGCCATCAATATTGAATTAGATGCTGCCGGAATGGCCGAAGTTGCGTTAGAATCTGCTCAAACAGCACAAGTGTTTGACATTGATCCTAAAGTTGCCATGTTGAGTTTCTCCACTAAGGGTTCAGCGAAAGGGGAGATGGTGACTAAGGTCCAAGAAGCCACGAAGTTAGCCAATGAACAACAACCGGACTTAGCGCTTGATGGCGAGTTGCAATTTGACGCGGCCTTTGTCCCAAGCGTCGGTGCAGCTAAGGCGCCTGGTTCCAAGGTAGCTGGTCATGCAACGGTGTTCGTCTTCCCTGAGCTGCAATCGGGGAATATCGGCTACAAGATTGCGCAACGCTTTGGTGGATTTGAGGCAATTGGACCAATTCTGCAAGGTTTGAATAAGCCAGTATCTGACCTATCTCGAGGTGCAAACGAAGAAGATGTTTACAAAGTTGCCATTATTACAGCGGCTCAATCGGTTAAATAAATCTAGGTAAATGGAGGCAGACAACTTTGATCCACCCAGCGGCGGAGGGTTGTCTGTTTGCTTTTAAACGGCTTAATATTTAGCGGTAGGAGAAAGTAGGATGTTTTCATTAACGACGACAACAGCAGAACAAACCCAGGGCCTCGGTCGCCAAGTTGGTTCCTTGGTGACTAGTGGGGATGTAATCTTGCTAGATGGTGATCTTGGCGCAGGAAAGACCACCTTCACTAAGGGATTAGCTTTAGGGTTAGGGATCAAGCGACCAATCAAAAGTCCAACATTTACCATTATTCGTGAGTATCAGGAGGGACGATTGCCGCTTTATCATATGGATGTTTATCGACTTGAAGCCGGTGGTGGTGATGAATTAGGTCTAGAAGAGTATTTCACCGGTGACGGAGTGAGCGTCATTGAATGGTCTCAATTTGTGGAAGATGAACTCCCAGCTGATTATCTAATGATTCAGTTACGTCGGATGGCAACAAATGAAAATGTTCGCCAGTTGAGTTTCGTTGCTCATGGTGAACATTACCAGAAAATCATCGAACAGTTGGAGGATTTAAATCATGAGTGAAGCAACCGTTGATATTCGCCCAGCAACTGAAAGTGACGCTGCTGCGCTTTTAGCTTTATTGACCACGTTACAGCGTGAATCAACGACGTTTACCGCTGATCCCCAGTTAGGCCATTTGAATGTAACGGAAGAAGCACAACAAATTTCGCTCATGATGGCCTCGCCCAAAAACCATCTCATGGTTGCTGATTATGCTGGTCAACTGATTGGGATCGGCAGCATCGTTGCTATTGACGATGCACGGGGAGAAATTGGGGTTGCCATATCAAAGGCCTTTTGGAATGAAGGCCTTGGCTCTGCCTTGATGGAGGAAATGCTGTATTGGGCAAAAACAGCTAGTCAATTGACTGAAATTGTGCTTACTGTTCAGCTTGAAAATACTTATGCCAAACGACTTTATCGCAATCTGGGTTTTCAAGTAAGCAAATCAGTTAGCGTACAAAATGCGATTGGTGAAGCTGTTCCGGCACAGACAATGGTCTTAACAGTGCGTCATCCAGCAGTTTAAGGGAATATGAAGCTGTTAAACCAATAAAACCACCCGACAATTTTTTCATTTGCGGGTGGTTTTATTAAGTGGTTTAAAGTAATTTCATAAATGGTTTGATGGCCGATGCACCAAAATGTTGATCTTGGTAAATGAGGATATTAGCGCAAGCTAAGCTATCATCTAATGCATTATGGTGATGGTCAAGTTCAATGTTGAGTCGCTCACTAACAGTGTTGAGCCGGTGATTGGGAAAATCTGGGAAAAAGCGGCGACTTGTTTTAACGGTATCTAATGTTAAATAGTGGGTCGGCGCGAGTTCATAATGAGCCAGTGTACTTTTCAAAACACCATTATCAAAGGGGGCATTGTGTGCCACGACAAGCTGATTATTCGTGTAAAATTGGTTGATATGTGGCCAAACCTCAGGAAAAGTTGGTGCGTCGGCAACGTCGCGCTCGTGAATGCCATGAATCTGGACATTACGCCACGAAAATTCAGTGTCGGGTTTAATTAAGGTATAAAACTCATCCACCACTTGGTTGTGGCGAACGACAGTTAGCGCCAATGAACAGGCACTATGTCGCTGAGAGCTAGCTGTTTCAAAATCCATTGCGACAAAGTTCACGGCTGCAACCTCCATAATATAGCTGAGTGTTCTAAAAATCGAATGCAAATAGTTTAGATCGAGCTGTTTAAAAAGTAAAGTGAAAACGGGTTGCAGCTAATTATTTGAATGAATCGGGGCAAGCTTATTTAGACAAGTTCATCAGTATCCAGTTCAACCGGACAATGATCGGACCCCATGACGTTACTTAGAATTTTAGCGCCCTGAATTTGTGACATTAGCGGATTAGAGACAACGAAATAATCAATTCGCCAACCTGCGTTATTTTGACGTGCATTGAAACGATAACTCCACCAGGAATATTGTCCGGTTGCGTCTGGGTAGAAATGACGAAAGCTGTCAGTAAAGCCTGACTTCAGTAACGTTGTGAAGTTCGCTCGTTCCGTATCTGTGAAGCCGGCGCGCTGATGATTCGTCTTCGGATTCTTCAAATCGATTTCTTCATGGGCAACATTTAAATCACCACAGAAGATCACCGGTTTATTAGTGGCGAGTTGTTTTACATATTCTCGGAAGACTTGATCCCAATCATTCCGGAAGGCTAAACGTTTTAGCTCTTGCCCAGAGTTTGGCGTATAGCTAGTGATTAAATAGTAATTTTGGTATTCGAGTGTAATTACTCGGCCTTCATGATCGAATTCGGGTTCGTTTAGGCCATAGGTCACCTGTATCGGTTCGTGTTTAGTAAAAATGGCGGTACCAGCGTACCCCGGGCGTTCAGAATAATTCCAGAACTGATGATAGCCTGGCAGTGAGACCGTTGCTTGGCCTGCTTGTAATTTGGTCTCTTGTAAACAAATTGCATCCGCCTCAAAATCGAGCAAGGTTTGTTCTAAGCCACGTTTTAAAATGGCTCGCAGACCGTTTATATTCCACGAAATAAATTTCATCTTAATGGTCGTCCTTTGAGTTTAATTGCCTTGATTTTAACATAAGCGGTTTGGAAAAGTCTTTCATCACCCAGTTCCCGGTGCTGATGAATTTCGTGGTAAAATAAAAGAACGGCATTTATGTAGGAGTTAATTAAATGGGTGAGAACATGCAAAAAGTGGATTTGCAATCAATTTTTACAGATTTTGACATCATGGAAAATGAGTCATTGAGTCATTTTACGAATACAAAAACAGGTGGACCAGCGGATTGGCTGGCCTTTCCACAAACTCGTGAACAGGTGGCAGCTTTAGTTACATTTGCTCGGACCATGGCATTACCGCTGACGATTATTGGAAATGCTAGTAATTTGATTGTTAAGGATGGCGGTATTCGTGGCTTGGTTGTTATTTTAACGGCCATGAAAACGATTAGTGTTGTGGGACAACAAGTTAAAGCAGATGCTGGTGCACCGCTCATTGCTGCTACAGAGGCTGCTTACGCAGCTAGTTTAACGGGACTAGAATTTGCTGCTGGCATCCCGGGCAGTGTGGGCGGCGGGGTCTTTATGAATGCCGGTGCCTATGGTGGCGAAGTTAAGGATGTCGTTAGCGAGGTCGAAGTAATTACGCGTGATGGGAACTTCAAAACTTATTCAAACGAGCAGATGGCCTTTGGTTATCGGCATAGTTTGGTTCAAGAGACTGGTGATATTGTCATCAGTGCGACATTTACGCTCGCGCCAGGTAATGGTCCTCAAATTCGTGCGCTGATGGATGACCTTAATGCACGGCGAGCAGCCAAGCAACCGCTAGAATATCCGTCTTGTGGGTCTGTTTTTAAACGACCAACGGGTTATTTTGCTGGGAAATTGATCACTGATGCGGACTTACGAGGATATACCTCCGGGGGCGCACAAGTCTCCAAAAAACATGCCGGGTTTATCATTAATATTGGTCACGCAACTGCTAGCGATTATTTGGCGGTGATTAAACATGTTCAAGAGACGGTGGCTGCCAAGTTTGGCGTACATTTAGATACAGAAGTTCGGATCATTGGTGAAGATGTGGTCAGACATAAGTAGAGCCTGGAACTGGCGTGGATGACGGGAAATTAACCGGAGCCACGCCATTTTCTTTAACATAAAAAACGACAAGCTCACCAAAAAGGGGGGATGATAACATGAATATTATTGAAGCCGTCATCGTTTTAGTCTTACTTGTTCTATTATCGAATGTCTTAGATCATTTTTTAGAAAACATCCCCGTTAGCTTAATTCAAGTGGTGTTGGGTCTCCTATGGTCGGTCATTTTTCATATTACCATCCCATTGGAGACGGATTGGTTCTTACTACTTTTTATTGCGCCATTGCTTTTTAATGATGGGCGGCGGTTTCCTAAAAGTGAGTTATGGACATTACGCGGACCGATTTTAGCGAATGCTGTGTTACTCGTCTTTTTAACCACTATTTTTGGAGGCTGGTTATTTCACTTGCTAATTCCGGGCTTACCGCTAGCGGTGGGATTTGCTTTAGCAGCGATTTTATCGCCGACAGACCCAGTAGCGGTGACCTCGATTGCTGAACAAGTCAGTTTGCCACCAGCAATTATTCACCTAGTGAGTGGTGAAAGTTTGATTAACGATGCCAGCGGTCTGATTGGCTTCAAGTATGCTTTAGCGGCGGCAGTGACGGGCACATTTTCAATTTGGACCGCCACCGGTGACTTTCTGTACACTAGTTTGGCCGGGTTCTTAATTGGTTTTGCTGGTATGACGCTTTTGCAGATGTTACGAGAAACGTTGCGAAGGTCGGGAATCAATGATCCAGTCTTTAATACGGTCCTACAACTTGTGAGTCCGTTTGTTGTCTACATTGGTGCAGAGATGATCCATGCATCTGGTGTGATTGCAGTGGTTACAGCCGGCGTTTTAGCTCACTTGAATGAAAGCCGGTTGGTTGAAGATGTTCCTGAGCAGCGTTTACTGGTGGAACGAACCTGGGATATTATCGTGTATGTTTTAAATGGGATTGTGTTTATTATTCTGGGGGACGAGTTACCAAGCGCCACTAAGGCGACAATTGCTGATCCAGCGACAGGAACCCTTGGCGCGATCGGGTATGTGGTGTTAGCTTGGGCCATCTTATTTTTAACGCGGGTGATTTGGATTTATCTGTACGCAGGCGTACGGCGAATTAGTCAGCGAGAACGCAATGCGCCACCGGTGACGTTGAAAACGGCTGTTATTTCTGGCTTAACTGGTGTGCGTGGCGCGATCACCTTAGCTGGTGTATTAACCATTCCCACAACCATTGCTGGCGGTGCGCCGTTTCCTGAACGTTCACTTATTTTATTCGTTGCTGCCGGCGTTATTGTGGTGAGTTTAGTGGTAGCAGCGGTGACATTGCCGTTGCTGAGTCGGCATGGCGCTTTATTGGTTACCCGAGGCAGCCAGGTGGATTTGCTAGAGGAAATGGTTGGCACCGACGATCATAACCCGACAGAGCGGACCTTGCTGAGTTTGGATGAAGCAAAAACATACCTTGCTAAGACCGCCGTCGCAGCGATTGAAGTTCAACGGCGACCAGAAAATCAACGAGCTGCTTATGACCTGATGCTGGATTACCAGTTTATCATTCGCCGCTTTGAATTACGGACTAAGCCTTCCACTGAAGTGGCAAAAATGGTTGAATTTGAGGTGGAAATTCGACGCGTGGCTTTGCGTGGTGAATTGGCTCAATTGAATGAGTTACGTGAGGCTGGTCGTACTGGTGGGTGGATCTATCGATATTATCAACAGCAAATTAATCGGCGACTATTGAACGCTGACGCGCGCCAACGCCATGAACCACTACCAGCGTGGCGAACTGCCCGTCAATTAATTCGGCATGGGATTCGCCGCCTGACAATTCTGTTGACTGGTAATGATATGGCCGGTTTTCGTGCCCAACAAGTCTTGATTGAAACGGAAACGGCTAAGGCAGCCATTCGTCAGTTATCGCGTTTTTTTAAGCAAGATCACCACAAGAAAAATGTGCAACAACGGCAAAGCGTCTATCATTTGATTGTTCATTATCGTTATCGAATTGAACGACGTAAATCCAGTACTGCCACTAAAATTGCACAACAGGAACAATATGATTTGGCTCGTCAGGCCTTACGGATTAAGGCCTTGGCAGCAGAACGTTCTGCCGTTTCAGAGCTTTTGGAGGCCGGCCGTGTCAATGCGGTTATGGCGGCAAATTTGCGCCAGTATGTCAACTATTCGGAGAATGTTTTAATGCTGGGTGAAGACATGCAAACGGAAGCCAATCGCCCGGTAGACTAGTCGTGTGGAATCGTTAAATCTGCTATAATGTAGCCTGGATAAGTTGTATCGCGAAATTCATGGCAATATAACTGAGATTTGTTAAGTATAGGAGGATCGCTATGGTATTCGATCCCATCGGTTGGATCACTTGGGGCAATGCAGCCCGGTTGCTTGATGTATTGGTGATTTGGTTTGTGATTTATGAACTAATTATGTTACTACGAGGGACTCGCGCTGTGATGCTTTTTCGTGGCATTTTAGTGATTATTGTCATTAAAATTGCGAGTTGGTATTTAGGCTTGGAGACAGTTTCTTGGGTAATGGATCAAGTGATTAATTGGGGTGTCATTGCCTTAGTCATCGTTTTCCAACCTGAAATTCGGCAAGGACTTGAACGTCTGGGTCGCGGATCATTTATTCAACGCGGTCGGACTGTTTACGATGATGAAGAGAATTTAATTGAATCATTGGACAAAGCAATTCAATACATGAGTAAACGGCGAATTGGCGCACTGATTGCGATTCAAATGGAAACTGGTCTGGAGGAGTACATCGAGACTGGCATTGACTTGGACGCGGATGTGACAGGTGAATTGCTCATTAATATTTTTATTCCGAACACGCCATTACACGACGGGGCGGTGATTATTAAGAATAATCGAATTGCTTCTGCTACCGCTTACTTGCCATTGTCTGACAGCAACTTAATTCCTAAAGAATTGGGGACACGTCACCGTGCGGCTGTCGGGATTAGTGAGGTGACCGATGCGTTGACCATCGTGGTTTCCGAAGAGACCGGTGAAGTGATGTTTACCCGAAACAACGAAATGATGCGCAACCTGTCGCAAAAGGACTATTTGAATTACCTGCGCAAACAACTGATTCCTGCTGAGCCGGAACGCCATAATTGGTTCCTAGATGCGGTGAATCAATTATTTCGAGGGGGTGGCCGTCAATGAAACCTTTTAATCGGTTTTTAAACAGCGCCTGGTTTTATCGGCTGATGGCACTGGTACTCGCGATTTTAATGGTAATTTATGTCACGAATACTGCTGCCAATGACACGCGTTTAGCGCGTCCGACCAATGATAGCCGCATATCTTCGCTAACCTCGACTAAAACAGCAACGATTTCGGTTCCACTTCAGCTCAATGTTAATTCCAATAAGTATTTCGTTACGGGGTACCCGGAACGCGTTAAAGTTAAGGTGACCGGTCCAGCAGCCTTAGTGACAGCAACCACTAATACTCAGAATTTTACGATTAGTGCAAATTTACGTGGCTTATCAATGGGTAAACATAAAGTGAAATTGGTCGCGACCGGTTTGAACAAGGAATTAACTTATCAAATTCAACCGCAAAATATTAATGTTACCATTGCTCGTCGTGCCACGGTAACGTTGCCAGTTCATGTCAAATATGATGCCAGCAACTTAGCGAGCGGTTACCAAATCGGTACACCTTCCAGTTCTGTGGCTAAGGTAACTGTTACCGGCGCGAGTGATCAAGTTGAGCAGGTTGCTCAGATTGTTGCTCCGGTTAACCTGACTAAAAACAGTACGTCTACTTTGAGTGTGACGGCTCAGTTAGAAGCACAAGATAGCAACGGACGGACAGTTAACGTGGTCATTACGCCAGCGACGACCACCGTGAAGATTCCGATTACTTCTGACGAGAGTTCGAAAAAGGTAACGGTTAAGTACAGTGCAGTTAATGGTGCTGGTGATCGAAACTATGACTTGTCAGGAGACGTGGATAGTCTGGTTGTATATGGGACCAAGTCTGCTATCGATAAGCTTAAGGATACGATTACTGTTCCTGTTGACGTGTCTGGGTTGCCCCTTGGCACATCGAAGCAACAAATTAATTTAACCCCGAACGCCTCTGGACTTCGCAGTTATTCAATCACCAGCGCGGCGGTCACGATTAAGGTGACGGCCGTTAGCACGGATGCGGGCGCTCAGGGTGGCACATCTAGCGCAACGTCGAGTAGCGAATCGAGCGCGACACCTTCAACTGCTAGCGATGCCACAACCGATGGATCTAGCAGTGCGTCAAGTGGGTCATAAGTCAATATTGAAATGAGGAATTTTTAAGATGAAGTATTTTGGAACAGATGGTGTACGTGGGATTGCCAATCAAGATTTGAGCCCTGAATTAGCGTTCCGTTTGGGTCGGGCCGGCGGGTATGTCTTGACACAACATGCCGAAGGTGATCGCCAGCCCCAAGTATTGGTGGCTCACGACACACGGATTTCTGGGCAGATGTTAGAAGAGGCTTTGGTTGCCGGTTTATTGTCCGTCGGGATTGAGGTCTTGAAACTAGGCGTTATTACGACCCCTGGGGTAGCTTACCTCGTGCGTGTTCAACAGGCCGATGCAGGGGTTATGATCACTGCTTCCCATAATCCGGTGGCTGATAATGGGATTAAGTTCTTTGGTAATGATGGTTTCAAATTGTCGGATGCCATGGAAGAAGAGATTGAGGCTTTGTTGGACGCAACAGTGGATGAATTACCACGTCCTTCTGCAGCTGGATTAGGGACCGTAGAGGATTATCAAGAAGGTGTGGCTAAATACACACAGTTTCTTGGACAGACGATTCCTGACGAGTTGTCTGGCTTGCACATTGCGATCGATGCCGCTAATGGAGCAACCAGTAAATTAGTGTCGCGCTTATTCGCGGATGTAGATGCTGATTTTGAGACGATGGCCACTTCACCTAACGGCTTAAACATTAACGATGGCGTTGGTTCAACCCATCCAGAGGCGTTGCAAAAGTTTGTCGTTGAACAGGGCGCTGAGCTTGGGGTAGCCTTTGACGGTGATGGCGATCGTTGTATCGCGGTTGATGAAAATGGTCAAGTCGTTGATGGCGATAAAATCATGTATATCTGTGGTAAGTACATGAGTGAGCATGGACGTTTGAAAAAAGATACGGTTGTTACTACCGTGATGAGTAACATCGGCTTATACAAAGCGCTAGAGGCCAATGGGATGCACAGTGTTCAGACGCAAGTGGGCGATCGCTATGTCGTTGAAGAAATGCTTAAAGATGGCTACAACGTTGGTGGCGAGCAGTCTGGACATGTTGTCTTCTTAGATTTCAACACCACTGGTGATGGTATGCTAACGGCTTTACAGTTGATGTATATCGTCAAGGTCACCGGCAAGAAGCTTTCCGAATTGGCGAGTGAAGTGACTAAATATCCGCAAAAATTGGTTAACGTGAAAGTTCGAGATAAAAAGGCGGCATTGGATAATCCTGAAATTCAGGCCGCTATCGATAAAGTCGAAGCTAAGATGGCTGGCGATGGGCGGGTGCTGGTACGCCCAAGTGGGACAGAACCATTGTTGCGGGTCATGGCTGAGGCACCGACGCAAATAGCTGTCGATGGCTATGTTGACGAAATTGCTGAGGTTGTCCGCGAGCAGGAAGGTATCGAATAATATCGTCAGGATGCTTTACCAAAGCTAGTGACGCCAACCTCCTTGTCATAGAAATTAAGCGTTAAATCATAAAAACGGTCTGCTCAGAAACTGGGCGGACCGTTTTTATGGGTAAGTAAGTCGCATAGATGGCCTTGCATTCGTATAGACCAATGATAATAACTGTTGACGATAGAGTGCTAAAACAGTAGTATTGATTTGTTTTCAAAAACAAAAAGAATTATTTTTATGTCTATACCAATTAACGAGAGTAGGAGAACGCTATGTGTGGAATTGTTGGAGTTACCGGAAACGAAAATGCGGTCGCAATGTTGATGGAAGGTTTGCGTCGCTTGGAGTATCGCGGCTATGATTCAGCCGGTATATATGTGAACGATCAGAATGGACACGACTTTTTGGTCAAGGAGAAAGGACGCGTTGCAGATCTGGCCAACGCTTTAACGCCTGAAGTTCAAGGAACAACTGGCATTGCACACACCCGCTGGGCAACCCATGGGCAGCCGAGTATTGAGAATGCACATCCACAAATTTCGGCTGATGACCGCTTTTATCTCGTTCATAACGGGGTCATTGAAAATTATCTGGAATTGAAAAATAAATATTTAGCTGATGTCGAATTTAAGAGCGAAACCGACACTGAGGTTGTTGTACAGTTGATCGATTACTTCGTTTTACATGATAACTTGACCACCTTAGAAGCATTTCGTAAGGTTTTGTACCTTGTGGGGGACTCCGCATATGGCTTTCTTTTAATGGATCGTGAGCAACCGAATACGTTATTTGTGGCTAAGAACAAGAGCCCGTTGTTAGTTGGTGTTGGTAATGGCTTTAACGTCGTCTGCTCTGATGCAATTGCTATGCTGAATTACACCCATGATTTTATCGAAATGCAAGATGGCGAGATTATGATTTTGACGCCAGACAAAGTAGACATTGAGGACGAAGAAGGACACCATATCACGCGGTTGCCTTTCCACGTGAATATGGATGCTAGTGAAGCAGACAAAGGCACTTATCCCCATTACATGTTGAAAGAAATCGATGATCAACCAGCAGTGATGCGCAAGTTAGTTCAGACTTATTTCAATGATGCGGGTGAGATTGACCTTGATTCAGATTTACTAGCTGATCTAAAAGCAGCTGATCGTTTGTATATTATCGCGGCTGGAACCAGTTATCATGCCGGATTAGTGGGTGAACGACTCTTTGAACGATTGGCTAAAATTCCAACGGAGGCCCATGTGGCATCTGAGTTTGCCTACAACACGCCAATTTTATCGGCCAAACCATTTTTTATTTTTCTCAGTCAAAGTGGTGAGACCGCAGACTCGCGGGAAGTTTTGACAAACATTGGTGAAGCTGGTTATCACAGTTTAACCATCACGAATGTTCAAAATTCAACATTATCGCGAGAAGCGACATACACGATGTTACTGGAAGCCGGTCCTGAAATTGCCGTTGCCTCGACAAAGGCTTATACGGCGCAGATCGCAGTCGAGGCGATTGTTGCTAAAGCGTTAGGAGAAGCAAACGGGACCGACGCTGCTAGTCAATTCGAGTTAGCTAATCAACTTGGATTAGTGGCTAATGGCATTCAAGCATTGGTTGACCAAAAAGAGGTTTTTGAGAAAATTGCGCAAGACAATTTTGTCGATCAACATGATGCGTTTTATATCGGTCGTGGCATTGACTACGCTGTTTCGCTTGAAGCCTCATTGAAGTTGAAAGAAATTACCTATATTCATTCAGAAGGCGTGGCTGCTGGTGAATTAAAACACGGTCCAATTGCCCTAATCGAAGCTGGCACGCCTGTGATTGGCTTGATTACTCAGTCCAAGACGGCTAGCCTCACTCGTAGTAATTTGGCAGAAACCGCCGCTCGTGGTAGTCATATTATGACGATTGTTTCTAAGTCCTTAGCCAATGTTCATGACGATATTATCTTGGAAGATGTGGATGAAACACTGGCGCCGCTGTTGACCATTATTCCGGCACAACTGATTTCGTATTACACCAGTTTACTGAAGGGTTTGGACGTCGATAAACCACGTAACCTAGCAAAAAGCGTGACTGTTCAATAAATCGAATAAAAAACGTTCCTGGTAAAGGAACGTTTTTTATTGAACACATTGGCGATGAACCGAAATTGACTCCTTGTAATTAGTGCGCGAGGAAACGACGGCTTATTCCACGACGTTTTTCATCCTTGTAAAAGTTAAGAATCCTGTTATAATTGGACTATACCAATAAACGATAACGATAAGGAGATTCAACATGAAAGTAATTGTGGTGAAGGATGCAGTTGAGGGCGGCAAGCAAGGGTTCCAAGTGTTTAAAGATGCTCTTGATAGTGGTGCTAAGGTATTTGGTTTGGCAACGGGTAGCACGCCGGTGTCAACATATGATGAAATTACGAGTTCAGACTTAGATTTTAGTCAGTTGACTTCAGTTAATCTTGATGAATATGTTGGCTTAGGACCAGATCATCCACAAAGCTACAACTATTTCATGCATGAGCATTTCTTTAACAAGAAACCATTTGCACAGTCTTATCTGCCAGATGGCCTGAACAAAGATGCCGCTGCTGAAACAAAACGTTATGACCAAGTTATCGCTGACAATCCGATTGATTTAGGTATCTTAGGATTAGGCCGCAATGGACATATCGGGTTTAATGAACCAGGCACGCCGTTTGATTCAACAACGCACGAAGTCAAATTGACGGAATCAACCATTGAGGCTAATGCTCGCTTCTTTGACAATGAAGAAGAAGTGCCAAAGTATGCTTACTCGATGGGCATTGGCTCCATCTTGAAAGACAAACAAATTTTGTTAGAAGCTTATGGCGCAGAAAAAGCTGATGCGGTTAAAGGCATGATTGAAGGTCCAGTGACAACGGATTTGCCAGCTAGTGCTTTGCAGAATCATGATGATGTCATTGTCATTATTGATGAAGCGGCAGCATCCAAATTAAGCAAGTAATAGATAATAAAAAGAGCGGGGCATAAGTTGGTAAGTGACGAGCGCTAAGGGCTAACTGCGAATGATGATGATTTATTCATTGGCGGCAGTTTGCTTTTAGGCGGAGTCACTTGACTTATGTCCCGCTTTTTGGCTATTCAAATTGAAAACGACATTTATCGTTTGATTTGACACCCGTAGGGATTTCGAATAGTTGGTTTAATATGAAAAAACGATTAAAAAATGAATAGACTTTTTTTAGAATTCATGATATTTTAAAACTACCATTTATTACTTCCTCTTCCAAAGCGTTCACCCCAATGACGTTTTGAAATGAAACATCATCAATGATGTTCCTAATCTAAATGGCCCTTAAAGGGAACCGATGCCCGTCGGTTCCCTTTTTGGTGGGATAAATAATTAACTGACTTGGTTCTCTTTTAGAATCGCATCCACAAGCGCCTGTGCAGTGTCAGTTTTAATCCATTCTTCCCAGTGATCCATATCCCATCCTTGCATTAAAAAGTGATGGTTAATGTAGTCCTCATATTTAATGACGTTGGCTGATTCAGGGATATTTAGTTTGAGAATGCGAACTTCTTTGATGAAATGATGCTCTGCTGCAAACTCTGCCCGGCCATTATGAACCATGTTACCAATTTCCATATATTTGGAACCATCCGTACGGGTGATTTCTTCAATCATATCGAGCGATTCGTGTCCGGGATCTGCCAGCTGTATTGGTGCATTTGCCATTTTGAAACCTCCAATTTTTACCTATCAACATTATGCCATGAATTAGCAAAGATACACGGCTTATTTTAATTTGGCAAAGTAAATGGCAATGGATTTGATGACAAAACAAAAACCACCATCTGACGATGGTGGCCGGCATAAGAGAGAAAGAGAATTGATTAGAAGGTAATTACTAAATACCTTACACAAGCAGTGTAACGAAAAATGTAAGCGCTGTCAATGCTTATTTATTGGGTTCGAGTTAATCGGATGAAGGTTTAGTTGGCTCGTTAATTTTTACTTGGGGAATGATGAGGTAGGAGACAATTGAAATGTGCGACTTCACAAGTGTAAACGATTACAAAGCTAAGACAAACGGTTAAAATGGAGGTGGAGTAAAAGATTTTAAATTAACCAATCAAATGTGAGGAGGGAATCTCATGGGATTTCAACCAGAACTCGCGATTATTGCCATAACTGTCATTGTCATTATGATTGCTTTAGGCATTGCTGGCATTCGAGGCGGTCGTCGTATTCACTCGTAGGCCTTTGATAGATGGGAGACTAGCTAATGACTAATGAATTAATTGGGCGGCGATGGCTCATCAAACAAGCGAACCGACGACAGTGGCTTGGACAACTGATTGATGATCGACATTTAAGCTGTTCAATGCTTGGTGAGTCTGATCAAAAGGAACATGATGCAGTTGTTCAATTACAAATTATTGCAAATGGCGTTTATTATTTAACGTGGTTTGACGCCGATCATTGGACGACCTTGATGCTCAACTTTAATGCTGGGACGATGAGTCAAGTTAGTGGTGGTGAGCGGGGAGATGCAACACTCGATTATGTCACAGGGACAGTTCAATTATTAAATGACAACGGCACACCTAACCTGCAGCCGTTTACAAACCGCCAGATTGTGATCGCTTTTTGGAATGCCTTTTTTAACCGTCATGATATTACTGCGGTTCAACAGTATGTCGCTGCCGATCTTGTTCAACATAATCCTAGTATTGCTGATGGTGCAGAAGCAATGGTGCATTATTATCGACCGCTGTTTGGTCCCCAAGGCAGTCTGCGACAGGCTTACCGGACGATTGTTAGCGTGGCGGATAATGATGATTTAGTTTACTTGCATGTGATTCGACGGGATCAACCAGAGGCCATTGAAATGGCTGAAGTTGATGTCTTTCGGGTGCGCGAAGGCCAGATAGTTGAACACTGGATGGTCAAACAACCATTTCCTAATCACAGTGCCAATGGGCATCCAATGTTTTAGCGACAAGGCGTGAGGACTCAAGTGCCCCTCATCGTCGTGGCTATGATATACTGGCTTTACCGTTAACCAAGGAGAAATGTTTATATGGCAGATCAACAAGCATGGGTTTTGAATCAACTGCAACAGTTAAAAACGTCGGACAATCAAATCGTCATTGATGCCGCTGTAGCACTGATTCAAGATCAACAAACGGAAATTGAGAGCCTTCGTGGCGCTATGGAAGGACGTTTGTGGAGCCCAAATCAATGGCGGGAACCGTAAGCACGCTGCGGGGCGCTACTTATTCAATTTAAGGATGTCTCAAAATGGGCGAGTGGCATCGGAGGTGATCATACTTCGCGGATGCGGGACTGCGTAACTAGCAGGGAGGGAACAATCATGGCTAATGAAGAATTGTTGGCAGAATCCATTGATGTTTATATTCATTTTTTGAAATATCTTGATGAATTCGTGTCGCGACCAGCGGCAGAATTTCAGATTTCATTTGAACAGTATTTAATTTTGCATGACGTTTCTCGCCAGCAAGATTTGACTTTAATGACAATTGCCGAAGATCGTAAAGTTACTAGGAGTGCAATTTCTCGACAAATTCGATCGCTACTGAATAAGGATCTGATTCTTCAATCGCCAGATCCGCACGATCGTCGCAAAATGAACCTGAGTTTAACACAGAAAGGTCAACAAGCTGAGCAACAAATTACAGCGCGCGTGACCAAGCGGTTTAGTTCCTGGATCGGTGAGTTTGGTGAAGAACAGGCTAAACAGGTCATCGACTTTATTCGTGAATTTGGCATCAAGTTTGCCAATGCAGACTAAATATTTAGGAGGTCATTGCTGATGGTAACCATTGTGGTCAACGAAGGAACGGTGGATTTAGTTGACGGTGTAAGCATAAGTGCTAGTTTCAATATCACTGATTTGGAGTCTGGCGTGTTACTTGAGTTAACCCAGGCAAATATCGACGCTGCCCATTTACAGGCGTTGATGAGTCAGAAACGTTCAGAGTTTGCGGTCGCACTAACAGATGCGACTAATCAAGATATCGTCCATGTTTGGTGGCGCGATCCAGATCACGAGGTTCGTCAATTATCCTGACAAATGTGAAATAATGTAGTGAAGACGCCCATTAGTTTTATGGACGTTTTTTGTGTTAAGTCGTTAATTTGAAAAAAATTAGCCACTGCTAAATTGATTCTTTGAAATAAAAAACAAAAAATTGGTTGTAAACACTTTCAAAGCGCATGATGTGCTTGTAATTTGTGGGACTTCGGCACATAGTATACATGGCTCAAAAACCTGCCAAAAAATATCCAAAGACGGAGTGATTGTCATCTGACAATCCGATGTTACGTCGAATTAACAAAAAGCTAACCAAAGCCGATAAATTGAATATCATTGGATTGATCTGTTTTTTGATGACGCGACGCTAGCGACCATCTTTGAAGGATTAGACCTGAGTAATCAGGAATCAAAACGGAAAAGAGGATATCGGGATGAGCAAAAAGCACGATAAAAAGAGGGATAAGAAGCGTGATTTAGCATTTGACACAGGCGAAACAACTAGTGAAGTGAGCAACCACGACAGGAAGCATTTCGTTAACACAACTGGTGATCACGCCAAGAGTCTAGATGAAGTTAATGGGTCCATTTTGGTGCCCCAACATGCTGGTTACTTTAGAACGCTAATGGCGTACACTGGGCCGGGTGCGTTGATCGCTGTTGGTTACATGGATCCGGGGAACTGGATCACATCAATCGCCGGTGGTGCGCAATATAAGTACGCGCTAATTAGCGTTATTTTATTATCAAGTTTGATTGCAATGCTTCTGCAAGCAATGTCGGCACGGTTGGGAATTGTGACTGGTAAAGATCTGGCTCAAATGACCCGTGAGCGGACTTCTAAAGGGATGGGGATCTTTTTATGGGTCATTACAGAACTAGCAATCATGGCAACAGACGTGGCGGAAATCATTGGGTCAGGGATTGCATTGGAACTGTTATTTGGTTTTCCGCTGATCGTCGGGTTGATTATCACGGCCTTTGATGTGTTGTTACTGTTAGTTTTGATGAAAATGGGCTTCCGAAAAATCGAAGCCATTGTTGCTACATTAGTGGCAGTTATTTTATTTGTTTTCTTATATGAAGTCATCTTGGCTCGGCCAGATGTGCCTGAGATCTTTGCCGGGTTTGTACCCCACCCAGGGCAGCTACTAACGCACAAGCCAATGTTATATTTGGCACTAGGAATTGTGGGGGCGACAGTAATGCCTCACGACTTGTATCTAGGGTCATCGATTTCACAAACCCGCGCTTTGGACCGTAATGATCGTGACAGCGTTAAAAAAGCGATTCGTTTCACGGTAGCGGATTCAAACATCCAGTTAACAATTGCCTTTGTGGTCAACTGTTTATTGCTGATTTTAGGAGCGGCCCTATTCTTCGGAACTCACAGCGAATTAGGACGCTTTGTTGACCTCTACAATGCCTTAAGCAACTCCAAAATCGTTGGCGCAATTGCCAGTCCACTGCTCAGTATGTTATTTGCCATTGCACTGCTTGCTTCTGGGCAAAGCTCAACGATTACTGGGACCTTAGCAGGGCAGATTATCATGGAAGGATTCATTCACTTGCGAATCCCATTATGGGCGCAACGGTTGTTAACGCGTTTAATGTCGATCACACCAGTTTTAGTATTTGCGATTATTTACAAGGGTAATGAAGCTAAAATCGAAAATTTGCTAACCTTTTCTCAGGTGTTCTTGAGTGTCGCGCTGCCATTTGCCATGGTTCCCTTGGTTCTATTCACGAGTAATCGTGAACTGATGGGAGAGTTTAAAAATCGACCATGGGTAAATTGGACCGCCTGGATTGTTACAGCAATCTTAATCGTGTTGAATCTCTGGTTAATCGTCGGTGTCTTTACTGGCTAATCCAACAAAAAAGAGCTGTCAAATGGACAACTCTTTTTTTGTTGGATTTTGTTTTGCAAATTTAGTTTGAGCGGTTTTTATTTAAAAATGTTGATCAGGGAGTTGACTCAAAAATTGTTCCGCTAGGTCACGATAATGATGGGCGGAATTAATTTTTGTCAGCAAAGGGAGATCATGGGTGGATGCAATCCCAGTTTCTAGCAATTTTTTATATAATTCAGGATAAGGAAAGCCAGAAGATTGAGCTAAATTTAGCTCAATCTGTTGGTCATAATGAATTCGCCGAAAATCAATTCCTTCAATGCCGCTTTCACTAATGGTCAAGAGGACGTAGCTGGCAGCTCGATTTGCCAGTAAATGTTGTTGGGTAGACCAAGGTTGACCAACTGATCCAGGGTTAAGGATTAATTGACCAGAAGCGGTATAGCGAAATAGTGGCATATGGATATGAGCGTAGATCGCAACGTCAGTGTTTGGATCGGAAATTAGTTGGTCGAAATTACCCTGTGGTTGGGTAGGAAATAATGAATGACCGCTGTTTTCCCTAGGTAAATTGTGAGAAAGGCTGATTTTGAAACCGTTAATTGTTTTAGTACTCGCCATCGGCAGCGTTTGTATCTTTTCTCGTTGTTGTTTAGATAAACGAGCGTAATCATAACGAACCAGCATGACAAAATAAACATCGCTTGGATCATTCAAATTGATTGCCTTTTTTTGAAGAACCAGATTGAAGTCAGTTTCCCAATTACCCATGAGATATTGACTCGTATTGGCGTCAGCTAGCAATTGATAGCATTGTGCCGTGCCAGGCCCGCCAAAACCGATGTCACCCAAGGACCAAATGTCGGTGGCTTGATGTTGGCGAGCATCGTCTAGCACTGCTGCTAAGGCCGTGGCATTACCATGACTATCTGAAATAACCGCAATCTTGTGCTCCATTCGCTCCTCCAACTGTTCACATGAGCGATAAATTTTTAAATAAAAGCACCCCGATACGAAACGTAACGGAGTGCTTGAAATTATGGAGATGGCGGGAATCGAACCCGCGTCCAAGCATATCGCCACTTGAACCTCTACGCTCATAGCCAAACCATTTAAGCTTCACTAATCAAAACGCCGTTTGGCCGGGCAACCGTGATTAGCTAAGTCTGATTAATCTCTTCTGCTGACTTCAGACGGGAGCTCGCAGCGTAGCCCAAATTTTTGAGACCCGTAACCCGCCACCTGGGCCGTAACGGACGGATCTACGTCAAGCTACAATTAAGCAGCTAAAGCGTAAGAATTATTATCTTTTGCAGATAAAAATTAGGTAGCGTTTTTACGTGGACGCAACCCACGAAGCGCAGTTCAAGTTCGACCTATACCTGTCGAATCCGGAACATCCCCGTGAACCTGTTTAGTTTACCATGAAATGTGGCTAAGGTCACGGCTGAGATCTCAAGAGATTAGGCAGACACATGGAACATGTTTCTCAAAAAAATTACCGGTTTTTGAGAATGTAATTGTGTTGTAATGGTAATTCACCACTTGTCAGAGTTAAATTGTATTGTACAGGTTCGACTACCACCAGCCATGGTAGTTATTACTCAGAACGCTAAAAGTAGGAGTGGAACATTCAAAATGAACAAGACTTTAAAAGCAACGTTATTAACTTCAACCCTTGCCGTTAGTTTGTTAGCTGGTACAACACTCGCTAATGCCTCAACGGTCACAGCTGTCAAAGGCGATACTGTTTGGGCTTTTGCCCAAAAACACCATACGTCAGTTGATGCAATCGCTAAAGCTTCACATTTGGCCAATCCAGCTTTGATCCAAATTGGACAAACGATTACGATTCCGGACGCCCAAGGCTCAACTGCACCTCAGCCACAGCCACAGTCTGCGGCACCGGCTAGTCAAGCAACATCACAAGCTGCCCCTGTCTTGGATGCCAATGGAGACTATGTGGTCGTTACCGGCGATACGTTATCGACCGTCAGTGAAAAGCTAGGCTTGTCCATGGAACAATTGGTAGCCGCAAACGGCCTAGTTAATGCTAACTTCTTGTCTGTCGGCCAAGTGCTGCATACGCAAGTTCCTGTTAGTCAAGCGCCAGCTGCTAGCCAAGCACCAGCTGTCAGTCAAGCGTCAGCCGCGCCCTCTGCAACACTGGCGAGTCAGGCACCTGCTACTATTTCAAGCGAAGCCCCTGCTTCACAGAATAGCCAAGGCCAAGTAACTGATTCAACTGTTGCCCAAACGACATCGGCTGCTACGAGTGCACAAGTGCAGACACCACAGTCAACACAGTCAACGACGATTACACCAGCGTCAACCGCGCCTTCTGCTGCACCACAGCTAACTCAAGCGCAACAAACACCTGCTAGCCAAGCGGCACCAACGACGCCTGCGCCTGTAACACCGGCTGCATCAGCGCCAGTCGCTACTGATGCTTCATCTGCCGGAATTGCCGGTTTTCGGCAAGGAATCAATGGATATCCAGCTGGTCAATGTACCTCATTTGTTGCCGGAATTTTGCAGGCCGAAGGTATTCCAGCATGGCAATTTAGCTATCTAGGCGACGGTGCAAATTGGGGTAATTCCGCTCGTGCTAAAGGTATTGCAGTTAATAACCAAGCCACAGCTGGTTCAGTAGCTTACTTTGCTTACAACCATGTAGCTTACGTGACTGGCGTTAATGGCGACGGGACAGTTAACATCATTGAAGGAAACTTTAATGGGCTGGCTTATCACGCACGCACAATCTCTGCTAGTGAAGCGGCTGGTTATATCCACTTCTAGACAGTTACCACTCTTATTTAAATCATCAATGATTGTATGAAGTCCTCTCCAAGTCTGAGAGGATTTTTTTGATGAAGTCGATTGGACTAATACACATTCAACCTACATGGGTTTGTTTCAAGACATCTTTTCATGATAAAGTTAAACACATTATTAACAGGGAGGCGCGTTGTGCGAAAAAAATCTGCTTTTCACCGGCTATTTCGAAAGCAAGATCCTAAATTTTATTTTGATCAAGATGCCCGTTTGGTGCCATCACTGACGACTAAGGATCTATTGGGACTAGGTCTAGGCATGGTGGTGGGAACGGCAATCTTTACGTTGCCGGGAATTGTTGCCGCCGATCATGCCGGCCCGGCCGTTGTATTTTCTTTTTTGCTTGGCGCAGTTGGGGCTGGATTGGCTGCATTAGCATACGCTGAGACCGCTTCCGTACTGCCATTTGCAGGTTCCGCCTACAGTTGGATTACCGTTTTGTTTGGCGAGATTTGGGGATGGTTGACTGGTTGGGCTTTACTAGCTGAATATTTCATCGCGATTGCGTTTGTCGCGTCTGGATGGTCGGCCTATGTCCAAGGCTTTTTAGGTAGTCTGGGAGTTCATTTACCTGAAATGATGACAGCGGGCTTTAACTTACATCATGGGACCATGATCGACGTGTTAGCTTTGGGGGCAATCTTGTTTGTCGGCTGGCTTTTATCACATGGGATTGATCAAATCTCACGACTTGAAAATGGTTTGGTTATTTTTAAATTGGTGGTTGTTGTCATTTTTATTATTGTGGGCGCAACAGCGATCCACAGTACCAACTATGTACCGTTTATTCCGAAGCATCGTCCAGGAACGAGTTTTGGTGGCTTAACTGGCATTGTAGCCGGCACGGCGCAAATTTTTTTAGCATATGTAGGATTCGATGCGATCGCAGCTAACACCGCAGAAACAAAGAACCCACAAACGACAATGCCTCGGGGGATCATTGGCACGTTAGTGATTGGTACAGTGCTTTTTATGTTCGTTTCTTTAGTTTTAGTGGGAATGTACCGATATACTAGCTATGCAGGTAATGCAGAACCCGCCGCTTGGGCGCTACGGCGTTCTGGGCATAACCTTGTAGCCGGGCTCTTATCATTGGTAGCGATTTTGGGAATGTTTGCGTCATTAATCGGCATTCATCTGGCGAGTTCACGCTTGGTCTATGCATTTGGCCGAGATGGTCTGTTACCAAAGTACCTAGGCCACCTTAATCATAAGCAGTTACCTGGTCGGGCGTTAACGTTGGTAACGATTGCAGCGGCTGTGTTAGGTTCTATTTTCCCATTTACATTTTTAGCGAATCTAGTGTCGGCTGGAACGTTGGTCGCATTTATGATGGTGTCGTTTGGCATCTATGCATTGCGGCCGCGTGAAGGCAGAGATTTAATGACTGCCCAGTTTAAAATGCCCGGTTATCCGATTTTACCGGCAATTTCGGCGGGCTTTTCTGCAGTTATTTTTATGGGCCTAAATCAGGCGGCCAAGTTGTTAATGGTTGGTTGGTTTGCAATTGGATTGCTCATTTATTTAGGCTACGGCTTTAAACACTCTAAACTACAACACCCATAAAATTTAAGATCAATCTACATCGCTTGAATTTCCGCGTTTGGTGCGGGCATTCGATGTTGGTTTATGTTAAACTGAAATTTCAAAGAGATTTAGCAATTTAACCATTGGAATAAATTGACTCACGATGATGTAAGATTGCCAGACAGTTTTACATCGTCTTTTTTTAAAATAATTTTGGGTGAGGTGCGGGGATGAAAAAAGAAATTGCTGCTGTTCGATTAACAAGCAATCCGAGTCGGATTTCGGGTGTTCGTGAGGTGGTACGCGTTAAACTGGTTGATGAGAAGGAGTACCAACTGCCCGCATTGTTTGAGGAAATGACGGTAAATGACTTCTACTACATTGATCAACACGGTCAGGAGCGGATTATTGCGTCAGCAAATGAGCAAGGCCACGTGGCTGTGTGGACTAAGGATGAAGAAAACCACCATCAAGATGAGTTGATGGCTTTGCCGGAGTTTTGACCTCCCTGAATTAAATGCTGGGCGTCGTAGGTACACTGCTTAAGTGTGCTTGCGGCGTTTTTTTATGAAAAAAATTTTCATAGGCAATTCACACATAATTGGACTATACCAGGGCGTTGAATCCTTGATGGATTCGCAACTTGACATAGATGAAAGTTCAATGAAAGTCTAAAAAAGGGTTGTAAAACCGCTTACATTATTAGAGAATATAACGTAAAGTTTTTTACGTTGGAGCCAATATATGACGGTTGGGTCATTTGGCTTCACCTGGCAAAGGGAGTTAACTATCGTGAAACAAACGGTTGTTAAGAGGAGGAAAATTAAAATGGCAGCAAAAAAGTTAATCGGTGTTGATTTGGGCGGGACAACGATCAAATTCGCAATTTTAACCTTAGACGGCATTGTGCAACAAAAATGGAGTATACCAACTAATATTTTGGACGAGGGAAGTCATATCATTCCTGATATTATTCAATCGATCAATCACCATTTAGACCTATATCAAATGAACCCGGATAACTTTGTCGGAATTGGCATGGGCACGCCGGGGACAGTCGATTTGGACGCGGGCACTGTAACGGCTGCCTATAACCTGAATTGGAAGACGCTTCAGTATGCGAAAAGAGACATTGAATCCGGCACTCATATGGCATTTGCACTGGACAACGATGCCAACGTTGCCGCACTCGGCGAACGGTGGAAAGGCGCTGGAGATAACGAACCAGACGTTGATTTCATCACATTAGGAACTGGTGTTGGTGGCGGTATCATTGCTGGTGGACGGTTACAGCACGGGGTTAACGGCGCCGGTGGTGAAATTGGTCATGTAACCGTGCAACCCGGTGGGTACTTATGTACTTGTGGGAAGCATGGTTGCTTGGAGACATATGCTTCCGCTACTGGGGTGGTTCATTTGGCCCATGATTTTGCAGAAGAATATTCTGGCAACTCAACGCTCAAAAAAATGGTGGATAACGGGGACGAAATTACTTCTAAAATTGTTTTTGATCTCGCTAAACAAGGCGACTTTCTGGCCAATGAAGTCACCAATAAGGTGGGCCAATATCTTGGCTTGGCTGTGGCAAACTTGGCCAATGTGCTTAACCCCAGCGCTGTGATTATCGGTGGTGGTGTTTCTGCTGCTGGTCAATTCCTATTAGATTTAGTAAATAAGACGTTTCAACAAGAGGCGTTCACTACGGTACGTCAATCGACACAATTAAAATTAGCTCAATTAGGCAATGATGCCGGTGTAATCGGTGCTTCTTCTTTGGCGTTGCGATTCGCGGATGACATTGACTTGAGTGAATCGGCCCGGGTGGCCAATGTTGCAGCGACGATTGTCGAATAATAATGACATGTTGAATTAATTAAAGGAGTTTCAAATGGGCATTTTAATCGCGTTAGTTCCAGTGATTGCTTGGGGCTCGATTGGACTAGTTTCTGGTAAACTGGGCGGGTCGGCGGCACAGCAGACCTTAGGGATGACCATGGGGGCCGTATTATTTGGTATTTTATCACTGCTGATTTTTCAGCCAATCTTAGATGCAAAGGTGTGGATTGCTGGGTTGCTCTCCGGATTGTTATGGGTCGTGGGGCAAGCAGGACAATTCACTTCTATGAAAGCGATGGGCGTGTCCAAGGCGATTCCACTTTCCACGGGACTACAGTTGGCGGGCAATGCCTTGGCTGGGGTTTTACTTTTTCAAGAGTGGGTCACTGGCAAACAATACACAATGGGGACAATTGCCGTCATTGCACTGATTGTTGGGGCAACGTTGACCTCACGGCGTGATCCACACAAACCTGGTGACACGAGTCAGGGGCGTAGTGCAGCAGCGGGTGCACGTGCGATGACAATTTCGACCATTGGTTATGTGGCCTACACGATTGTGATTAAAGCGTTTGAAAAATGGGGTGGTGTGGGCAATGCTACCGACTTCACTCACGCCGTTGTTTTTCCTCAATCCATTGGCATGCTGCTGGGAGCTGTTGTCTTTGTTTTAATGATCGGAGCGCGTCGTCAGATGTGGCAAGCGCCAACATGGAAGAATATTATTACAGGATTGTTCTGGGGGACTGGGAATCTATTCATGTTCTTAGCTACCGTTAAAGTGGGCTTGGCCGTGGCCTTTTCATTGGCTCAAATGGGGATCATTATTTCCACATTTGGTTCAATTTGGTTGCTTGGTGAGCGCAAGACACACTGGGAAATGGTGAACATCATTATTGGTTCTGCATTAATAATTGGCGGAGGCATTATGATCGGAATTATGTAGCTGGTCAACGACTCAGCTTTAAAAACACATGAACGTGATGAGTTTATTAAAAATCGTCTCCTGCTTTGGTGGAGGCGATTTTTAATTTGGTCTCAGCGGCGAAGGCCAATCACTAACTAAACGAAAAATAGACCACTTTTTTTAGTAGTTGAATGGGGCCGAAGCGGTAAATGAGTATTGGTACATACCAATCGTGTGGGTGGGCTTTCATTGCTCATGGATCAATGTTTTAGTGTATACTGAGTAATGGAAACACAATTAAGAAAGAGGTAGGCAAAGCATGGCATATATTTCCTTTGATAGTTCTAATCTGACGAAGTTTGTTCATGAGAATGAACTGGGTGAAATGCAAGCAATGGTAAATGCGGCGGATGAACAGTTACGGAATGGAACAGGGGCTGGCGCAGATTTCCGTGATTGGTTAGATTTGCCAACGGCTTATGATAAAGAAGAATTTAGCCGGATTAAGGCAGCTGCTAAACAGATCCAAAGTGATTCAGAAGTGCTGGTCGTCATCGGAATTGGTGGTTCGTACCTTGGTGCCCGTGCTGCAATTGACTTTTTGAATGAAGCCTTTTATACAGCACTACCAGCTAGTGAACGCAAAGGAACGCTGGTGTTATTTGCCGGAAACTCGATTTCTTCTTCATACGTGCACGACTTGATTCATGTCATCGGAGATCGCGACTTTTCCGTTAACGTTATTTCTAAGTCTGGAACAACGACGGAACCTTCAATCGCCTTTCGAATTTTCAAAGAACGTTTAGTTGCGAAATATGGCGAAGATGGTGCTAAGAAACGTATTTATGCAACGACTGATCGTGCTAAAGGAGCGCTGAAGACAGAAGCAGATGCTGCTGGTTATGAAGAGTTCGTTGTCCCTGATGGTATTGGCGGGCGCTTCTCCGTCTTAAGCGCGGTTGGCTTATTACCAATTGCCGCATCTGGCGCTGACATTGATCAATTGATGAAGGGTGCTGCTGATGCTGCTGCCGAATATACTGATACTGACTTGACGAAGAACGATGCCTATCAGTACGCCGCATTGCGGAACATTTTATACCGCAAGGGTAAAACAACTGAATTATTAGAAAACTATGAACCAACCATGGCTTCATTTTCTGAATGGTGGAAACAATTGATGGGCGAGTCTGAAGGGAAGGATCAAAAGGGAATTTATCCTTCTAGTGCAAACTTCTCCACAGATCTACATTCTCTTGGTCAATACATTCAAGAAGGCCGTCGCAACCTAATGGAAACTGTCGTTAAAGTGGACAAACCAAAGTACGACATTGATATTCCAAAGGAAGCTGATGATCTCGATCAACTTGGCTACCTTGAAGGGCAGACGATGGATTACGTCAACACCCAAGCTTTCCGTGCAGTTACCTTGGCGCATACCGATGGTGATGTGCCGGTTATGGCTGTTCACATCCCCAATCAGACTGAATACTCGTTAGGTTACTTGATCTACTTCTTTGAAATTGCCGTGGGTATTTCTGGCTACTTGAATGGGATCAACCCATTCAACCAACCAGGGGTAGAAGCGTATAAGGTCAACATGTTTGCCTTACTTGGCAAACCTGGGTTTGAAGAACAGACTAAAGAAATCCAGAAACGTGTACAGGACTAAGGACTAGGGCTGTTAGATTCTTTAGAATTTGTATGTGTTGATGATTACTTTTTGCTTTGAGGGCTACCATCAATGCTACTTTACGGCGAATTATTATCGTTTTTTCGTAAAAGTCATTCAATTTTTGAATGGCTTTTTGTTTAGGTGCAAAGTTCACGTTGGTTGACAGTGAATAATGCTGTGATCGTCTATCTAGTCTAAGATACGCTAACCAGACGTCGCCTGTTTCTGACGCTAAGTTGAGGTAATGGATGCCAAAGTGGTAAAGTAACAGAGAGATGTGAACGAAGTGTCGCTAACAGAAAGGATTTACTAATGAACAATAGCGAACAATTTTTGCATGATTTAAAAACAACTTTGCGCGGTCACGTTGAGAATGATCAAGCAACATTGAAGGCTGTGACGGTTAGATTAAAAGGGAGTCAAAGTGGGCGTTATGAAATTTCAAAATGGCGAGCTAAAGATGGACTAAATCATGAGTTTATGTTTGCTTGCCACGACCAACAGGTGACGTATTTATACATGCATTAGTCGTCAGCACTTTAAAATTTAAGGTAAAATTGATGAAAAATGTCAGCGATAAGCTAGGCATTTTTTTTGCGTGTTAACAGCAAGTATTATTTAATCTAATCAAGATAGCGATTAATAATAACTTATCAAAGTTAGTAGTCAAATTGAAAGCGAGGCTAGTCTGATGATTACAAATGCGGCAACTTTTATTCACGATCTACACCAAATTCTACGAGGCGCTGCTACTCAAGCAGATACTGATATTACAAAGACGGTCAAAACTGTGAGTCATAAATTACGTCACACCCAGTCGTCTCATTATGTCGTTTCACGTTGGCGGTCCAATGATGCTTGTGACCATGAATTTACGTTCCAATGTAACTCTGACCGGACTTATACTTATCTGTCTCATACCTAGGCTGTGATTAGTGGCAAGAGAGCAAGTGTTTTAAATGACAATTAGTCAGGTAGTGAAACACTTACGGCTGGATAATGGGATCGAGCACCGCCAGCGGCGAAGTTGGATGCTTGTCCTGAAAATATTCGCTGCCGGGAGGAAGGTGACCAATTGCCAAATTTTTCTCAATTGCTAAAGTTACGTGACTTGGCACAAATTTCTTTAGATGAATTAGTCGATGAAGATGAACGTTTGCGACAACAGTTAGTTGTGGAGCAGGCCTTCACCCTTTGTGATCTATTATGAATGAGCGGACGTTTCTAAGCCGCTACTGATGGTTGATTTTTGAAATTGGCGGCTATTTGAGTTGGTTGATTCCTTATTTTGTTCGCTTATTCCAGTGAGTTTGACCTAACTAGGAAGCATGTAATACCGAGCCTCTCCAATTTAAAAAACAGCGTTCCCTAAAATTGGGAACGCTGTTTTTGGTCGAGGCCAGAAAAGTGACATGGAAAAGCAAAGATGGAACTGGACAATTTAAAATGAAATCAACTGATAAATGAATTGTTATTTTGTAGGTAGGCCATTTCATCAAAAATGATGTGTTGTTGCAGTTCTTCGGCGAGACCTACGCTCATTTTTCCCGCACTAATTGCTGTTTGAAAGAATTCATATTCGGCATGGAAGGCGGTTAAAAAGAGTTGATAAACAACTTTAGGATCAGGAACGGGCATATTCATGCGTCGGTGGCGTTCGCGATAGGTTCGTTGAACGGCATGTAGTTCAATGGTTGTTTTGCCACCGTGAGCGTGACGATAATCTTTTAAGGCGTCAATCACGGCATTGAAACCGACTTCTTCAATTGGTCGAATGTCTTCACCGTGTGCTTGAAATTGACGTTGCCAATAGAATTGTTCGGCAATTAATGGCGTCGTAAAAAACATATCTTGTCCCGATTGAACATCTTGGTACAAACGACCAGTATGAATACTAAACCGAATTCTTAACATAAGGTTGTGCCACGGATTGGTGTCAACGGTAGAGATGCATAAGTCGAGAAATTCAGTATAGTAGTTGAATTCATCATCGGTGATTTCACCACGGTCGTGCATACCGGCGATTGCTGTTCGCTCTGTGGCATCAGCTAAGTCAAAAATACGCCGTCGCTCACGACGATGAGAAATTTTATTTTGATGTAATTGTTGGCTCAATGCGTCTACAACAATTTGAGCTTCGGCGGGGTGATCCTTATCGCCGCGGACGGTATTCATGGCGGTCATAATCATTTCTCTGGTCCATTGTGAAATCGGTTTTTCCACGGATGACTTTGTCACTTTTGTCATTTTCGGGACAATTATCGCAGCAACGGTCAAACTAATCATGATAACAACGGCTACGATAAAGATGAGAGCGTTTCGATCAATCGGTAGTTGTTTATTACCTAAGGCTGGCAGTAGGAAGGCCAGCGATAAGGAAATCGTCCCACTAGCGCCACTAACAGCCATTAACCAACTGTCCTGCCAACGATGATTACTGGATACGTGCATCCAGACGAGATAGCGCGACCAAAGGAGGCGTAGGCCGAACTTCAAGCCATATAAAACGACGCTGATTAATAGGAGTAGACCTAATAGTCCGGGGTGTTTGGTTACAATTTGAATGACAATGGTTGGTAATGAGATGCCAAGAAGGACAAAGACTAAACCAGTTAATGCTTCCTCGACAATTTCCCATACATTTGAACGGACTAACTGCATCCGGCTCGAGATCAGTTGTAAGCTGTCATTTTCTCGACCTTGAACGAGACCAGCGGCTACTACTGCGAGAATACCGGATAATTCGTATTGTTCTGCGATAAAGTAGACCAGAAATGGCACGATTAGCTCCAGTGATAGCATGACAAAAGGACTGTCATCATCGCCGAGAATTAAGAGACGGCGAAGATAATGGAACAAGAAACCGATTAGGACGCCGACAAGCAACCCACCAATGAACTCGAAGATAAACTTGCCAACGGCTGCGTTTGCTGAAAATGTGCCGGTCGTAAATGCCAGTAGCGAAAGGTCAAAGGCAACGAAACCAGAGGCATCGTTAAAAAGAGATTCGTTTTGCAAGATTGTAAAAGGAATCTGGAAATCAGGGTTAGGTTGAGCGAAGGCACTGACGGCAGAGGCATCCGTTGGTGTAACCACAGCACATAACGCTAGTGCCAGTGCGAATGGCAAAAATGGAAAAAGCAGATGAAGTGCCGCACCAACCAAAACAACCGTCACTAGGACTAAAGCCACAGACAAAGAAGCAATATTAATTGCACCACGACCGATCCAATAACGTGATGCAGATTGGGATTCATTGTATAACAATGGTGTCACGATAAAAAAGAGAAATAGATTTGGATCAAAAATGTAGTTGTGGTACATCGGTAAAATTGACACAATGAGACCCATCAAAATGAACCACAATGGTAACGGAATAATCGGGAAGTGTCGGTTAACGATGACCGCGGCGATAACGCCAATTAGAATAATCAGAAAGAAAAATGTAGTGGTCATTTGTTGCCTCTCGTTTCGACGATAATTTAAGAATGGAAATAACGACAGGGTAATTTAGCGGCCTTGATTATCATAAAGCATTAAACTTAGTTGCCCATGTTGATACTTGGCCATATAGACTTGCCGAACATTGCTAACAGCTTGTTGATTTAATTCGTTTTGTAACCAAGCGTTATCTTTACCCATTAGTTCTAAAACATCCGGATCGACTTGTCCATCAACAATGACCGGGTACCGAACATCTTCGTCACCGAGCGTAAGTACGGTGATGCTGCCATTCTGTTCGAGAATAGCACGTTTGACTTGGTTTAAGTCATAAGCACCAACCGTTCGGAGCTTGAAGTCGACGTCTTTAGCCGACAAGTTAGCTCGTAGACAATTTTCAACGAGTAAATGGCCATTCCGAACGATCGTGATGGGTTGACCGTCGATAAACTTACCAATGCTATGAACATGAGTTTTTAAATACCGGGTGATCAAGATGAGTAAGGCCCAAATCAGCAATACGACAATAAATTGGGCTAACGTGATCGTTGAACTGTAAATAACGCCACCAATGATGCCACCAAGGACGTAATTTTGCAGTTGGTCCATCGCTGAGGTTGGGGCTAAGTTACCTTTACCAGTAAAATTAATTAGTAAAGTGATAAATAAAAAACCGATGATTAGTTTTAAAACGATGTCGGGATAACTTGCCATGCGTCAGTTACGCTCCCTTCACAGTAATTCGTGTTTTAACTAGGTTCACCCTTTGCAAAACAAATTGTGAACCATCTGCATTATAAACAACATTATAGTAGTGATTTGCCGATTTAACGAGTAAACCAGTGTTCGCTTGCGATGGGTTATTTACAGCTAGCGTTTGCGGTTTCACATCGAGTTGATGCGCGATTTGTTTAACGGTCGCAATGATTTGTCCATTTTGTTTTGAGGAAGCCTGAAGATTGGTGAAGTCATTATATTGATAAGCAAGCGTTAACATTAAGAATGTCCCTGCAATCACAGCTAAATCTTTAAACTTAACATCCCAACGATGGCGCAAGTATTGGGTCATTAATAACAGCGTCACGACCACTAGCACACAAATGACCGCGATCCTTAAATACTGACCTTGATTTTGATTAGATACAATAAATTGATAACTATAAAAAGTCATCGGTTGTTCCTCCCGTGGTGGGCTTAACATGGACTGTGGGATAACGCAAGCGGCATTTAAATTCGGAGTGTGGTACGCTTAAATCGAAGAGGGTGATCAAATGACACCGCAACGCTTACTACGGCACATTAAACGAATTACTGTCGCTGGTACTAGGCAGCTTTTGGTTGTAGTTAATCCACATCGCATGTATGAATATGGCTTGGGTACTGATCCTTATGACGCTGATAATATTGAGTGGTTCACCGGTGATATGAATCGAGTGACCAAGATTATCGATGAACAAAAAATTTCGGCCACGTTTATGGAAGCACCAGATGGGCGACCGGATAACGCTCGTCAAATTTATAATCATCACCGCAATGAATTACGACGGCCACGTTCACGTTGACTGTCGCCTTATTAATGGTGTAGACGCCATGTTGATGGCGCTTTTAATTTAGACTGATTCGTCACATAGTGAGCGTTGGCGCAGACTAGGTGCGACGTGTTGATCGCCCCAATCACAAATGGCATTGAGGACTGGAATTAAAGTTTGTCCGGTGCTGGTGAGCTGATACTCTACGTGAGGTTGGGCGGTTTGAAAGTCGTGACGACTGATCAGGCCGTCTTCTGCTAACTCTTTAAGTTGAACGGTCAATGTTTTGTGGGACACATTGTCGATATGGCGTTGTAGTTTTGCAAATCGGCAATGCTTACGGTCAGCCAGTTCGAATAAAATCATAATTTTCCATTTGCCTTGAATGAGTTGCATGGTCGCGTCAAATTCATTGAGGTAGGGCATTTTTTTCTGAGAATTTACCATGTTCAAACTCCTTTCTGATTAGTTACAATCGAATGTTATGTTGATTATTATACTGATTCTTATGTCGAAGATAAAAGAAGTATCATTTTTCCTGATTGGAAATTGTTGGACTTAATTAAGGATGTGACTAGCAGCACGTCGATGTTTACGGGTTTTTAGATGTTATGAATTGGTAAGGTTGCATCAAGCTTTGATCAATTCAAAATGCTAACCTTTGCTAACGTTTTTAGATGTCTAAAAATGTAGCGGTTTGTACAATGATTTGCTGTTTTCATTAGGTTATTGGTTCGGTATGCTAGTAATACAGTCGCCAGCCAGTTCGCTACTTGCTGGCGGCCTAGCTGGAAAAGTATTAAGTGCTCTCATTCTCACCAATCCATGACCGCAAGGGGTGAGAGCATGGAATCCTATTCAAGGATGGTTGGGGAATAGTGCCGCTTGCTGTATCGTTCTATATCTCCGCAAGAGCAGTGAAGTTGCTTGCTCAAGCATACGAGAGAATAAAAAAAGCTAATCGCAAATAGCGACTAGCTGACCAATCAATACTTGACCGGCGGACAGGGAAGAAGTTAAGGGGTTTCCCTGTCTTTCCAATGACATTATTATATCAGGTTTGCCATTAAAGACAAACGATATTGCTGGGGATGTACCGAGTGGTGCATCCTTTTTTCTTTGGTCTTTTCAGACCCTATAAAAAGCCCGTTTGCGGTTCCGTAGAAATGGGAACCAAAAATAAAAAAAGCCGCCCATACGGACAGCCTGCGTACTAAAACCTTAACCCCAGCCGCCCGCCGGTGTATTTTTATTATGTGGTGCCATTATATGAGGTAGACCAATTTCAAAAGTCACTCAAAAATTGGTCTGTGGTGCCAGTGAAAAGCTGTATACACTGGCATAAAGGCGTTTATTGATGATTAAAATCATCCAAAAGTATTCAAATACGACTTTGGTCTACAAAAAATGATGTTTTTAGTTGTTTCGTGGTGCTATTGTGGTGCCATTTGGTTTTAACTGAATCAAACTAAAAGAAATAAAAAAATGCCTCAAATGCTGATATAACAGCCTTGAGACAATCAGATGAAACACTATAAACCTTCAAAGTTGGGTATACTGGACTCGAACCAGTACATTACGGATTCAGAGTCCGCTGCCTTACCAATTTGGCTAATACCCAATGAAATTTTAAAGTCGTAAATCTGCCAAGCAAGCGCCCGGGTGACTTTAAATCACCCCACCGGGGATCGAACCCGGAACTCCGCCTTGAGAGGGCGACGTCTTAACCAATTTGACCATGGGGCAAATTTACTCTACTTATTATACGGTACTGACCAACGATGTCAACGGGAATTCCTAGAAAAAGTCTAGATTTGGTTTAATCGGATAACTGGATGTCGCTTGTGTATGGGTTTTGGTCATTAAAAAAGTCCCGTTCGGGGACTTTTTTAAGTAACGTTTTAATTAGCCTCATCTTTAACCACTAGAACATCGACAACAGCTTCGCGAACAACATAGCCCGTGGTAGAACCTAGGATGGCACGTTCGAAAGCATTCGTACCAGTTGCACCGATTACGATGAGATCAATGTCATGCTGTTCGGGAAAATATTTTGCAATGGTTGGTTTAGGCGCATCGTGAATGACAGTGGTCTTGATGTTAGTAAAACCAGTCTGGTCAGCGACAGATTTAGTCAAGCGCTTTAAATAACCATCGGCGCGTTGCTGTAATTGAGCAGAGACATCCTCTAGCGGATATTCAGGTGCTGAATACATCGGTGCAACAACCTCGAGTAAGCTGATGTCAGCATCAGTTTGTTGTGCAATTGTCACAGCAGTATTTAAGGCAGCCTCTGCATTACTGGATTCGTCAGTCGGCACTAAGATGTGCTTTGGCTTGAAGGGCATTATCGTAACCTCCTATTCATTATCATTAGCAAAATGGCGATACTTCTATGCTCTGTTTATAACATTTTAATAAATAAAAATCATAAAAAATGCTTATGAAAGATTTACTGGCAGAGGAATTACAGTCTGGTTGCATTGTTGACAGGCTTTCGATAGTCTGGATAGATAGGATAGAGGGGGATAAGAGGTGCGACATAAATTAAAATATAGTGGTTTGCTTTGGCTCATCATGTTGATCGTATTAGGAGTAAACTTGCAATCAGCAATGGCTAAGGGACGAGCCAAGTTTGATTGGCAGGCACCTTCACAAGTAAAACCATATCCAGATTTGCAGCGCTATCCACACGCCTGGTTTGATGTTTCGTTAAAGCGCCAACGGTTATTCGTGAAAAACGGTCATCATACGTTATATACGATGATTATTTCAAGCGGGGAAAAAGCTACTACACCGCGAGGGACATTTGCAATTCAGGCTGAACGAGGTGCAAGTTTTTACAATGAACGGCTACAAGAAGGAGCAAATTATTGGACCTCGTTCCTTGATCATGGGGTATATCTCTTTCATACAGTACCGACCAAAGCTGATGGAAGGTACAATGTATCAGAAGCAAAGCGACTAGGACGACCGGCCTCTCATGGTTGTGTGAGGCTGACCGTTGCAGACGCAAAATGGCTGAATGAATCAGCGCCAACGGGAATGAAGGTGGTTATTCACTAATCGTGGCAATGAAATAGGTGTGGTAACATATTGATCTGTTATCGGCCAGATCAACAATGTACTTGATTATTTTTGTGATATTAATTGTTGCCATTTCAGCCATCCCCAAAGGACGAATAGGATGATGGCATAAAGAGTGCACCCCCAAAAGGCGATGATGATAATTAAAGAATTGGTGAATTGTCGCATTACAAGTAATCCCAATGCGAGGACGAAGCTGATCATTATGCGGCTGGTTAATTCAGCCAAGTGTTGTTGCCGTTCTTTTTGTGTCATAAAAACCCCTTCAAGCGAATTTAAGTGTTGAAATTATTAATTGTTTGATTGAAAACAGCTGATTTGCAATAATTAGCGAAAAAACGTTACGGTATTGAGTAAAGCAAAGCGGGATCAGGCTGGCAATTAGCCGGTCACTATTATAAATAGCATTATTAGGGTGATTTAGACAAGGAGTTGGGAAATAAACATGTTTTTAAAAATGAGCCATCTGAATAAGACATATCCTGGTAACAAGGTCGCAGTGGCGGATTTTAATTTAGAAGTAGAACGTGGTGAATTTATTTGTTTTATTGGTACATCTGGATCAGGAAAAACGACCACCATGCGGATGATTAATCGCATGTTAACCCAAACATCTGGTGAGATTACGATTGACGGTAAAGACATTGCCCAGATGAACCCAGTTCAATTGCGGCGACGAATCGGATATGTGATTCAGAATATTGGTTTATTGCCGCATATGACGATCCGTGACAACATCACTTTAGTGCCTCGTCTATTAAAATGGCCGGAAGATAAACGTAATCAACGAGCTAAAGAAATGATCAATTTGGTTGAGTTGCCTGAAAGTTTCTTGGATCGTTATCCAGCGGAACTATCCGGCGGACAGCAACAACGAATTGGTGTTGCCCGAGCACTGGCTGCTGATCAAGATATCATTTTGATGGATGAAGCATTCAGTGCGCTTGATCCGGTGACACGAGAATTATTACAAGACTTAGTTAAGAATTTGCAACAAGAATCAGGCAAGACGTTTGTCTTTGTGACCCATGATATGGATGAAGCGTTGAAATTAGCGACCCGGATTGTGGTGATGTCTCATGGTGAGACGATTCAAGTTGCGACCCCAGAAGAAATTCTCAAACATCCCGCAAATGATTTTGTGGAAGAGCTAATTGGGCGCGAACGTTTGATTCAAGCTAAGCCTAGCATTACGACAGTTGGTCAAGTTATGTTGAAGACCCCCGTGGCAGTGACTGGTGCTGAACCAATGTCAAAAGCCCTAAAATTGATGCATGATCGCCGCGTTGATACACTATTGGTAACAGATAAAGATCATCGTTTGACGGGGTTTGTTGACATCGAATCCTTTAGTGAACGTTATAACCCTAAAGCGCCAATAAAATCTGTAGCAAACACCAAAATTTTTTATGTGAACGAAAATGCAGTTATTCGAGATACCGTCTCACGAATCCTGAAATATGGCTATAAGAACGTGCCGGTTGTCGATAATGACCAACGCTTAGTCGGAATTGTGACGCGGGCTGCACTCGTGGACATCGTCTATGATGCACTGTTTACGGATGAAGCTCTGGATAACGATCACACCGATGAGCAAAAGGCAGGTGATCAACAGTGATGACATTCTTTCAAAATTTTGGCGGACAATTGTTGGTCAAAATTTGGCAGCACCTTTACATCTCTGGCATTTCCTTGGGCTTGGGTGTGTTAGTTGCGGTGCCATTGGGTGTCCTCTTAACACGGTTCAAAAAAATAGCCGGTGGGATTATTGGTTTAGCTAGTGTGTTACAAACGGTACCAGCAATGGCGTTGTTGGCCCTGATGATTCCTATCTTTGGGATTGGGTCCAAACCAGCTATCGTGGCGCTATTCATTTATTCACTCTTGCCAATTTTGCGTAACACTTACTTAGGTTTAGAGGGCTTGGATCCTAGTGTGTTAGATGCCGCTAAGGGCATGGGCATGAGCCAGCTTGAATCCATTCGTTTAGTGGAACTCCCGTTGGCGGCTCCCGTTATCATGGCTGGGATTCGATTGTCAGGGACTTATGTAATTGCTTGGGCCACATTGGCTTCATATATTGGGGCCGGCGGTTTAGGTGATTTCATTTTTAATGGATTGAATTTGTATCGTCCAGATTTAATTTTGGGTGGTTCAATTCCCGTTATTTTGTTGGCGTTAATTGTTGATTTTCTGTTGGGTCGTGTTGAAGCTTGGGTAACGCCAACCGTCTTAACTAAGGACGGAGGTGACCAAGCATGAAACGATTGCGAAGGAAACTGTTTTCACTGGTGTTGCTGGGTTTAAGTGGCCTGCTATTGTTAAGTGGCTGTGGTTTTCCTGGACTAAATAGTTCGTCAACGGGGACGGTACGAATTGCGGCCATGTCGACGACGGAATCGCAAATTATGGCTGAGATGTTAAAGGCGTTGATTGAACACGATACGTCATATAAATCAACGATTATTGCAAATCTAGGTTCCGGTAACGTGACGTTTAACGCTCAGAAGCGTAACGATGCCGATTTAACTTCGACGCGATACACGGGGACGGATCTTGAATCCATCATGGGTAAAAAGATCAATCGAAAAATGACACCTGCACAAACTGATGCATACGTACATCGTTATTTTAAAACCCATTATCATATGACATACTTCCCAAGTTATGGATTCGCTGATACGTATGCGTGGATGGTCACGGAGAAGTTTGCAAAGGAGCATCATGTTAGTAATGTGAGTCAATTACAACCGATAGCCAGCAAAATGAAGGTCGGTATTGATCCGATTTGGGAGAATCGACACGGGGATGGTTATGCAGACTTTCAACGTGTTTACGGGTATAAATTTGGTGATGTCTATAATATGCAAATCGGGTTAGTCTACAGTGCATTGTCTAATGGTCGTATGGATGCAGTGCTGGGGTATTCTACAGACGGACGGATCAATAGTTATGGGTTACGAGTACTAAAGGATGATCGGAATTTCTTTCCACCATATGACTGTAGCGCCGTTGTCAATGATGCGGCCTTAAAGAAATATCCTAAGCTAAAGCAAGTGGTGGCTAAATTGAATGGGAAAATTGATTTGAAAACCATGCAACGGCTGAATTATGAAGTTGATAACAACTTGGAAGAGCCAGCGACAGTTGCTCAACGCTTTTTAAAACAAAATCACTATTTTGACGGGAGGTAAGGCGATGAACCATTTGAATTTATGGGAACAATTAATTTACTATTTTCAACACAATGGTCTCTATGTGCTTAGCCAATTTAACCGTCACTTTTTGATTTCAATTTACGGGGTGTTGTTTGCAGCGATAGTGGGCATCCCGATTGGGATTTTTATTGCGCGCTACCGGCGTCTAAGTGATTGGGTGATCGGCGTAGCCAATGTCATTCAAACGATTCCTTCACTGGCAATGTTGTCAGTGCTGATGTTAGGCCTTGGATTGGGCGTCAATACAGTTATCGTGACGGTCTTTTTATACGCTTTGTTGCCGATTATTAAGAATACCTACACAGGTATGCTAAACGTAAATCCAGATGTGCTTGACGCTGGTAAGGGGATGGGGATGACGCGGCTACAAACCTTGCGCTACATCGAAGTTCCATTATCCTTATCGGTTATTATGGCTGGAATTCGTAACGCGCTGGTCTTAGCGATTGGAATTACTGCGATTGGATCGTTCGTTGGGGCAGGTGGACTTGGCGACATTATTATTCGCGGAACCAATGCGACGAATGGCGGTGCAATCATTTTAGCTGGTGCTTTGCCAACCGCGCTAATGGCCATTATTTCTGACGGGGTGCTTGGCTGGTTTCAAAAACGCTTCGATTCTGCCAGTCAGCATGCTGCCAATCGTTAAGCAAAATTATTCCAACGATTAATTACAACAATTTTTTTAAAAGAGTTCGCCTTGATTTTTGGTGCGAACTCTTTTTGTCGAGTTCCATAAGTCTGACTTTTGTGCCTAACGCAGTCTGACTAATTACCAAAATACGCCAATCCACAGGGTGCGGTTAATGTTCAGCGGCGGAGTGTTGAGTTTTATTTAAGTGGTCGTTAAAAGTTGCGTGGCGAATTGCTTGAATCTATTAACGGTCAGCAAGATACTGTTAGCAGACGTTTATCGAAAGGAGCGTGGCAGCTAATGTTTAAACTAGCTAGCCGATATGTTGCCTGGTGGGGATTTATCGGGGCTTTGCTATTTTTAATTGTTCAGGCAGCCTGTAATTTATTTTTACCAACAATTACGGCCAATATAATCGATTTCGGGGTTGCCAAGCATAACTTGGCTTATATCTGGCAAACTGGGATCATCATGTTAATCGTTTCATTGGTGGGTGTCGCAGCTGCTGCTGGAAATGTTTACTTTGCGGCCACCCAATCGATGCGGATGGGCCGTGACTTGCGTCGAGATTTGTTCAATCGCGTGACCTATATGAGCAATGCAAATTTTGACCATTATGGTGATGCGTCACTGATTACGCGAACCACTAACGATGTTACCCAAGTTCAAAATGTAACCGTGACGATGCTGAGAATGATGATTATGGCGCCAATTAATCTCGTCGGGGCCGGAATCATGGCTTACTTAAAGAACAAGCAGCTAACGTTAATATTTTTGGTGGTTTTGCCGATCCTCGCGTTAGTCGTGTATTTGATTCAACATGCCTCTGTTCGCCTATTTCGTAGTATTCAAGGTAAAACTGATCGGATTAATTTGATTTTACGAGAAGGTTTAACTGGCGTACGTGTCATTAGGGCTTTTAATCGCGATGGGTACGAAGGGACACGATTTAATGACGCCAACCAGGATTTAACGAACACAAGTACGCGTGCCTTTGAATTGGTTAGCCTGATGTTTCCAATCATGACACTGATTTTAAGTGCTTCACAAATTGCGATCATCTGGTTTGGCGCTCAAATTATTGGTGCTAACCAGATGCAAATTGGGAGCTTGGTTGCCTTTATGACCTATGCGACGCAAATTCTGATGGCCTTTATGATGTTGTCACGAATGTTTGTTTTTATTCCGCGGGCTTCAGCTTCGGCAACTCGAATTCAGGCTGTATTGGGAACCGTCCAAGATATTAAAGACGGTAGTAAGGCTAACACGGATAAGGCCGCAGCAAGCCTTACGTTTGATCACGTTTCATTTAGTTATCCTGATGCTGGCCGGCCAGCTTTAACGGATATTTCTTTTACTGCCCACGCGGGGCAGACGATTGCAATTCTCGGCGGCACTGGCGCTGGGAAAAGTTCACTAATTAATTTAATTCCTCGGTTATACGAAGTCAGTGATGGCGCTGTGTCAGTTGATGGGGTTGATGTTCGTCAATTGACGTTGACGGCGCTGCACAACCAGGTCGCATTAAATCAACAGACGGCTGTGTTATTTAGTGGAACTGTTCGTAGTAATCTGATCTACGGAGCCTCGAACGCAACAGATGAACAGTTGTGGGCGGCCCTAGCGACTGCTCAAGCGGATGATTTTATTAAAGCCCAGGGTGGGCTTGATGCCCCAGTTGAGCAAGACGGTGGTAATTATTCAGGTGGGCAGCGACAACGACTGGCCATTGCCCGCACCATTTTAAAACCAGCTAGTGTGTATATTTTTGACGATTCCTTTAGCGCTTTGGATTTTGAAACGGACGCAAAGTTGCGACAGGCATTAAGAGCAGATCACCAGGTGCAACAAGCGGTTACTGTGATTGTTGCTCAACGTATCTCCACGGTAGTTAATGCAGACTTGATTCTATTACTCGATCATGGTCGACTGCTTGATGCTGGGACCCATGAACAACTGAAGCAACGAAATCAGACATACCGCGAGATTATTGATTCACAAATTCGAGAAGGAGGTGAGCCTAATGCGTAATCCAGGATCGGGACATGGTAATCAATTTGCTCGACCGACAGAACATCCAACGCAATTTTGGCCGACGACTAGACGGTTATTCAGCTATCTAAAACCATGGCGAATTGGCCTGATTGTTTCGGTTGTCCTGGCGCTCATCTCTGTTATTACATCTATTTTTGGCCCTAAATTGCTAGGAAATGCCACGACCTTAATTTATGCTGGCGTGACGCAGGCAAGTCAGCATCCGGGGACTGGAATTGCAATTAATATGTCCGCAATTGCTAAAATTTTAGCAGAGACGGGCATTTTATACGCGGTCTCCGGAATCTTCTCGATCGTTCAGCAGATCGTCATGACGCGGATTTCTCAGCGGGTGGTTTATCAATTGCGGCGAGAATTCAAAGCCAAATTGTCACGTGTTCCGATCAAATATTATGATACCCATAATAATGGGGACATCATGTCACGTGCGGTTAATGACATGGATAATATTGCCGGGACGCTCCAAATGAGCTTTATTCAGATCGTTACATCAGCTGTAACTTTTATCGGTGTATTGTTACTGATGTTGTCAATCAGTTGGGCATTGACGCTGGTGGCATTAATTACAGTTCCAATGAGTCTCATTGTGGTGCGTGTGGTTGCACCACGCTCGCAAAAATTCTTCATGACACAACAGACAGCCTTAGGGACGATGAACGATCAAGTTGAAGAGACTTTTGCGGCGCATACAGTGGTTCGAACCTACAATCACGAACCAGAAGCTATCAAAACTTTTGCTCAACAGAATGATCACTATTATAAAGCAGCTTGGAAGGCCCAGTTTATTTCTAGTTTGATTTTTCCTTTAATGAACTTCATTTCAAATTTTGATTACGTGATGGTAGCGGTCATTGGTGGCATTCAAGTTGCAGAAGGTGGTATTACACTAGGCAACGTGCAGGCGTTTTTGCAATACACGAATCAATTTAGCCAACCGATTACCCAAATTGCCAATATGACAAACACTATTCAAGCTACCATTGCATCAGCAGAGCGTATCTTTCAGGTATTGGATGAACCTGAAATGGATGAGACAACAGCAAATTATCCGTCCGTCGCTGAGGACACGAATAAATTGACACTAGCGGCGGTAGATTTTTCCTATCGGGCTGATCAACCGTTGATTCAGCAATTTGATCTGGCAGTGAAACGCAATAAAATGATCGCAATCGTGGGACCAACCGGCGCTGGCAAAACGACGATTATTAATTTATTGGAACGATTTTATGAGGTCGATGGTGGTAGTATCCGTTTGGACGGCACTGATGTTCGGAACCATACACGCGACCAAATTCGGCAACATTTCGGCATGGTATTGCAAGAAACATGGTTATTTGCTGGTACGATTGCTGATAACATCCGATATGGTCGTGAGAATGCCTCTGATAAGGAAGTTAAAACTGCGGCGGTAGCGGCACAAGCTGATCAATTTATTGAACAATTACCAGATGGCTATCAAACGGTTCTAAATCAAGACGCTAGCAATATCTCGCAAGGCCAGCAGCAATTATTAACCATCGCACGTGCCTTTTTGGCCGATCCAGAGATTTTAATTTTAGATGAGGCAACCAGTTCTGTTGATAGTCGTACTGAAATGCAAATTCAAACAGCAATGGCCACTTTATTGCAACATCGAACGAGTTTTGTGGTGGCTCATCGGCTGTCTACGATCCAAAATGCCGATCAAATTGTGGTGATGAATCATGGTGCCGTGGTGGAAACAGGAACACATCAAAGTCTGCTAGCAGCTAAGGGCTTTTATGCGCAGCTGTACAACAGTCAATTTTTGGGGCAAACGATTTAGGACGCAGTGATGTTCGAGCGACATGTGTTAAGCTTGAGGCTAGTTAAGAAGCGGGTTTACTTGATGTGTTTAGTTGAAAGGGTAGTGGCGTGATTAGCGGGATGCATACGGAAAAAATGATTGAGCAGTTGGTGAGCGAACATATTGTTCCCGGAGCGTCGTACGCATTGATCGATCATGAATGTGTAAAGAAAAAAGTGATTGGTCAGGCTGCTTGGTGGCCGGAACCTGAACCCTTGCACGCAGGGATGTTATATGATTTAGCCTCACTTACGAAGGTGATCGGCACGACAACGGCCGTCATGCAATTAGTTGAGCAGGGTGTGATCAGTGTGGATGATTCACTGCGTCATTTTGTGCCAGCGTGGTCGGATGAACGAGTGACGCTCCGCGATTTATTAACACATACGGCAGCCATCAGTGGCTATATTCCCCACCGTAATCAGTTGCCAGCTGATCAGCTATTAGCGGCGTTATTGAAACTATCGGTAGGACCAACCTTTGAACAGCGTGACCATTATACTGATATTGGGCTAATTTTTATTGGACTAGTCTTGGAAGCGATTTATCAACAACCAGTGCAGACCGTGATTCGCCAACAAGTCTTGTTACCATTACAAATGACGACTGCAACGTTTAATCCGGAACCTAAAGATAGTGTGCCCACTGAATTGACGCCAAACGGACTGCTTCGCGGACAGGTTCATGATCCTAAAGCAGCGATTTTAAAAGAACATTGTGGCTCGGCAGGTTTATTTGCTTCACTGGATGATGTGACGACCTTTGCCCAGTGGTTCTTAAGTGATCGTGATGATGTATTGTCAACTAAAACTCGTGATTTATTGCAAACAGACCAAACGCCGAGGCGAAATCTTGGCCGGTCATTAGGTTGGAATTTAATTGCTGCCAGTACACCAGATCATTTAGTTGCATTTCATACAGGCTATACGGGAACTATTTTGATTCTTGATCGTGTCACAAAACAAGGATTTGTGTTGTTGACGAACCGCGTTCATCCAACGCAAAATAACCGGCGATTTATTAATTTGCGTCCTCATTTATATAGAACTTTTTTAAATGAGACTACGTAAAAAAGTAATTGGCTTTTTTAAATTGTGGTACACTATGGCCGATGTGAAATTTTTAGCAATGTTGAGAAGGAGTGGGCGTAATGAGTGAACCGATGTTTATGATTCCAGTATTTCATGAAAAAATTTGGGGTGGCACTGGTCTTCGTGACCGATTTAATTATGAAATACCAAGTGATCATACTGGGGAGGCTTGGGCGATATCGGCTCATCCGCATGGCCCAGCCACTATTGTTAATGGTGAGTTCAAGGGACAAACGCTAGACAACATTTGGAAAACTCATCGGGAAGTTTTTGGTGATGCTAAGGGTGATGTGTTCCCACTGTTAACGAAAATATTAGATGCTCATGAGGATTTATCCGTGCAGGTTCATCCTGATGATGCTTATGCACAAGAACATGAGCATGAATTAGGAAAAACAGAATGTTGGTATGTAATTGCCGCTGAACCTGGGGCCAAACTTTATTATGGGCATCACGCCCAAACGCGTGAACAATTGGCTGATTGGATTAATCACGATCATTGGGATCAACTGTTTCGAACAGTTCCAGTTAAACCTGGAGACTTCTTTTATGTTCCTAGTGGCACGATTCATGCATTAGGTGCGGGCATTATGGTATTAGAGACTCAGCAAAGTTCTGATACCACATACCGTGTTTATGATTGGGACAGAACGGATTCCCATGGTCGAAAACGACCATTGCACAAGCAACAAAGTATTGATGTGACAACGGTGCCACATGTTGATCCGCAGTTAACGATTACCACTAAACACGTAGGCAAGGGGACAATTAAGAAGTTTGTTGCTTCTGAATTCTTTGCCGTTTATGAATGGCGACCTAATGGCGATGAGTTACACATTAGTCGCGGGCAGGCTCCTTACACATTAGCTTCTGTACTAAAAGGCCATGGTCAGTTGATTGTGCCGGGGCAAGAGCCGTATGCTCTAGCAAAGGGGATGCATTTTATCATTCCTTTTGATGTTAAGGATTGGGCAATTAGTGGGGATGTTCAAATTATTGCTAGTGAGCCTGGAACACAAATTTAAAAATTCGATTTTAAATTGTTAATACAAAGCCTGTCAGAATCACTGATTCTGACAGGCTTTTACACAAAGAACATGCTTTTTTCTAAAAAAGCATGTTCTTTGTGTAAAAGAAGAAGTATAATACATCCTGTAAGCGCTTACTGAATCACGACACAGACAAAAGACAGTTAGGGATGAGCTGAGTGACTGAACGAAAAATGCCAAAAAACTTTTTTTGGGGAAATTCAGTTTCAAGTATGCAAACGGAAGGTGCTTGGAATTTAGATGGTAAAGGACCATCAGTCTATGACACTGTCACTGCGACAGCGAATACAACCGATTGGCGGGATGGAATTGATGAATATCACTTGTATGAAGAAGATTTAGACCTGATGGCGTCTATGCATTTGAATATGTATCGAATTCAAATTTCTTGGTCGCGAGTGATCCCAGATGGTGATGGCAAATTTAATCAACGTGGAATTGATTTTTATGATCGAATGGTGAACGCCATGCTGAAACGTGGTATTACGCCGATGATTTGTCTTTATCATTTTGATATGCCCTTAGCGTTAGCGCAAAAGTACAATGGATTTAGTTCACGCCATGTGATTGATGCATTCGTTCGTTTTGCTAAGGCAATGATTGATCATTTTGCTGATCGAGTTCCTTATTGGATCACCTTTAATGAACATAATTTATATTTTACTGATGAAGTATTTAATATTTCCGGTTACTTAAGTGGAGATCGTTCGCTTACAGATATGTATCAGATTTTTCATCATACGATGCTTGCCCATGCACGTGTAGATGCTTATCTTCATCAGAAATTTCCATTACTTAAAATAGGTGGCATGATCGCATATACACCTGCTTATCCGGCTAGTAGCAAGCCAACGGATGTCTTTTACACCCGTCGACTAAATGAATTTTTAAACGACAATTTAAGTCAGGCTTTTCTCGGTGAAGGTTACTCAAAAGAGGTGCTAACTTACATTAAGAATCAAAAAATAGATGCTGACTTTCAGGTGGAGGATCAGGAAATCATGCGCAAAATGCATGCTGATTTTCTCTCATTTAGTTATTATAAATCAACGGTCCTAAATGCCGACAAAATTCCGAATGGAACGGCACCTAACCGATACTTAAATCAAGCAGCAGAACCTAATCCATATGTGAACAAGAGCCCTTGGAAATGGGAAATTGATCCACTAGGTTTTCGCAACATCATCACACATCTGTCAAATCGTTTCAAGGTGCCTGTTTTTCCAATTGAAAATGGCATTGGTTTAAAAGAACACTGGGATGGGCAACATCAAATTGAAGATGAACAACGCATTGATTATCATCGAACACATATTCAAGCAATGAAAGATGCCATGTTTAAAGATGGTGCAAATGTGATGGGGTATCTGGGATGGGGGCTAATTGATATTCCGAGCTCTCATGCGGATTGTGAAAAACGTTACGGTATGATTTATGTCAATCGCACAAATCATGAATTAAAAGATTTAAAGCGGGTACCGAAAGCCTCGTATTACTGGTTTCAATCGGTATTGGAAAAGAACGGGGATGAACTGTGATGCAAGAAGAATCAAGTAAAAAGGGTATTGGTAGCTTCATTAATCAAAAAATTTTGCCGCCTGTGATGAAGTTTGTGAACACACGCCCCATCAAAGCGCTGCAAAATGGGATGGTTTACGCACTACCATTCATCATTATTGGATCAATTTTCTTGATTTTATCCAATGTGCCCATCAAGTCTGTTGCAGATGCCCTAAAGGCTTCTGGTTGGACAGCATTTTTCACCCAAGCTTATACAACGACATTTGGCGTTTTATCAATTTGGGCAGTAGTTGGTATCGCATATGTTTATGTTAAAAATGAGGGTTATGAGGCTTTACCAGCAGGACTAACTGCGTTGTCAGCATTCTTAATGTTGCAGCTTTTACAAACCACTAGCCCATTGACGACCGCCATTGGTAAAGGTGGTACAGGGATTCTTAATACAGCTGGTTCGACAGTTATGTCAGCTCATAATGTAGCTAGTCATGTTAGCCAACTGCCACATGTTTTACAAACCTTCGTAAAATCACCAATTACCAATGTAATCAACATTACTTGGCTCGGTGGTCAAGGAATGGTTGCAGCCATCATCATTGGTATTTTAGTTGGTGCATCTTATTCTAAGATGTTGAAACTTGGTTGGAAATTCACGTTGCCTGAACAAGTGCCAGCTAGTGTGGCAGATCAATTTACTGCAATGATTCCCGCCGGAGTTATTCTAATGGTATCTATGTTTATTTACGCCGGGCTAAAAACATTGATGCATACGGATTTACTTAGCTTGATTTATAAAATTCTTGAATTGCCAATGCAAGGAATCTCGGATTCATTGTTAGGCGCAATTGTTATTGGATTTGCGGTCTCGTTCTTTTGGTTTTTCGGAGTTCATGGTGGTCTGATTGTCGCCGCAATTGCGAGCGCGTTCTTAATTCCTAACACTGCGGCTAATGCGGTGTTGTATCATGCCGGGAAGCTAACCTTAGCAAATGGTGCTCATATCATTACGAATGAATTCTACAATAACTTTATTAACTTAACTGGATCTGGAATTACTTTTGGGTTAGTCATTTTCGCAGTATTCATGGCTAAATCAGAACAATTTAAATCAATTGGCAAGATTGAATTAGTTCCGGCGATTTTTAACATCAATGAACCATTTTTATTTGGATTACCATTGGTTATGAACCCATTTTTGGCCATTCCATTTTTCTTAACACCGTTATTCGTTGCCATTTCAACTTATTGTATGATTTATTTTGGGGTTGTACCGCCACTGAATGGTGTTGCCGCGCCATGGACTACTCCAGCTGTTATTTCTGGCTTTCTGATTGGCGGTTGGAAAATGGCCATTTGGCAGGCAATTACATTAGCAGTATCAGTAATAATGTATTTCCCATTTGCTCGTCGATATGATAATTACTTGTTACAAAAAGAACAGCAAAAAGCAGCAACAGATGATAGTGAAACTACAGCAAAAGACTAGGAGGAAACACATCATGGCTCAAAAAACAATTCTACTTGCTTGCTCGGCAGGCATGTCAACATCCCTATTAGCTTCTAAAATGCAGGATGCGGCCACAGCGGCCGGTAAAGATTACAAGGTATTTGCTACTTCAACATCGGATATCGATCATCAATTAGAAGCAGCTTCTCCTGATGTTTTGTTACTTGGCCCGCAGGTCCGTTACATGGCCGCTGATGTTAAACAAAAGACTGATGCAGCCGGGATTCCAATGATGGTTATTGATATGCAAGACTATGGCATGATGAATGGTGCCAAAGTTTTGCAATCCGCAGAGGCGCTAATTGCGTCAGCTACTAATTAAGGAGTTTGAGGAATGAATGACGAATATTCGCAGATTGTTATGAGCATTATTATGCAAGGCGGTGATGCTAAGAATGACTGCATGACAGCAATTAAAGCCGCTAAAGAAGGCAATTTCACGACTGCCCAGCAGTCATTAAAGGATGCTGACCAGGCCTTAATGAAGGCCCACGATGTCCAAACGAAATTATTAACCCAGGAGGCTCAGGGTCATCACACAGAGGTGAACCTGTATATGGTACATGCCCAAGATTGGTTAATGAACGGGATTACCTTTAAAGATCTTACGACAGAAATCGTTGCCTTGTATCAGACGATGGCCGGTAATAAATCCAATAATTAGATCTTATTGAAATAAAGAGAGAATGGTTGGCAGGATGAGACAACAGGCAATCGGATATCAATTACCAAAGGATTTTCTATGGGGCGCAGCAGCTGCTGCCCATCAACTAGAGGGTGCATGGAATTTCGATGGCAAAGGGGTTAGTATCGCTGATGTCATGCGATTGGGTGACAAAAATCATCCACGAGTTATAGACTCCAAGGTTGAGAAGGGACAAATTTATCCCAATCACTGGGGAATTGATTTTTATCATACGTTTGCTGAAGACATTACATTGTTTCATCAGTTGGGATTAACTTGTTTTCGAACTTCAATTGCTTGGACTAGAATTTTTCCTAATGGTGATGAAGCAGAACCAAATGAAGCAGGATTAGCTTTTTATGATCGTTTGTTCACGAGATTACGAGAAAATGGTATTGAACCAATCGTGACCCTGTCACATTTTGAAATGCCGCTTCATCTTGTCCAAGTCTATGGCGGGTGGCGTAACCGTAAATTAATTGATTTTTTTACTCATTTTGCGGCTACCGTTATTCAACGTTTTCATCATCAAGTGAAGTATTGGTTGACGTTTAACGAAATCAACAACCAAACGAATTATCAAGATCCACATCCGTTATTTCAAAATTCAGGTTTACAACTTACTGTTGATGAAAATAGTCGGCAACAAATGTTTCAAGCGGCACACTATGAAATGGTCGCTTCAGCGAAAGTGGTTCAACTTGCCCATGCAATTGACCAACAAGTGCAAGTTGGTGCCATGTTAAATATGTCTCCAATTTATCCTGATTCGGATGATCCCGCCACAGTTATGGCTGCTCAGCGGGCCATGCAAACGCGGTTTTATTATGGCGATGTCCAATGTTTAGGCATTTACCCCCATTGGTTATTGCTGGATTGGCAACATGCCAATTACCAAATGGACATCACAGAAGATGACTATCGGCAACTGCAGGCCGGTCGGGTTGATTATTTGGGATTTAGTTATTATATGAGTTTTGCAACACATTCCTTAACTGATCCCTTATTCACCTATAACGAGCAAAATAATTTAGTTGATAATCCTAATTTAGAAAAATCTGATTGGGGATGGCAAATCGATCCGCTGGGGTTGCGTTACGCCATGAACTGGATGTTTGATCGCTGGCATTTGCCACAATTTATCGTTGAAAATGGTTTTGGGGCCATTGACCAAGTTGATTATCAAGGGAAAATTCATGATCGAGGACGCATTAATTATCTAAGACGGCATATATTAGCAATGGAGCAAGCCGTTACATTAGACGGTGTTCCACTATTAGGCTATTGTCCATGGAGTGTAATTGATTTAGTTTCAGCAAGTACAGGTGAAATGAGCAAACGTTATGGTTTTATCTATGTTGATCAAGACAATTTAGGCCGTGGTAGTAAGCAGCGCTTAAAAAAGGATTCCTTTTATTGGTATCAAACGGTTATTCATTCCGGTGGACGCCTTGTTTAATTGTTGATTACAGCATCATTGTTCTCGATTGGATGCAATTATTGGTATAATCATCGTATTGGCCACCTTGTTGGCAGACTGATAATTATTAAGGTAAAGGGCTATAAATTACTGATGAAAAAATACCAATATGTTGTGTCACAAATTCAAAAACGCATTGAAAACGGTTTATATCCACCACAATCATTACTCCCGAAACAAGAAGAATTAGCCTCTGAATTTTCTGTTAGTAAAATGACAATTAAACGTGCTCTAGATGTCTTGACCCATGATGGGCAAATTTTTAAAAAGTCCGGTCTGGGCACCATTGTATTGGGTGGCACAGATTTACTGGAATCGCGTGATGCGCCAGCCAATGCGTTTGACGGTTTAACAATGCAGCAAGGCAGTGCTCATGTAACGAGTAAGATCATTCGTTTCACGAGCACGAGTAATGTTCCAGAGATTGTTTATCAGCGTTTAAGCTTGGCAACAACGACCCCACTATATGATATTATTCGTTTGCGTTTATTAGATGGGCAACCGTTTATTTTGGAACATACTTATATGCCTGTTGAAATGATGCCATCATTGTCAGAATCGGTAGTTAAGGGTTCTATTTACCGGTATCTGCACGAAGATTTAAAAATTGATTTTGGTGGCGCGCGGCGACGAATCCAGGCTGCAGAAGCGATGGATTTAGACGTTAAATATTTGGGTGCAAAAATAAACACTCCGATTTTAGAAATTGAGCAAGTTGTATGGACTAGTTTAGGCAAAAATATTGAATATTCGAAGAGCCGTAATTTATATGATACGCGAGCTTATAACATCATTGAAATTAATGATGGATGACAAAAAAATAGGATGAGGCGAAAGTGACATGTTGTTTGGAAGTATTGAAGCTGGTGGGACCAAGTTTGTTTGTGCTGTTGGGGATGAACGGCGCCAGGTTGTGGCGAGGGTTGTATTTCCGACGACAACACCGCAGGAAACATTATCCACGACAGTTGATTTTTTTAAACGTTTTGATGATTTAGCCGCGTTGTCAGTCGCTTCCTTTGGCCCAATTGAAATGAGACCGACTGCTGACAAATATGGTTATATTACAACAACACCTAAGCCGAATTGGTCCGACACCGATGTCCTTGGTTATTTAAAAAAGAACTTAACTGTACCGATGTACTGGACTACAGATGTAAATGGATCAGCTTTTGGTGAGTATATTACTTATCAACAGCACCATGATGAGGTCACTTCGTTAGTTTACTTTACGGTGGGGACAGGTATTGGTGCTGGGGCAATTGAAAATGGCCGGTTTATTGGGCATGCTGGTAATCCTGAGATGGGACATACGCACGTGAAGCGACATCCAGATGACCTTGATTTTGAAGGCGTTTGTCCTTATCACGGTGATTGTTTAGAAGGAGTGGCATCTGGCCCAACCTTTGAGGCTCGACTGGGAATTCCAGGAGCTAAAGTGCCATTGACAAATCATGTTTGGGATATTATTGCTTTTTATATTGCTCAAGCAGCTGAGCAGGCAACAATGGTACTACGACCAGATAAAGTGATTTTTGGTGGTGGCGTGATGAACCCAACCTTATTAACGAAGGTTCGTCATGAATTCACTGAATTGGTTAATGGATATATTGATCTAGGCGATCTAGATCAATATATTGTGATGCCGTTAGTTGAGGAAAATGGGTCAGCGACCATTGGAAATTTTGCCCTTGCTCAGCGAGTTTTTGAACAAAAAAACTAAGTGAATTTGTCAGGCCGGATGTTCAGAAAAGGTATTATTAGTTGGGAACACATTATGGCCTGACTATTTGTTCCAAATGATTTAGACTAGGTGGTGGAATCGAAAAGGAGGAACAAATAATGGAAAATGTGACCTTGAACAATGGGACCAAAATTCCCCAATTAGGTTTGGGTGTTTTCTTGGTTGAAGATAAAAATGATTTACGTCACTCGATTGAGTATGCACTGGCTGATGGTTATCGCCATTTCGATACAGCTGCCATTTATCATAACGAAGCTGGGGTGGGTGAGGCGTTAGCGGCTAGTGATGTTAAACGATCAGATTTGTTTATTACCTCTAAATTATGGGATAGTGTTCAAACTTACGATGACACGATTACTGCGTTTAAGGCAAGCCTACAACGGTTGCAAACGGATTATTTAGACTTGTATCTAATTCATTGGCCGAGTGCTGGCTATAATGAAAAATGGCGAGCGATGGAAGATCTATACAATGATGGTCTGATTAAGGCTATTGGGGTGTCTAATTTTGAACAACCGCAAATGGATCAATTATTGACGACGGCCAAGATCACGCCAGCCGTCGATCAGATTGAAACCCATCCTTATTTCCAACAAACTCAATTGCATGAGTATTTGGCCAACTTGGGCATCGCCCATGAAGCTTGGGGGCCCTTGGGACAAGGCAAAGGTGGCGTTTTGAAAGATCCTGTTTTAAATGAAATTGCTACTGCACACAATAAGAGTGTGGCGCAAGTGATTCTCCGCTGGCATATCCAACGCGGAATTATCGTCATTCCAAAATCAATTCACCAAGCCCGCGTCGCTGAGAATATTGATGTCTTCGATTTTGAACTCACTGATGCGCAAATGACGGCTATTGCCGGCATTGACAAGCACCAACGTGGTTCAGAAGATCCCAATGATGAGGCGTGGCTGAAGCGGTCGCTGACCATGAATTAAAGATCGTTAACGCTGTTTTGTTAAATAAAATGGCACGATCCATTCGATTTCATTTCGAGTGGATCGTGCCATTTGTTTTTCGTAATCGTGCATTTATCGCAACTTATTGTGTCATTGCGGCTAGAATGTTGCTGGGATTTCCATGGCCTCAAATGCTGAAAAATCTTGTGCGGGATACTTTCGTTTTAGTGCTTCTACGAGCAGATGTTTGGCAATATCGCCATTGCGAGTCAAAATCGGTCCGTGGAAATAAGTACCGTAGACGTTCTTATAGTGGACCCCCTCTGTACCATCCATACCATTATTACCAGCGCCTTCTGAAACAACGCCTAGGGGCGCTTCATCTTCACCTAAAAAAGTCATGCCTTGATGATTTTCAAAACCATGGTAGACTTCACCAGTTTGTTCATCCTGAATAATCGTGTCACCAATGAATCGATGATCATGTTGATTTTTTGTATAGTGTGACATCGATTTAGTTCCAGTGATTTTTTCACCGTCCGCACCAATGTAGTACTGGCCGAGTAATTGGAAACCACCACAGATTGCCAAGGTTGGCCCACCAGACTCGATGAAATTTGTGATGGCCGTAGCCTTACTGGGAAGATCCTTGGCCACAATCGTTTGTTCGAAGTCCTGACCACCACCAAAGAAGACGATATCATAGTCAGTTTCCCGGAAATCATCACCAAGACTGATCAGCGTGGTCTGAATTTCGGTATCCATCTGACCAGCGTAATAGTTCATGGCCAGAATATTGCCAACGTCGCCATAGGTGTTCATGAGATCGCCATATAAGTGAGCGATGGTTAAACTGTATTTTGCCATTAAGCACCCATTCCTTCCTTAATTAAACCTTTACTGGCAAATTGTTTTCGTAGTTGCAAAACAGCGGTATAGGTTGCCAGCACATAAACTTTCTTAGTTGGTAATGTCTTGATTTTGCCTACCACTTCGCTGAGATCAGGCTCAATAATCGGATGATCAACACCGGCCACTTTCAGACGAAAGGTGATATCTTTATAACGTTCGCCGCCGGTCATGAAAGCTTTGATCTTTGGCTGTTGACCGCTACCCGCGGCGCCTAGTTTTTCAAATTCACCGTCCCAAATCCAGCTTGTATCAATCCCATCCGCATAATTTGCATTCAGCAGGCCAACGAATGAGAAAGGATCTGGTTCCGTTAAGATCATATCAATGACTTGGTTAACACCGACTGGATTTTTAATCAAAATCAACGTCACATCTTTGTCGCCAACATGAATTTCTTCTTGACGACCGAAGACACGTTCATCGCTCGTAAAAGCCAGCCGTATCTGATCATCACTCACACCCATAAAGTGACCGACTGCAAAGGCAGCGAGTGCATTATAAATGTTGTACAAACCGCCAATACCAATTTCATAAGGTTGATTATTAATTTCAAACACTGAGCTAGTCGGAGTCATCGCGCCAAGTTTGGTAACAGCATCGGTCAATTCTGGCCGATGAAAACCGCAATGGGGACAGAAATAATCGCCTAAATTGCCATAAGTCATGAAGTGATAATGCAAAATGTGCTGACAGATGGGACACAAAATGCCATCGGTATTCACCGGGGCAGTTATGTCAGCTTTAGGCAGATGATTAAAGCCGTAGAAAATTTTGGGGTTAGGCAGTGAAACAGAATTAAATAACTGAGCGTCGCCGTTAGCAATAATCGTTGCATCTGGTGCTAGTTTAATTCCATCGAGAATTTTTTTATACGTTGTATAGATTTCGCCATATCGATCCATTTGATCGCGGAAGATGTTAGTTAGCACAAAGGCGATCGGTTTGATATATTGAGTAACCTTGATGACGTTAGCTTCATCAACTTCTAAAATTGCTAAGGGGCGTTGACCACGTGGACGTTTTGCATGAAGAAAAGTGCCAACGATACCTTGTTCCATATTGGATCCCGTCGGATTGGTTAAAACATCCGTATATTTTTCGCGTAAAACGCGAACTGTCAGTGCTGTCGTCAAGGTCTTACCATTTGTACCTGTGACCACAATGACGTCATAATTTTGTCCGAGGGTCTTCAACAATTCAGGATCAATACGCGTCGCCAGTTTGCCTGGCAGGGAAGAACCACCGTGTAAAAATGTGTGTAAGAACCAATAAGATGATTTGCCGACCGCCGTGGCCACGCCGCTTTTTAATGACATAAAAGAACTCCTTCAACACTGTAATTAACCTTTGTAGTTTAGCACATTCGTCAAATAAACTGGCTGAGGAAGCTCAGGTTTAAGCGCTGATTAAGAAATGCTATTGCTGATTTGTTAGTGTTCAGTATTACCCGGCTTGCTTCGCCAGGGGTCGAGAAGCCTGTTCATTGGGGCAATGATTCGCTATAATGAAAGGCGACAAAATTTTGAGCAGGAGTAAATCGACATGGCACAGTTATTTTTTCGTTTTGGCGCGATGAATTCGGGCAAAACGATTGAGATTTTAAAAGTCGCCCATAACTATGAAGAACAAGGAAAGTCAGTCATTATTATGACCAGTGCCGTGGATACACGAGATGGAGCTGGCTTTGTTTCCAGTCGGATTGGTCTTAAACGACCTGCTCACGCGATTCAATCGACGACAGATATCTATGAGGCTGTCACTAGAATTGATCCATCTGCGGCCTGTGTCTTGGTTGATGAAGCACAGTTTTTAGAAAAGCATCATATATTAGAGTTAACCAAAGTCGTTGACCAATTGCGTATTCCAGTGATGACTTTTGGTTTAAAAAATGATTTTAGAAATGAACTGTTTGAAGGCTCAAAGTACTTACTGCTTTACGCTGACAAGATTGAGGAAATGAAGACAATTTGCTGGTTCTGCCGAAAAAAGGCCATCATGAACTTACGGGTGCATGATGGCCAGCCGGTGTATGAAGGTGAGCAGGTCCAAATCGGCGGTAATGAAAGTTATTACCCGGTTTGTCGAGAGCATTATTTCAACCCCCCGATGAGTCAAGCCCAGTTTCATGTTGAGGAGACCAAATAATTATGGATGAAATGTTTGATAAATTACAGGCGGTGGCTGACCGTTATGAAGAATTGAATGAATTAATGAGTGATCCTGAAGTTATTGCTGATTCAGATCGTTTTATGGCATTGTCAAAAGAGGAAGGTAGCATTCGGGAAACAGTAACGAAATATCGGCGTTACCGACAGGTTATGACGGAAATTAATGACGATAATGACTTGCTACGAGAAAAGTTGGATCCAGAAATGGAGGCCATGACCAAAGATGAATTGAAAGACCTTGACGAAGAAAAGACACAATTGGAACAAGAGATTACCGTCTTGATGTTACCGTCAGATCCGAATGATGATAAAAACATTATTATGGAAATTCATGGCGCTGCTGGCGGTGATGAAGCAAGCTTATTTGCCGCCGATCTTTTTAACATGTATACCCGTTATGCTGAGCGACAAGGCTGGAATGTCGAAGTCATTGATGAGAATGCGACCGAAGTGGGCGGTTTTAAAGAAATTGTCCTCATGATTACGGGTGAGAAAGTCTATTCCAAGTTGAAGTTTGAAAATGGTGCTCATCGTGTGCAGCGAGTCCCAGTCACCGAATCGGCCGGGCGTGTACACACGAGCACGGCGACAGTTGGTGTGATGCCCGAATATGAAGATGTTGATATTGATTTGGATCCAAAAGATATTCGGACAGATGTGTTTCGCTCTTCTGGTGCTGGCGGTCAACATATTAACAAAACCAGTTCAGCAGTGCGAATGACCCACTTGCCGACCGGGGTAGTTGTTTCTATGCAGGACCAGCGATCTCAGCAACAAAACCGTGCAAAAGCGATGGAGATCCTTAAACAACGGGTTTACGACTACTATGCTTCGCGGGAACAAAATGAATACGATGAACAACGTAAAACAGCTGTGGGGACCGGCGATCGTTCTGAACGAATTCGGACCTATAATTTTCCACAAAACCGTGTGACAGATCATCGAATTAATTTGACACTGAATAAATTAGATCGGGTGATGAACGGCGAACTCGATGAAATTATTGAAGCATTATTGTTGAATGAACAAGCCAAAAAGATGGAAGAATTGAATCATGGCTAATCCAACTGTGATCGAAGCCCAGCAGTGGGCTTTTTCGTGTTTTAAAGCTGTCACGAATAAGTCAATTGAGGATGTGGGACAGTTGCCCGAAGTGATTATGTCAGATCTTTTTGGGTGGTCACGCACCAAACTGCTCCTATCGTTGCGTGATACTTTAACAACGACACAGTGGACAGCTTATCAACAAGCGGTTAACCGGATCGTAGCAGGTGAGCCTGAACAATATGTGGTAGGTAAGGCTACTTTTTATGGACGACCATTTCAGGTTACTCCAGCCGTACTAATTCCTCGTCCTGAAACAGAAGAGTTAATTGACTGGGTGCTCAGCGATTGGGGAAAAGTTTCCCTAAAACGGGTGCTTGATATTGGGACTGGTAGCGGCGCGTTAGCGATTACGTTAGCACTGGAACGGCCGCAGTGGCAGTTAACTGCTACCGATATCAGTGCAGCCGCTGTTGCCGTTGCACAACACAACGCGTTGGCGTTAAATACGAAGCTCAACTGGGGGGTGGGCGATCTCTTCACTCCAGTGAACGAGCAATCCTTTGACCTAGTCATTAGTAATCCGCCATATATCAGTCAGCGTGAACAATCATTGATGGATGAGAGTGTCCTAAATTATGAACCGCATGAGGCATTGTTCGCTGCTCATGATGGTTTAGCCATTTATGAACGGATCGCTGCTCAATTGGTTGATCACTTGTCTCCCAATGGCGCAGCCTATTTTGAAATTGGTTTTGCGCAGGGTCCGGCGGTAGTGGCGTTAATGAAAAATGCCATCCCACAAGCGGACGTATCCTTGAAACAAGATGTGACGGGACATGATCGGATGATTCGGGTTCGACTTTGAAGAATCGAGTTAATTTGAGTAAAAGGGGATAACTAGCATGAAAACACAAATTTTTTCGACGGCCGAAATTGATCAAGCTGCTTCAGCCTTGGCTAAGGGCGAGTTGGTGGCTTTTCCAACAGAGACCGTTTATGGTTTAGGGGCCGATGCATTGAATGAAGCAGCAGTTAAAAAGGTGTACGCGGCGAAGGGGCGACCAAGTGACAATCCCCTAATTGTACATGTGGCAGATATCGAAACCGTCAAACGGCTAGTTGAACCATTATCTGAAGGGGCTCAGCAATTAATGGCAACTTTTTGGCCGGGTTCCTTGACCATGATTTTTAACCTAAAACCTAATGTTCTTTCAAAAACGGTTACTGGTGGTTTAACAACGGCGGCATTTCGTTTTCCGGCAAATGAAACTACATTAGCTTTGATTAAGACGTTCGGGCATCCAATTGTTGGTCCATCGGCGAACACCTCCGGGAAACCTAGTCCGACTACTGCCCAACATGTTTATCATGATCTCCATGGTAAGATTGCGGGGATTCTTGACGATGGTGCGACTAAAGTTGGTGTGGAGTCGACGGTACTTGATATGTCAACGTCACAACCAGCTATTTTACGACCTGGGGCAGTGACCGCCGCACAGATCGAAGCGGTGATTCATACACCGGTGGCAACGGAGGTTCATCAGGTTGGGATTAAGGAAACGCCTAAGGCACCGGGGATGAAGTATAAGCATTATGCCCCAGCTGCTCAGGTGGAAATCGTGAATGATGAGGATTGGTCGGCGGCCCTAAAGTGGGCAAAAAAACAATCGAGCAAAGTTGGGGTGATGGCAACGACGGGGCGACTGACCGATCTGACCTTGCCGAGCAATGTAGAAGTTTTTTCACTAGGTAAGGATGTAACGTCGGCTAGCCATTTATTATTTGCCGGTTTGAGACATTTTGATGATGAGCCAACAATTCATTACATTTTGGCTGAAGGCTTTACGCCAAAAAATCTTGGCCTCGCGTACATGAACCGATTAAAAAAGTCAGCGGGAAATGTCTTCTTTGAACCTTAGTCGATTCAAACGTTAGCGCAAAATATCGCTGGTGATGAATAAATTCAATTCATATTTACTCGAACCCAGCAACACATGTGGCTAGGTTCTTTTTTTGTCTCTAAACAGGGCGTTCATACGTTCAAGGTGCTGCTGATTATTGAGATAAAATTGCCTCTTCAAAGTTCAGTGCGGTAAAATGAGGCAATAGATTTCGATGATTGTTTTGAGGAGGAACTGACCATGAGTTATCAAACAACAGATCCAGAACTGTGGCAAGCCATTGAACATGAGGGCCAGCGGCAACAAGGAACGATTGAACTAATTGCTTCAGAGAATATTGCTTCAGATGCGGTTCGTGCAGCTCAAGGTTCAGTATTAACCAATAAATATGCCGAAGGTTACCCAGGACGCCGTTATTACGGTGGCTGTGAATATATTGATGTGGTCGAGCAACTCGCGATTGATCGAGCGAAAACACTGTTTGGTGCTGAATATGCCAATGTGCAACCACATTCCGGTTCTCAAGCTAACATGGCAGCTTATAGCGCTTTGATAAAACCTGGAGATGTCGTCATGGGGATGGCGCTGGATGATGGTGGTCACTTGACCCATGGTTCGAAGGTTAACTTTAGCGGAAAAACTTACACCTTTTATCCCTATCATGTTGATCCCAAGACACAGCGACTGAATTATGAGGCAATCCGTGAGCAAGCTCAAGAGGTACAGCCACAATTGATCGTGGCAGGCGCCTCCGCGTACAGTCGCACAATTGATTTTAAAGCCTTTCGTGAAATTGCCGATTCGGTGGGGGCCAAGTTGATGGTTGATATGGCCCATATTGCCGGTCTTGTCGCCGTTGGCCTGCATCCAAGCCCAGTTCCATATGCTGATGTTGTGACTACCACGACCCACAAAACATTGCGTGGCCCGCGGGGCGGTATGATTCTTGCCAAAGCTCAATATGCCAAAAAGCTCAATTCGGCCGTTTTTCCGGGAACACAAGGTGGTCCACTGGAACATGTGATTGCCGGTAAAGCAGCTGCTTTGGGTGAAGCATTACAGCCAGAATTTAAGACTTACGGTGAACAAGTCATTCGTAACGCACAAGCAATGGCGGCGGTCTTTAACGCTGATGAACATGTCCGGCTACTAACTGGCGGGACTGACAACCATTTAATGACGCTAGATTTGACGGACACAGCATTGACTGGGGCGGCCTTACAGGACCTGCTAGACGCTGTGTCAATCACGACAAATAAAGAGGCAATTCCAAATGATCCCGAGGGACCTCAAGTCACTTCTGGTTTACGGATTGGAACGCCAGCCATCACAACCCGGGGCTTTAATGAAAATGAATGTGAAGAAGTTGCGGCCCTTATTTTGCAAATGATTCAACATCCTGCAGATGAGGTGGTTGCGAAATTTGTATCGCAGCGGGTTCAGGCTTTAACAGCAGCTCATCCAATTAATGTGAATTAATTACCGTTTGTGCTCGCGTTTGCCACAAAAATCGACTAAAATTGAGAGCAGAAAATAAAAGGAGCGTGGCACCGCATGGGAACATTTCAGGTTCTTGATCATCCACTAATTCAGCATAAATTAACGATTATTCGTAATCGAGAGACAGGCACGAAGGTTTTTCGAGAAGTTGTCAATGAAATCTCAACGTTGATGGCCTACGAGGTGTCGCGGGACATGCCATTGGAAGATGTTGAAGTGACGACGCCGATCGGTCCGACGATTAAAAAGCAATTAGCTGGTAAAAAATTAGCGATTGTGCCAATTTTACGGGCTGGATTAGGGATGGTTGACGGTTTTTTAAACTTGATTCCGGCAGCCAAAGTTGGTCATATCGGGATGTATCGGGATGAGGAAACGCTTCAACCCGTGGAATATTTTGTAAAAATGCCCGCAGATATTGATCAACGGCAAATCTTTGTCGTTGATCCAATGCTGGCTACTGGTGGTTCAGCGATCATGGCAATTGATGCGCTCAAACAACGTGGTGCTAATAATTTTAAATTTATGTGTTTGGTGGCAGCACCTGAAGGTGTAAAAGCTTTACAAGCAGCACACCCGGATGTAGATATTTACACTGCTGCCTTGGATGAAAGCCTCAATGAAGATGGTTATATTGTGCCAGGCTTAGGTGACGCAGGTGATCGTTTATTTGGGACTAAATAACTTTAAGCTATCCTTGAGTAAATCGTGACTGGAATATAAAAGATGTGTAAATATAGCATAACTAGTCGTTGATCTTGTATAAAATCCTTACTCCAAAATGTAGGCGGAGATAAGGATTTTTTAATTTTTCATCCAGTGGTGTTTGACTTTGAAAATTTGAACTAGTTTTGGCGGCTACCAGTACACACTAAACCCAGCTGATTGGCCATTTTAAGGCTGTCGAATGATCTCAGCTGGTCCAGAATAAGAATGCAATAATTAATCAAAAATTGGCTGGTTAACTTGTTATTTAATCAGCTAAAATATTTTTAGCGGACAATTAAATTGGTTTTAAAAAATGCAATCACGAGAGCAGAATTAGAGTGGAGCAACGCTTTGAAACAAAAATGGAACGTGAGAGAAAAATGTAAATTATTTTCAGTAAGCAGATGGAACCGCTTTCTAATTGATGGGAAACTTGTGGCTCTAAGGATGACAGGACTTTGATGAAGTGTAAATTCTTTTGCGATTGATTTTCAATGGTGGTATCATAACTCTGTATTTTGAACAGCAAACGCTCAATTTTTGGACTATTCGGTCAGAGTTGGACTGGTTCACGATATTGTTAGATATTAAGGTTACGAAAAGAGGTGATATTTAGTGGATTCCTTCCAATTTTTGGGGCTGACTTTTCACACTGCTAACATTATTTCAGTGACAATTGCGTTCGCATTGGTGTTTGGTTTCGTTTTCTTTTTATCTAGACGATTAACATTGAAACCAACAGGTGGACAAAATATCTTGGAATGGGTGATTGATTTCACGAACGGAATCGTTCGTGGTCAACTACCTGGACGTGACGGTGGTCAGTTAGGGTTATTTGCATTTACGCTGTTCCTATTTGTATTTTTTGCCAATGAATTTGGTCTATTCTTGCAGGTTGGAGTTAATGGGGTCGATTATGTACGTAGCCCAACTGCAGATCCAGTTATTACGTTAACGATGGCAATGGTTACACTAGCGTTAGCGCACTTTCTGGGTGTGGTGAAGTTTGGTTTCGGCGGTTATCTGTCAAATGCGTATTTAAAGCCATTTGCTGCTTTATTGCCGATTAACCTTATCGAAGAATTCACGAACCTGTTAACGTTAGCTTTGCGGCTTTACGGGAACATCTTCGCTGGTGAAACGCTACTGAAGTTACTCGGTAGTATGGCTTTCTCACATGGGTTGCCAACTATGATTGTGGCGTTACCACTCGAGATTGCTTGGCAAGGGTTCTCAGTCTTTATCGGAGCGATCCAAGCCTATGTTTTTGTAACCTTAAGCACGGTATACATTTCTCGAAAAGTGACAGTAGAGGAATAAAAATCTTAGGAGGATTCAATATTATGGGTGCAATTGCTGCTGGAATTGCCGCTGGTGCGGCTGCCATTGGTGCCGGTGTCGGTGACGGCCTGGTTATTTCAAAGACTTTGGATGGGATGGCTCGTCAGCCTGAAATGTCCGGTCAACTGCGGGGAACAATGTTCATTGGGGTTGGTTTGATTGAAGCCATGCCAATCATTGCGATCGTTATTGCCTTCTTAGTTATGAACAAGTAGTTTGAATTGTGAAGACATACAAATTCTAACTAGAGGAGGTGTCAATAGATGTTTTCACCATTAATACTGGCGTCAGCGAGCGGATTTGATTATGGTGACATGCTGTTTTACATGGTGGCTTTTGTCCTATTAATGTGGTTAGTTAAAATTTTTGCATGGAAACCGGTTAACAAAATGATGTCTGACCGAGCCACAAAAATTGCTAATGATATTGACGCTGCGGAAAAGTCACGATCAGATGCTGAAAGTCTTGCTACACAACGCCAAGATGCGTTGGCCAATTCTCATCAAGAGGCGACAACTATTTTGGCTGATGCCAAAGATGCAGGAAGCAAGCAGCGTGATCAAATCATTACTAAAGCTCAAAGTGACGCGCAACAGCTACGTGAATCGGCAACTGCTGATATTGAGCAGCAGCGTCAAGACGCGTTAGCAAGTGCCCGCAATGATGTTGCGGACTTATCTATTGAGATTGCTTCCAAGATCATTCATAAGCAGTTAGATGCTAATGATCAAAAAGCATTAATTGATTCTTACATTGAAGGGTTGGGAAAAGATGACCAAACTCGCTAAATCGCAAGTTGCTCGTCGTTATGGCCGAGCAATGTTTGATACGGCTAATGAGCAGCATCAAGTAGAGTCGATTAATAACGAGCTCGTTCAAATTCAAGGCGTTTTTCAAGCCATCCCGAACCTTGGCACGATTTTAACTGGTGCTGGGTTGAAGAATCCTGAAAAAGAAGCCCTTTTAAAGCCTTTGCTAGATGGGGCAAGTCCCCTTGTTCATAATTTTTTGCAAATGCTTTTTGACTACGGCCGCTTGAATGATACGGTCGCAATCATTGATGAGTTCAAACGGCTCTACGATGAACAAAATCAAGTGGTCTCGGCCGACGTCACAACTGCTGTTGCTTTAGATATGAACCAGCAACAACGTTTGATGGCCAGCGTGGCTAAACGTGTTGGTGCGAAAACAGTCCGATTGAATGTCGTTATCGATCCTGCCATTATTGGTGGTGTGATTATCAATACTAACGATACGGTAATTGATGGCTCAATTCGTAACCAACTAAACCGTCTGCGACAAACGTTGACGCGTTAAAAATCTTTGTAAAGAGGTGAGATCCGCATGAGCATCAAAGCTGAAGAAATCAGCGCTCTCATTAAACAACAGCTTGAGAACTATCAAGAGGAGCTGACCGTTGAAGAGACGGGAACAGTAACCTACGTCGGTGACGGGGTTGCTCGTGCTCATGGTCTGGATAATGCATTAGCTGGTGAACTGCTCGAATTTGAAAATGGCGTGTACGGAATGGTTCAAAACCTCGAATCTGACGATGTCGGAATCGTGATTTTAGGAGCTTATGACGGGATTCAAGAGGGATCGTCCGTTAAACGGACTGGTCGGATTATGGAAGTTCCTGTCGGCGACGCGTTAATCGGGCGGGTTGTAAATTCTTTGGGTCAACCAATTGACGGAAAAGGTGAGATTAAGACTGATCACACCCGTCCTGTTGAGTTTAAGGCGCCTGGAGTTATGCAACGTAAATCTGTCAGTGAACCATTACAGACTGGTATAAAAGCCATTGATGCCTTGGTTCCGATTGGTCGTGGTCAACGTGAATTGATCATTGGCGATCGGAAGACAGGGAAGACATCACTGGCGATTGATACAATTGTTAATCAAAAAGATCAAAACATGATTTGTGTTTATGTGGCGATTGGACAAAAGGAATCAACCGTTCGTGCTCAAGTAGAGACGCTTCGGCAACTTGGGGCGATGGATTACACAATTGTTGTTTCTGCAGGGCCTTCAGAACCTGCACCAATGCTCTATTTAGCCCCTTACGCGGGAGCCGCGATGGGTGAAGAATTCATGTACAATGGTAAACATGTCTTAATCATCTATGATGACCTATCAAAACAGGCTGTCGCTTATCGTGAGCTTTCCTTAATTCTTCGTCGGCCACCTGGTCGTGAGGCCTATCCTGGAGATATCTTCTACACACATTCACGTTTGCTCGAACGAGCAGCCAAATTGAGTGATGAAATGGGCGGCGGTTCGATGACAGCTTTGCCAATCATTGAAACTCAGGCCGGTGATGTGTCAGCCTATATCCCAACCAACGTGATTTCTATCACTGACGGTCAAATTTTCTTGAATTCTGATTCATTTTATTCTGGTATTCGACCAGCCATTGACGCGGGTACTTCTGTTTCCCGGGTTGGTGGTGATGCTCAAGTTAAAGCTATGAAAAAGGTTTCTGGGACACTACGGCTTGATTTATCTTCTTATGCCGAACTCGCTTCATTTGCGCAGTTTGGTTCTGACTTGGATCAAGCAACTCAGGACCGTTTGAATCGTGGACAACGAACGATTGAGGTGCTAAAGCAACCATTGCATGCACCATTAGCTGTTGAAAAGCAGGTTATCATTTTATATGCCTTGACGCATGGGTACATTGATAAAATTGCCATTGAGGATATCGCGCGCTTCCAAAGCGAGCTGTTTGATAATTTTGATGCGAAACATGCTGATTTATTGGATACCATTCGGTCAACTGGGAATTTACCAGATGATGACGATATGAAGGCTGCAATGTCCGCATTTGTTGATTCTTTTCAACCAACTAAAGCAGCTACGGAAGCCACTAAATAGGTTGAAAGGAAGGTGAGCAAATGCCTGCAGCACTAAACGAAGTGAAACGCCGGATTAGTTCGACGCAAAAAACGGCTCAAATCACAACAGCGATGCAGATGGTCTCAACCTCTAAGCTTAGTCAGATCCAACACCATACGAGTGGGTATCAAATTTATGCAGCAAAGGTTGAAAGCGTTGTGACTCACCTTGCTGCTTCTCATTTACTAGATAGTGGGTCCGTTTCGACGCCCAGTACTAGTTCCAATGATGATGTACCTGCTAGTGGTTTAATGACACAACGCCCAGTTAAAAAAACTGGCTTGTTAGTCGTTACTTCAGATCGCGGCCTAGTTGGCAGTTATAATAGTAATATCATTAAATCTACGAATGACTTTATGCACCAACATGGTGGTAGTCAGAACGATTATGTTGTCTTAGCTATTGGTGGCACTGGCGCTGACTTTTATAAAAAGCGTGGTTTAAACGTGGCTTATGAATATCGTGGTGTCAGTGATGTCCCAACATTTGTTGAAATTAGAGAAATCGTGAAAACTGTGGTGGCAATGTATAACAATGGCGTCTTTGATGAGTTATATGTTTGTTATAGTCATTTTGTTAACCGACTGACATCACGTTTTCGTTCCACACGAATGTTACCAATCACTAGTGACACGGTTATAGATACAAAACCAGACGGCGATGAGAGTGGTTCTGCAAAAGCCGCGGCAGCAGGAATTAACATTACTCCGGAATATGAGTTAGAACCATCCGCTGAAGAAATTTTGCAGGTGGTCTTACCACAGTATGCCGAAAGCCTCGTCTATGGAGCTATTCTGGACGGTAAAACTTCGGAGCATGCGTCAAGTGCGACTGCGATGCAAACTGCCTCGGATAATGCTCATGACCTAATCGGTAATCTTAGTCTTCAATATAACCGTGCACGTCAAAGTGCAATTACTACTGAGATCACTGAAATCACTGGTGGGCAGGCAGCATTGGAATAGGAAGTTAATCCCGATTGACAAGTAAAGGCTTGTCAACGGTAATTATTAAGACGGAAGGAAGATACGCGAATGAGTTCTGGTAAAGTTGTTCAAGTTATCGGCCCCGTTGTTGACGTTGAATTTCCACTAGATGGTTCGTTACCTGCAATTAACAATGCATTACTGGTTAAACGTCCCAATCAAAAGGATCTCACGGTTGAAGTCACCTTGGAACTAGGGGACGGTGTCGTGCGGACAATTGCGATGGATGGAACGGATGGCTTACAACGTGGCATGGAAGTTGAGGACTCAGGTGGCTCAATTTCAGTGCCCGTTGGTGAAGATACATTGGGTCGGGTATTTAACGTCCTCGGAGAACCGATCGACGGCGGAGCAGAGTTTGGTCCAGATGCAAAACGCAATCCGATTCATCGGGAAGCGCCAGAGTATGACCAACTCGCAACAAGTACTGAAATTCTCGAAACGGGAATTAAAGTGATTGATTTACTTGCTCCATATGTACGTGGTGGTAAGGTTGGCCTCTTTGGAGGGGCTGGTGTTGGTAAGACAGTTCTGATTCAAGAACTAATTCACAATATTGCCCAAGGCCATAACGGGATTTCAGTATTCACCGGTGTTGGTGAACGTACTCGTGAAGGCAATGACATGTACTTTGAAATGAAAGGGTCTGGCGTTTTGAAGCAGACCGCCATGGTGTATGGACAAATGAATGAGCCACCTGGTGCCCGGATGCGAGTGGCGTTGACTGGGTTGACGATTGCGGAATATTTCCGTGATGTCAAGGGACAGGATGTGTTGCTGTTTATCGACAACATTTTCCGGTTTACTCAAGCTGGTTCAGAAGTCTCTGCGTTACTTGGACGAATCCCGTCAGCCGTTGGTTATCAACCAACCTTAGCGACAGAAATGGGTCAACTACAAGAACGAATTACTTCTACACAAAAGGGTTCAATTACATCCATTCAGGCGGTTTATGTGCCTGCCGATGACTATACTGACCCGGCGCCGGCAACCACTTTTGCTCATTTGGATGCGACAACTAACTTGGAACGTTACTTGACGCAACAAGGAATTTATCCGGCCGTGGATCCGTTGGAATCAACTTCGTCGGCGTTGACTCCCGAAATTGTGGGACAAGATCATTACGAAGTTGCCACACAAGTCCAACAGATTCTGCAACGATATCACGAGCTACAAGATATCATCTCTATTTTGGGGATGGACGAATTGTCGGATGAAGAGCAGACGGTTGTGGCACGTGCTCGTCGAATTCAGAATTTCTTGAGTCAGCCATTTTCCGTTGCTTCTCAATTTACAGGAATTGATGGACAATATGTTCCTGTTGAAGATACGGTTAAAGACTTTAAGGCCATCTTGGACGGGAAGTATGATGACCTACCTGAAGAGGCCTTCCGATTGGTCGGTACGATTGATCAAGCTGTTGCAAAGGCCAAACAACTACAAGGTAGTAACTAAGGGGGCGTAACCAATGGCTGAACCTCAACTGACGGTTACGATTGTGACCCCGGATGGAACGAGTTACGATAATCATGAGGCTACCATGTTTGTGGCGAAAACAACCAACGGTGAAATCGGAATTATGCCAAACCACGTTCCGCTAATTGCGGCGTTGGAAATTGATGAAGTTCGTGTCAAACATGATCAAAACGCGGAAGATGAAATTGCTGTTAATGGTGGTTTTGTTGAATTCTCTGATAACGTCGCGACAATTGTGGCAGATTCTGCGGAAACGCAGGGTAATATTGATGTTGACCGTGCGCAAAGTGCGCGAACTCGTGCACAACAAGCAATTGAACATGCTCAACAGGCACATGATGCTGACGAACTACGCCGGGCAGAGGTTGCCTTGCGTCGAGCAATTAATCGGATCAATGTTGCCTCGCATACGCAAAATCGTTGATTTACACATTACTTAAAGTTGTACAAAGAGCTGCATTAGAAGCTAAAAAAAGAACCAACAACAGATTGTTTGTTGTTGGTTCTTTTTTTGTTTGATAAACACGGATAAATATTTTGCAAACAAGAGCCAATATGTACCAGCAGTCACAATTATTTACTGATAAATTTGAAAAAATTGGCGTAGCCTGTTAGCTGTCTTCCTCCAAATTGATCGTCATGATGTGGATAGATAATTAATTATTATTCATTATTCATGATTGAAAGATGGAGATTAAAGTAGCCGAGTTTATTTTTGTTATTTAAATAATTGTAATGATAAGATCAATTTTTAAAAAAATGACAAAAGAAAAGTAAATGAATATATTAAAAAAAAGTTCGCTAAAAAGCCTTTCTCAGCGCACTCCTATGAATCTATTTTCGACATATCTAATGATTACCATAGCTAAAAATTTACAGACTATTCAAGATCCGTTAATATATCATTAAAATAACGATAAGGATTTGAAAATAAACGATTGTTTTCGCACATTCCTTACGCGTTGAGGTTGATGCTTTAATTTATGATTTTACGGATTATGCGCCCCGTTAACTGAAATCAAACTCTTGGAATGTACGATGATCATTGTGTTTGTGATAAATGTCATAAAAATCGACGATTATGGAGGTGTTATTGGTGGATAACCTGATGGAGCTAAAATGGCTTGTACAGCTATTAAGAAAAAAATTCTGGCTGATTATTGTGAGCAGTGTACTTTGTGGAGGAGCGGGCTTCGCCGCCGCAAAATTTTTAATTAACTCCGAATATACAGCAACGACGCAGATTTTGATCCGTAAGCAAGGTCCGGTCGGCGAAAATCAAAATGGCACAGCAATTGACCAACAGACAGCATCACAGTTAGTTAGTACTTATAAAGATTTAGTTACCAATCAAGTTGTTTTGCAAGACGTAAGTGACACGCTTAAGAAAAGCCAAGCAAAATGGGCAAAAAGCTTATCTGTAAATCAGCTTAAGCGAGCTATTACGGTTGACGGTGAAGAAAGTTCTCGCGTATTAACGATTAACGTTGCTGCTGATAAGGCAGCCCAAGCACAAATGGTTGCCAAACGTCTTGGAAGCGTTTACAAAGCTGACACAAAGAAAATGATGGGGATGGACAATGTTGCTGTGATTGTTGACGATGTGCACAGTGTTCGCACATCACCGAGTCAGCAATTATTCATGATCGCTGGTTTAGTGGCTGGTTGTTTAATTAGTATGGGGCTGATATTAGCCCGCGAATTGATGGATCAAACGATTAAAACGGATAATTATCTCATTGATCACTGGCGCTTGAAAAATTTAGGCCATATCGGGTTGATTGAACACAGACATTAGATTGCAAAATAAATAAGTTATCTTTATTAACTTTTTGGAGAATACGTATGAAATTATTTAGTAAGTCAAAAAGGAAGTCGCTAGATTTGTCAAACAGGTTAATTACGGTCAGCTCCCGTTCGCCGGTGGCAGAACAACTCCAAACGTTACGCACCAACATTACTTTTTCGATGATGAATCAGGCTGCTAATTCGATTATGTTTACATCGCCTGAAAGTGGTGATGGACGTTCAATTATTGCGGCTAATATGGCGATTGCTTGGGCTAGTCAGGGGCAACGAGTTCTGCTAATTGATGCGGATTTCAGGCATCCTAGCATGCATAAAATTTTTCAAAAACAAGATTATCGAGGCTTGAGAGATGCTCTGTTAACTAGGCAAGTAAATTATCAACGGGATATTCAGGATAGTGACATTGAAAATCTATCAATTATGACCAGTGGGACAGGCATCAAAAATGATGTCAGTTTAATTAAAACGGAAAGAATACCCCATCTTCTTATGCAATTCAAGCAAGTTTATGATCTGGTTGTCATTGATGTGCCATCGTTAATGGATGTTTCAGATACTCAAGTTTTAGCAAGCCAAGTTGATGGAGTGGTACTGGTTATCCGACAAGGACATACGACCAAAATGTCCGTGGACCGCTCTATCGAGTTGCTGCAGATGGCTGATGCTAACTTGTTAGGCTATGCTATGAATTCTGCTGGTAGCGAATAACATAATACGCAGACAAAATTAAGGAGGAGCATCATGGAAAAACAAAACCTTTCTCAAGTAGTTGAATTCGACCTTATGCCGGCTGCTTGGTCCTGGTATTTGCCGATTAAGCGGCTATTGGATTTAATGTTTGTTTTGCCACTTTTTATTCTTGGATTGCCAATTGTTTTAATTGCTGCGCTGGCAGTTAAGCTAGATTCTGCGGGGCCAGCCTTTTTCAAACAAGAACGCCTGGGTTTACAAGGCCGACCCTTAACCATTCTGAAATTACGAACCATGTGTCAAGATGCTGAAAAAAATGGTGCTCAGTGGGCTGAAAAGAAGGATTCACGGGTAACAAACGTCGGGCGCTTCTTACGGAAAACTAGAATTGATGAATTACCGCAATTATTGAGCGTGCTGAGCGGTCAGATGAGTTTAATCGGTCCACGACCTGAGCGACCGGAATTTACCCGAGAATTTGCCCAAACCTATCCCGGCTTTGAGCAGCGGTTACGCGTTAAACCTGGTTTGAGTGGTTATGCCCAAGTTCATGGTGGCTATGATCTTAATCCTGCGGAAAAAGCTGCTTTAGATAAGTACTATATTGATCATCTTAGTCTTCGAATGGATGGACATATTTTCTTGGCCACCTTAAAAACAGTGATCACAGGGGAGGGATCGCGATGAGTCAGCAAATCAAAACGGCTAAAATTTTGGTAACTGGTGGGGCGGGTTTTATTGGCTCGAACCTAGTTGACGAGCTTATTGAAGATAATGAAGTGGTTGTTGTCGATGATTTATCGATGGGAAGGTTGGAGAATTTACCCGTCTCTAGACATCTACATTTTTTTCATCAGTCGATTAATAACAAAGAGTTTATGGAAAAATTACTAATTGATTGGCAGTTTGATTATATTTTTTTACTCGCAGCAGTGGCAAGTGTTGCGGACGCTATTGAGCGACCATACGAAACGCATGAAATTAATCAAAATGCTAATTTACACGTTATGGAAGTGATTCGCGTCCATCAATTACCAGTGAAAAAGGTCTTGTTTGCTTCGTCAGCAGCAGTTTATGGAGATCACCCAACGCTACCCAAGAAGGAAACTTCGCCGATTAGACCACTTTCTCCGTATGCCATCGATAAATATGCAACAGAACGCTTTCTTATCAGTTATGGCAAGCTTTATGGCATTCCTACAGTTGTGACCAGATTTTTCAATGTTTATGGTCCTAAGCAGAACCCGCAATCGCCTTATTCTGGTGTCTTGTCACTGATTCATGCTGCAATCCGTCAAGGCAAAGTGTTTACTATTTTTGGCGATGGTGAACAAACGCGTGATTTTGTTTATGTGAGTGATGTGATTAAGGCCTTACAGTTATTGATCCTTCATGAGCAAGCACTTCATGATGTCTATAACGTTGGCTCTGGACAACAAGTTAGTTTAAAAACGATGATTAAACATTTTGAAGCGATATGTCAACAGGCACTTAGGCTAACTTACCGTCAGCCGCGAGCCGGTGACATTTATGATTCTGGTGCAAGTATTGAGAAAATTTGCGCGCTTGGGTATCAGGTTCAATTTGCACCAAGGCAAGGTGTCGCACACTACATTAAAAGTTATCGATCAGTTAATTAGAGGAGGAGCCCCGTTGATGATTGGATTAATAAACCGCAAATATAGCGCCTTAATAGCTGTTCATCAAAACGAGCGTCCGGAACATTTTCAGTCTGCACTGGCGAGCATTTTTGATCAGACAGTATTGCCAGCGCAGATGATTATTGTTAAAGACGGCCGTCGAATCTCTGAATTAGATGACGTGATTGATCAATATAAATGTATTTGTCAGTATAGACACATTGATTGGGTATACTTAGAAAACCCTCAGGTAATGGGCTTGACAGCGTCATTGAATCAAGGGTTGACCATGTGTCGGGAATCGTTAGTTGCTCGTTTTGATAGCGATGACGTCAATGTTCCAGAGCGTATGGAAAAAACGCTCCAAAAATTTGCCGAGGACCCCGAACTGAGTGTTGTTGGCAGTTGGATTGGTGAATTCGCGACGGCCATTGAGGATGTGACAGGGATTCGTAAAGTACCCATGGATCAAGCCGCTATCCAACGATTGGCACGGCGGCGTAACCCGATGAATCATATGGCTGTGACTTTTCGCCGTGAAGCAGTGATGAGCTTGGGCGGCTACACGGAAATGCCATCCTTCGAAGACTATTACTTGTGGTTAGGAATGCTTAGCCAACAAATGAAATTTGCTAATTTGCAAGAAACACTAGTTTGGGCGCGTGCAGGTAGTCACTTTTGGGAGCGCCGTAGCGGTTGGTATTATTTGCGACGTGAATTGCATTTTCAAAGTGCAGCTTATCGGCAACATTATTTAAGCTTAAGTGATTACCTCGGTAATATTGTTACCCGGTGCGCAGTTCGTTTAATGCCCAAATTAATTTTAGCGCTGGCGTATAAAACAGTTCGTAGCCAAAGGTAAAACTGAGGGAGACGTTAATATGGTGCCAATTGAACTTAAAGAACAACAGAAAATTCTATTTGGATTGCTACAGTACTTACACCAGCTTTGTGAACAACACAATTTACGATATTCGTTGGGAGGAGGAACGTTATTAGGCGCGGCTAAATATCATGGCTTCATTCCTTGGGATGATGACGCGGATATTGTGATGCCACGGCCAGACTTCATCAAATTAATGGAGATTTTAAAACGTCAGCATAAATACCAAGTCCTCGATCCGCAATTGCCAAATTATTTCTACCCGTATGCGAAATTGATTGACCCAAGGACAATTATGAAGACTAGCTATCATTTTGATCGCTATCACGAATTAGGCGTGTTCGTTGATATTTTTCCGATTGATGGTATTCCTAGCGGCAAAAAGCAGCAGATGTTTTTTCTCAAAAAAAATCATTGGTTGAAAGAACGGTTCTTATGCTCGACACCTTTTTATTATTCGGGTACCAAGTGGTACACGACATTAGTCAAATCAATTAAGTTAATGCCTGTTCACTTGATAGCTAAGCGTCAATCCACCAATAAATGGAAGCGGCTATTATTAGCGTCAATGGCAAATTACGAATTTGAAAATTCGCAATGGTCAGGTATTAGGCTGGATGAAGCTGGGGCGGAAATTTTGCCGACGGGGATCTTCAAAAACTATACCACGTTGTCTTTCGAAGGGACGCAGCTGAATGTTATTCAAGATTACAAGAAGGTGTTAACTCGCGTTTTTGGCGATTATATGGCAGATTATCCGCGTCGTCGCCAACGGCCGTGCCATCATTATCTTGCCTATTGGCGCGAATAAAAGGAGGCTGATTATGGATAAGTCACAACCTGTACGAATTCTTCATTTCCCCGACTCCTTGCATCGTAGCAACGGCCGAATGAGTATTGTTATGAATGTCTTCCGTCAATTAGATCGACAAAAAATTCAATTTGATTTTGCCGTTCCCCGTAGCGTTAAGTCTGACTATGAAGAGGAGATTGTTGCCTTAGGTGGGCGCGTTCATTACTATTCGGGTTCCCTGCGAAATTATCGACAAGTAAAGAAATTCATTCGAGATTTGTTATCAAAATATGCTTATCAGGTCATACATTATCACGCGACATCCATTTGGGGCGCTAGCTTACCAGCGGGAGTTACTAAAGGGGTTAAGCATCGAATTATCCATTCACACAACTCTGTTTTTAGTCAAACAAGGTTAAAAAGCTTTCGAAATCGGCTTTTCAGTCATTTCACTCGGCAATATGCGACCGAGTATGTTGCTTGTTCAAAGTTAGCAGGTGAAACGCTATTTGGAACAGCGAAGTTTCGCGTATTAACAAATGCAATTGATACGAACAAATACAAATATGATGCAATGGCTCGTCAACGTATTCGCTCTCAGTACCATTTTGATCAGACAACCGTCGTTTTGGGTCATATTGGTCGGTTGACAACTACTAAGAACCAGAGCTTTTCATTAAAGCTTCTGCAACGATTAATTCAATCTGGAATTAATGCGAAACTTGTTTTACTAGGTGAGGGGCCTGACGAGGCAGCCTTACGACAATTGGTCGCTGAAAATAATTTGCTTCAATCGGTCGTTTTTGCTGGATTAAGAACAGATGTTCACGCCTTTTATAGTGCATTAGATATGTTATTAATGCCTTCATTATATGAAGGTTTACCAATGGTCGGTGTCGAAGCACAGACCTCAGGACTACCAGTGATTTTTAGTGATCATGTGACGACCGAGGCTGGGCTTATCAATGCGTCCTTTTTACCATTGTCTGATTTAAACAGTTGGTTGAAGCAAATTGATTGGCTAAAATCGCAGAATATTAATCGAGCTCAAGCTCAAGCGATGGTTAAAAATGCTGGCTTTGATGTCGTAAACGGCACCCATCAATGGCAGCAGATGTATGAACAAATGATCAATAGATAAGATAGGTGAGCAGATGACAGCTGGATTAACGATGATTATCACGCTTTTAAACCCATTATTTGGCGGGATTTTTGCCGCGCTGGCCGTTCAAAACGATCGCCGTTTTCGACAATTATACGTTGTTGTGATTGCCGTATTAATTGGGATTATGGCTTACAACTTAGTTCCTAGTCGTGAAACGGCCGATTTGGCTCGTTACTTTTATTGGATCGATCATTATTTTCGTGGACATTCATTTGAACACATTTGGCAAAACTACGGATCGCAAGGATTATTTGTTGTTCAACCCTTGATCTATTTCTTAGTGGGATTGACACAGAACAATCAATTATTGCCATTTGGCGTCATGTTGATTGCTTCTCTTTGCAATTTAACCGTTATTACGCGCTTATGTGATAAATATCAAATTAATATGACGAAATGTATCCTGATCTATTTATGCTTGATGCCATTTCCAATTGCGGATTTAGGTGTGCGGACAGTGCTGTCATTTTCACTAGCCAGTCTAGCTATTTATCGTGACCTTGAGGCGCATCGCCGAGGACTCTTAACTTGGTTGATTTACTTGCTAGCGATCTCCGTTCATGTTGCTGGGTTAATCATAGTTTTGATGCGCTTGGTGCTTCTTTTAAAGGTTCACTGGCGTCCCAATCCTATTCGAGCCATATTTAAATTGAGTGCCATGATTGTGATCATCGCAATTGGCTTGGTGGGATTGACTCAACTAGGAGTGTTCGATTTATTCCTCACTAAAAGTAGTTCATATTTTGGCGAAGGAGGAGATGTTAGCTATGTAGAATATTTAAGTAACAGTATATATATGCGTCTGATTCGCCTGTTCTATTTGATGGTTTTTGGCTATATGAGCCTAATCTTATGGCTGCGCAGACATACAACTGGCTTAACAAATAAAGATGGCTATACTTATGCGCTATTGCTAAGCGTCGTTGCATTAATCTCATTTATATCAAAGGATTCAGTTTATCTTCGTCTGACATTTATCCTTCCCACTTTAATGGCCTATCTTTATGTAGGTCGTTCAGCAAATCAGTCTCGGCGACAGTTAATTGGCGACTTATTTTTGACTGGACTCTGCATAGGTGGGGTAATGATTCAAATAACCTATCTGTCTTTGAATACGAATCTCTTTAATTTCATGATTCACGTGTTCCAATCAGGAATAGTTAACTTAATCCTAACGGGTGGTTAATGGCCTTAATCGTTAGCTGGCTAATACCGCGAGTGAGTTTTTCGTACCAATTTTTTCAACTAGTTCAATGGAGGACAAAACATGCGTCCAATTCGTGTTTTACAGCTAGGAATGACTTCTAATTATGGTGGCATTGAAGCTTATGTAATGAATTTATATCGACAGTTAGATCATCAACAATTCCAATTTGATTTTGTCGACTGGTCCACCGATCGATCGATTGCTTATGCAGATGAAATTGTTCAATTAGGTGGACAGATTATTAAGGTTGTGAATCGTCGAACGCATCCTTTGAAAAATTGGCAGATGATTCGTCAATTGGTAACGTCCGATAAGTACCAAGTCATTTATAATAATTTGAATTCCCGGAGCTATTTAACTGGTGTTTTGGCTGGGTTGAAGTGCGCCAAAGCACGGGTTATTGCGCACGCACACAATGACGGTATTGAAAGGGATCATAAACTGAGTCAGTTGTTAGATCAAATCAATCGACACCGGATTAATCGTCGAGGAATTATTAAAGTGGCCTGTAGTCAAGCTGCTGGACAATGGATGTTTAACGGCCAAGACTTTCGAGTGGTTAATAATGCGATTGAAACATCTCACTATGCTTATCGACAAGATGTTCGGCAACGATTACGTCGGCAACTAGGTCTTGAAGGAAAATTGGTAATTGGCAGTGTGGCTCGCTTATCGTCGCAAAAAAATCCATTATTTTTAGTTGAACTATTGGCGACTGTTGTAAAGACAACCCCGCGGGCAGTATTGCTTATCATCGGTGATGGACAAATGCGTGAAGAATTACTAAATTATGCACGGCAATTAAACGTGGCAGATAAAGTAAAGTTAATGGGCATGCAAAATCATACAGCTGATTTTATGCAGGCAATGGATGTGTTAGCAGCTCCGTCAATTTTTGAGGGATTTGGGATCTCGGTGTTAGAAGCCCAATGTGCCGGTCTCCCTTGTGTTGTGTCACCTGCATTTCACCAAGACGTGATGCAAACCCCGTTAGTGGAAAAACGATCATTAGCAGATTTGTCGGGGTGGGTAGAAGCAGTGTTAACGAGTCAACGGTCTATGCCCAGGCATTCATACGCGCTGGACCTTGTTGAACAAGGATTTGACATTAAGATGCTGTCAGAGCAAGTAGTTCCCTTAATGACCGGCGAAGCTTAGAACGATAAAGTTACACTAGTCAATAACATGGGAGGTGAGTCGATGGCTGCCACGTACCAAGCAAGAACGCAACAATCAGTGAAAAATACAATTGCTTCTACGGCCAATTTTGTTCTGTTATTGCCTACTCAATTTATTCTACGATATTTTTTGGCCAAATATTTTGGGATCGAATATCTAGGCTTAAATGGCCTGTTTAACAGCATTTTAAGTGTGCTCTCGCTGGTTGATATGGGGGTTAGCGCGTCCATTACATATGCCTTGTACCGACCGTTAGCCGACCATGATACAACAATGATTAACGCTCTAATGCGCTTATATCGGCGTATTTATCATTGCTGCACGATTGGTGTCATCTTGCTTGGTGTATGTTTATTGCCGTTCCTACAGCTCTTTACTAAACACCAATTTCAAGCCGCTAATGTTAGCTTGATTTTTCTTATCATGGTCTTCAATATGGCATCAACTTATTTTTTGGCCTACAGTCAAGCCTTGCTCATTGCTGATCAACGTAATCGCTTGATTTCTTGGACAGGGTTGGTGTCTGGGTTGATAACCTTGCTTCTGCAAATTGCCCTGATTGTCATAACTAAAAATATTTACGGATACATTGTTATTGCCATGGCCATTACTATCATCTATAACATACTACTGTCACGCTTTGTTAAACGCGCTTATCATCTACAAGTGACGACTGAAAAAGTCCCGAAGGCTGTGATGGTCAAATTGATTGGGAATACAGTTGGTAATGGTTTAACCCGCTTTAGCAGTGTAGTGGTTAGTGGGACAGATGGCATATTAATATCAATGTTTGTAGGATTGCCAGCATTGGGACGTTATTCCAACTATCTGTTGATCACCAACGCAATGCAAAGGTTTTTGTACCAATTATTCAGTTCAGTTCAAGCCAGCATTGGAAATTTTGGTACTACTCGAACAAAACATGAAGGGTACGCTTTATTCAAGCGTTTGAATTTTATCAATTTTGCTATTTCGGCTGTCATTACCGGCGGTTTAGTCAGCTGTGCAAACCCTTTAATCGAACTTTGGTTGGGGGAACATTATGTGCTCACTGTCACGAATGTTGTGTTAATTGCCGCCGCTCTTTTCTTTATTAATTATTTAGTAGTGACGTTAAACTTTATCTCTGCCTACGGTTTATCCCACAAGATGAAGTTAGTCCCAATTTTAGAATCTTTAGCAAACATTGGGTTGGGATTAGTCTTTTTGGCCGTTTTTCACCTCGGACTTAATGGTGTCTTAATTGCGACTATTTTATCAACCACCATCACTGTGGGCTGGCAAAAGCCGTTTCTATTATTTAAACATGGTTTTCAAAAGCCATTTCGATTATTTATCGGCGATGAGATAAAAGATGTGCTCGTCGTAAGCCTGATTGTTGCAGTTAATGTGATGATCTTAATGGCTGGTGAAAACTATTGGAAGCTATCTACTTTGAATCAATTAGCAATGAATTTTGGCTGTAGCATTTTGACATCTGTAGTCATAGTGCTGGTATGCTATCTGCGGGACGCCCGTTTAGAATATGTAATCTCCTTGGTCCGTGGCCTTAGTGGACAGTTGTGGTTTAATTTGGTGGCGACAAAGCGCAAAAATTAAAGTGAACGCCGTTAATTAATCGACTTTAAACGTAGCTAGTGCGCAGATAGCTATTGAATTGCCGTTATTAGTCTGTCAAAACTGTATATTACAGTTTCTTTTTTGACATGATATTTATAACGTAATCAACTATTCTATGATAGACTAATTGAATAAAGCAAAGAGGTGCAAAATGGCGATTTATGGCGTTTCAGTAGTGATAAAAATAGTGTTTCAATTGGCCTTCATTTGGTTTGCCTTGTGGGCACTTCGACCGCTACCACTTGTCAAGATTATGCCGCAATATCCTCGCCAGGCACAAATGTTACTTGTGTTGCTGGCAATCATCATTGGGTATGGTTGTAGCTCTTTTTTCATTGACTTATTTCAGTCAATTATTGGATTTAGACCCTGAAACAATTTAGTTGTTATCGACAAGTAGTGAGTGCCAAATTTTGGAGGCTCGAAAAATTATGGAAAAGATTATTGTTCATGGCGGCCCGGCTCTGAAAGGAACGGTTGAAATTGAGGGCGCTAAAAATGCCGTTTTGCCGATCCAGGCAGCATCAATTTTAGCTTCATCCGGGAAATTGGCTTTAACAAATGTCCCAGCGTTATCAGATGTCTTCTTAATGAACAAGGTTCTCAGTTTCTTGAATGTGGATGTGGCTTTCGATCGTGATAAGAAGAGTGTCACATTTGATGCATCACGGCACCTGAGTTCTGAAGCGCCGTTTGAATATGTATCGAAGATGCGTGCTTCGATGGTCGTGATGGGGCCGTTATTGGCCAGAGTTGGACGGGCCCGAGTCGCGATGCCGGGAGGTTGTGCAATTGGTAGTCGACCAATTGACCTACATCTCAAGGGCTTTGAAGCATTAGGAGCCACAATTGAACAACATGATGGTTATATTGAAGCGAGTGCCGATCAATTGACTGGTGCTAATATTTACTTGGATTTTCCGAGTGTGGGTGCGACAGAAAATATTATGATGGCGGCTACATTAGCTAAAGGGACGACATTAATTGAAAATGTTGCACGTGAGCCTGAAATTGTTGATTTGGCGAATGTGTTGAACAAAATGGGAGCTCGCGTCTTTGGCGCTGGGACTGAGACGATTCGAGTTGAAGGAGTCGCGACGTTGCATGGGTGTGAACACAGCGTCGTCCAAGACCGCATTGAGGCTGGTACATTTATGGTTGCGGCTGCGATCACCGGTGGCAATGTTCTGATTAAAGATGCCATTAGCGAGCATAATAAACCGTTGATTTCGAAGCTGTTAGAAATGGGCGTTCAAGTCCGTGACGAGGTCGATGGCGTACGCGTGATCGGGACAAGTCAATTAAAGCCGGTGACAGTTAAGACTTCACCACATCCAGGTTTTCCAACCGATATGCAACCCCAGATGTCGGTGCTACAGCTGATGGCAAATGGAACAAGCACATTAACAGAAACAGTTTTTGAAAACCGTTTTAACCATCTTGACGAGTTACGCCGTATGAACGCTCGTTTCACGATCGAAGGTAGAAGCGTCGCATTGCAGGGGCCAACGGCATTTAACGGCGCTGAAGTGGCTGCAACGGACCTAAGAGCGGCTGCCGCTCTCGTTTTAGCTGGGCTAGTAGCCAATGGTTATACAACGGTGACTAATTTACAGTACCTAGACCGAGGCTACTGTGATTTCCATGACAAACTAGCTGCTTTGGGTGCAGAGATTGAGCGAGTGGATATTGATGCGGATGTCCGCCAAATCATTGCCAAGCGGCAAAAAAGTGTTTCTTCGAACTTAAATTGATATTGAACTGATTCCAAAGCAAAGGCTCTTTAATTGTCCGACTTGACGTTGGCGCAATTGAGGGAGCTTTTTTGTTTGATGGCCATCCATATTTTAGAAGTCTAAGTCATTGTTAAAGGTTCAGCAAAGGCTGACGGTCGATAAAGGGATATGCTATAATTGTGCATTGAAATTGTGTAATTGAAAGGAGCTCAACATGGCCAAAGATATTGGAATCGATTTAGGCACAGCCAACGTGTTGATCTATGTCGTTGGAAAGGGAATCGTGCTAGACGAGCCATCCGTCGTTGCCATCGATACCAAAACAGAACGCGTACTCGCCGTTGGTTCCGAGGCATACCGAATGGTAGGGCGAACCCCGAGCAATATTCGTGCAATTCGCCCCTTGAAAGATGGCGTCATCTCAGATTTTGATGTGACTGAAGAGATGCTGTCTTACTTCATTAATAAACTAAATGTTAAAGGGTTTATGTCGCGCCCAAATATTATGATTTGTGCACCAACGAATATTACAGAAATCGAACGCAAAGCGATCATTCAAGCTGCCGAAAAATCTGGTGGGGCAAAGGTTTATCTGGAATACGAGCCCAAGGTAGCGGCAATTGGTGCCGGGTTAGATGTGTATCAAGCGACTGGGAACATGGTGATTGATATTGGCGGCGGCACATCAGACATCGCTGTCTTATCTCTAGGAGACATCGTTGCCAGCACATCATTGCGTATGGCTGGTGATCGCATGAACGCCGACATAGCTGCTTATGTGAAGCGAGAACATGGTCTAATGATTGGTGAGCATTCGGCGGAAAATATTAAAATTAAAATTGGGACCGCTGTTCAGATGGATCATCCAGAGACCATGGACGTTCGTGGCCGTGATTCAGTCAACGGGATGCCACATTCTGTGGAAATTAATGCAAATGAGGTTGAAGCCGCTTTGCACGATACGTTGCAGCAGATTATTGACGCTGCGCATGGCGTCTTGGAACGGATTCAACCAGAATTGGCGGCTGACATCATTGACCGAGGAATTATTTTAACCGGTGGTGGTTCGCTATTACATGGGATTGATCAATTGATTTCTCGAGAATTGCAAGTGCCAGTGATGATTTCAGAGCAGCCCTTGGACAATGTGGCCAAGGGCGCCGGACAATTATTAGAACGCATGAGTGGGAAGAAAGCTTAACTGACCCGATAAGAAGGTGAATGGCTGATGAACTGGTTACTAACTAAATTAATTATCGGCTATCAGCGGTTTATTTCACCACTGTTTCCGCCGAGTTGTCGCTACTATCCGACGTGTTCTAACTATATGTTGATCGCAGTTAAGAAACACGGTGGAGTGGCTGGATTCATTATGGGAATGGCACGGATACTGAGATGTAATCCCTTTGTGCGGGGGGGCTACGATCCGGTTCCTGATTATTTTACTGTTCGTCGCAATCCTCATCCCAGTGATATGGATCCGATTGTGGCAGCTGTCTTTTATGGAGAACATCATGACAAAAAAGGATAAGACGATACCCGTTTCAATTGACGAAACGACGATTGCTGGCGAAACCATTGCTCAAGTAACCGTAAATAAACAAATTATTGGTCAAATTAAGCCAGACGGTAAAAAATTTGTTGCAACCATGAATGGTGGTCAGCGATTTAACGCAAAAACGCAAGAAAGCGCGCTTCAAGAGATTCTTGCTGAATACAACTTACATGGTTGAGCACTTTTTGTGAGAATACGAATCAGCTTTAGGGAGGATCCAAGTGCAACAAGAACGTGCTTCCGTCAGTCGGAGTAATAAAAATTTAGATTCACGTATTGATTGGGGCATTATTTTTTGTGTCCTCATGTTGGCATTGATCGGGATTGCTTCAATCTATGTGGCGGCGACGCATGATGCCAAAACGGTGAGCGTGGTCAAGCAAGTGGCCACTCAAGTTGTCTGGTATGTCATTGGAACGGTTGCTGTTGTCATTTTAATGCAATTTGATTCTGAACAATTGTGGAAATTGGCGCCATTGGCCTATGGTGTGGGAATTTTCCTGTTAGTGGCAGTCCTCGTTTTTTACAGTCGAGCTTATTATGTCCAGACCGGTGCTCGCAGTTGGTTTGCCATAGGCCCATTAACATTCCAACCTTCGGAAGTTATGAAGCCAGCTTATATTTTAATGATGGCCCGGGTCATTACGACACATAATAATGATCGTCCTACTCACACTATTCGGGGCGATTGGTTATTGATCGGTAAATTGTTTGCTTGGACGTTACCCATTTTTGTGCTGATGAAGTTACAGAATGACTTTGGGACCAACTTAGTTTTTGCTGCCATTTTAGCTGGACTAGTCTTAGTTTCAGGTGTGACATGGCGCATTTTGGTGCCAGCATTTGCAACTGTCACCGTGATTGGTGGTTCTGCGTTGACGCTTGTGGTTACGACGTGGGGACGGACGCTTTTAGGCCACCTTGGGTTTCAGGCCTATCAATTTGCGCGGGTTGATACGTGGTTGCATCCATCAGCCGACACATCAAATCAAGGTTATCAATTATGGCAAAGTATGAAAGCGATCGGCTCTGGCGGATTGTTCGGCACAGGATTTAATGTGTCACATGTCTATGTTCCAGTTCGTGAATCAGATATGATTTTTTCCGTTATCGGTGAAAACTTTGGCTTTATTGGTGGCTTATTGTTAATAATGTTGTATTTTTATCTAATTTGGCAGATGGTTCGCGTCACATTTGACACTAAGAATGAGTTTTATGCTTATATCGCAACTGGTGTTGTGATGATGATTTTGTTTCATGTCTTCGAAAACATCGGTATGAACATTGGTTTGTTGCCATTAACGGGGATTCCGTTGCCCTTTGTTAGCCAGGGGGGCTCTGCACTGATTGGTAATTTGATCGGCGTTGGCTTGATTATGTCAATGCGATACCACTACACCAGCTATATGTTTAGTAACAATGCCAGTTTCAAGTAAGGGTTAGGGAGGATCTATCAATGAACGAAGCAGAAAAGTACTTTTGGACTAAACCCGATGGTGATGTCGTTCGTCTGGGACTTACGAAAGACGCTCAAGATGAGTTAGGCAACATTACCTATATCGATTTGCCTAAACCAGGTAGCCAAGTGCAAGCGGGTGAGACGTTTGCTAGTATGGAAGCTGAAAAAGCGGTTTCTGATATGCCGAGCCCAGTAAGTGGCAAAGTGGTCACAGTCAATCCGGCGTTAAAAGATGGTCCGGATGCCTTAAATGGTGATTGGGATGACGCTTGGCTGTTAACTTTGAGCCAAAAATAACGGTGATTGGTTTCCTAATTGATCAGGACTAGCGGTCGTGAACTTTATTTAAATAACAAAAACAAACGACCTTGCTTACCGTGACTCGGTAACAAGGTCGTTTGTTTTTGCGTCAGAACCTTTAATGACGTGGCAATTAGGCGTCTGGCAAGGTTAGATCTGAGCAACAAATTTTTCAAACAAATGGGCCGCTTGTGGGTTTGAGGTGGCCATCATTTCAGGATGGAATTGAACACCAATAATTTGTCTATTTTGATCCTCGACCGCTTCGATGACGCCATCAGCCGCAGTAGCGGTGATTTTAAGGCCGGAAGCGGCAATTTTAACCGCTTGATGGTGGAAAGAATTGACAAGACCGGTCGTTCCCCAGATGCCCTCAATAAAGCTGCCTGTTGCGGTTGAAATTTGTTGAGTAGGTGTTTGCCAAGCAGTGGGATACTGGTTATGGCCTAGCGCATTGGGCAGTTGAGTCGTTAAATCTTGATAGTTAGTGCCACCCAATGTTGCGTTGATGATTTGAATACCACGGCAAATCCCTAAGATGGGCTTATGAGCATCGATCGCTGCCAAAATGAGTGCTTGTTCAAAAACATCCCGATCCCAATCGTTGAGCCCATTTTGGGGAATTGGATCCTCATTGTAAAGCTGTGGGGAGACGTCTTGGCCGCCGGTTAAGACTAGTGCATCAATTCTACTTAGGTAGTTTTTTGCGAGATTCGGTGCACCGATTGGCAAAATTAATGGGAGCGCGCCAGCGTTGGATAAAGAGGCGACGTAGTTTTTTTGAGTATAATCCACGTAGTTGTTTTCAAAATGTTGGCTGATACGGATTAGATGGTTTGAGCCAATGCCAATAATAGGTTGCATAACTAAACTCACTTTCTTAAAAGAGGATGATTCCAGTATAACCCGTTAACTGAAACGAAATGTCAAAAATGCTCGCAACATTTATCTTGACTTTGTTTCACGTTTATTTTGTTGTTAAAAAGCTGATATTCGATTAATTACCAGCCCTCAGTTAACAAATTCTGATTTGTGACGATTGCGAAAATGGATTGTCAGTTTGTCATTGATTTATTAAGCAGTATGGATAAAAGTTGCTTCTTAGCCGAATGGTCGGTAAGATGAGCGTGACTGTAAGCTTGTGACAAAGGAGAAACTGATGACTGATGAATTAAAAGAAGTTAATGAAGTACGTGAACATTTAATCGATTTAAGGCAGCAGGTACAGGCTGGAAGTGTGCTGCAATCATTAGGTAATCGCCTCGGACAAATCTTGGATCAATTGCCAGTTAATGAGGCAACGTTGGTCAATTTGCCCGATGATCAAGACGGTATCAAAGCGCTAATTGAGACGCTGAACCAGTCGGTACGTAAGCCCGATCAATTTTCAGTCTCTGATGAGCAATTATTAGCGCTTGTGAACCATTTGGGATCTCCTGATCGTGACATTCGCGATCAAGGCATTTATTATTTTTTTAATGACGCGCTACAGCGTCATGTGTTGAGTGAGTCACAATTAAAATTAGTTTTCAATGCCTTGCTGCAGGACCGCATTCTGTTCAGTCATATTACTGAACCAACGAATGATGGGATCTTTGGCAGATCGTTTGCGATCCTAATATTATCCATTTTGTTATATGCAGATAGGGTCGACGAACAGTTCTTGACACCGGCAATGATTGATCGGCTGGTTATTCAAACAATGACCTACTTGGCTTTGGAAAACGATGCGCGTGGTTTTGTAGGAACTCAGGGCTGGGCGCATGCTTATACCCACATTGGCAATTTGTTAGATGAATTAGCCGAAAGCCCAATTCTTTCACGAGCGGATAAAGTATTACTAATGGTCGAATTGATTCAAAAATATGCGCGCCTAAAGATGCCGCTTATTTTTGGTGAGGATCGACGATTGGCAATGTATTTTAATACCATTTTAAATAAGAACGAACTATACGTGCAGACTTTCTTACATGAGTGGCGATTTTGGCGAGCACAGATTGGCATGGCAAGTGCGCCAACAGAGGAAAAACAATGGCACGGACTCTTCAACCGTTCACGTTTAGTTTTAGCAATGGCGGTGCAAGATGACTTACCAGAAGCAGTTGCAGAAATGATTACCGCAGAGATTAATTTTTTGACGTGATGGATGTAGTACATCAGTTTTAATTTTGGTCTAAGTCGATGCAGGCTGTGTAAAGAACAGATGAACTTAATACTTGTTGTATATAGCAACAATCATCAAAATTCATCAAAAAGCTTCATTTTGACAGCCATTGTTGCCGTCTGGTATACTCAAGTTTCTATTAAGACGGACGGAAAAAATGAATCGAGGATGGTAGAACAATGACGAACAAGAAATTGCACGTTGCCTTACTATTTGGTGGAAACTCCTCAGAACATGATGTTTCTAAACGATCGGCCCATAATATTTATGATGCGATGGACAAGGACAAATACGAAGTTAGTTTGTTCATGTTTACTAAGGATGGCGTCTTGTTGGGCAATGAAGCTTCTCATCGAATTTTCAATGGTGAACCTGAAGAGCAGGTTGTTGCTGAAGCACTGCCGAAGATTGACCAACATAATCCATTAGCGCCATTGCAGGCGTTAAGCGAGGTTAAGGATATTGATCTGTTTTATCCGGTTATTCATGGAAATCTTGGTGAAGATGGAACCATTCAAGGGCTGTTTAAACTCCTGAGGAAGCCTTACATTGGTAGCAACGTACTAGCTTCAGCGGTGTCTTTTGATAAGGACATGACGAAGCGAATTTTAACACAAGCGCATGTCCGTAACACGGAGTATGTGGTGATTACACCAGAAAATAAGGACGCGATGGATTACGAGTCGGTTGCCGCTAAAATTGGTCGGGTTATGTTTCTTAAACCGGCTAATCAAGGCTCATCTGTTGGTATTCACAAAGTTAGTAATGCCGCTGAATTTGATGCCGGATTAGCCGATGCATTGCAGTACGATTTTAAAGTCTTAGCTGAGGAAGCGATTGATTCACCACAGGAAATAGAAATTTCTATTTTAGGAAATGAAAAGCCGCGCGCTTCAAAGCTGGGAGCAGTTCGTGTTCCGCAAAGCGATACATTCTACGATTATAATAATAAATTTGTTGATGCGAGCGGCGTGGTTTTCGAATTACCGGTCATTTTACCGGACAGTTTGGCTAACGAAATTACGCAAATGGGATTGGATGCCTACGTTGCTCTTGGCCTTAAAGGTTTAGCTCGCATTGATTTCTTAGTTTCACGCGATGGCGTGCCATATTTGAGTGAGCCAAACACATTGCCTGGCTTTACCAACATCTCTTTATATCCGCAATTGTGGGAAGTTTCGGGGATCGATTATGCTAGCTTGATTGACGAAATTATTGATTATGGGTTGGCAGAATTCAAACGAAATGAGACGATCAGTTTTGCCTTTACTGAGTTAGGCTCCGAACATATTGGTGAAAAACGCTATAATTAACTGTTGGCGATCTTGTCGACGGGCGTAACTTCGGCTAATTTGTCGGGTAGTTACAACAAGGATCTCTATTTCCAAACTTTTGGAAATAGGGATTTTTTTGGTCAAGATTGCTTCTTGATATCGCTGATTAGTGGATTTTCACATTCCCGTTGCAATTTTTGATTACGCATTGTCCGAATGGTCCACGTTCATTTGTCGATCAATCGCGTATATAGAGGTATGAGATAAAGAGGGAGTTGGCAAGCGATGAAGCGATGTGCTTGGGCGATGAAAACGCCACGTCTACAACAATATCACGATGATGAGTGGGGCGTGCCACAGTATACAGATCAAGGATTGTTTGAAATTTTGGGATTTGAAATTTTTCAGGCTGGTCTCTCGTTAGACTTGGTGCTCCAGCGACGCTTAACCCTACAAAAGGCATTAGTCAATTTTGAAATTGATCAATTGGCGGGGTTTAGTGAACAACAGCAGCGCAATTTTTTGACCAATCCGGCCGTTATTCGAAATCAGCAGAAATTGGAAGCCGTTATCCATAATGCTCGTCGGTGGCAAGCTCAGCAGTTGCATGGATTCTCGCCGGCCGATCAGTTGTGGTTTTTGCAACAGCAGTGCCACGCGTATGTTGATCGATTATCCGTCAGCACCGAAGATTTGTTCACTGAACAAACGTGGCAATTATTTGATTCTTGGGGATTAGTCAGGGTTGGACCGGCGACTGTCCAGTGGTTTCTTCGTGCGGCTGGGTTTGTTAATGGTCATGAAGCAAATTGCGATCGATTTGAAAACCAGATGATCGGTCCATACCACTAGACGAATTTCACAAAACATGCGAAAATGATATAGGCAAAAATCATCAGACTCATATTAGCTTAATTCGTTCTGACACACGGATTTATGATTATTGATGATTGGATAAAATTGTGATTGGTGTACGGATTTTAAATCACAAAGTTTCGGCCGTGTTGTAGGAAAATAACTGGCGAATATTATTTGGAAGAAGGCGTTTACGTTTGGCAGCATTGACATTAAGATTAGCAACCCCGACTGATTTAGAAGAAGTGATGAACATCATCGAAGCGGCACAACGTTTCATCGCGCAGCAGGGATTTAATCAATGGCAAGATGGCTATCCAGCGCAAACAGATATGTTGGCAGACATTATGGCACAGCGATTATATGTGCTGACCGATCAAATTCATATCGCAGCCGTGGCTGCTGTCCTTGTGGGGGTTGATCCAAACTATCGGTTGATTGAAACCGGCAGTTGGTTAAGCTACGGACGGCCATATGCAGCGATTCATCGTGTAGCTGTTGGAGCGGCCTTTCGCGGTCAACATGTGGGTGAGCAGCTGTTTTCCGCCTTAGTTATGCAATTGCGACAAACACATCAGGTTGCCAGCTTGCGCGTTGATACGCACGAAGCTAACCAAAGTATGCAGCATTTGATTACCAAAGTTGGCTTTATCAATTGCGGCAGGATTTATATTGATGGTGTTGCACCTCGATGCGCTTATGAATTGATCTTGTAATCAGTTAATTTACTTGCTGTGCCTAGTTCACTCCGGAATGGGGCAAGAGAGAATGAAAATTTTAGGGATGCGTGTTCGCGCCTATCGTAAAGCTAAGGGCATGTCGCAAAATGATTTGGCAAAGAATATTTGTACGCAGGCGACAATTAGTTTAATTGAAAAGCGGAATAAAATTCCGAGTATGCCAATTCTGCTGAAAATTACGGCACGGCTGGGCATTACAATTGATGACATTATTGTTGAGGAAGATGGTCAAATTGCCCAAGTATTTCGAAAAATTGGCAGTGATCTGCACGCTGGTCACTATCGTAATGCCGAAAAAAAGCTCAACACCGTTAAATTTAAGAGTTTGAACGAGGTTGATGAGAAGAAAGCTTATTATTACTATCATGGCGAATTGCAGCTCATTAACCATGCAAGTCCAGATGAGGCAATTTTCAGTTTTAGTATGCTCCTTGATGCGTTTGGCACTCAGGTCAAAGATATGTATAAGGTGATGGGAAAACTGGGACTAGGGCTCGCCTATGACAAGAAAGGTGCGCCTGATAAGGCAATTATGCTGGTTGAACAAGCCTTGGAAGCTTTGGATGGATTTGAAGTGAATAGCCATGACCAGGTCGTCGATCAAGTGTATACGTTTTTGCGAGCGGCTCGATTTTTCCAACGAGCGAATAAACATGAACGTGCGTTAAAACTACTCAAGCAAGCGATCAAATTAAACGAAATGCACCATTGCATCTTCTTATTAGAGGATTTGTATGAATCTAAGGCAGTTAGCCAGGTAGAGTTGGCTGATCGTGAGAATGCGCAACGAAGTCTTTATATTGCATACAGCTTAGCAATGGTCACTAAAAATCCTCGACGAATTGCTAGTATTGCAGATAACGCTCAAAAATATCAAATCCCACCGTTATCGCTGGTATAGCGGTGACAGCAGGATTAAGTGAAAAAGTTCAAGCAAAAAAGCTGTCAATTTTGACAGCTTTTTTGCTTGCTCACTGGGTAGTAGAGTCGTGTTCGGTAGAAAGTAGTCGTTATTTGGAAGCCGCCGCGCCATCCTTCACAGAAATGGCCTGGTTACTCAGATCAGTACGAACAACGAGCACATCACAAATGGCGGCTCGGGTCACATATTCAGTCACGGACCCAATTAATAAACGTTCAACTGCATTAAGCCCAGTTGCGCCAATCATGATTAAATCCGTCCCTAATTCCTTGGGGACGTCTTGGGCGATAATTGATTTCGGGGCGCCATATTCAATGGAATATTCACATTGAATATCGGCAGCTTTTGCTTCTGCTGCATATTTATCAAGCGTCTTCTTGGCGGTCTCCGTGACTTGTTCAACCATCGTGGTGTCAAAACTAGAAATGTTTTGGAAGGCGCGGGTATCAACAACGTGGAGTAAATGCAACTGGGCATCATCACCGTTACGTTGCGTGACAGCGACGGCCTTTTTAAAAGCTAATTCTGCTTCACGAGACCCGTCGATGGGAACCAAGATCCGTTTGTATTGTTGTGCCATAAGCTTCACTCCTTTTTATGTCTCAAAGTAGGTTGAAAATAACCGCATGGGTGATTCAATCGCTTTGCGGCATACTCTTTTCTTACACCTTCATTCTACTTTAACCTTGAAGGAAACGAAAGTGAAAGCGCTGCAAAAGTTAGTTTTATCTCTTATGATCGATTCATGAGCTGAACTAACATTAGTCCTAAAGCCATGGTTGATAGACTACCCAAGATTAAGGCAATAATCATGATGATGAAGTTGAAGATGCCTGCAATTGACAGAAACCCGACAATCGCCAATTCAATTGCCCAAAAACTGACTAGGCGTGCTATTGCCGGTTGGCTGACCGGATCAAAAACTAAAAATGGACGTTGCCGATGGTGCCATAAATAAGTGCTAATGAAAAAAAGGACAGCGGCGAAGACTAGCATAAGAATTTTAATGGCCATAAACTGACTCCTAAAAAGATTTAATATCATTATAACAATAGAAAAGCGTCATTCTCTAGGAGAATGACGCCACAAAGTATGCACTTTGTTGAAAACTGGTGGTGCCGACAATCGGCTCTTCAGAGTTGGCCCGCGACAACGCAGGTGGGCACATCGATTAACGCGTTTGATTACCAAGAGAAAAGGCTTATCATCAACGTTACTAGCGTCGTGCCCAAAGTAGTAAGACTGTAAGGCAACACTGTAAGTTGAGCCTTGCGTACACCTTAGATTTCAAGATCAGCATAGCATGAAAGCGATAGCGACGCAATTTAAAACCCTGGCGAATTTGGTGACTTTAATTTTTTTTAGCATCTGAGTGATCATCGGCTAACGGGTGGCCGGAAGCGGCCATTAGTCGGCGATATTGTTCATCAAGGGCATTTTCAAAGCGTCCGTTTGTTTTCGGGTGATAATATTGTGCTGTGGCTAAGTTGGCCGGTAAGTAACTTTGTTTGACCCAATCCCCAGGGAAATCATGAGGAAATTGGTAATTAGTCCCATGGCCTAATGCTTTGGCTCCTTGGTAGTGAGCATCTTTTAAGTGCGCAGGAATTTCTCCGCTATGGCCAGCAGTTATATCTGCGATTGCAGCCGTGATCGCTAAATTGCCAGAGTTAGATTTAGGCGAAAGTGCCAATTCAATAACGGCATCTGCTAATGGAATTTGGGCTTCTGGTAGGCCGAGTTGTTGAGCAGCCGTGACTGCACTAACCGTTCGGGCGGCAGCCGCGGGATTTGCTAATCCGATATCTTCATAGGCGATGACTAGCAAACGTCGACAGATACTGATTAGATCTCCAGCCACCAATAAACGACTCATGTAATGCAACGCTGCGTTGACATCTGAGCCTCGAATTGATTTTTGAAAGGCTGAGATGACGTCATAGTGGGCATCACCATCCTTATCAGCCGAAAGCGCCTTTTTCTGGAGGCACTCTTCAATAACGGCTAGAGAAATTGTGGTCGTGCCTTGCTTATCTGCCGGCGTTGAGCGAACCGCGAGTTCCAAGGCATTTAAAGCGCTTCGTAAATCACCGTTGGTTGCAGTCACTAAATGATAGCGTGCATTGTCATCTAAATGGATTTTTGTTTGACCCAAACCATTTGTTTTATCTGACAAGGCTCGATCAATTGCTGTACTAATATCAGTCGGTGTCAGGGGATATACTTCAAAAATTTGTGTGCGTGAACGAATCGCTGGATTGATGTTGATGTAGGGATTTTCAGTAGTTGCCCCGATCAAAATAATGGCGCCACTTTCCAGCAAAGGTAGCAGGAAGTCCTGCTTTGTTTTGTCAAGACGATGGATTTCATCCAGCAGTAAAACGACGGTGCCACTCATTTTAGCTTCTTCAGCAACAATTTGAAGTTCCTTCTTACCGTCGGTTGCGGCGTTTAACATTCTAAATGCATACTTAGTTGAGCCAGCGATTGCGCTGGCAATACTCGTCTTGCCAGTACCGGGAGGACCATATAGGATCATTGAAGATAGCATTTTTGCAGTGACCATTCGATTGATAATCTTGCCAGGGCCGACCAAGTGTTGTTGGCCCACAATTTCCTCAATCTTTTGTGGACGCATGCGATATGCGAGGGGTTGCATAGCAAATTTAACCTCCTAGTTAAAAAGAACCCCTTTTAACCGGTCTGGTTAAGTTGGGGGGATAATTTATTGATTAAATAACCGTTGCCAAAAGCTAGGCTTTTTACTTGATTTTGTATTGGTAGGCGATTGTGGGTGTTTAGCAGCGACGTCAATCGGACTAACATCGACGGCCGCTTTTGCGGTGATGACAAGGGCTAAATCGGCATCATCGGTGCCATATTGAGGGTCATTTTTAATCGTAAAAGCAACAGCATGCATCGTTGCAGCGCGAATATAGGGGCCCAGTGTATCCTGACCAAGATTACCATTTAAAAGAATCGTATTGTTTTGCTCATCTTGTTGTTCTAACTCTGTCGTAAAGGCATCTAGGTACTGGCCACTTTTTAATTCGGCAACAGACATGGAAAGTGTCACGCGCTCACGAAATGTCCCCAGATAGTGGCGCTGTTCATCAGGATTTACTTTTGGTGCGCCGTAGATGGCATTGGACAAACGTTGATTAGGATCAACGTTTTGATCAGATTGATCAGACATATGGCGAACCTCCCTCAAATAGTTGTTCATCGGTGAGTATACCATAAATTCAAGCGATTCAGGCAAATCTAACTCGTGAACTTGACCATAAAGCAAAACAACAAAACCCCAGTTACCAGCTGAGATTTTGCTGTTTTGTTTAGACTTGAGTTTCACCTAAATTGTTATCTTATTAGCTACAGATATTTTGCTGGGGCAACAAGGCCACCGAATTCATTGTCATTTGGGGCATCACGTTTAACAACTAACTCCTGATTTGCAAAGCTAAGAATGCCACTTTCGCCCATTTCACGGCCATATCCAGATAACTTAACACCGCCAAATTCCAACTCAGGCAGAGTAGAGAAGAAGGTGTTTACAAAGACCATGCCAGTTTCAATCTGCGAAGCGATTTTAGCACCACGTTCTTTATTACCGGCAAAGACGATCCCCCCAAGACCAAGTTCAGAGTCGTTAGCTAATTCAATGGCCTCTTGGTCATCTTTAACTTTATAAACCATTGCCACTGGGCCGAAGAATTCTTGATAGTAGGCCGGATTATCCTTGGTGATATCGGTTAAAATCGTTGGCAGGAAGAATTGGCCGGTTGAGTCAACAGGATCATGGCGGAAGTAAAGAGTGGCGCCAGCATCGATGGCAGCATCGACTTGTTGCTGGAGCTTTTCTTTAGCCCGAGCAGAGGACATTGGTGCTAATGTGGTCTGAGGATCCATTGGATCGCCCAGCTTGGCATTGCCAAAAGCCTGCTTCAAAGACGTTAAAAATTCATCATAGTGATTTTCAGTCACAATGAAGCGTTTTGAAGAAGTACAGACTTGACCACAATTGTATAACCGCGCGCGAGGTGCGATGGCATTAACTTGAGTCATGTCAGCATCACTAGCGACAACGAACGCATCCGCGCCGCCCAATTCCATCGTGTTTTTCTTCAGATTTTTTCCAGCTGCTTCCGCTACGGAACGGCCACCCCGTTCGGATCCGGTGAGTGCGACGCCAACAATGCGTTTGTCGGCGATCACATCAGCAACCTGATCGTAAGATAGAAATAAATTTGCGAGCGCATCGACTGGCGCACCAGCTTCAATGACAGCTTTTTCAAAGGCTAGTGCGGCACCCGGAGTGTTCGCCGCATGTTTATAAACGATCGGATCGCCAACCGCATAGTTTGGAGCGAAAATTCGCATCATTTGATAATAAGGAAAATTCCATGGTTCAACGGCCAATAAAACCCCTAGGGGATGATTTTCTAATTGCGCTTCGCCAGCAATCGATTTGATCTGACGAGGGGCTAGCAGCCGTTCGGCGTTTTTAGCGTAATATTCGGCGATGTCTGCACAAAGCAGTACTTCGCCTTTAGCTTCGGTGAATAGCTTACCCATGTCGGTTGTTAATACCGTCGCTAGTTCGTCGACTTGGTCACGAAAGAGATCGGCCAATTTTTGTAGGGCCGCAGTCCGACTGCTGACTGGATCATTACGCCACTGCTTGTAACGAGCTTGCGCATTTGCCAACGCTTGTTCAATATCGGCGTTAGTTGCATTTTCATAGGTGTGAATTGTTTTGTTTGTATAAGGATTAATGGTTTGATAAGCCATGATCTGCCTCCTGGTGGTTGCCTGTGATTGAAATCGCTTACATAATGGATATTGTAATGACAGCTCTGACAGAATACTAGCAAAAGGCTTGTGATTTGGTGAATGATCAGCGTTGTTTAAGATTTGTCTAGGGGTGGTGAGGGGCCAAATCGGATGAAATGAGCTACAGTTGGTAGATTCAGATCTAATCGTCTTCACCGAAAAGCCAGCTAGTTGCGCTTGAATATCAGCGAACCGATCTTAACCGGCAACGTAGTGAATTGATGATAGTGGGGTAGGTGGCTTACGAGGAACCAATACTGACACCATCCAACAAAAAAGCAACCTCAACGGATTGAGGTTGCTGCAAAATAGTGTATTTAAATTACAACTTGTTGTAGTATTCAACGATCAGTGATTCATCGATATCAGCATCGAGATCTTCTCGTTCTGGTAAACGAATCAAGGAACCCTTTAAGTTGTCGGCATCAAATTCAACATAAGCTGGGCGACCAACAACTGCTTCAACAGCAGCTTGGATAACAACCAACTTCTTGGATTTGTCGCGAACAGCGATTTCTTGGCCAACTTTGACTTCATAAGAAGGAATGTCAACACGCTTACCATCGACAGTGATATGACCATGATTAACAAGTTGACGAGCCTGACGACGAGTCGTGGCCAAGCCAAGACGGTAAACCATGTTATCAAGACGACGTTCCAATAAAATCAGGAAGTTCGTCCCATGAGTCCCTTTACGAATTTTGCCAGCTTTAACGAAAAGATTAGCGAATTGACGTTCACTCATTCCGTAAGTGAAGCGAAGCTTTTGCTTTTCACGTAGTTGCGTCCCATATTCAGAGATTTTACCACGACGGCCTTGACCGTGATCACCGGGTGCATAAGGACGACGAGAAAGTTCTTTACCAGTACCTGAAAGAGAAACGCCCAAACGACGTGAAATCTTCCAGGAAGGTCCTGTATAACGTGACATAAATAATGTCCTCCAAAGATTTTGTTTGGAGTAAAAAATGCGAATTATAGGCTCGGTATTCGTGCAGCTTGTTTTTACCAGGTTCACCGGAGCAGCCCCGGGTACTAGTTGAACTCATGCTTAACGCATCAGTACCAAGCTGTTGACGAGCTTACCACCTACTGCTGCAAATTTTACAACTAAAATAGTATACCGTGGTTTAAACGGTTGTGTCAAGGTGGGCCACCATCACTTCAGCAACTGCCTCTAAGTCTCGTTGATCTTGTTCAGTAAAACGAGCCAGTGTTGGCGAGTCTAAGTCGATGACACCGACCACTTGATTATTTTTAATGAGTGGCACGACGAGTTCTGAATTACTTTGTGAATCACAGGCGATATGGTCGGCAAATTCATGAACATTGTCTATGCGTTGTGATTGCTTCGTCGCTAATGCAGTTCCGCACACGCCGCGGCCATTTTTTATATGCACACAGGCAACGTTGCCCTGAAACGGACCTAGGCGTAATTCATCGGCATCAGCGTGATATAAGTAAAAACCGGCCCAATTTAGATCAGGGAGAATCTGCTTAAGTAGTGCAGAGGCATTGGCCAAGTTAGCAATATTATCGTGTTCGTCGGTTAGCAGGGCATCAAGTTGTTGGGCAAGTAAAGTGGTTACTGGCATAAGAACCTCCGAGAAATTTAATAAAGGATTGGTAAAGTCATCGAAACGTAATCTAAAGCAAAAAACGCGCTATGCTATACTTTTCGTTAGTAGTAGAGTTTACGGACTTTTCTATTAAAATCAAGTCATGAGATCGTATTGGACAAACGGGGCGGACATACATAATGGTTCAAGTTTTAATCGGTATTATCATATTAGCAGTTATTCTATACGGATCAGTCTTTATCTTTCAGCGGTTTACAACACGTAAAATTCGTAATGTACGCGAACAGGTTAACGTGCTGAAGCAGTTACCGTTGGGTCAAGATATTGAAGCAGGTCACCAAATGAGCCTGACGGGACAGTCATTGACCGCATTTAATGCCTTAGTTGATGAGTATCAACAGGTTAATGAAAAGACTTTCGACGATCTAGATCATTTGATTGATCAGGTTTTATTTGATGTTCGAGGAATTAATTTTGTTAAGACGAATCGGGAGCGTCACCAAGCCGAGGCATTGTTAACCGAGGCGAGTGATCATTTTGATCACGTTCGTAGTGGGCTAGCCGAGTTAAAGAAAGTTGATGGGGAACATCGGGCGGCAGTGGCTCGGTTAGAAAAAAAATATCAGGACTTACGTAAGGTATTGCTATCACAGAATTTAAGCTTTGAACCAAGTATCGATCGACTCGAACAGAACTTAGCCGACTTAGAAGCACAATTTGATGAATTCACCACCTTGTCCCAGCAAGGAGATCATGTGGCGGCGCAAAAAGTTCTAGATACCTTAACTTCTGGCACCACAGCCTTGGAGAATTTGATTGAAACAATTCCGCCACTATATGCGGATTTAAAAACAGGTTTCAATGAACAACTGATGGATATTAGTGATGGTTACCAGCAAATGACTGCCGATAACTATGTATTTGGTAATTTAGACCTACCAGGACAAATCAATCGTGTTCGCAGCGAAATTCAAATGGCAACTAAGCAATTAACTAATCTTGATTTAGCAGCAGTTAGCGCGGCTAATCATAATATAGAAGTGCAAATTGATGATTTGTATAGCGTGTTGGAGACTGAAGTCACTGCTCGACCAGCGGCTGAATCGCAGCAAAATGAACTGCACGACTTTTTAACTCATGCAGAGCGACAAAATCATGCGCTGCAGGTTGAACTTGATCGCTTGAGTCAAAGTTATGTTCTTAGTCAGGGCGAAATCGAGGAAGCCCAAGGGTTAGGAGGTCGCTTGCGCCAAGTGACTGAGCAAATTCGGCACGAGGATAACGCTTTAACGTCACATACTGACAGTTATTCTAATATTGTCAGTCGGCAACGAGAATACTTGCAAATATTGACGGATATTGAAGCGCAACAGCGAACGATTAATGATGGTGTTAAGAATTTAGGGCAGGATGAAAAGAACGCTCGGAAACGTTTCCAACAGTTTGATAATCAGATGCATACATTAAAACGGCAAATTGAGGCCTTGAACTTGCCGGGTCTTCCCCACGATTATTTGGATTACTTTTATGTGGTCAGTGATGAAGTTGATAAGTTAGGGCGGGATTTGAGCCAAACGCAAATTAATATGGAGGAAATTTCCAAGCAATTGATTATGATCCAGGCTGATTTGGGTACGTTAAATGAAAAAAGTCACGACTTGCGTGATAGTGCATTATTGGCTGAGCAACTTTTGCAATATGCTAATCGCTACCGTAACGCTAATGAACAGATGGCAACTGCCAGCCAACGCGCACAACGATTGTTTGATCACGACTTTAAGTATGCCGATGCGTTAGAAATAATGGCTTCTGCATTAGATACTGTTGAGCCAGGTGCTTACCAACGAATTGAGAACAACTATTATGGCAACTCAACGACGACTGATAGCACAGACAAATAACGGTTGACAATTGATGTAGAATTTAAAACGCGATCCCTCGATACCCATTGAATGGTTTGACGACTGCTTAACGGGTACCGAGGGATTTTTTGCGGTAATCCTTCATGGATGGATTCAGGGTTTGAGTAGGTGACTCTGACAAAACGTGCTATACTATTGCAAGTTTTCAATCCGAGTCGAACCGAATTTTAAACGAAGAAGGGACAACATGATTTATTTTGATAATAGCGCGACAACTCAAGTTGATGCGTCTGTTTTAGCGACATATACGAAAGTGAGCCAATCGATATGGGGAAATCCGTCCTCACTGCATAATTTTGGTGAGCAAGCGTATCAACTACTTGAACAATCACGCCAACAAATTGCGGACCTATTAGGTGTTAATCTCAGTGAGATTCTGTTCACTAGTGGTGGTACGGAGGGGGATAATTGGGTGGTCAAAGGAACCGCTATGGAAAAGCGAGCCTTTGGTCGGCATATTATTACATCTTCTGTAGAACATCCAGCCGTGCATAATTCGATGGAACAGTTAACTCAACTTGGGTATGAGATTACTTATCTACCGGTAGATGATGAGGGGCGAGTTAGCGCAGCTGATTTAAAAGCAGCGATTCGACCGGATACGATTTTAGTGTCGGTTATGGCTGTCAATAATGAAGTCGGAAGCATTCAGCCGCTGCAAGAAATTGCAAATGTACTGAAGGATTACCCAACCATTCACTATCACGTGGATGCTGTCCAAGGAATCGGTAAGGGCATTGCTGACTTGATTTTCAATGACCGCGTTGACTTTATCACCTTTTCGGGGCATAAATTTCATGCACCTCGTGGGATTGGGTTCATTTACGCACGTGCTGGTAAACGGTTAGCCCCGCTGATGACAGGTGGTGGTCAAGAACGTAATCTGCGCAGTGGGACAGAAAATCTACCTGCCATTGCCGGGATGGCACGGGCACTACGCTTGTTGTTGGAAAATGAGTCAACTAATGTGGCCAGTGAACGAGCTGTTCGTGAGCAAATTTTGCACCATATTCAAACATTTTCTAAAGTAACTGTCTTCTCCAAAGACAATGATCATTTTGCGCCCCACATTTTGTGTTTTGCCATTGCTGGCGTGCGTGGTGAAACAATCGTGCATGCGTTTGAAGATCGAGATATTTATATTTCGACGACCAGTGCCTGCTCTTCAAAGAAGCATTTGGCATCCAGCACGTTAAGCGCCATGAATGTGCCAGACGATCTATCTACTAGTGCTGTGCGTGTGAGTTTAGACGAACACAACACCTTGGCTGAGGCAGATCAGTTTAACAAGGTCTTTGATGAACTGTATGAACAATTCAAAAAAATCAATTCATAATTGAAGGAGGCGACCCTATGAATTACGATGAAATTATGGTCCGTTATGGTGAATTATCTACTAAAGGCAAGAATCGTAAGTCATTTATTGATCGACTAGGTAGCAATGTTCGCAATGTCTTGCATGATTACTCAGAAGTAAAGGTGCACCCAGACCATGATCGGATGCACTTGACTCTTAATGGCGCAGATGCCAGCGGCGTGATGGAACGGCTTAGCCACGTGTTTGGGATTGAAAACTATTCACCATCCGTTAAGGTACCTTTGGATCAAACAGCAGTGGATGAACAGGCCATTGCGATGATGGCAGAACAATATGAACCGGGCATGACATTTAAAATTGATACTCGACGATCTAACCATCAATTTGCCTTAAGCACCTATGAAATGAATGATCATCTTGGCGGCGTTTTGTTAAATGCTTTTGCTGGGCTACAGGTTAAAATGAAGCAGCCGGACATTACCATCCGTGTAGAAGTCCGTAACAATGGGATCTTCTTGTCTAGCCAAACCTTTGAAGGCGCAATGGGGATGCCAGTTGGAACAGCTGGTAAAGGGATGATGATGTTGTCCGGTGGGATTGATTCACCAGTTGCCGCTTACCTAGCAATGAAGCGGGGGGTTCAAGTGGAAATGGTTCACTTTTTCAGCCCGCCATACACTAGTCAGCAAGCATTGGACAAAGCGATGGAGCTGACAACTAAATTGACCGCATATACCGGTAAGATTCGATTTATTCAAGTACCATTTACCAAGATTCAAGAAGAAGTTAAGGACAAAGTTCCAGAAGGGTACTTGATGACCGTTCAACGACGGATGATGCTTCGGTTGGCGGTGGCTTTAGCAATCCAGCGTCATGGCTTGGCCATTTTTAATGGCGAATCACTCGGTCAAGTTGCTTCTCAAACGATGGAAAGCATGTTGGCCATTAATGACGTGACAACGATGCCAATTTTACGGCCGTTAGTCTCGATGGATAAAAATGAGATTATTGACATTGCCAAACAAATTGATACATTTGACTTATCTGTTTTACCATTTGAAGATTGCTGTACAATTTTTGCACCACCTTCGCCTAAAACCAAGCCTAACCTTGAACGAACGCGTGAATTTGAAAAACGCATCGACGTAGAAGGTTTGATGGCAGAGGCTTTGGCCGGTGTCAAAATGACTGACATTAAATCTGGTGAAACATTCTTGAATCAACAAGCTGATGTGTTTGCAGAGCTCTTGTAAACTATTTGAGTTCAATGATTCATAACTTTGATGAAGTAGGCTGATTTCATGATTACAATTCGCGACATTGCCCGTGAGGCTGGGGTTTCAGTCTCAACGGCTTCCCGCGCTCTGAACAATAATCCGCGGATATCGATGGCGACCCGTCGTAAAATACAATCATTAGCAAGTCGATTGGGTTATGTACCTAACTATAATGCTAAGAGTTTAACCTTGGGCGAAGCTAACGTGGTGGGGGTTATTTTTCCGCCAAACCAAGCCAGCGATCAGGATAATCCATTCTTTATTGACGCTCTGCGAGGCATAAATACGGTTTTGACGGCCCGCCAATATGTGTTGTCAATTGCCATTGGGCAACAGCCTGAAGACGTGCTTGCTAATGTGGTTGCCATGGTAGATCAAGCCAAGGTCAAACGTTTTATTTTGCTTTATACGCATGCGGATGATCCGGTCGCTGATTATTTACGAGTCGCTGGACTGCGCTTTGTGATTATTGGTCGGCCCAATCGGGAACATGATGATGATTTTGTCGATAATGACAACGTGGCGGCAGGGGCCGCGGGGGCCGCGTATTTAATTGATCGATTGCATGCCAATCGCCCAGTCTTTGTGCGTTCGAGTACGAATTGGACCTATGAGCAGAATCGATTCACCGGTTTTCAAAGTATTGCGCAGAAACGAGGTGTACCAGCACCTTATGTAATCCTGAATCAAATTTCTGAACCTGAGCGGATTCAAAGTTGGCTTAAAGACAATCCCCAAATCGATGGTGTACTGGCGACTGATGATCTATTAGGAACAGCCTTTTATCAGCAGTGGCAACAGGTTTATCCTGATCGAACGATTCCAATTGTTGGCTACAACCGATCATCAGCGATTCCGTTGCCTAATGAAAATTTTCACTCGATTGACTTGTATCCAGAAAAATTAGGTGCAGCAGCAGCAGAACTCGTTTTCCGCGCTCACTCGACTGAAGCTGGGCAAGAAAACTGCATTATTCTACCATTTGAACCTTTACAATAGTTTGACTTGCTTTCAAATAACCAAGCATCAATATCCCTTTCAAGGGATGTTGATGCTTTTTTGTTTAGGCATGTCAGTATTTTAGTTGGTTCAATTTAACTAAATGATGCGCTCATTATTGACTTTGGCGGTTAAACGAAAGAAAAATATAAAAAGTTTGTGCAAACGGTTGCATTTAAGTGGAAGCGGTTTCATAATAGAAGCTATTGATTGGTACTTATTTTGATAAACAGTGTGTAAGTGGCTGCTTATTTATTTACGGAGGGAAGCAAGCATGTCAGAAGATAAATCAACTGAGACAACGCCGAAGCAGCATAAACTGCCGGCGCTGCCTGCTAGCACCATTTGGATGATTAGTTTTGGTTTTCTTGGGGTTCAAATGGCCTTTTCATTGCAAAGTTCTAACATGGGCCGGATTTTTCAGACGATTGGCGCTGACCCAACTCGCTTAGGTGCGTTCTTCATTTTGCCACCATTGGCTGGGTTAGTGGTTCAACCTTTAGTTGGCTATTACTCGGATCGTACCTGGATGCCAAAGCTTGGGCGACGCATTCCTTATTTACTAATTGGGGCGGTCGTCGCTGTGATTGTGATGTGTCTATTGCCTAATGCAGGGAGTCTTGGCTTTGGTTATGCATCTGCTGCAGCATTATGGTTCGGGGCGATTACGATTTTATTCATGGATTTGTCCAGTAATGTGGCGATGCAACCCTTTAAGATGATGGTCGGAGATATGGTCAATGATCAACAAAAGGGGTTTGCCTACGGGGTTCAAAGTTTCTTATCCAATACGGGCGCCGTATTAGCTTCGATTTTTCCATTCTTACTCACGGCAATTGGGGTCGCCAACACTGCTAAAAAAGGGGTGGTTCCTCAATCCGTGGTGGTATCATTTTATGTTGGCGCAATTATTTTAATCATTTGTAGTTTATTCACTGTTTTTCGTGTCAAAGAGTATGACCCAACCACGTATGCTCGCTATCATAATATTGATGTGAATGCGAACAAAGAAGGCGGCGGCATGTTTCATTTGCTGGCTAAAGCACCGCGGGTCTTCTGGACGGTCACGGTTGTTCAATTCTTCTGCTGGATGGCCTTTCAATATTTGTGGACTTATGGGACTGGCGCGATTGCTAAAAATGTGTGGCAAGCCATCAATCCAGCCAGTGCTGGCTATCAGGCCGCTGGGAATTGGTTTGGGGTGATGTCAGCGGTACAGTCTATCGCTGCAGTTATTTGGTCACTGGTTATTTCTCGGGTACCAAATAACTTACACAAGCAGGCTTACTCATTAGGACTGGGTTTAGGTGCGATTGGCTTTGTCTCTGTTTTCTTTATCCATAGTCAAGGAATGCTGTTCGTATCCTTTATCTTAATTGGCATCGCTTGGGCTTCAATGATGGCATTCCCATTCACGATTTTAACCAATGCATTATCAGGAGCCAACATGGGAACTTATTTAGGTCTCTTCAATGGCTCGATTTGTTTGCCACAAATCGTGGCCAGTGTTGCTAGCTTTGGTATCTTCCCACTACTAGGGTCTTCAATGCCAACCATGATCTTAGTCTCAGGTATTCTAATGGCTGTCGGTGCGCTATCGGTTGGAATCGTTCATGAAACGTATGCAGAATAAAAACTGATCATTGGTCAGTTGGATTTTGAAAGGATGATTAGTGTTATGAAACAAACATTTGCAGTTGAGCCTTGGCATGTGGTAACACATCAATTTGCCCCAGAGGACAAACGGTTACAGGAGTCCATGACCAGTTTAGGCAACGGCAATATGGGGTTGCGTGGCTTTTTTGAAGAAGATTATTCTGGTGATACCTTACCAGGTATTTATATTGGCGGTGTCTGGTATCCGGATAAGACTCGAGTAGGTTGGTGGAAAAATGGCTACCCAGCTTACTTTGGTAAAGTGATCAACGCGGTTAATTTCATCAAAGTCAATGTGCTGATCAATGGGGAAAAATTGGACTTGGTCACTGATACGATTAGTGATTTTGACTTAGACCTTGATATGCAACGATCGACATTGACGCGTTCGTTCGTTGTGACGAAAGGTGATGCAAAAGTTGCTTTAACGTTTGAACGGTTTGTAAGTGCGGCTCAAAAGGAACTGGTGGTGCTCAGAGTTAACGCTAAAAACGTTGGTCATACTGCGACTAATATTACCTTTGCATCAGCTTTAGATGCTAATGTTCAAAACGAGGATGCCAATTATGACGAGCGGTTCTGGGACGTTTTGGCAACGACGGGTGACACGACAACTGGTGAAATCATTTCGCGGACGAAGCCAAATGACTTTGGTACCCCACAATTTACTGTTGGCATGACCATGAGCAATACTGCAACCTTGCCAGCAGCATCAATCGATGCTGCCGAAAATGAGGTCGTCAATGGTTTTGCTGGTCAACTCGAACCCGGGCAGAATGGTACGTTAGAAAAACGGGTGATTGTGGTTTCATCACGAGACTATGACGATCAAGTTGCATTAACTGCCGGTATGCATCGGTTACGCGATCAAGTTAGTCAAACTAGTTTTGACGACCTATTGCAGGCTCACGTCGCTGTTTGGGCGCAACGTTGGTCAAAGAGTGATGTGACTATCGAAGGGGACGTCGCTGCGCAACAAGGCATTCGGTTTAATCTATTCCAACTTTTTTCGACCTATTATGGTGAAGATTCTCGGTTAAATATCGGACCAAAAGGCTTTACTGGTGAAAAATATGGTGGCGCAACCTATTGGGATACCGAAGCTTTTGCGATCCCTGTCTACTTGGGGGTTACGGATGCCACAGTCAGCCGCAACTTACTGATGTATCGTTATCAGCAACTGGATGGTGCCTTTCATAATGCTAAGATGCAAGGTCTTGCTGGCGCATTGTATCCAATGGTGACGTTTGATGGAATTGAATCGCATAATGAATGGGAGATTACGTTTGAAGAAATTCATCGTAATGGTGACATCGCCTTTGCGATTTACAACTATACACGCTATACCGGTGATACCAGTTACGTTGAACACGAAGGTAGTGAAGTTTTGACTGCAATTAGTCGTTTTTGGGCCGACCGGGTACACTTTTCCAAACGCAACCAGCAATATATGATTCATGGTGTTACTGGACCAGACGAGTATGAAAACAACGTGGATAACAATTGGTATACCAACTATTTGGCCCAGTGGACTTTGCGGTATACATTAGCGATTTTAGAGCAAGTTGACGCTGATCAGGCCGCTAAACTTAACGTTGGCAGCGACGAAAAGGTGCACTGGCAAGATATTGTTGATCGGATGTATCTGCCGCATGATGATGAGTTAGGGATTTTCGTGCAACACGACGGCTTTTTGGATAAAGATATCGAACCTGTGAGTGCTATTCCTGCAGATCAACTGCCAATTAACCAACACTGGTCCTGGGACAAAATCTTGCGGTCTCCTTACATCAAGCAGGGAGATGTCTTGCAGGGGATTTGGGACTTTATTGAAGACTTTACGCCAGAACAAAAGAAAGCTAATTTTGACTTCTACGAACCATTAACGGTTCATGAATCGAGCTTGTCTGCGGCAATTCATTCCATTCTGGCAGCCGACCTTCACGAAGAAGACAAGGCAGTAGAAATGTATGAACGGACCTCACGGTTAGACTTAGATAACTACAATAATGATACCGCGGATGGATTGCACATTACATCGATGACTGGGAGCTGGTTAGCTATTGTCCAAGGCTTTGCGGGGATGCGGGTTCAACACGACCAATTATCCTTTGCACCATTTTTGCCAAAGAAATGGACTAGTTATACCTTCCGGCAATTGTTCCGTGGGCGGTTAATCGAAGTTCACGTAGATCAGAACGATACGCGGGTTAAATTGATCACCGGTGACCCATTAACGATCATGGTGCACGATCGACCAGTTGAACTTGCTTAAAATAGCGAGCTATGAAATTTAGTGACAAAGCATCGTCTTCTAACTGAGAGACGATGTTTTTGTGTTACTTGGCGAATGATTCGGGGCCAAACTTCCGCCAAGTGCTTCTTGATGGGAAATTAGGCGATTTCCTTTACTTAGCAGTCAAATAGGTTAGAATAAAGCGCAAAGCGACTCAATATTGGCGTTTGATTCGTGAGATTTGTTAATGACTGATAATGACAAAGAAATGGAGTGGTCTCTGTGGAAATCGTTGCAAATGACGTAAATGTTCAACTTATCGGCGAACCATTAGCGGTAGGTGATCCATTACCGCACTTTAAAGTGTTTAACGCCGATAACAGTAAGGTTAAAATGGCCGAATTGACTGGCCGACCGCTGGTGATTAGCGTGGTACCTGACTTAAATACACCTGTATGTTCCGCGCAAACCCGTAAGTTTAACCTTGAGGCTGACCAACATTCAGATATTCGGTTCATAACGATTTCTAAGAATACCCCAGCTGAACAAGCTGACTGGTGTGCCGCTGAAGGGGTTAAAAACCTGACAGTCCTTTCTGATGAAGAAGAATCATTTGGTTATGCGACTAAGTTACTCATTCCTGATCTGGATGTTTTGGCCCGGGCTGTTTACATTATGGACGCACAAGGAACTGTCGTTTATCGGCAAATTGTGGCCAATATTGGTGATGAACCAGACTATGCAGGAGCCATTGCTGCGTTAGCGCAGTTCCAACAGTAAGTGTCCCGCCTTCAATTTGTTATGACGACTCCTTTTGGTAGGGACGCGGGTTGTTAGAACTAATTTATGGCATAGTCTGCACTTGTTATCGGATGATTTTTTTCATCCATACGCGCCATTACGGCTTACCGCTTACTTAAGACATTATCGCTGACGATCGGCAGACACCTGTTTCACAGTGAGGTTGGTCTTGACGCATCGTCATGAACAGCTTATGATTAAACAAATTAAAAACCAGTAAATGCGGTGCCCGAGAGAGTAGGATAATTCAGACTTTCAGCAAGCCGACGGTGATGAAAGTCGGTAGCCTGGTTATGACGAAGGTAACTTGGAAGCAATGCTGCTCAATATCTGTGAAAAGATGATAGGCGGTGTCGATTCACGTTCGTTACACGTGCTAAGTGGGGTATTTATGGCCCAATTTAGGTGGTACCGCGAGTTAATCGTCCTAATGTTGTGTTAGGGCGATTTTTATTTTGGTTTTAAAAATGACTGAATTGAAAGGGAATGATGAAATGGCAAAGGATTTACCGACTAAATATGATCCGAATCAGGTAGAAGAGGGACGCTACCAAAAGTGGCTGGACGAAGGGCTGTTTAAACCCTCAGGTGATCAGACCGCAAAACCCTATTCAATTGTGCTACCACCGCCTAATGTTACGGGAAAGCTTCACTTAGGCCACGCATGGGACACAGCGTTACAGGACATGTTAGTGCGATATAAGCGGATGGAAGGCTATGACACGTTGTGGGTTCCAGGGATGGACCATGCGGGCATTGCGACCCAAGCTAAGGTGGAGGCTCGATTACGTGAACAGGGACTAACCCGGTATGATCTAGGCCGCGATAAATTCATTCAACAGGTATGGGATTGGAAGGATGAATATGGTAAGACCATCCATAAGCAATGGGCTAAGCTGGGACTTTCAATGGACTACAGCCGCGAACGTTTTACCCTCGACGATGGGTTGTCAGAAGCCGTTAAAAAGGTCTTTGTTACTCTGTATGAAAAGGGTCTGATTTATCGTGGTGAGTATATTATCAACTGGGACCCGCAGGCGCGAACGGCATTATCTGATATTGAAGTTATTCACGAGGATGATAAAGGGGCCTTTTACCATGTGAAATATCCCTTTACGGATGGCGCCACGTTTGATGGTAAAGATTATATTGAAATTGCCACAACCCGACCGGAAACCATGTTTGGTGACGTAGCTGTGGCCGTTCACCCGAGCGATGAGCGGTACAAAAATTTAGTCGGCAAACACGTCAAGGTGCCATTGGTCGATCGAGAAATACCGATTATTGCAGATGAGTACGTTGATCCAGAATTTGGTACAGGGATGGTTAAAATCACGCCCGCTCACGATCCTAACGATTTTCTCGTGGGGAATCGGCATGATCTAAAACGAATCAATACGATGAACGAAGATGCAACGATGAATGAAAACGCCGGCAAATACAACGGTATGGATCGATTCGACGCGCGGATTGCAATTGTCAAAGATCTGCAGGCCGGTGATTGGATGTTGAACATCGAACCCATTACTCACTCGGTGGGACATTCAGAGCGGACTGGTGTACAGGTTGAGGCTCGTTTATCAACCCAATGGTTTGTCAAAATGAAACCACTGGCCGATCAGGCGTTGGCACATCAGAAGACGGATGATAAGGTTTCGTTTTGGCCAGCACGCTTTGAAGATACCTACGAACAGTGGATGGAAAACGTACATGATTGGGTCATTTCTCGACAGCTATGGTGGGGACATCGGATTCCTGCTTGGTATAATAAACAAACGGGCGAAACTTACGTCGGGATGGAAGCACCAACGGATGCAGAAAATTGGGAACAAGATCCGGACGTGTTAGATACCTGGTTTAGTTCAGCACTGTGGCCTTTTTCAACAATGGGTTGGCCTGACGAATCAGCTCCTGACTTTCAGCGTTATTTCCCAACGGATGCGTTAGTGACTGGTTATGATATCATCTTTTTCTGGGTCTCACGAATGATGTTCCAGTCAGTTGAATTCACGGGTCATCGGCCGTTTAAGGATGTATTGATGCATGGGCTCATGCGTGATTCACAAGGTCGTAAGATGAGTAAGTCGCTTGGTAACGGGATTGACCCAATGGATGTCATTGATCAATACGGTGTCGATGCAATGCGGTGGTTCTTAGCGACGGGATCAACGCCAGGACAAGATGTTCGGTACGATTCAACGAAGCTTGATTCGGCTTGGAATTTTATCAACAAGATTTGGAACGCCAGCCGATATGTCATTATGAATTTAGGGGACATGGAAGCACCTAAACTGCCGCCAAAATCGGAGTGGAACTTGGCTGATCGCTGGATTTTAAATCGCCTCAATCAGACGACGGCCGATGTCCACCGATTATTTGATAAATATGAATTTGGTGAAGTGGGCCGCGCGTTGTATAACTTCATTTGGAACGACTTTTGTGATTGGTACATCGAAATGACTAAAGAAGTTCTATCCGGGAATGATGAGGCGGCTAAGCAAGCAACGCAAAATGTTCTGGGGTATGTGTTGGATCAGACCTTGAAATTAATGCATCCGATCATGCCATTTGTTACTGAGGCTTTGTGGCAAGAGATGCCACACCAAGGCAAATCAATTATGATCGCCGATTACCCAATCGTGCATGATGAATTGGCAGATAATCAGGCTCAAACAGATATGAGCAAATTAATTGAGCTGATTAGCGCGGTTAGAAATATTCGTGCGGAGGCTAATGCCCCAATGAGTAGTGCCGTTGATTTGCTCATCAAAACGAACAGTGCTGATTTGAAAGATTTGTTGATTAACAATGAAGAGTTTGTTGCCCGATTCTGTCACCCACAAGAATTAAAAATTGGCGCAGATGTCGTCGCGCCAAAATTGGCCATGTCAGCGATTATTACAGATGCAGAAGTTTATATGCCACTTGCTGAACTGATTAACTTAGATGACGAAATTGCTCGCCTGGAAAAAGAAGTCGGGAGTCTGCAGCAGGAGGTGAACCGTTCTGAAAAGAAGCTAGGCAATGAGCGCTTTGTCAAAAATGCGCCTGTTGAAGTGGTTGAACAAGAACGTGCCAAACAAGTGGATTGGCAACAAAAATTGGCAGCGGCTAGCAGCCGACTTTCCGCTGTGAAGGCTAGTCGAGAGGCTAAATAAATGTTAACGGTTATCTGAGTTATGCGAATGTAACGGACCCCTATCTCCCAAAATTCGGGACCAGGGGTCTTTCGTTTTAAAAGTCAGCAAAATAACTTATAGTTACATTTGGTAGGCACGCTGGATCTTAAGTAATCGATTGCCAGGAGGATATTAATGATTGAAACATACGATGAAGCCGTGGCCTACATTCATGGCCGGTCGCGATTCAAAAAATCACCTGAGCTTACGCGAATGCGAGCCCTGTTAGCGGCCCTGGATCATCCGGAAACAGACGTCAAAATGATCCATATCGCTGGTACAAATGGCAAAGGCTCGACTTTGACGTTTTTACGTGGACTATTGGCGGCTGATGGATTAACGGTAGGCACCTTTACGTCGCCATTTTTAATTGAATTTAACGAACGCATTAGTGTTGACGGTCAACCGATTAGTGACGCCGACATTTTAAGGCTTGTTCAAAAAATTGCGCCGATTGAAGCGAAGTTAGATGCGACCTTACCCGATGGTGGGCCAACCGAATTTGAAACATTAACGGCGATGATGTTGCTCTATTTTGCTGAAGGACATGCAGATATTGTGTTAGTGGAGGCAGGATTAGGTGGCCGGTTTGACTCGACTAATGTGATCACACCACTAGTTAGTGTGATTACGACGATCGGGTTAGATCATATGAAAATGCTCGGTGACACGCTGGCACAAATTGCGTGGCATAAGGCCGGTATCGCGAAGCCAGGTGTTCCCCTCATCACAGGGAACATCACGAACGAAGCTGCACTAGCACAAATTAAGCAGGTTCTTCAGGAAACACGAACTCCCTGGTTAGCAATGAATCGTGATTTTGCCACTGTTGATCAGAATGCGACTGGTTGGCAAGAGCGCTTTACATTTGATGGGTTCGGCGTTCATTTAAAAGGCTTAACAATCAAGATGTTGGGACGTTATCAAATTGATAACGCCGCAACAGCCATTGCTACCTATTTGACTTACCATCAGCGGCTGAATTTACCCGTAGATGTTAAAACAATTCGGAGCGGACTAAAACAGGCGATTTGGGCGGGGCGATTTGAAAAAGTCAATGACCAACCATTAGTGGTGATTGACGGGGCACACAATGAACCGGCCATTGAGGAATTAGCCCAACTGATCACATCACATTTTGCCACGCAACAAGTCACGGTTATTTTTGCCGCCTTAGCAGACAAGGCTTATCAAGCGATGACGCATACGTTAATTGGCTTACCTAATGTCAGGTTGGTGTTAACTCAGTTTACCGGACCTGCCAATCGGCAAGCTGCCAATTTACATGAATTAACGTCCGGCTTGCCTGTTGAGGTGCCGACTTTTGAACATTGGCAGCAAGCGATCGCGGATACCGCTGAGCAACTTTCAGCCGATGATGTTTTGATTATCACTGGTTCGTTATACTTCATCAGTGATGTGCGCCGTTTGTTTAAATGAATTAGTGAATGGTTGATTTTTTCGTGGTTAATTGATGAATTCCCGTATGTATGATTAACGTCATAAAGGGAGGATTTTAATCAAATGGTGGAAAAATTAACGCGCCAAATTGGTCTAAAAGTTGGACAGATGGCCGGTTCCAGTCGAAGCGTCGGGGTTGCACTGAGTGAGGAATTAAGCGGTTTAAGGCAAGAAACATTATTGTTGCTGACGTTAAATGTTAAAAATCAAGTTACGACTCGACATGAAATTTTTCGTGGAACGGTGGACGCTTGCATTGCTCATCCACGGGATATTTTTTACGAAGCAGTGACCGCGAACGCAGCGCGGATTATCATTGCTCATAACCACCCTAGTGGCGTGGCCACGCCATCACCTAGCGATGAGGCTTTTGGGCAACGACTATGGTTAGCTGGTCAATTGATGGGGATTGATTTGCTGGATTGCTTTGTCGTTGGTGTTCACGGGTACTTCAGCTTTAGTGAACATGATTTATTTAGCAAATTGACGATGCCGACACTACCGATGTGAGCAACTGACGTAAGATCTTAATCAGTCTTAAGGAACGTTAAAATTGTAACCGACAGCGGAAACCATCTGTTTTCGCTGTTTTTTGTATGGTATACTTTTTCCGATATGATTTGGGCCAAGGGTCTTTTGTGAAGGGAAGAAATACTGTGTTTGGATTAGGACAAAAAAACATCGGCATTGATTTAGGCACGGCGAACACACTCGTTTATATCGAGGGTAAAGGGATCGTGCTGCGTGAACCATCAGTGGTTGCACGTAATACGAATACTGGGGATGTCGTCGCTGTTGGTCAAGAAGCACGGAAAATGCTTGGTCGAACACCAGGAAGCATTTCAGCAATTCGTCCCATGAAGAATGGGGTCATTGCGGATTATGATACGACTGTCGCAATGATGAAATATTATATTGAAAATTCCCTCGGCCGTACGACCGAGAAACCATACATTATGGTTTGTGTGCCAAGTGGTATTACCGAAGTTGAAAAACGGGCGGTAATTGATGCGACGCGGGTCGCCGGTGCACGTGATGCATACGTGATTGAGGAACCATTTGCCGCCGCAATTGGCGCTGGTTTACCAGTAATGGATCCAACGGGGAGTATGGTTGTCGATATTGGTGGTGGAACGACTGATGTTGCCACTATTTCCTTGGGCGGTATCGTGTCTAGTCGCTCTATTCGAATGGCTGGCGATAAGCTAGATGAGACGATTGTGGCGTTTGTCCGACAGAAGTATAATCTACTGATCGGTGAAACGACGGCGGAAAATCTTAAGATTAAGATTGGTTCTGCGTCCATTGAAGAAACTGCTGGCATGGATAGTGAATCCGTCCGCGGGCGCGATTTAATCTCTGGTTTACCAAAAACCATTGAAGTCACGGCTGAGGATGTGGCGACCGCGATTCATGATACGATCGAAGAAATTATCGAAGCCATTAAAGAAACATTGGAAGAAACTTCACCCGAAATTGCCGCCGATGTAATCGATCATGGCATCGTGCTCACGGGTGGTGGCGCATTGTTGAAAAACTTGCCCGATGTCATTTCTGCCGCGACAAAAGTTCCAGTATTTGTGGCTAATGAACCGCTTGATTGTGTCGCAATCGGAACCGGGGAATCACTCAAGAGTATTGAAGTTATGAAACGGCGTAATCGATAGGCATTAATAGGGGTGGAACAAAGGCAGTGGTGGCTTTTTAGAAAGGCCATCATAGTGAACAAATTAAGGTTCACGGCTATTTTGTTCCACTTTTTTGATGGCAGCCTAACGTGGAGGGAACACATGCACAGATTCTTTTCAAACCGACGATTAGTGATCATTGCATTGGCCGTTATTACCTGTCTGGGATTAATGACGGCTTCGGTTGCGTTACGCAATCGTCGCAATACACCACCGCTGATTCAACAATTCGGCAATGACGTGGCTGGCTTTGCTGATCGAGTCATTAGTATTCCAGCCGGGGGGATTGGCTCTGGTGTGAACAGTATTTCTCAACTATTGAGCACATATGATGAGAACCAACAATTAAAACAACAGGTTGATCAATTAGCTCAAGATAAAGTTCGCCTCCAAGAAATGACAAAGGAGAACCATGAGCTGCGCCAGGAGTCTAAGTTGGATGCAAGTTTGTTGGATTATACGAGTATCACGGCTAACGTTATCGCACGAACACCGTCTTCTTGGCAAAATCAACTAGTTATTGGTAAAGGGCAAGTGAGCGGGATTAAGAAGAATATGCCAGTTTTATCTGGCAAGGGACTGGTCGGTCGGGTCACAGAGGTTAACCAGACCAACAGTAAGGTTGAACTGATTTCTGATGATAATGATGCTGCTAATCGATTCGCAATCCAAGTGACGGCTGACAATGGTAAAACGGTTAATGGCATTGTGACTGGCTACGACAGTACCAAGAACCTAATTGAAATGGGACAAGTGACGACAAAAGTAGCCGTTAAGAAAGGCGATAAAGTGATTACCAGTGGTTTAGGCGGTATCACGCCAAAAGGGCTTCTAGTCGGCCAAGTTGATCATGTTCAAGCTGACGATTATGGTTTGGCTAACAAGATCTATATTAAGCCGGCTGGAAATTTAGATACGGCTAATGTTGTGACCGTCGCTGCAGAAAAATAAAACCCATTTTACGAGGAGGTCACCAACATGAGCCAATCCAGACGGCGCTGGATTTTTGTTTTAGGTTTAGTCCTGTGTATTTTTTTGGATGGCGTTTTAAGCCAATTGTTTTCGGGATTGTTATTTAGACCCACAGTCAGTGCCGTGCCAGAATTGACGACACTGTGGTTAACGTGTGCGGCCTTTTTTGAAGATGACACACATTTGCCGACTTATTGGTTTGCAGTGGGAGCCGGCGTTGTCTTCGATCTCTTTTACATGGGTTATTGGGGCGTTTATCTATTTATTTTTCCAGTCATCGTTTGGCTGGCGCGTATCTTGCGCCAGTACTTGCCAGTGAACCTTTTTGCGACGCTCCTGGTCGGATTCCTTAGCTTCGGTTTGCAACCATTATTGAGTTGGCTGGCACTTCAAGTTGTTGGACTGACTAGTGCAACATTAACGGATTTTCTAGTGACCGCGTTAGCGCCGACCTTAGCTCTTAACGAAGTTTTATTGGTAATTTTATATTGGCCTGTGCGTCAAATTTACTTAAACCATTAAAAGCCTCTTGACAAGGGTAGTGACGACGATTATATTAGTCTCAACTTTTAATTGATGAATGACGATGAACAGAAGAGTAGATGGACAGATTTCTACAGAAAGTAACCGATGCTGTGAAGGTTGCGAAGTTGACCATTGAAACACATCTGTGAGTTGCTGACCTGAAGGCTTTGAGTTGAAGTTGTAGGGACAGTCGGGCGGTCCGTTACCCCAAGGAGTTTTTTAACTCGCTGAGCCAAGCATTGTGAGATGTTTGGAAACGATGAGGTGGCACCGCGGTAAGACGCCCTCACTGATCTAATTGATTAGATCAGTGAGGGCGTCTTACTTTAGCATCCATTTCGGTTGGCAAGTTAAAAAACTCCCCGAGTTTGTCGTTGTGAGGCGACAATAAAATGAGGTGGCACCGCGTTAACCAACGTCCTCTAGTTAACATATATTGTTAGCTAGGGGATTTTTTATTGGAATAAACGGAGGATTGAAGATGTCATTAACCTATATCAGTGAAATTTTGCCGTCCTTATTGAGTGGCGCCGTTATGACGATCAAGATATTTTTTTGGACATTGGTGGGAGCTTTACCACTGGGAATTCTGGTTAGCATGGGCCTAAGGTCTCGCTTTGTAGGACTTCGTTGGGGATTGAATTTTTATGTGTGGCTTATGCGTGGGACGCCATTGTTATTGCAGTTGATGTTTATCTTCTATGGCTTGCCAGATGTCAACATCGTGTTCGCTCGCTACCCGGCGGCCCTTTTGGCCTTTATTTTAAATTACGCCGCCTACTTTGCTGAAATTTTTCGGGGCGGCTTTGCCAGTATCAATGCGGGACAGTATGAAGGTGCCCGTGTTCTTGGCTTGACCTACGCACAAACGTTACGTCGAATTGTGCTGCCGCAAGTCGTGAAATCAGTGATCCCAGCTGTGGGAAATGAAGTGATTAACCTGGTCAAAGACTCCTCATTAGTTTATGTCATTGGATTAGGCGACTTGCTTCGCGCCGGTAACGTAGCATCTGCTCGAGACGTGACATTAGTGCCCCTGATTTTAGTGGGGATTATCTACTTGTTATTAACCTTAGTCTGCACTTGGGGGCTTCGTTCTTTAGAGCGTCATTATAGCTATTATCGTTAACGGTGAACGAAGAGAGAAAGGAATTTTATCATGCTCGAAATTAAAGCAATTAATAAGGCGTTTGACGGTCGAACCATTTTAAAAAATTTCTCAATGATTGTTCCGGATGGCCAAATTGTGAGTGTCGTTGGTCCCTCTGGCGCTGGGAAAACAACCCTTTTACGTTGTATTGCGGGATTAGAAAAGCCTGACAATGGACGATTTGTGTTAGACGGGCAGCCATTTGACCCGGTTGTTGATCGGGGTCGAGAACGCAAAATCGGAGTGGTCTTTCAAGATTTTAATTTATTTCCTAATTTAAGTGTATTGGATAACGTCACGTTGGCGCCGGAACTAGTGAGTGATTTAAAAAAGAACCAGGCAGTCGCTCAAGTTCATGGATTAATGGTCTCTCTAGGAATCGCGGCCTTAGCTGAACAGTACCCCTTTCAACTTTCTGGAGGCCAAAAGCAGCGAGTTGCGATTGCCCGTGCACTGGCGATGCAGCCCGAAGTGCTTTGCTATGACGAGCCGACCTCTGCACTAGATCCGACGTTGCGTGACACGGTTGGTGAGTTGATTTTAGACTTGAAACGGCAAGGAATCACGCAAATTGTGGTGACTCACGATCAAACATTTGCACAACAGATCGCTGATCAAGTGGTCACGGTTAGCCCAGTTAAGGCGCCTGTGGAGGATTAAATATGCAAAGAAGATTGCGTCGGATTTGGTGGCGATGGCTGATCCTGATCGCATTATTAGGTAGTTTGCTGTCGTTAACAGGCTGCCAGAGTGTCACCTGGCGAGCTGATCATGAGGACACATGGTCGCGAATTGAACGACGTCATAAGATTGTGATTGGACTAGATGATAGTTTTGTCCCAATGGGATTTCGTCAAAAGGACGGACAGTTGGTGGGCTATGACGTGGACTTAGCTCGGGCAGTATTTGCTCGCTATGGCATTAAGGTTGATTTTCAAACGATTGATTGGTCGATGAAAGAAACTGAGTTGCGTAATGGTACGATCGACGCAATTTGGAATGGTTATACGGTGACCCCGCAACGAGCAAAAAAAGTTGCGTTTTCCGAGCCTTACTTACGTAATCACCAAGTACTAGTCACCAGACGTTCACAAAACATCACGCAATTTTCGCAAATGCGTGGCAAAATTTTAGGCGTGCAAACTGGGTCCTCTGGTCAGTCGCTGGTCAACGCGCAACCTAAGCTATTGAAACAATACATTAAAGGTGCGCCAGTTCAATATGACACATTTAATGACGCGTTCATTGACTTAAATGCCGATCGGATTCAAGGACTTTTAATTGATCAAGTTTATGCGGACTATTACATCAAACATGAAAACAATCCGGCGGCTTATCGAACCATTGTGGGTCAATTTGCAGGGGAAGATTATGCAGTCGGCCTGCGTAAAGGAGATGTTACCCTGCGAAATAAAATAAACCAAGGTTTAGATGCGGTGGCTAAGGATGGACAGTTGCAACGGATTAACCATAAATGGTTTGGCCGTGATGCCGATAGTTTAGTTAAGTAAACGTTAAAGATGAATACGAACTAATAGAACGGGACATAAGTCAGTGGTGACTTATGTCCCGTATTTTGACAATTTGGTTTTTGAAAATCAGATTTAGTTTTTACTTTCGCTCTCGGCCTTGATTGATCAAGATATGAACAGATCTTTGGTGATCCCTAATTCATCAGCTGACGGACATGTCCAGCATTGTGTTCCCACGCATTTTCAGCTAAGATGAATCAATGACAATGAAGATGAAAGGTAGGCGGGATTGATGACCATTGATTTAGCAGCGGGCGTTCATTTGACCGTTCTGCCAACAACCCAATTTAAAACGATTAGCACGTTAGTTACCTTTAGTTCACCGGCATCGCTGTCCACGTTAACCGCGCGTTCATTGCTGGCTGATCTGCTAGAGACGAGTACGGCAGCGTATCCCACACAAACGGACTTAGCTAGTGTTTTGAGTGATATGTACGGCGCTAATTACAGTACGAATGTGACTAAAAACGGTGAGCAAGCCCAATTTCAATTTGCCTTAACAGTGCCTAATGGACGTTACTTGGCGGACCAACCGGATTTATTAACAGCAGGTTTTGATTTTTTGAATGAGGTTATTAATCGCCCTTTGTTACAGAACGGTTTACCAGCCTTTGATTCGGTTACGTTTGCCCGGCAGCAACACAATTTAGCCGTCGCTTTGCGGGCGGTTGATGAAGATAAAGCCTTGGCCGCACGATTAGCCGCTCAACGACTCCACTTTGGTGAGGTTGTTGCCGGTTATCCGAGTGCTGGGCGATTGAGTGATGTGGCTAGTTTGACTGCTAGTGAAGTGTTCAATGTGTATCAGCAGATGGTAACGGACGATGAGGTTCATATTTATGTACTCGGAGATGTTGAGGAAGCTAGCGCTAGGACAGCGGCCACAAAACTCCAATTACCGGATCGGACCCCAGCTATTAGCGGTCTTTTTTATCATAATAAACCAGCGGTATCGGTAAAATCTGCCGTCAAACATGAAAGTTTAACGCAAGCAAAGTTAGATTTGATTTATCATTTTCCTGTAGATTATGGTCAAGCTCTGTATTATCCAGCGCAAGTTTTCAATGGTTTATTTGGGGGAACGCCATTATCATTGCTATTCACTAATGTGCGAGAAAAACATAGTTTAGCTTATTATGCTAATTCTAGTGTCAACTTTTTCAATCAAACGTTAACGGTTCAAACTGGCATTGACGGACGACAGGCTGAGCAGGTTCAATCGATTATAGCTCAACAACTTGCTGACCTGACAGAGGGACGGTTCAGCGATCAGCGGTTCCATCAAGTTCAAGAAACGCTCATTAATGCGCGAGAGGCGGCCCAAGACAGCCCACGGGTGGTGATTGGTAGTCAGTTACTTGATGATTTGTCCGGACAAACGGTTTCAGTTGCGGATTGGGTGAATGGCATTAACGCAGTGACACCCGCCGATGTCACGATGGTTGCGCGTTTGGCCACGCTAGCAACCGTGTATTTATTGACGAATTAGGGAGGCTAGCCTTGGAGAGACTCGAGTATCAACAACTAGGAGAAACGTTGTTTGAGGAAACACTGGCAAATGGGTTATTAGTTCAACTATTACCAAAGACTGGTTTTCATAAAACTTATGCTGTCTTGACGACTGACTTTGGATCAACAGATCGTATGTTTGTGCCACGAGGCAGTGATCAAGTGATGACGATCCCAGATGGCGTCGCCCATTTCTTGGAGCACAAAATGTTTGAGAAGGCTGATCATGATGCGTTTGATTTATTCGGTGAGTTTGGTGCAGATGCTAACGCATTCACCAGTTTTACTCGAACGAGTTATCTGTTTTCTGCCAGTCGGCATCTGCACGAAAATCTAAATGTCTTATTGGACTTTGTTCAAACACCTTATTTCACTTCGGCAACTGTGGATAAGGAAAAAGGCATTATTGGACAAGAAATTCAAATGTATGACGATGATCCTAATTGGCAATTATTTATGGGCATCGTTGGCAATTTATATCCAACTGAACCCGTACATATCGACATTGCGGGAACAGTTGATTCGATTAGTCACATCACTGCTGATCAACTCATGACAACGTACCGAACGTTCTATCATCCATCCAATATGAATTTATTTATCGTAGGTGGCTTTGAACCAAATGAGATGATGAGCTGGATTCGTGAAAACCAAGCGACTAAGGAATTTCCAGCATCAGAGCCGATCAATCGAACCGTGATTGAAAATGCCGATGCGACGGAAATTTTGCCATATCGAAGCCGTCATCTAGATGTGACCATGCCAAAATCAATTGTTGGTTTGCGTGGTTTAGACGAGGTGCCATTAGGGCGGGCAGGTTTGAAATATCGCATGGCGGCGACGATGTTATTAGATATTTTATTTGCGGATACTAGCCCAACATATTTAAGTTTGTACGATCAAGGCATTATTGATGATAGCTTTGACTATGATTTTTCATTAGAGCGGGGATTTCATTTCCTGACCATCAGTAGCGATACCACTAATCCAAATGCTTTTTCGGAAGCGATTATTTCAGTTCTTGAACACACAGACGATTATTTGACTGATCAGCAAGCTAGTCGACAGTTTGAACTGGTTAAACGGGAAGCAATTGGTCATCATATTATGATGATGAATTCGGTGGAAGCAATTGCCAATGCTTACGAAGGTCGCTTATTCGACCAGGCCAATTTAATGGATGAAATGACAATACTTCAGTCGATGACATTGGCAGATGTTCAATCTGTTGGCATTCAACTGATTCAGTCGGCTGGTATTAGTGTATTTGATATTTTACCAACCGATGAAACCAACAGTAATCTTTAAAAATCCTTGCGGTTTTTGACGATACAGAACATCGGCTTTTCGGTATGCTATACTCAATATAGCGGCTTGCGTCGTATTTTAAAATAAATGGAGTTTTAACGTTATGAGTGATGAAACACCAACGATTGGTCAAAAACTGCAAGAAGCGCGCAGTGAAAAAGGTTTAACGATAGATGATGTCCAACAAGCGACCAAAATTCAACGACGATATTTAATTGCGATTGAAGATGGCCAATTCGATGAACTGCCAGGCGATTTTTACGTGCGTGCGTTTATTAAACAGTATGCGCAAACAGTGGGCTTGGATGGGGATGAATTATTAAGGGATTACAATGATCAATTGCCGCAGGCTGCTGCGACAAATGTAATGCCGGTTACCGAAGAACAGCCTGCTACTCGTGAACCTAAGACCGCTAAAATCGGCCAAGAAAGCTCCGGATTGGATCGCTTACGTAGTTTACTGCCAATTATTATTGTGAGTGTGATCGTGGTGATTATCTTAGGGACAATCTGGGCATTCGCTGTTCGTAGTGGTCGTCAGTCGAGCAATAATAGTGCAGTCTCGAGCAGTCATGTGGCCGTTAGTTCCAGCAAAACTGAGTCGGCTAGTTCACATAAATCATCATCTTCGACAAATCGGTCGAGCTCAAGCTCTTCCAGTAGTGAGACGACTAAAGCAAATACAAAACAAACTTTGGTTCCAGTGACAACGACTGGTGCCAATGCCACATACCGAGTTGAAAATGCACCTGCGACTAACAAACTTGCGATTACAGCAAAGGGCGCTGACTCTTGGATCCAAGTTACGCCAACAGGTGGTCGGGCACTATACGTCGGTACCGTTACAACCGGAACGAATAAAGAATTAACATTACCAGCAGGAACAACTGGTGTTAGTGTTTCCTTTGGGAATCGGACAGCGACAAAGGTAACGATTAATGGCAAGGCAGTTGATCTGACTAAAGGAACCGGCACAACTGGAGTCTTGACGTTACAATTGCAATCGGCTACCAGTGCGGCCAAATAGAAATGAGCAGTGTACCTACTCTTAAGTGAGAGCGGTGCACTTTTTGCTTGGAGGTTAACTCGTGAATTTACCAAATAAATTAACTGTTTTTCGGATTATTTTAATTCCCATTTTCTTAATCATTTTGGCTGTCCCGTTCCATTGGGGTAGTGTTATTTGGTTGGGGACGACCATTCCATTAGTGAATGTCATCGCCACGGTGATCTTTATCGTGGCCTCACTCACCGACCTGCTAGATGGCAAAATCGCCCGCGGGCAACATTTAGTTACCAATTTTGGCAAATTTGCTGATCCATTGGCCGATAAAATGCTTGTGATGACTGCGTTTGTTGTCCTCATTGAAATGGGAAAGGCACCGGCCTGGGTTATTGCAATTATTGTTTGTCGTGAACTGGCGATTACTGGCCTACGGTTATTGATTGTTGAAAACAACGGTACTGTGATGGCAGCCGCCTATCCGGGCAAGATTAAGACCACGACACAGATGTTAGCGATCATCTTATTATTGCTGAATAATGTTTTCTTCAATAATATTCATCTGCCGATGGCTGGGATTTTGCTGTACACTTGTCTGTTCTTCACCATCTACTCTGGGATTGATTATTTTGTTCAGAATCGCAGTGTTTTCGGTGATGGCTTTAAGTAGCTCTTAACAGACCAAAAGAAAGCTAGTTTCTAAGCAAAACGGAAACGCACATAAAATTAGGCAGTGACGAGTATTCAAGACGAATTTCGAATGATGATGGTTTATTCATCGTTTGAAATTCGTTTTTTAAGACTATGCGTTATTTGACTAATTTCCACACTTTTAATATAAGAGCAAGATCAATCTGCCTTGTGATCGTATTTGATTCGGCCTGAGATCAAAATTTAGATTTTACTTTTTTCGCGGGCTTGTTGGCGTGAAAAGGAGTCTTTGAGACTTATAGATTTAGGCGAACAATTGCGAGAAACACGAGAAAAAGCTTTATAATGACTATAAATGTCTTTTCGGTAGTTTATACGTATGTAAACTTTGTTCAATGGGTTTAGTCGGAGGGAGAAACATGCAGGCAGAGATTATTGCAGTGGGCACGGAGATCTTACTTGGACAAATTGATAACACAAATGCGAGCTATGTTGCGCGTGGTTTAGCTGACCTTGGTATCTCAGTGTTCCATCAGCAGGTTGTCGGTGATAATGGCCCGCGATTGGATGATGCTGTGTCGCTGGCAGAACAACGCAGTGACCTAGTTGTGGTGATGGGCGGCCTAGGACCAACGAAAGATGATCTAACGAAGCAAATTGTGGCACGGCATCTTGACAGAACGCTAGTCGAAGATGAGATTGCCATAAAAAAAATAAAATTGCACTATCAACAGTCCGATCGATTGATGGGAGATAGCGATCGTCTACAAGCTCTGTATATTAGTGGGGGCCACCCATTATCAAATCCTACCGGAATGGCAGTTGGCGATTTCATTCACCAAGAAAATTGGGCCGATTTTTTGGTGTTGCCGGGGCCACCACGCGAATTGATGGCGATGTTTTCCTCAGAAGTAGTGCCGCTTTTAAAACAGACTTATTTGCAATTAGACCATTTAACTTCTCGTGTGTTACGCTTTTTTGGCATCGGCGAAGCAGCATTGGCACGAAAATTGGATGATTTGATCAGTGAACAAACAAATCCAACATTGGCCACTTATGCTAAGGACGCAGAGGTGACATTACGGCTAACGGCGTCGGGCCCTTCTATCCAAACCAATGAAGCGCGCTTAGATGAACTTGAACAACAGGTTAAGGCCCGAGTTGGCGATTTTTTGTATGGTTACGGAGATGATAATAGTCTGGTCGAAGTCGTGATAAAGCGGCTCATTAAGGCTAATTTGACCTTGACGGCGGCAGAGAGTTTAACCGCTGGGTTATTTCAAAGCACCATTGGTGAAGTTCCCGGTGTTTCGGCCATTTTTCCCGGTGGCTTTGTGACTTATGCTGCCGCTGCAAAAACACAACTAATTGGGGTTCCCCAAGCGACGATTGCGGCTCATGGGGTGGTAAGTGAAGCGACAGCCAAGGCGATGGCTCAACAAGCGCGCCACGTGTTAAAAACAGATATTGGCATTTCGTTTACTGGTGTAGCTGGTCCTGAGGCATTGGAAGGTCAGCCGGCGGGCACTGTGTGGATTGGACTTTCAATGCTAAATCAGCCGGTGATCGCACGTGAATTTCATTTTAGTGATGATCGCCAATTGAATCGCCGGCGGGCAGTAATGAATGGATTGAATTTAATTTTACGATCATTGCCAACTGAAAAATAATACGAACTTTTGTTCGCTTTTTGCTTGATTTTGTTGAATTGAATCGGTATGATTGGGTCACTAGGTTACGTGATTAAAGGAGGATCTGCCCTTGGCTGATGCACGTCAGACAGCATTAGATGCTGCGTTAAAGAAGATTGAAAAGAATTTTGGTAAGGGATCTATCATGCGGTTGGGTGAAAATGCCAACACGCAAATTTCAACGATTTCTTCGGGATCATTAAAGTTAGATGATGCACTTGGCGTCGGTGGTTTTCCCCGTGGCCGAATTGTAGAAGTGTACGGACCTGAATCGTCCGGTAAGACGACAATTGCGCTACATGCTGTTGCCGAAGTACAGAAGCAGGGCGGTACGGCTGCGTACATTGACGCTGAAAACGCGCTTGATGCTCAGTATGCTGAAGCACTTGGCGTCAATGTTGACGACTTATTGTTATCGCAACCGGATACGGGTGAACAAGGTTTAGAGATTACTGATGCACTGGTTTCATCCGGTGCCATTGATATTGTTGTCATTGACTCAGTGGCGGCACTGGTGCCTCGGGCTGAAATTGAAGGCGAAATGGGTGACGCTCACGTTGGACTACAGGCTCGTTTGATGTCCCAAGCGTTGCGTAAATTATCAGGAACAATTAACAAAACCAAGACGATTGCGATCTTTATCAACCAGATTCGGGAAAAAGTTGGGGTTATGTTTGGTAACCCTGAAACGACACCTGGTGGTCGAGCATTGAAGTTTTATGCAACTGTTCGTCTTGAAGTTCGCCGTGCTGAACAAATAAAGGATGGCACGGAAGTGATGGGGAATCGAACCCGGATTAAAGTGGTGAAAAACAAGGTGGCTTCACCGTTTAAAGTGGCCGAAGTTGACATCATGTATGGACATGGGATTTCTCAATCTGGGGAATTGCTAGATATGGCAGTTGACAAGGATATTGTTGACAAATCTGGTGCTTGGTACGCCTATAATGGCGAACGAATCGGGCAAGGGCGCGAAAACGTTAAAGCTTATTTAGAAGCAGCCGAACATGAACAAATGCGTCAAGAAATTTATGATAAAGTCCGCCAGGCTTATCACATGGATGGCGTTGCTGAAGAGACGGATACGTCTGATAATGAAAAGGCGACGACTGACGATAGTAAAGCTAATAAGAGTAAAACTAAGTCAAAAGAGAGTGAAACATCTCTCGATGTTTAAATGATCGATCAAAAAATTCGCTGCCAAATTCGGCAGCGTTTTTTTTGCGATCGGTGCTAACTAAGTTTTTTAACAGATGTAGGGGGCGATCGACTGTAGCGAGGACCTGCGAGCCAACGCATAGATTAAGGGGAATTTATGAATGAATGAGTTGACTTTTTGGTGGGTTACCTATATGGTTAGTTACACAAGTAATTAACCATATAGGTAACCGAGGGAGGAATCATTTATGCAAATGACACCAGTTGTTAAAGTTGCTGATCTACACAAGACATATGGACGCAAAAATGAAACGCAATATGAGGCTTTAAAAGGAATCGATCTGACGGTTGCTGAGGGAGAGTTTGTCGGCATCATGGGCGCTTCAGGTTCTGGTAAGACGACATTGCTAAATTTGTTGTCAACATTAGATACACCCACTAGTGGCAGCGTTGAGGTCAATGGCAAGGAAATCACTCAGTATCGGGGCAAGTCATTATCAGATTTTCGTTCCGAAGAAATCGGGTTTATCTTTCAAGATTTCAATTTACTGGAGAGTTTAACGGCCCGCGAAAACATTGGGTTACCGTTATCATTACAGGGACGAGCAAAACAAGAAATCCGCAAGGCGGTTGAAGAAGTTGCATATAGCCTATCAATTGCCAACCTGTTAGATAAATATCCAGCTGAATTGTCTGGTGGACAGAAACAACGTGTGGCCGCTGCCCGTGCGATTGTGCATCATCCGGCTATTGTAATGGGTGACGAACCAACTGGAGCCCTTGATTCAAAATCGGCGCGCGATTTATTGGATTTGTTGACAGATATCAACAAGAAGCAGCATGTATCTGTCTTACTTGTCACCCACGATCCTTTTTCGGCCAGTTTCTGTGATCGGATTATGTTCATTGCAGACGGACAGATTAATGACCAGCTCGTTCGCGGTGATGCGACGCGGAAAATATTTTATCAACAAATTCTTGATCAGCTTGGCACATTTGACAAATAGGAGGGCGCAAATATGTTAACAAAACTCGCGCTCGCGGGCATTAAGCATCGACTAAAAGATTATCTAGTGCTCTTGACGGGACTAGTGATCTCCTCGGCAATCTTTTATATGTTCGCTAACTTAGCAACAAATCAAGCCTTTATCAATGCCAACACGACCATTAATGTGGCCGGTCAAGTATTTAAATTTGGTATGGTCTTATTGATGATCATTACCGTTGTTTATTTGGGATATGCAAATTCCTTCCTACTTAGTATGCGTCAACATGATTATGGCCTGTTCATGATGCTGGGTGCTAAGAAAAATCGGATTGGCCAGCTTGTCGTGCTTGAAACACTTCTGCTAGGAATTGTGGCCACGATTATTGGAATTGTCGTAGGTATTGGCTTAAGTGCCGGCTTGTCAGGATTACTGTTTAGGCAGCTGGATTTGACGGTCAAACACTTTAGTGTGATCTATGGACCAGCCATCGTTACGACACTTTGCTTATTTGTTGGCTTGTTTTTAATCGCTGCGCTGTTCAACTTGGCTAAGCTGGTCAAAACGCCTGTTTTAACGTTGTTGCATAGTGATGATCAAGCATTTGTACCACGCAATCAGCCGATGGTTCAGGCTTTAGAGATTATCGGTGGCGTCCTGTTACTTGGTAGTGGTTATTTAGCGATGGCGAAAATTAATGTACTGCAACTTTCGGCCATTCCAATTGCTTTGGTGACAATTACAACAGGTACTTACTTTCTGTTTAATGGTTTAGTCATTGGTATAATTCAACTATTAAAGCGGTCTAACTTTGCTAACCATGCCTTACACAATTTCACTTTGGGGCAAATTATGTTCCGAATTCAAAGCTATACTCGTATTTTAACCATCGTCTCTTTACTATTTGCATTGGCGTTAGGGGCGATCAGTGTTGGAACTCAACTGCATCGACAGGTTCCCCAAATGGCTAGATCAGTGGGCGCTTATGCGGTCGCTATTAATGATGCTAGTCCTAAACAACAGCGACAAATGAATCAATTGGATGATGCTAAGCAGGTAACCTATACGCAAAAGATTGTTGGTCAAAAAGTTTATTACTCCGAACAAGAATTTTTAAAACAGCCATTTAAGATCGCTAAAACAACAGGCGAGACGAACGGTCAGCGACAACTTGAGACACTTTCGATTGCTCAATTGAAAGCGGATGGCGTGAATCAACCAGAATTCGCTAGCTTAGTTCCGAAAAAAGGGCAACAGATCAGTGAAGTCGTGAGTCAATCAGCATTTAATCGATTAGAAGCACCAACGCACCATGTTACGTTGGTCAAAGTTGATGATTTAACGAGTCAACGCAATCAACCATTGTTAACGCAGCTCGTTAAGACTCAGCAACAACGTTTTGCTCAGGATGCCAGTCAAATGGTAGGTACTTTTGAGTGGTATCAATTCTTTAATTCCATGTTTGGTGGAATGGAATTTATGGGCTTTTTCCTCGGCTTTGCATTCTTAGCAATGATGGCTAGCTGCTTAATGTTTAAGATTTTGTCGGGAGCAACAAAAGATGTTGTACGCTACAAGATGTTAAATAGAATTGGTGCACGCCAGCAGTTAATGCGCTCGGCTGTGCGTGGTGAGGTACTGACCTTGTTTGCAATTCCAGGTGTACTTGGAATTGTTGATGTCTTATTTGGTTTACGGATGTTTAAGGGACTCCTATTGGATCCATATGCGATAATTGGCTGGATTATTTTGGGATTCTGCGCCATGTATGCAATTTACTACTGGATTACCGTTGCGCTATACATTCGCTTAGTTATTCCTAAAGAACGGGTGGAGGCTTAAGCACTAATTTCAGGGCATAAGTCCATTAGCTCGAGTATGGTTTTAGTCCAGGTGTTACCTTGATTTTAGATTGACGTGATCGAAGACGTCGCTTATTCTTTTTGCTAAAGCAGAACTTTTATTGTCTAGTGGTTGGAGATGAAAACATGCACTTTGACTTTGACGGCACCACGCCCCTTTATTTGCAGGTGGCTGAACAAATTGAAGAGGCCATTTTAAGTGGGACTTATGATGCTGGCGAACAAGTGCCATCTACAACTGCCATTTCGCGAGAATTTCACATTAATCCCGCGACGGTTTTGAAGGGGATGAATATTCTCGTTGACCGAAAAGTTTTAGAAAAGCGACGTGGTATGGGAATGTTTGTGCTAGATGGAGCCAGAGAACGGGTGACCTTTAACCGACGAACTGACTTTTTCGAACAACAAGTGTCGCCACTTGTAGAGGCTGCCAAACAGATTGGTTTGACTGAGGCAGAACTCGCCGCGTTGATCGAACGGGGGTACGGCATTAAATGACAATCAATGTTACAAATCTGACTAAAACGGCTGGTCGGCATGACCGATTACATGACTTGAATTTAACAATCCAGCCTGGCATGATCTATGGTTTACTCGGCCGTAATGGTGCTGGAAAAAGTACTTTATTGAATATTATGGCCAATCGTGTCCTCCCTAGCCAAGGTAAGGTGACCATTGATGGGCAGGCATTGGCTCAGTCGGATCGAACCCTACAGCATCTTTATCTGATGAGTGAGGATAATTTATATCCGAGTCGGGAGCGGGTGAGTGATTTATTTAAGCTAACTACCGCGTTGTATGGCTCTTTTGATGACAAGTTGGCGGAACGATTAGCCAAAGCCTTTGATTTAGATGTGAACGCTCGATTTGGTGGTTTATCGACCGGCTATCGCACCATTTTTAAGGACATCGTTGCGTTATGCGTCCCAGCCGACTATATCTTACTGGACGAACCGGTATTAGGACTGGACGCTAGTCATCGGGATTTATTTTATCAATCACTGATTGAGACCTACGCACAGCATCCCCGTACATTTGTCATTGCAACGCATCTTATCGAAGAAATTTCTGGACTGTTAAACCAAGTTATTGTGATGGATCAAGGGCGCATTTTAGTTGCGGAAGCAGCGGAAGATTTATTGGCCCGTTCATATCAGTTAAGTGGTCCTAAAGAAACGATGGCTGCTTTTTTGCCCACTGTAACGACATTACGAACCCATCAATTTGGTAAGCAAACGCAAGCGGTCGTAACCACGGCTGGGACACTGGACTTACCCGCTGGGGTAACAAAAGAAGCACTGGATTTACAACAGCTGTTTGTTGCGTTAACGGAGGATCATCATGAAGTTTAAACCGGTCTATCAGTATCGTTTACGACACGATGCAAGTCTGTTGGGTTACGCTTATTTAGGCATCTTTGCTGGTATCTGGTGGTTGCCGACGTTATTGAGTCTGTTACTGACTGGTCGTCAATCAGCGCTGGCGCCAAGCCAATATCTAGCTAGTTTATTTCCTCAATTTGCCATGCAAATATTGTTTTTCATTGCAAGTGGCATGGTTTATCGTGGCTTCACCGTTTTAATTCAAAATGGCATCACACGAAGAACTTATTGGTGGGCAAAATTAGCCAGTTTATTAACCTATGCGGGTCTGGTTTCGGTCTTAAACGTTCTTTATCGATTAACGATTGCCCAACCGCTCGGACTTAAAACGTATCAAGCCTATGGTCGCCTTGAATTTGGCTCATTTACAGCACATGGCGTCAGTGATATTTGGTGGTTTTGGGGGCGTGATTTAAGTACCCTTGTCCTGCTTATCGCGGCTGGTATGATGGCGGGGGCAATTCTAGCGTTGTTGAACTGGCGATGGAAAGTGGTCACGTTAATTGCAGTTCCTTGTGCGGGTGCCGGTCTAATCGCTATTACATTGGCGTCAGTCGGCAATACGTCAAATGCCTTCTATAACTCTTGGGCCGGAGCATTATTACGTTTGATGTATGGCTTTGATGGTCATTTTCGTTATCACGCGCCGGGAAATTCAATTGTGACAAGCTTGATTTTAACGCTCATTTGCTTACTGATTAGTTACGCCTTTAATCGATTACTGGCGATTCGCCGCAGTTAGGTTGGGCTAAATGAGGGCATAGCGATTCAAACGAAAGCACTGCTTATGTTGACAGTTGCCCTGAAGATCAGTAAACTAGCAATGTGTAATGAACCAATACAAACATCTGTAATTAGTTTGCGGCTGGCTTAACGGTCAGCCATTTTTTGATGAAGGGCGGGAATTTTAATGGTCATAGTAACCATCATCCTCGTGCTCATCGCAGTTATTGCTGGTTTATACGCTGGCTTAACGATTGCTAAACAACGTCAAGCTCGTGACATTGAAGATGCAACAAAGTCAGCGGGGGCAATTCTCGAAAAAGCCAATCAGGACGCAAAGACAGCCAAGAAAGAAGCTTTGCTTGAGGCTCGTGAAGAGAGTCATAAGTATCGAACCGACGTCGAGACCGAATTGAAAGAACGACGCGCAGAGGTTCAAAAGCAAGAAGACCGGTTATTGCAACGTGAAGAGGCTCTAGATCGAAAAGATAATACGTTTGAAAAACGTGAGACTCAGCTAACCGCCAAAGAGGAACAGTTGAGTCGCGATCGCGAGGTTGTCCAACAGCAACAACAAGCAGCAACAGATCTCATCGATAAGCGACAACAAGAAGTGCAGCGCGTGGCTGATCTCTCACAAGATGAAGCTCGTGATTTGATTATTGAGGAAACCAAGAGTGAGTTAGCTCATGAGCGGGCTGTTCTCATTAAGGAAAGTGAAGAGGAAGCTAAGGCCAGTGCTGACAAAGAAGCCAAGAATTTGATTGTGGCGGCTATTCAGCGCAGTGTCGCGGACACGGTCTCAGACAACACGGTTACGGTCGTCACTTTGCCAAATGATGATATGAAGGGTCGAATTATCGGTCGTGAAGGTCGAAATATTCGAACGCTTGAAACGTTGACCGGAATCGATTTGATTATCGATGACACTCCAGAAGCAGTCGTGTTGAGTGGATTTGATCCAGTTCGGCGCGAAATTGCTAAATTGGCGTTAGAGAAGCTAATTGCCGATGGTCGGATTCATCCAGCTAGGATCGAAGAAATGGTGGAGAAAGCCCGCCGTGAAATGGATGAGAAGATCCGTGAAATTGGTGAACAGACCGTCTTTGACTTGGGGATTCGGGCGATGAACCCTGATTTAATTAAGATCATCGGTCGGATGAACTATCGGACTAGCTATGGTCAGAATGTTTTAAATCACTCAATTGAAGTTGCAAAATTGACGGCTGTAATGGCCGCCGAGCTTGGTGAGGATGTTGCGCTGGCGAAGCGCGCAGGATTATTACACGATATTGGTAAGGCAGTGGATCATGAGGTCGAAGGTTCCCATGTGGAGCTGGGAGTTGAATTGGCCACGAAGTATCACGAAAACCCAGTTGTGATTAATACAATCGCTTCACATCATGGTGATGTAGAACCAACTTCGATTATTGCCGTGTTAGTGGGGGCCGCTGATGCAATTTCATCAGCGCGACCGGGGGCTCGTTCAGAATCACTAGAAAATTATATCCAACGATTGAAACAATTAGAGGAAATTGCAAACAGCCACGAAGGTGTGGCTCAAAGCTATGCGATTCAGGCTGGTAGAGAAGTTCGCGTCATTGTAAAGCCACAAAATGTTGATGATTTGCAGGCAGCTGTGATTGCCAGAGATGTTAAGAATGAGATTGAAAGTGATCTTGACTATCCCGGCCACATTAAGGTGACGGTCATCCGTGAAACGCGTGCCGTTGAATACGCGAAATAAAATTTCTAAATATTGTTTTAGTTCAATAAAGTAGCCGACATTCTCATTTTAGGAGTGTCGGCTACTTTATTGTTGATTTACACTCAGACGGACTGAGACCTATGAGGTCAACTCAGACAGTTGAGCAAAAAAATGTTAAAATTATCTCATTGTTTCAGTGCGAAATTCGATAACAACCTCTCCATAAGTAGTTATTATCGATCAAAAGGAGTTTATTGAATGGCCAAAAAATCGGCGCAAGAGAGTATGGAAACCCCGATGATGAAGCAGTATCAGGAGATTAAGGATCAATATCCGGATGCTTTTTTGTTTTATCGGATCGGTGATTTTTATGAATTGTTTAACGACGATGCAGTGAAAGGATCACAGCTGCTAGAATTAACCCTAACGGCACGTAACCATAATGCAGCGGACCCAATTCCGATGTGTGGAGTTCCACATCATGCAGTTCAAAATTATATTGATATCTTAGTTGATCATGGTTATAAGGTGGCCATTTGTGAACAAATGGAAGATCCCACCCTAGCTAAGGGGATGGTTAAACGAGAAGTTATCCAACTTGTTACCCCAGGGACTCGGATGCAGACGGGGATCAGTGGTGCGAAGGACAATAACTATCTTGCTGGGATGGTTCAACACGAGCATCAGTTTGGGTTTGCTTATACGGATGTATCGACTGGTGAATTGAAGACGGCTAATTTAACCACCATTGAAGCAGTCATGAATGAGATCATGGCGGTTGAAGCAAAAGAAGTGGTTGTTAATGACACGATTGATGAGTCGATTCGCGCGCGGTTTAAACCATTAGGAATCTTAGTTTCACAACAAGATACGGCTGTAGCAGCGAATGCAGAATTAAGTTTTCTAACGCAAGATTTAGACGATCAAGCAGAAAATAATGCTGTTTCTCTATTATTGACTTACATGGAGTCGACCCAAAAGCGCAGTCTAGCTCACTTGCAGCGAGCAATTGCCTATGAACCGTCCTATTATTTGAAGATGGATCATTATGCAAAACGCAACCTAGAGCTTTCAGTGAATATTCGAACTGGCAAACGTTCGGGCACACTGTTGTGGTTAATGGACGAGACGAAAACCGCGATGGGTGGACGTTTATTGAAGCAATGGTTAGACCGGCCACTGTTGTCACAAAGTGAAATCATCGCCCGTCAAGATAAAGTACAGTCATTATTAGATCATTATTTTGAACGCTCGAACTTACAAGATGAATTAACTAAAGTATATGATCTGGAACGATTGGCCGGTCGGGTCGCTTTCGGCAGTGTGAATGGGCGTGACTTGATCCAGTTGAAGACCTCACTTCAACAGGTCCCGAAAATTAAGTACGTTTTGCAAGAACTGGACGATCAGGTCTTTGGCGAGATGTTGGCCCATTTAGATCCGGTGGATGATGTGGCTGAATTGATTGAACGGGCCATTGATGATGAACCACCGATTTCTGTGACGGATGGTGATGTGATCAAAGACGGTTACGACAAACAATTGGACGCTTATCGAGATGCAATGGCCAATGGAAAACAATGGATTGCCGAACTGGAAGCTAAGGAACGAGCAGCGACTGGAATTAGCACGTTAAAGATTGGCTACAATCGGGTGTTTGGCTATTACATCGAAGTCACCAAAGCCAATTTGAGTAAATTGCCCGAGGATCGCTATGAACGCAAACAAACATTGACGAATGCTGAGCGTTTTGCGACTCCAGAATTAAAAGAAAAAGAGCAACTCATTTTGGAAGCCCAAACGAAGTCGACTGCTCTAGAATATCAGCTGTTCACTAAAATTCGCGAGGTGGTGAAAGCTGCCATTGCTCGCTTGCAGCGTCTGGCAAAAACATTGGCCAGCTTAGACGTACTGCAGAGTTTTGCCGTGGTCGCCGAAAATTATCGGTTCAGCCGGCCAACTTTAACGGATGGACATGATTTAGAAATCGAATCGGGCCGGCACCCTGTAGTGGAAAAAGCATTGGGCAAACAAGCCTACGTCCCCAATGACGTACGGATGGATGAACAGACAGCTATTCTACTGATTACTGGTCCCAACATGTCAGGAAAGAGTACCTATATGCGCCAATTGGCACTTACCGTCGTTTTAGCTCAGATGGGAAGTTTTGTGCCAGCAAAATCGGCAATGATACCAATTTTTGATCAAATTTTCACCCGCATCGGGGCCGCTGATGACCTAATCTCCGGAAATTCCACGTTTATGGTTGAAATGCAGGAAGCTAATGATGCTTTGGCACATGCCACCGCAAATAGTTTGCTGTTGTTTGATGAAATTGGTCGGGGTACTGCAACTTATGATGGGATGGCCTTAGCCCAAGCGATCATTGAATATGTGCACGATCATGTCCATGCGAAAACGTTATTTTCAACGCATTATCATGAATTGACAGGGTTATCGAATGAATTGACGGGGTTGAAAAATATTCATGTCGGAGCGGTCGAGGAAAATGGTGAACTAGTATTCTTACATCAGATCCAACCAGGCCCGGCTGATAAGTCGTATGGGATTCACGTGGCTAAACTAGCGGGGATGCCAGAAAAATTGTTGGCGCGGGCCAGCACAATATTGCAACAGCTCGAAGCAAACGCCGGAGAAAACCCGATGCCAGTAGATGTTGATCAACCATTGACTGAGCCAGCTACTGATGTACTGCCGTTAGATGAAACGCAGTCGACGCAATTAGCCTTATTTGACACACCAAGTCAGGACCCAACGACAGCAAAGATTTTGGCTGACTTAAAGTCGATGAATTTGATGGCGATGACACCGATGGATGTGATGAATAAGTTTTATGAAATTCAGCAACAATTGAAATAGAGGTAAGAGGTCAAGCAATGAGCAAAATTCAAGCTTTAGCAAGCGTTTTGGCTGATCAAATTGCGGCCGGTGAAGTCGTTGAACGCCCTGCGTCAGTAGTGAAAGAACTCGTGGAAAATTCGATTGATGCGCATGCGACCACTGTGGATGTGTTGATCGAAGCATCCGGTTTAAAAACGATTCAAGTGATTGATGATGGTAGTGGTATCGATGATGAAGAAGTTGAGCTAGCCTTTGCCCGACATGCGACCAGCAAAATTAGTTCACGGGCAGATTTGTTTCGCGTACACTCGTTAGGTTTTAGAGGCGAGGCGTTACCAAGTATTGCCTCGGTCGCGGATGTATGGTTAAAGACGGCTACTGGCGTCGGTGCAGGTAGCCAAGTACATTTCAAGGGTGGACAATTAGTTAGTCACACGGCAGCACAGGCTCGACCTGGCACTGAGGTAACGGTCAGCGACTTATTCTTTAATACACCGGCGCGGTTGAAATATTTAAAATCCGCACAAACTGAATTAGCTAACATCGTGGATGTTGTTAATCGAATCGCCTTAGGCCATCCAGAAGTCGCGATTAGTTTACAACACAACGGTCATGAATTACTTAGAACGGCGGGCCGCGGTGATTTGCAACAGGTGATTGCGGGAATTTACGGCGTTCAAACCGCGCGTAAAATGGTCGAAATTAAGGGGGAAGACGCCGACTTTACCTTGGCTGGCTTTGTTTCCCGCCCCGAATTAACACGTGCTTCGAGAAATTATTTGACGGTATTGATTAACGGACGGGCGATTCGCAATAGCCAGATAACTAAAGCACTCATTAAAGGATATGGTTCTAAGCTGATGGTTGGTCGGTATCCACTAGCGGTAATCAACTTACAGATGGATCCTTTTTTAGTTGATGTGAATGTGCATCCGACTAAACAAGAGGTTCGTTTGAGTAAAGAACCTCAACTGGTCAAGTTGATTGACCAGGTTGTATATCAACGATTGGCACAGGAAAACCTAATTCCTGATGCCTATCAAAATCTGACGGGAACGGTGCAATTTGACGCCGATCAAGTTGCCAGCCGACTGACCGAAGCGTCAACGCTTCATGACGAAAGCGTAGCAGTCCGACCAGTGTCACCAGTTTCAAGTGGTGCAACTTTTGCTCAATCCGAGGCGGCTGCCTCCACACCGCCACTACCTGACGCGTTGCCAAAGCAAGTATTAACGCCAATTGTGGTACACCATCGTGAGGAGATAGCCAGCCAACCAGTGGTGGATTTTGAGGCACGCTATCAAGCTGAACCAGTGGAACCGTTTGATGATGAGCCAATGAGTGATTCTTTGAAACCGAGTCAACCTAAAACGATGGAAATGTTACCTGAGGATCAAGAGCAGACTGGGCAACGGTTCCCAACCCTTTCTTATATCGGTCAAATGCACGGTACATTTTTATTCGCCCAAGCAGCCGATGGTTTGTACCTAATTGATCAGCATGCAGCCCAAGAGCGGATTAAATATGAGTTCTATCGTGTTAAAATCGGTGAAGTTGCTCGCAATCTTCAAGATTTATTGGTCCCCATTGTGTTAGATTATCCGACCAGCGATGTGTTGAAGATCACGGCAGCAAAACCACAATTAGAGCAATTGGGTTTGTTTTTGTCGCCATTTGGACATAATTCTTTTATTGTCCGGCAGCATCCAACGTGGTTTATTGAAGGGCAAGAAGCGTCTACGATTCGTGAAATGGTTGACTGGGTGCTCAGTGATCGACAGCTAACCGTTGCTAAATTTCGCGAAAAAACGGCCATTATGATGAGCTGTAAACGATCAATCAAGGCCAATCATCACTTAGATGAGCGCCAGGCCAAAGCTTTATTACATGACTTGAGTCAAACGGAGAACCCATTTAATTGTCCCCATGGGCGACCAGTTTTGGTTCATTTTACTAATGCCGACATGGAAAAAATGTTTAAGCGGATTCAAGATTCTCATGAGTCTTGGGCTGAATTTGATGAACATGAATTTTAATTAGCTCATGAAAGGGTCACAGTATGTATGAATATCTAGTTGGTCAAATTACGGAAGTTACACCCACCCATGTCGTTTTGGAAGTTAATGGGACGGGATATTTGATTCAAACCGCCAATCCTTACCGCTTCCAAGTCGATATGGAGACGTCAATCCGAATTTACGTTCATCAGGCGATTCGGGAAACCGAAGTGAGTTTATTTGGGTTTGTTGATCAAGCAGAAAAACGTCTTTTCTTAAAACTGTTGAACGTTTCTGGAATCGGACCTAAGAGTGCGCTAGCCATCTTAGCTAATGAGGACCATGATGGCCTCGTGAACGCGATTGAAACGAATGATGTTACTTTTTTGACCAAATTTCCCGGAATAGGCAAAAAAACGGCGCAACAAATCGTCTTAGACTTAGCCGGTAAGTTGGCTGATCTAGGAATAACACCAGTAGCTGCGTCATCAGTTAACGTTTCAGATAACGACGCTTTAGACGACGCACTGGCCGCCTTGACAGCTTTAGGGTACAGTAGTCGTGAGGTTAAGCGCGTCTCGAACAAGTTGGCGAACTTAGATCAGTTAACGACTGATCAGTATCTGAGTGCTGCCTTGCGAGAGTTGACCCATGCGTAGCTGAGGATATCATGAGTAAGAGAGGAGCTGGATCGTGGACGATGAATTAATGTCAACGCAACCCATGGATGACCAAGAGGCCTCATTGGAACGGTCCTTGCGTCCGACGACGCTGGCTCAATACATTGGGCAAGATGCGGTTAAACAACAGTTAAACGTGTATATTAGCGCAGCGACCAGTCGGGAAGAATCTTTGGACCATGTCTTGTTATATGGACCGCCTGGTTTAGGTAAAACCACCTTAGCGATGGTCATTGCTAATGAGATGCATGTTCAAATCAAGACGACTAGCGGGCCGGCGATTGAACGGCCTGGAGATGTCATTGCCCTACTAAATGAACTACAACCTGGGGATATTTTATTCATTGATGAAATTCATCGCTTACCTAAAATTGTCGAAGAAATGTTGTATTCGGCGATGGAAGACTTTTTTATTGATATTGTCGTGGGGCAGGGGCCAACCGCTCACCCCGTTCATTTCCCACTGCCGCCATTTACCTTGATTGGGGCCACAACTAGAGCAGGATTATTATCGGCGCCACTTCGGGACCGTTTCGGGATTGTGGAACACATGGATTATTACACGACGGCTGATTTAGAAGAGATTACGCTACGTTCTGCGGATATTTTAGCTACCCAGATCGTGAAGGCGGGGGCTCATGAAATTGCACGTCGCTCACGAGGCACACCGCGAATTGCTAACCGCTTATTAAAACGGGTCCGCGACTTTGCTGAAGTCGCCGGCCAGTCGGCAATTGATGCACCGATGGTCGATCATGCCTTAACTGTGTTGGGCGTAGATGACTGGGGACTAGATGAAGTGGACCTAAAGCTATTGGCAACCATGATTAAGTATTACAATGGTGGACCAGTAGGGTTAACGACTTTGGCAGCCAATATTGGTGAAGAGGCAGATACAATTGCAGAAGTGTATGAACCATATTTATTACAGGTGGGGCTGATTAAACGGACGCCTCGGGGTCGAATGGTGACTACGGCGGCTTATGAGCACTTAGGCCTATCAAAACCAGAGGCTTAATCAACGGAATCCATTTGGCAAGGGTTCGTAAGTTTGGTACAGTACTCTACAGAGTAAATTAAATGAGGTGGATGAATTGACAAGTTTAGTGAATTTCGATTTGATGGGTGCAAGTGGCGCCGCTGGTGGTAGTCTTTGGAGCACCGTTTTGATGGTTGTTTTGTTTGTTGGGGTCTTTTATTTTTTCATCTTGCGGCCTAACCGCAAGCAACAAGAACAACGTAAAGAAATGATGAATGGCATGCACATTGGCGATCATGTGGTCACCATTGGTGGCCTACATGGAATTATCGATTCAATGGATGCTGCTAAAAAAATTGTGACAATTGACGTAGATGGTATTTACTTACCATTTGATCAACAAGCGATTCACCACGTTGAAACGCCAGCGACAGCAGTTGCACCAGCGACAACTACTACGGCTAGCGCTGCTTCAGCAACTCCAGCCAGCGAAGCCACAAGCGCCGTAGATAGCGTTGTTGATTCTGCTGCAGACTCGACGACGGTGACCAGTGCTAGTGACACAGCAAGTGAAGCTAGTGACAGTCAGGCTAACTAGCTGTTAGGTAAGTTTAATTATGTGAATTATCTGCGATCATCGTATTCTGCGATGATCTTTTTTTGATTTAACTAGGGATCGCTGGTGAAGAGAACATATGTTTGCTAAAATAGGCTTATCAAGCTAGCGCGAGGAGAGTTGACAATGGCGGCCTTCATTCAAATTCCGGTGCGGGTCGATGCCAGCCGGAAAATCATTCATGTGGATATGGATGCTTTCTACGCTTCTATTGAAGAGCGTGATGAGCCACAATTAAAAACGCAACCATTGATTATTGCCCGTGATCCGCGGCAAACGGGTGGACATGGGGTGGTGACGACGGCTAACTATCGGGCCCGAGCGTTAGGTGTTCATTCAGCTATGGCGGCTAATGAAGCGCAAAAATTAGCGCCCCAAGCGGTATTTAAACGACCAGATTTTCCAAAATATCGGGCAATTTCTGCTCAGATTCACGAAATTTTTCATGAGTACACCGATCATATTGAGCCGATTGCCTTTGATGAAGCCTATCTAGATGTCACTCGGAATAAGCAGAACTTTAAATCGGCCGTTGCATTGGCGCATAAATTACAAACAGAGATTTGGGATAAGGTTCATTTAACCTGCTCCACTGGCGTTTCTTATAACAAATTTCTAGCTAAACTTGCTTCTGACTATGCGAAGCCCGTGGGGGTCACCGTCGTTTTGCCTGGAGATGCGGAGCGGTTTTTGGCACCATTACCGATTGAAAAATTTCGCGGCGTAGGCAAAAAAACAGTTCCGAAGATGCATGATTTAGATATTTTAACGGGCGCAGATTTGTTGACCTGGTCTGAGACTGATTTGATTCAGCATTTCGGTAAACTAGGTTATGGATTATATCGGCACGTTCGTGGTAGTGATGATCGTCCAGTTGAATGGCAACGCACGCGTAAATCGATTGGCCGTGAAGAGACATTCGATCAACCCTTGACCAATGAAACGGATGTCAGCGATCAATTGCAACATTTAGCGAACGACTTGACGGCGCATCTAAATGCACAGCAGCGTCATGGTAAAACGATTGTTCTCAAAGTTAGAGATGCCGACTTCAATACGGTGACGAAACGACAAACGCAGGCCGAGTACTACGAAAATATGGCGACTCAATTGTATGAGGTTGCTAAAGATTTGTTTGACGCCACGGCTGATTTAACTAAGGGGGTCCGTTTGTTGGGAATTACGATGACCAATCTTGATCCTTTAACATTTGAAAATTTAAGTTTGCCGTTGTTCTCGCCGGCCTCGTCCAAGGCTTTTTGAGGTCCATGGCACCGGATGCACTTTGTAATCGACGCGGCACTTCGTTATACTTGCAGATACCAGATTGACAAGAGGGGATTCATGCATGGATGTTCAAAAAGTAATTTTTGAGGAAATTAAACGTAAACAAATTATCATGATTCATCGTCATCAACGACCAGACCCAGATGCGGTTGGTTCACAAGTGGGGTTAGCGACAATTTTACAGGCGGCATTTCCAACCAAGCAGATTTACATCGTTGGCAAACAAGTCCCAGGATTGGCTTGGTTGGGTGAAATGGAGTCCGTTAGTGATGAATTGTTTGACGAAGCACTTATCTTGGTGTTAGATACTGCCAACGAGCCGCGAGTTGACGATCAGCGATGGCGGCGTGGGCAAGAAGTGATCAAAATCGATCACCATCCTGATGATGAACCTTTTGGTGATCTTAGCTGGGTGAATGAGACTGCTTCCTCAACATCAGAAATGGTGACGGACTTTGCTAATCGCTTTGAACTTTCGATTGACAAAGTGGCTGCTGCGGCTTTATATGCTGGGATTGTCGGGGACACAGGGCGTTTCTTGTATTCAGATACAACCCCCCATACGATGACGGTTACCGCGCAGTTGATGGCCACTGGGATTGACGCGGTAACTATCAATCAACACGAGGACGAAATGACTTTACCAGTTGCGCGATTGACCGCTTATTTATATGAACAGGTCCACGTGTCAGAAGTTGGAGCGGCCCATGTGATTTTAAGTGACGCAACGATTAAATCGTTTGAACTAGGTGACGCTGGGACCGCTAGTTTGGTCCCGATGCTAGGTAAGATTGCGACTGTCAAGACTTGGGCAATTTTTGAGGAGCAAGATGATCACAGTTATCGTGTTCGTTTGCGTTCCAAGGGACCTCAGATTAATGGATTGGCTCGGCAACATCACGGCGGTGGGCATCCGCTGGCCAGTGGTGCCAAGGCTCAAGATCTCAACGAGGCTAATCAAATGATCGCCCAGCTAGAGCAATTAACCGCCGATTTTAAGGAGACGATATGACAGAAACCTTTACAGATTTACAACTGCGGCCGGAGTTATTAGCGGCCTTAAAAGACATCGATTTTGTTCAGCCAACACCGGTTCAGGCTAAGCTAATTCCGGTGATTTTGGCAGGCCGGTCAGTGATCGGTCAATCCCAGACTGGAAGTGGGAAGACGCATGCTTTCCTGTTACCAATCTTCAACCGCTTAGATTTAGAAGCTAACGAAGTTCAAACCATTATTGCAACGCCATCACGAGAACTCGCGAATCAGATTTATGCCGACGCGAAACAGTTGGCTGAGCATTTCAACCAACCGATTCGGATTGCTAAATATGTCGGTGGTACGGATCGAGCTCGCCAAGAACGGCAATTAGAGAAGCATCAACCGCAAATTGTGATTGGGACGCCGGGACGTCTGCGTGATTTCATGGATGAGCATGATCTCGACTTGCATACGGCGCACCAATTTGTGGTCGATGAGGCTGACATGACTTTAGATATGGGCTTTTTAAATGATGTTGACCACATTGCGGGGGCCTTACCAAAAGATTTACAAATGTTGGTCTTTTCTGCGACAATCCCACAGAAATTGCAGCCGTTTTTGCGCAAGTATCTGACCAATCCGGTCATTGAAGAAATTCCGGTGACTTCAATTATTAGTCCGACAATTGATAACTGGTTAATTTCGACAAAGAGTCAGCAAAAAAATGAGCTCATCTATAACTTATTGACGATGGGTGAACCATACTTGGTTCTGATTTTTTGTAATACTAAGCAGCGGACAGCTGAATTGACTGCCTATCTGAAGGGTCAGGGGCTGAAAGTTGCAATGATTTCTGGGGATGTGCCAGCTCGTGAACGTAAACGGGTCATGAAACAGGTTCAGAATTTAGAGTATCAGTACGTCGTCGCGACAGATTTGGCCGCCCGAGGAATCGATATCAAGGGTGTTTCACACGTCATCAATGATGGCATTCCGGCGGACTTGGATTTCTTCATTCATCGTGTCGGCCGGACAGGCCGTAATGGGATGCCTGGGATTGCAATCACGCTGTATCAACCTGGCGAAGAAGACCGAATCGCTGAAATTGAGCAACTTGGGGTGACGTTTAAGCCGAAGACGATTCGAAATGGTGAGATTGTCGATTCTTACGATCGTAATCGACGCCAGCAGCGAACAGCCACGCATGCTAAATTAGATCCAACCCTTGTTGGCTTGGTCAAGAAAAAGAAGAAGAAGGTTAAACCTGGTTATAAGCACCAGATCAAAAACGCAATTAAGCGAAAAGCGCAACAAGATAAGCGGGTTGAGCAAAGAGAATCAGCTCGTTCGCAACGGCGTCAACACCGGCACCAAGGCGAGGCAAATCGCCAGCAACGTGGTGAGTCGTAGCTGGGCGCTGATCACCAGCTGTCCTTGTTTGCTGTCGCTTGAATTCAAAACGGCTTTGTCAAGGATCCTCGCAGAATAAACAGGTTAATTGGTTGATAGTGAATAACCTTGTAAAAGCTTGATCTGCACTAATTGAAGATTTTAAGCATGCAATCCGGACCTAGATCAGGCTTGCTTGTCAGACCCGGACAATGCTATACTGTTGGACGTCGAGGATATGCAATGATGTGACACTTTCAGCGACGCCCTGGTTGGTGAGAAGGACGAATGAAGCATCAGCGCGCTCCCTCACAGTAAAATTACACAAAATCTTGTTTAACCAACACGCGACTCGGCGTTATGAGTGAGAGGTTAACGATCAACATCGTTGCAAGCAAAGTGGAACCGCGGCTATTGAGCCGTCTTTGCAGGCAGCGGTGTTGTTTTTGTTGGGGCAAGCTTCATGAAAGGAATGCTATGAAAGAATTATCAAGTAGTCAGATTCGCCAAATGTATCTGGACTTTTTTGAACAGCATGGTCACAAAATCATGCCTAGTGCCTCATTAGTTCCCGTCGATGACCCGACCTTACTGTGGATCAACTCTGGGGTGGCCACGATGAAGAAATATTTTGATGGCTCCGTTGTGCCAGATAATCCGCGGATGACTAGTTCACAAAAGAGTATTCGAACTAATGATATTGAAAATGTCGGACGGACAGCTCGGCACCATACCTTATTTGAAATGTTAGGTAACTTCTCAGTGGGGGACTACTTTAAACCGGAAGCCATTCACTGGGCGTGGGAATTATTAACCGGTGATCAGTGGTTTGGCTTTGATCCTGATAAGTTGTATATCACAGTTTATCCTAAGGACAACGATGCCAAGGAACAGTGGTTAGATGCAGGTGTGGCTCCTGATCACATCTTGGCTGCCGAAGATAACTTTTGGGATATCGGTCAGGGCCCTTCTGGTCCTGATTCAGAAATTTTTTACGATCGCGGTCAGGCAATGAACAATGTTGCCGAAGATGATCCTGAAAATTATCCTGGTGGTGAAAACGAACGTTACTTAGAAATATGGAACATCGTGTTTTCACAATTTAATCACACACCTGAAGGCACTTATGAACCACTACCACATAAAAACATTGATACTGGCATGGGATTGGAACGCTTAGTTTCCGTCTTTCAACACGCCAAAACTAATTTTGAAACGGATCTATTTTTACCAATTATTCGCGCCACGGAACAGTTGTCTGATGGGAAACATTATGGCGATAATGCAGCCGATGATGTGTCCTTTAAAATCATTGCCGATCATGCACGGGCGGTGACGTTCGCGATTGGCGACGGTGCGTTACCTTCCAACGAAGGTCGCGGATACGTCATTCGGCGCTTGATTCGACGGGCAATTTTAAATGGTAAAAAGCTCGGGATTAACGAAGCCTTTTTGTATCAATTGGTTCCGGTGGTCGGAAAAATTATGCAAAGCCATTATCCAGAGGTTTTGGAACAAGCTGATTACATTGCCGGTGTTATTCATTCAGAAGAAGATCGCTTTAACGTGACGTTAGACACTGGTCTGTCCTTATTGAATGATACAATCGCAGCAACGAAGGCGGCAGGAAACACGCAATTAGCGGGTACAGACGCGTTCAAGTTGTTTGATACGTATGGTTTTCCAATTGAGTTGACGACTGAGTATGCGAGTGACGAAGGCTTGGGTGTTGATCAAGCCGGCTTCAAGGCCGCTATGGAAGAACAGCGTCAGCGAGCTCGTAATGCACGGTCTTCAGCGAAATCGATGGGTGTTCAGCGTGCGTTATTGACCGATATCAAGACACCAAGCCAATACGTGGGTTACACGCAATTGACAGTCGATCACGCTAAATTAATGGATATCATCGTTAATGAGGCACTTGTCGATGAGGCCAAAGAGAAGAATGAAACGGCCGAATTGATTTTCGATCAAACACCATTCTATGCGGAAATGGGTGGTCAGGTTGCTGATACTGGCACGGTCCTTGATGAAGATGGTAATGAAGTTGCTGAAGTGACCGATGTGCAGCATGCACCGAATGGTCAAAATCTGCATACGGTTAAATTGACTGGTACACTGAAGAAAAATGCCACTTATAAGTTGATTGTGAATCAGATGCGTCATCGCAAGATTGAGAAGAATCATTCGGCGACGCATTTACTGGACCAATCTTTGCGCAATGTATTAGGTGATCACACGAGTCAAGCCGGATCGTTAGTGGAACCCAACTATCTGCGTTTTGACTTCACGCATTTTGGTCAAGTCACTCAGGCAGATCTGCGCAAAGTTGAACAGATGGTTAATGACCAAATCTTTGCCGAATTGACTGTGAAGACAGTGGAGACGGATTTAGCAACCGCGAAAAAAATGGGTGCGATCGCGATGTTTTCGGAAAAATACGGGAAAACAGTCCGCGTTGTGTCAATGGGTGATTTCAACGTTGAATTTTGTGGTGGCGATCATGTCGCTAACACTAATGAAATCGGGTTGTTCAAGATTGTTTCTGAAACTGGGGTTGGTGCCGGTGTTCGCCGTATTGAAGCAGTAACGGCAGCAGAAGCCTTCGATTTCTTGAATAATGAAGAAGTACTTTTGCAACAGACGGCTGATTTAGTGAAGTCACAACAAGTCAAAGAGGTGCCGCATAAAGTGGCTGCGTTGCAGACTGACATTAAGCAGTTGGAGAATGAACAAACAGCGTTACAAGCGAAAATGGCGTCCCAACAAGCAGCCAATGCCTTTACTAATATTGAGGAAATTAATGGCGCTAAAGTCATTGCCCAAGCTGTTCAGGTCGCTGGTATGGGTCAATTACGTCAATTGGCAGATGATTGGAAGCAATCCTTGCCTTCTGATGTGTTAGTCTTAGCGACGGCTGCGGACGGTAAAGCTAACTTGTTAGTAGCCGTCGCACCGAATTTAGTGAAGACTGGGATCAAAGCTGGCGATTTAATTAAAGCGATTGCACCGGCCATCAACGGTGGTGGTGGTGGTCGTCCGGATATGGCTCAAGCCGGCGGTAAAAATCCGGAAGGGATCGACACGGCTTTAACTCAAGCTAAGCATTGGTTGGTCGACGCGATTAAGTAATTAGGTTTGAATGTTTACAGCGTTTCAATGACGTCATTATCTTCAATTTATTGAAGGTGATGGCGTTGTTTAATTCGTGAGCCTTGAATCTTTCAAAATCGTTACAACGCTCAAGATAATTGTTATTTGACGTCTGATTCAGTAGAATAGGTATCAGTCGGAGTGTGTTATCGACCAAAGTCAATCAGGATTTATTAGCGAAAACAAGCCGGAAAAACCAATCATGGAGGGAATGTAGATGGGGACCACAGACAAGACCATGTTTTTTGATTTCGACAATCAACAACAAAAAGATGTGCGTGAGACCCTCACAACGGTTTATCAAGCACTAGAAGAAAAGGGCTATAATCCAATTAATCAAATTGTTGGATATTTATTGTCCGGGGATCCAGCCTACATTCCACGCCTAAACGATGCGCGAAATTTAATTCGCAAACATGAGCGTGATGAGATCATTGAAGAACTGGTTCGAGCATACTTGAATGCGGGGCCAGCGGCTAAATGAAATTAATGGGACTTGATGTAGGCTCAAAGACGGTTGGTGTGGCGATTAGTGATGCCTTCGGGTGGACAGCTCAAGGCGTTGAAATCGTCAGGATTGATGAGGCCGCCGGAGAGTTTGGCTTGGATCGAATTGGCGAGTTAGTCACGAGTTTACAGGCCGGTGGATTCGTCCTCGGATTACCTAAGAATATGAACAACTCGTTAGGCCCTCGTGCCGAGGCCGCTCAACACTATGGTGAATTATTGACCGAACGTTTTAAGTTACCTGTTGATTTCATTGATGAGCGCTTAACCACGGTTGAGGCAGAACGAATGTTGATCGAACAGGCCGACACATCACGACGTAAACGTAAGCAAGTGATTGATAAAATTGCGGCGGCTCTGATTTTACAAAATTATCTGGATGCCCATGGTAAATTGACCCAGTTAGCATAATAACTTGAGTAACTAAGAAAGTAGGCAAAACATGGCAGACACAAATAACCAAGATGAACAACAAATTACGTTGGTGGATAACCAGGGCAACGAAACGTTATACAATGTCTTGTTTACCTTTACTTCGGAAGATTACGGTAAGTCATATATCTTGCTCTATCCAGCTGATGCAGCTGAAGATGAAGAAGTTGATATCCAGGCGTACGCCTTCGATCCAGAGGAAGAAGGTTCAACGGAAGGTGAACTTTCACCGATTGAAGATGACGCTGAATGGGATATGGTTGAAGAAATGTTAAATACATTTTTGGATGAAGATTCTAACCTATCCTAGTGGTTAACAATGACGTCAACGGCGCTGTATTCCATTTTGGAGTACAGCGCCGTTTGGGTGAAGCATACTATTTATTGTAAGTAGGGAATGAAACTATGATTTTATCGCTGATTGTTATTTTTCTATTATTAAGCGCATTGGGACGCGGATATCGACGCGGTTTTGTGGCCGAACTAGTTTCAACCATTGGCTATCTGGTCGTTTTGATAGTCGCTAAGATCCTAACGCCAAGCGTGTCGGCCATGATTCAGACTTGGTTGCCAACAAACCATCAGCACAGCGTCAACGATCAACTTCTGAGTACCCAAGTCAATCATTTTTGGGCCAGCGGTATTGCCTTTTGGGGCCTGCTGATTGTTGGGTTTGTGTTGTTACACTTTGTGATGCGGTCATTGAATCTGTTTACTCATTTGCCGGTCATCCACGGGATCAATGCGTTCGCTGGGGCCATTATTGCCGGTTGTTTAATGTACGGGTTGATTTTTTTTGGCCTTGCGGTTGCGTCTGTATGGCCGTCAGCTTGGCTACATCAACAGATCGCTACAGCGCCCATTTGCCAGTGGATTTTACACCAGACCCCACTGTTGTCGGAACAGATTTACCAGTGGTGGTTAACTCGATAAATTAAAGGAATGAAGAAAATTGATGAATAAACGTGGGTTAAAAACCCTCGAATTTGATAAAGTGAAGGCAAAATTGACAGGAATGTTGACGTCACCTGGTGGTCGGCAGGAGCTAGCAGCACTACAGCCAGCTACTGATCCCCAAATCATTCAAACCTGGTTAGATGAGACAAAAGACGGCGCAGATTTACTGCGATTAAAGGGAGGCATTCCTTTACCTGAATTAGCTGATTTGACGCCACATATGAAACGGTTAGCCATTGATGCTGCGTTAAATGGGTCCGAATTAGCGGCTGTGGGCAAGGTTTTACAAACCGCCGCCGCAACACGAGACTTTTTTAATCAATTGGCTGAGGATAAGTTAACTTTGCGACGATTAGATTATGTGGCTCACCGGATCGTGACATTACCTGACTTAACTAAGCGACTGAATACGGCAATCGAACCGGATGGCCGTGTGAGTGACGCAGCTAGTGAGGACTTGGCCGCGATTCGGTCACGAATTAAAAGTACCGAAGATTTGATCCGTTCCCGGATGCAAAACTATGTTCGCGGTAAGCAAGCTAAATATTTGAGTGAACCGATTATTACGATGCGTAATGATCGCTATGTTGTCCCGGTTAAAACAGAGTATCGTAGTCGTTTTGGCGGCGTTGTTCACGATGAGAGTCAATCGGGACAAACCCTCTATGTTGAACCTGAAGATGTCGTTGATTTAAATAATCGATTACGCCAAAGTCAGGTTCAAGAACGTAATGAAGAAGCGCGTATTTTACAAGAGTTGTCCGCTATTTTGGCGCCACATCGTGAAGAGATCATGGCAAACGCGCAAGTACTGGGACATCTCGATTTTGTTAATGCCAAGGCCACTTATGCTAAACAACTCAATGCCAGTGAACCGTTATTGAGTCAAGAAGGGCAAGTTAATCTCCGTCAAGCATGGCATCCTTTGTTAGATCCCCAAACGGCAGTTGCCAATGATATCAGCCTAGGTGCAGATTATGATGCGATCATTATCACAGGGCCTAACACAGGTGGGAAAACGATCACCTTAAAAACACTGGGTTTAACACAACTGATGGCTCAATCTGGTCTGTTCATTCCCGCCTTTGAGGATAGTACAGTGGCCGTGTTTGATAACGTCTTTGCGGATATTGGGGATGAACAATCGATTGAACAGTCGTTAAGCACCTTTAGTTCTCACATGGATAATCTGATCACAATTTTAGATCAGGCAACAGCGACTAGCCTAGTTTTGGTTGATGAAATTGGTGCTGGGACGGATCCCAAAGAAGGTGCCGCCTTGGCGATCGCCATCTTGGACGCTTTCGGTGCGATTGGAACTGACATCGTGGCCACGACTCATTATCCAGAGCTAAAGGCTTATGGTTATGACCGCCCGAGAACGACGAATGCTAGTATGGAGTTTGATGCGGAGACGTTGCAACCTACTTATCGACTTTTATTGGGGATTCCAGGGCGTTCGAATGCTTTAGAGATTTCGCAACGGTTGGGCCTACGATCAGATATCATTGCAGCAGCTCGTTCATTGACCAGTCAAAATAGTCAAGACCTTAATGCAATGATTGGCGATTTGGTGGAACAACGGCGGCGGGTGACCGAAACTGCGGAAGAACTCGATCAACAATTGTCGTCTGCCACGACCTTGCATGAAGAACTTGTTCAGCAGTTTGACCGGTTTACAGAACAAAAGACGCACCAACTGGATGTGGCGAAGCAAGAGGCAAATCACATTGTAGCGGATGCCAAAAAGCAGTCCGATAAGATCATCCATCATTTGCGACAGTTGGAAGTTAAGCAAGGAGCAGGCGTCCAAGAAAACGAATTGATTGATGCCCAGGGACGTCTTAATGCATTGAGGCAAGATCCTACCTTGGCTAATAATAAAGTGTTAGCTCGAGAACGGAAAAAGCATGATTTCCATCCCGGCGATAATGTGGTTGTTAAATCCTATGGACAACATGGCGTGTTAAATCGACAGACCAACACTCATGAATGGGAAGTTCAGTTAGGGGCGCTGAAGATGAAGGTTGATGAACGCGACTTAGAAAAGTCTAGCGCCCCAACTGTTAACGAGCGGCAACAACGTACCGCCCGTACTGTAGTTCACAGCAACATTGGTGCGCGGGCACAAGCTCAGTTAGATTTGCGTGGAAAACGTTATGACGCTGCGATGGCTGAAGTGGATCGCTTCATCGATTCGGCGTTATTAGCCAACCTTGGTGAGGTGACGATTGTTCACGGCAAAGGGACGGGAGCTTTACGCCAGGGCGTCACCCAATATCTCCAGAGTAATCCGCGAGTGGCAAGCTTTGGCTTTGCGCCAGCTAACGCGGGTGGAGATGGAGCCACAGTGGTTAAGCTGCGTTAATCGTTTTTGTAAGCGTGCTTGCGAAACTCAGATCTTATGTACCGCAGATCCAAATTGATCTTACGCACACGCGGCGGGCAAATTCGTTGCAACATTTATAAAAAAGCGTACACTTTGATTACGAACAAAAAGTTAGTGAATATGGAGGCCGTCGATATGACAGTTAAAGAAACAACAGATCAGACTTTTGAAGCCGACACCAACACTGGGGTTAGCGTTACTGATTTCTGGGCGACTTGGTGTGGCCCATGTAAGATGCAATCACCAGTTGTTGAACAATTAGCTGATGAAATGGGTGAGAAGGTCTCGTTTAGTAAGATGGATGTGGATGAGAATCAAGACACTCCGGCTAAATTTGGTATCATGGGCATTCCGACCTTGATTGTGAAAAAAGACGGCGCTGTGGTAGATACCTTAGTGGGTTATCACAGTAAAGAACAAATTGAAAAAACTTTGGCGCAGTATACGGCCTAGCCAGCTGTTACCCCGCGGCCGGGTACTCCTAATCCTTCTCAGTAAGGGTTAGGGGTTTTTTTGTGGACTTTCTGGTATGCTATTAGAGAGCCTTTGATTGATATCAATCAACTCTTAAGGTTTTTTTTACCAATCCTTTCGGAAAAAGCTTCTATACTGACTGTATTGGCATAAGTGGAGGCGTATATTGCATGGCAAAGATTAAACTGTGGTTAGCACAACCATGGGTGACGTTTATCTTACGAACCGCATTTTACTTTGTAGTCTTTTTTCTGCTGTTATATCTGTACAGTTATTCGGGAGTTAATCAAAGTAAATTTATCTACAACGAATTTTAGTGTTTGATAAACGGAGGATTTCTTATGATCGATAATATGATTACCACCATCGACAACTGGGCCGCCACCAGTCCAGATGCAGTGGTTTATAACGAGTTGGGGACGACTCATACTTATTTGGAATTAAAACAGGCTTCAGACACGATTGCCCAAACATTGGATGACATGCAACTGCCTGATGGCGCGCCCATCATTGTTTTTGGTGGACAACAGTTTGCCATGATCGCCAGTTTCTTAGGCGCGGTTAAGGCAGGACACGCTTATATTCCAGTTGATACGCATTCACCTAATGATCGACTGACCATGATTAATGAGATTGCTAAGCCAGCAGCGGTTATCGCCGTTGATGCTTTACCCGTTGAATTAGATAATGTGCCGATTTTAACTGGAGCACGTTTAGATCAACTGTTGGCGACGACCGATGTTGCCTATGAATTAACGCATGCGGTGAGTGGTGACGACAACTATTACATTATTTTTACGTCCGGCACGACAGGCATGCCAAAAGGGGTTCAAGTCAGCCATAATAATTTATTGAGTTTTGTCAATTGGATGATCGACGATGACTTCAGACTGCCGGTTAACCCAGTCACAATGGCCCAACCGCCTTTTTCGTTTGATTTATCAGTGATGGATTGGGCTCCCACGTTAGCATTAGGTGGCACACTGGCTGCATTACCAAAACGAATTACTGATGATTTTCGTCAGTTATTTGCGACATTACCTAAATTGGCGATGAATGTATTTGTTGCCACCCCATCGTTTGCTGATATTTGTTTATTAGAACCAACCTTTGATGAGGCGCATCTACCGGATTTAACGCACTTCCTGTTTTGTGGTGAAGAATTAACGACTTCAACAGCTACAAATTTGCGGCAACGGTTCCCACATGCGCATATTTTTAACACGTATGGCCCGACAGAAACGACGGTTGCGGTCACCGGTGTAGAGATTACCGATGCTTTGATTCAAAAAGGGCGGCTCCCAATTGGGACGGTTAAAGGTGATACTCAGATTCGCATTATTGACGAAGATGGGCAACAACTTCCAGATGGGCAACAAGGTGAGATTGTCATCAGCGGGCCGAGTGTCTCCAAAGGTTATTTAAATAATCCAGCTAAAACGCAACGGGCGTTCTTCAAAGAAGATGGGCGGCCAGCCTATCATTCTGGTGATCTGGGTTTTCTGGATGAAGCTGGGATGTTGCATTATCTAGGCCGTATCGATTTTCAAATTAAGTTGCACGGTTATCGAATTGAACTCGAAGAGGTTAACCATTACTTGGACGCGAACCGTTGGATTAAACAAGCGGTAGCAGTGCCAAAGTACGATGCTAATCATAAGGTTAATCAACTGTGGGCTTACGTGGTTCCAGAACCATCCGACGAATTTGCTAGCGATTTGCAACGAACAACTGCCATCAAACGGGAACTTAAGGACGTCATGATGGAATATATGATTCCAAACCGCTTTATTTATCAGGAGAGTTTGCCATTAACAGCTAACGGCAAAGTTGATATTAAGTCCATTATTGCTGAGGTGAACCCAGCATGATTAATTTAGAACCATATGGGAATCCCCAATACTTTGTTTACTTGATTATTGGATTAATCCCGCTCATGATCGGCTTGTATCATGGGCATCGCTGGCGTTGGTATCAAAGTCTCGTGTCCTTGGTCTTCATCTTTTTGATGTTTGACGGGGCTAAATGGCAGCAAGGTATCGCACTGATTGGCTTCGTGCTTTGGGAATGGTTGATGGTTGGCGGTTACATGGCCTATCGAAAACGATTTAACCAAGGTTGGGTCTTTTATTTGGCAGTTGTGTTAAGCATCATCCCGTTATCTTTTGTCAAGATTACGCCGGCCGTAGCAGCTGGTCAGTCATCGTTGTTTGGGTTTTTAGGTATTAGCTATCTAACCTTTAAAACCGTCGGCATGATTATGGAGATGCGCGATGGATTGATTAAGGATTTCCATCCACTGCTATTTATTGAATTTCTGCTTTTTATGCCAACAATTTCATCTGGGCCGATTGATCGTTATCGGCGGTGGTTAGATGATTATCAGGTTGTCCCAGATCGTCAGAAATATCTAGGCATGATCGAAAAAGCTGTGCATTACCTATTCTTAGGTTTCTTATACAAGTTCTTACTAGCCTATCTGTTTGGCAGTGTTCTGTTGCCGCGAATGGATTTAATGACCATGCGTTATGGGGGTCATGGCTTCTCTTGGCCACTGGTCGGGTATATGTATACGTACTCGATGGATCTGTTCTTTGACTTTGCCGGTTATTCGCTCTTCGCCGTTGGGATATCCTACCTGATGGGGATTGAAACGCCAATGAACTTTAACCAGCCGTTCCGGTCTAAGAACTTGAAGGATTTCTGGAATCGTTGGCATATGACGTTATCTTTTTGGTTCCGAGATTTTATCTTTATGCGACTAGTCTTCATGATGATGAAGAAAAAAATCTTTAAGAGCCGTGTCACAACCAGTAATGTGGCCTATGTTTTAAACATGTTGATCATGGGATTTTGGCATGGGGTCACTTGGTATTATATTGCTTATGGGATCTACCAAGGATCAGGTTTAGTGATCAATGACTGGTGGTTAAGATTTAAGAAGAAACATCAAGCGGCGATTCCACACAATAAACTGACGGAAGCCTTCGCAATTTTTCTAACGTTTAATACAGTTTGTGTCAGTTTCTTATTATTCTCAGGTTTTCTCAACAAACTTTGGTTTAAATAAAATTGCATAAGAGCAAATAAAGGAGCGCTTTATCATGGATGTAAAAGCAACAGTGATTGATATTTTAAACGATTTAACAGGGAGTGATGTGTCTGACGCAATGGACACCAACTTATTCGATGAAGGGCTTTTAGACTCAATGGGTTCAGTTCAATTACTGCTAGAATTGCAAAACCAACTAGGGATCAACGTTCCGGTCTCCGAATTTGAACGGACAGAATGGGATACCCCAGCTAAAATTGTGACCAAGGTGGAAGGACTTGTCGGATAATTATGAATTCGTCTAAACGACTGTGGCTGATTATTGGGCCGGTGATTGTTGCATTTGTCATCCTCGTGGCGCTACTGTTATCGCCACTTAACTCTAGTAAGCCTTCGTCAGCAATTCAGCGACGGGCAGCAGTTTCACTGTCCCCTCAGGTTTTTAAGGGACGACAGATTAAAAAAACTGCCTTGTCTGGTCATTACGTGCCGTTTTTTGGTTCAAGTGAATTAGCACGAATGGATCCATTACATCCATCTGTGTTAGCGGAAAAGTATCATCGGAATTATCGTCCGTTTTTACTAGGTGCGGCGGGGACGCAATCCTTAACGCAGTACTATATGATGCAAACCATTAGTACCCAAATGCAGCATAAAAAAGCTGTCTTTATTATCTCGCCACAGTGGTTCGTTAAAAAGGGTGCTCGTCCGGATGCGTTTGCCTTTTACTACTCAAAATTGCAAACCGTCGATTGGTTGCAACAAGAGCAGAATAATTCGATGGATCGTTATGCGGCTAAACGACTGTTAGCGATGCCTTCTGGGCGTTCCGATCGGGCAATCACGCGCATGTTGAAAAAGGTCGGCAGTGGGCATGCATTGTCTAATTATGACCGGCTGCAATTATCCATTCAAGCACTCATGTTGACCCATGAAGACCAGTTGTTCTCTGACATTGGATTGGATAATAATATTGCTAAAATTGATCGGGGAATGAAGCAATTGCCCGATTCTCAAAGCACTAGCGCCTTGGAACAAACAGCCGATCGCTTAGGCCAAGCTGGCACAACTAATAATGATTTGGGGATCAGTAATCATTTTTATTCGACGCGATTGCGAGGACACATCAAGCAATTAAAGGGTGCCCAGCGTCACTTGAATTATCGACAATCACCAGAATATAGCGACTTTGAGTTGGTCTTGAATCAATTTGCTAAAACCCATACTGAAGTGTTGTTTGTTTTACCACCTATTAATCAAAAGTGGGCTGACTACACAGGACTTAACATGAATATGATTGATCAAACTAATGCAAAAATTAAACATCAGTTGGCGACTCAAGGCTTTAATCATGTGTTGGATCTGAGTCATGATGGTGGCGAACCATACTTTATGGAGGATACGATTCACTTAGGTTGGCGCGGTTGGTTGGCCGTCGATCAGGGTGTTCGACCATTCTTAGCAAATCAACGTGCCACGACAAAGTACCATATCAATTCACGGTATTATTCGACGGACTGGCAACAGTTAGACCCGACTACCACTAATATTGAACAATTCAAATAATGGCAAGCGGATACTTTATAACGAAAAAAATCGTCGGATTTTCCGACGATTTTTTTATATTTTTAAATATTATTTTCGGCCGTGGGGGGAGTTGATTTGGGTTTAATTGATAGGGTCGGAACATTGGCGGCCCTATCACCAATTAAGTCTTTCGGATCTGTTTGAATCATCAATGAGACCCCATCATGTTGAATTTCGTTGACGGTTCCTTCAGTTGCTGCGCCAGTGATGAGCTCAAACTGTTGCGCCAAAAAGCCGGCTTCTAAATCAAAATCAGCATCAGGATTGGCAGCTAAACGGCCCGTAACAGTAGCGCCGGTTAAGGTGAACTGCTGTTGTCGCCGGTTTTGTTTGGTACGCGTTAGAGTACCAAAGCCGACCTGGTCAAAAAAATTTATGATGGCTACTTCGTCGGCCAATGGATTTTGACGGGCAACTTGGCGCCCAATCCAGTAGAGAATATTCATTTGGTCGGTGCCGAGAATGGTTGGCAGCACTTCATCTCGCATAAAAGCAGCCCCTAGCGCGGAAACGTCAGGTTGCTGGCGCAATTTTTCATAGGTTGATTGATCCATCTTAATCTTCACCTCAGCGAATGTCTTACTCTCAGTATAGCGTTCTAATCTGGAACTTTCATCTGCTTTGCTTGGTAAATTAATTAATTTAAAAGTTGTTTGTCTTCATACAAAATCAGGAAGCTTGTTAAGAGGTTCAAACTTGAAATTGATCCGTAAAAGGCTCATGATTTAGTTTCAAGAATTTTAGTGTAACGTAAGAAGGAGTAAGCACAATGGTAGAAATTGATCGCTCACGGTTAGACCCGCAGTTGCCAATCGGGTTGATGGATTCAGGTGTCGGTGGCTTGACAGTCGTTAAACAAGCGTTAAGACAATTACCCAACGAGACGATTCGTTTTATCGGTGATCAGGCGCGGCTCCCTTATGGACCGCGACCAGCCAGTCAAGTGCGAGCCTTTACGTGGCAGATGGTCCATTTCTTGGAAGCTCAACCAATCAAGTTGTTAGTCATTGCCTGTAATACGGCGACGGCCGCGGCCTTACCAGATTTACAGGCGGCCTTAACGATTCCAGTAATTGGGGTGATTAAGCCAGGGGCTAAAGCAGCTATTCAGGCGACCAAGACCGGCCATATTGGCGTGATTGCCACAGAAGGTACCGTTCGAGCAGATAGTTATGCCAAGACGATTCACGCACAAAATAAGCATCTCAAGGTAACCAGCCTGGCTTGTCCTAAGTTTGTGCCACTGGTCGAAAGTAATGAGTATCAGGCTCCAATTGCTAAGAAGATCGTTGCTGAAACGCTCCAACCACTGTTAAATCAGCGGATCGACACGTTGGTTTTGGGTTGTACCCATTACCCCTTGTTGGCTCCATTTATTCAAAATGTAATGGGAGATCAGGTTACGCTAATTAATTCTGGTGCGGAGACGATTAATGGGGTGGCCCAACTTCTCGATGTTTATCAGATGGCCGCGCCACAAAAAGTGGGCGAAGATCGGTATTTTACGACCGGGTCACCGGTAATGTTTAAGACCATCGCGCAATCATGGCTGGAATTAGCTGGAATGGATGTATCAAAAGTCGTGATTGATTGAATTTTACGGGTAAAATAGTCATTATTAATGTAACGAACATCACCTTGAGAGATGTTATAAATCACTATCACTGGTCAATTTTGGAGGTTAATCATGGCGGACACAATTGTAATTGCGACAGAAAATGCGGGTAAGGCAGCAGAGTATAAAGCTCGTTTAGAACCATTAGGGATTCAGGTTTTAACATTGGCCGACTTTCCTGGTGTCACTGTACCTCCTGAGGATGGGAGTTCATTTGCCGAAAACGCGCAAATTAAAGCAGATGCTTTATCTAAGAGCGTGGAGATGGCTATTATTGCTGATGATTCTGGCTTACAAGTTGACACCTTAAATGGGGCGCCTGGGATTCACTCCGCTCGTTATGCGGGCAACCATGATGATGCGGCTAATAATGAAAAGCTACTAAAGGCGTTAGCTAATGTTCCTGATGATGAACGGACCGCCAATTTTCACACCACGATTGTGGCCGTCAAACCGAATGGAAAGCGTTTGGTTGTCAGTGGCGATGTCCGCGGTCAGATTCTGCGGGAAGCTCATGGCAGTGATGGCTTTGGCTATGATCCACTGTTTTACGTACCGTCCATGAAGAAGACATTCGCTGAAATGTCGACGGCCGAAAAAAACGAGGTTAGTCATCGTGGTCAAGCAATGGCAGCTCTTTTAGAACAATTTCCAACATGGTGGGCGGAAGATTAATGAAACTACTCATTGTTAGTGATAGCCACGGTGATCGAGCCATTCTTGAGCAACTAGTTGCTCAGTTTTCCGGTCAGATTGATGGCTGGTTTCATTGTGGCGATTCAGAGTTGCCCGCCGATGACCCACTATGGCAAACTTTTCATGTGGTTGGTGGAAATATGGATTTTGATCCGCAGTATCCTAAAAAATTGTTGATACCGATGGGAAATCAGCGGATCTTCTTGACACACGGACATCGCTATCAGATCAAATTAGATCTCACAGCCTTAGCACTAGCTGCCAAGCAAGAAAAGGCGACCATGGTCTTTTTCGGTCACTCGCATGAGTTAGGATTAGCACAAAATGATGGCACGCTTTTTTTGAACCCAGGAAGTGTCAGTCAGCCACGTGGTGAATTTGCTAAACTAGGTGGCACATTCGCAATTGTTTCCGTCAGTGGGCAACAGTGTCAAGTAGACTTTCATACGCGCGATGGTCAAATTGTATCTGAGTTAACAACAACCTTTACAATGGGGGACATAAAATGACGAAGAAAGTATTTGAATTTGATGATGACTTAGTGGTTAACCGATTGGGTTATGGGACGATGCAGCTTCCCGGTAAGGGGGTCTGGGGTCCAAATTCAGATCCAAAAAATGCCGTTGCTGTCGTGGATGCGGTATTAAATAGTGATGTGAATTTCATCGACACAGCGGATGCTTACGGTCCTTGGTTTGCTAACTTGTATTTAAAACAAGCGTTGCAGAATTACCAAGGTGCGCACAAGATGATTGCCACTAAAGTTGGTTTTACTAGACAAGGACCCAATCAGTGGACAGTTCTAGGTAATCCGGCTTATCTTCGACAACAAGTGGAATTGAACCTGTTTTCTCTTGGGTTAGAACAGTTAGATCTGGTGCAGTTACATCGCATTGACCCTGATTATCCATTAGCTGACCAATTAGGTGTTCTAGCAGATTTGCAACATGAAGGGAAAATTAAGCATATTGGCCTCAGTCAAGTCAGTGTAGCTCAATTAGAGGCCGCCAGACAGATTGTCCCGATCGTATCCGTTCAGAATCGATATAATTTGATTGACCGCAGTGATGAGGACGTGTTAGCTTATGCCCAAGAAAATCATTTAGCGTTCATTCCTTGGTTCCCATTAGCTACTGGTGAATTAGCTGAGGCTGGTGGGGTGTTGGCCAACATTGCAGCGATCCATCATGCAACGCCAGCTCAGATTTCATTAGCTTGGTTATTGCAACGTGCTGATGTCATTTTGCCAATCCCTGGTACTGCAAATGCGGCTCATTTCTTTAGCAACGCTGCCGCAGCTAACATTACGCTTAGTGAGGCAGAAATGACGGCATTGACCGACCTTTCTGACGAGTAATCACTTATTGAAAACGGTTTTTCCGGCAGCCACTTTTATGGTATGCTGGTGAAAAGTAACAAGTGACAGGCTTCATTAAATTAAACGTAGGTGGAGGCAAAATATGACAGGTGGACAAGTAGCTGGTTTAATTGCGGCGATCGCCTTTTTACTGTTGGTTTGTTTTATCGGTATCTTTCTCATGCGATTGACCAAAACATTTGGTGAAATTAACCGAAGTATGGTTGTGATTACCAGTGATGTGGATGTTTTATCGAAACAAGTTGAAGATATTATGGGTAATGCCAATGAATTATTGGACGATGTGAATCATAAAGTTGCCACGATTGATCCGGTTTTCAAGGCCGCAGGTGATCTTGGTGAGAGTGTTTCAGATTTAAACCAAGCGACACGTGACTTAACGCAACGGGTGACTAACTCTGGTCAGCGGGCGGGACGATTTGGTTCGCTAGCAAGAACAGCAACCTCGGTTTACCACATGGTCTCTAAACATAATGCTAAACGGACGGATACCAACGAAAGTTAGTTTTAAAAATTAGTTTTGGTGTAAAGTCGGCAGTTTGATTCGATGAAAGTGGGGAAATCTTATGGCAAAAGGATTTTGGTTAGGTTTAGTATTAGGCGGTGCTGCGGCATATGCCGGTTATCGATCATTGACGAGTGAACAGCGGGAACATTTGCGTGAAGAAGGGTTAGAACGTTATCAAGCATTACGGGATCGGGCAGTTGACTATGCCTTTTACGCAGCCGATGCTGTGGATGACATGAAGGATTCGCTGCGAGATTATTCTGATTCGGCTACGGCATCCGCCCGTGATTTTGCGGACAATCTTGGTGATCACCGGGCTTCATTGCGGGATCGATTTGCTGCGGATCATGATGACTTTGACGCGGAAACTGAATCTTTGCGCGCACAGTTAAATGCTGATGACGATGATGAGGATGATATCGTACTGACAGCCAGTGATTCAGTTGACTCAGCCGCGGGAAGTATGGCTGATGAAGACACAAGTAGTGCAGCTGCCTCAGCGAATGATGATAGTGCCACTTCAGACGCTGGCGATAACGATTCTTCAACAACGGAAAGCAATTCAAATACGCAGGCTTAATGAGGCCGTTGGTGAGCTGGTTAATTGATAGAAGAATAGGGGCTTGTTACTAAAATGACCCCACGCAAAAAGGAACTCACTGGAAAGGTGAGTTCCTTTTTGCGTGGGGCGACTACTGAAGATTAACCGACATAAGTCAATTCTTTACTGGTATGGGTAAAAGGCTCACAACCATCTGCCGTGATGTGAACACAATCTTCGATCCGAACACCAGCGACGTCAGGGATATAAATGCCAGGTTCAATCGAGAAGCACATTCCTTCAGTTAAGACAAGGTCGTTGCCTTCCATAATGCTTGGGTATTCATGTTCTGACTGACCCATCCCGTGTCCAAGACGGTGAATAAAGTACTCGCCATAACCAGCGTGATCAATAATATCGCGAGCGACTTTGTCGAGCTCAGCAGCGGTGATGCCTGGTTTAGCAGCGTCCATCGCAGCTAACTGAGCTTCTAAACAAACTTTATAAATGTCAGCTTGCTTTTCATTTAACGTGCCCAGTGCAACCGTCCGCGAGGCATCAGAAATGTAGCCGTCGTGAACGGTACCTAAGTCGAATAAGACGAGCTCGTTATTTTCAATTTTGTGGTCGCTGGTTGCACCATGTGGCTCTGCTGCATGGGCGCCAGCCTGAATCAGCGTTTCAAAGCTCATGTTCATGACACCACGCTTCATCAGTGCATACTGCAATTCAGCGGCCACTCGTTGTTCAGGAACACCGGCTGCGACAGCTTTGAAGCCAATTTCGAAAGCATAGTCCGCTTCTGCACCGGCTGCGTTAAGTAACTCAATTTCGTGCGGTGTTTTGATGACTCGTAACGAGGCGATAAAGTCGGTGGCATCTGTATCAAACATGGATGTCGGAAATTGTTCATGTAATTGATTGAAGCGCTCAATGGTCAAATTGCCCATTTCGATTGCCCATTTGGTCGTTTTATCGGTTCGATGTTTGATTTGGTCAGCGATCATGGCATAAGCGTTTTCGTGATCCAAGTAGCCGTACACTCCAAATGGCCAACCGGTGTCTTTCACGGCTTCAACTTCTAATGCCGGACAAAATAAGAAAGGATCTTGGTCAGGGAAGACCACTAAAGCCAATACTCGTTCAATGGGGTCTGACCCAAAACCAGTTAAGTACTGAATCGTCTGAAAGTTGCTAAAGTACGCGACGTTAACGCCTTGATCATTGGTCCATTGGCGTACGCGGTTAAGCTGTGTATAATCTGCCATCATGCGCTCCTTAATAATAAAATTTACGATAAACAAATTTAGTATAGCACAACAGGCGTGGCTTCTTGCAGAAGAACAAGGTTTGCATTATATTTAAAGAAAGCGGTTACAGAATTGCTTTCATATGTATATTTTGTTATATTTGAGTGGCTGTGAAAACGAATGAAAACAAATAAAATCAATGATGAAAGGGTATAACATATGGATAAACAAACCGTTACAATTTATGATGTCGCTCGTGAAGCGGCAGTTTCTATGGCGACCGTTTCACGAGTCGTTAATGGAAACCCAAACGTTAAACCTGCTACCCGGCAAAAGGTGCTCGATGTGATCGACCAGCTGGACTACCGACCAAATGCAGTGGCTCGCGGATTAGCCTCAAAGAAAACAACAACCATCGGTGTTGTGATTCCAGATTTAACCAACTCCTATTTTTCTGAATTAGCGCGGGGCATTGACGATGTGGCGTTGATGTACAAGTACAACATTATTTTGGCCTCCTCAGATGAAAATCATGACAAAGAATTGCAGGTGGTTGATAACCTAACCGCTAAGCAAGTTGACGGCATCATTTTTATGGGCAATCAGATTAGTGATGAATTGCGTGAAAGCTTGGATCGGGCTCATGCACCGATTGTATTAGCCGGATCTGTCGATGAGCAACGGCAATTACCATCGGTGAATATTGATTACGTTGCTGCGGTGACAGATGCGATGAATCGCTTAATTCAACGAGGAAATAAACGAATTGCGTTTGTGACTGGATCAATGGATGAAAGTATCAACCATGACTATCGCTTGAAGGGATATCAACAGGCTTTGAGCAGCGCTCGATTAAATTATGATGCGGGACTCGTCTTCCAAACCGACTATTCGTATCGTGCCGGTTATGCACTCGCGCAAGCGTTACAGGATGTGAAAGCGACCGCAGCCTATGTCGGTGATGACGAATTGGCTGCTGGCGTATTGAATGGTTTAACCGATGCAGGGGTTGATGTACCTGCTGATTTTGAGGTCATCACTAGTAATGACACTCGGTTTACGGAAATTACCCGTCCGCGGATGAGCTCCATTACTCAACCACTGTATGACATTGGTGCTGTATCCATGCGGTTGCTGACGAAACTTATGAACAATGAAGAGATTGGTGAACGGACCGTTGTCTTACCATACGGGCTCAAAAAACGTCAATCGACCAAATAGATACGACACGGCAAATAAGCATGTAAAGAAACGATGTCCTTAATGTTGATTAGGGGACATCGTTTTTTGCTCTAATAAAAATAGATTAAATATCGAATAGTTCCTTCGCTGAGGATTGGGTGGCAGGTAGGAGTGGTTTGGTTCGCTCCATCGCCCTAGGTAAGCAAGAAATCCCAACTTGGAATGAAAGCTCTTTGAGAGGAATGGGTAGTGTGATGGCATTGATATGCTTGAACTGACGTTTGATGAGGATGTCTGGCGCAACCGTTACGCCAACTCCGTTAACTGCTAAGTTAATCGCGCTTTCAAAAGTTGGTAATTTAATTGCATCTGACATGTGGGTGCCATGTTTGGTTAACCAAGCCATAATTAAACCATTGCTGAATGATTGGTCTGCAGTTGAAATGAGCCGCAGTCCATCTAAGTGACCAAACTCTAATTGGGACAAGTCTGATGGTTGATCAGAAGCATGAATTGGTTCAGGCATGATAAGTGTCGCTGGTTGATTGGTAATTAAGGTAAATTGTGTTTCACTATTCGTCAACGGTGAACCAAGTAGGGCATCGATGTTACCGTTGAGCAAACTATTTTCTGCCGCCTTACCGGCTAAAGCAGTCACACTAATGTGCAAGTCTGGATTTTGTCTAATTAAGTCTTGAACGATCAAGCTGAGCCAATGATGTGCGATCGACGGATCAACTGCGAGCTTTAATTGTTGGCCTTGTGCCTGCTGGTGAGCAAAATGGCTCATTTCAGAATCCATTTCTTGGGCCAATTGTTGTGATCTTTGTAGGTAGTTTAACAAGCGAGTACCTGCCAAAGTAAGGGTGATTGGTCGATTTTTATGATTAATTAATTGAACATGGAAGCGATCTTCGGCTTGTCGGATAATGCGACTCACGTAAGGCTGTGTAACAAATAGTTTTCTAGCCGCGCTTGAGATGCTGCCGGCTTCTTCAATTGCTTGAAGAAATGTTAATAAAGTATTATCCATGGCACTTGCTCCTTGCTGGAAAGAGTTAGTTGTATGCCATAAGTTTAGAACACTCTCAAAGCAGAAAGTACAAAACTCTTATGCTATAATAATTATTCTCGTATAACTAAACAGTTATAAAAGGAGTATTGTTTGATTCTACAAGCAAGCTGTAAGATGTAAACTAATCAAAATCATGATTAAAAATTTATTGATATTGTCATGTGGGGGAGCTATATGTCACAAGCAGAAGAGACTTTTTTTAAGACCATGTCACCGGTTGACAAACGATTATTTGCCGATGGTGCTAGCCTAGAGGAGGCCGTTACTAGTCGGCTTGATCGCCATCTTCAGCAAGTTCTGCAAGAGCCCAAAATGCTGAAAGCCTTTCGCGCTGATTTAGTGATGGGATTAACGATTTTTGATGAACATCATCAAATTGACCAAGCAATTGGGTGTGCGGCCAGGATTCAGTTTATTGATAGCTGTGGAGTTGTTTTAGAAGCACTTGAACGAGGGGAACATGCTTTTTATATACCGAACCATTACGTGATCTTGGATTTAGGCTTTGAGTATATCCAGAAACATCAAGATCTGGATCAAGAGATGTTGACTTATCTTTTGATGCAAAGTTATGTTGCAATTCGGCCAGTTTTGTCTTACGTGTATGAAGATCTAGATGGTTTTTTAAGCATGTTAAAGGTATATTCAAGGAATCTTGAACGAAAAGAACCGCATTCTAAACTACATGTTCTGACAGATTACTTTCCGATGCGTAAAAATTGGGACCTAGACTTTCTACAACAGCAGGGGTACATGCTGATATAATTATAACGTCAGTATTATATTATTATGGAAACCTTTGCAAATACCATTGGTTATGAAATAGAAATATCGTAAACTTACGGTAGTTGTTATTAAGATATTCTTACGATTCAATAATCGCGAGTCTGTCTTAAATTTCTTTTTTTACTTTTGGAGGTAGGAAAATATGTCACGAGACACAAAGAAACGTTTCAAGATGGTCAAGGCCGGTAAACAATGGTTGATCGTGCCGATCACTTTCTTGTCGTTAGGTGCATTTGCCGGTGGTGTTCATGCCGATAGTAGTAATGAACAAGGCGCTGCTGGTCAAACAAGCACTGAAGTTGTTAATCAGATGAAGAATAACCAGCCTGGTACAGCGACTCAGCCAGCACCTGGCGTTCAAGCCGGACAATCCGCTCAGGATCAAAATGCGACTAACATTGCTAATGGTCAAGGTAATGCTGGTACACCTTCAGCATCTACGATTGCTGATCAATCAGCTAAGGACCAAAGCAATACGAACATGGCTAAGGGCCAAGGGTCTGCAGGTCAAGGTAACGTCGCTGAAAACGACAGTAACCAAACTGTTAATCAGGCTGTAATTGCAGCTAAAGCCGCATTAGCACAAGCTCAACAGGGAGCCACTACTCTAAAAGCTAACGCTTTGGCAAGCTATAAAGCATCTATGGCGCCATACTTAGCAGCTGTCAACACTGCCATGCAACAATTGATGACAGACACACCAGCTAATGATGCGCAAACTATTGCTAAGGATAAGGCAGCGCTTGCGACAGCTACTCAAACTGCAAACACGCAATCAGCTAGTTTCCAAAAATTACTTAACAGTAATAACGCCACAGCTGATAAGGGTGTGGCTGATGCGCAAACAACCTTGACGAACGCTTCCAACGACGTCCAAGGTGCTGCAGATGGTCAGGCGGCCGGAATTGACGCTGTTTTAAACGGCAACCAATTAGGCAGCAACGTATTGACTGGTAAATCAGACAAGTTTGTCTTGGCTTACAATGAAGCCGTTGCTGGCGCCAATGCTGGTGTACAGGCTGCTAAGACAAATACTGCTGCTTCAGATGCAACAATTATGGCTGGCGGTCCTGCATTCAAGCCTGCTTATCAAGCAGCCTTAGAAAAGACTTACGCTGATATGGGTAAGGCTGACGGTACTTTGGCCGCTGAAAAGGGCGTTTCACCATTAACTACTCAGGAGTTGGCAACTAAAGCACCATCTTATCGGACTGCTTACCAAGATGCTTTCCGTCAAACGAGTACAGCCATTTTGGCGCAAACTGCTGAAGGGATTCAACAGGCCTCTAGCGATATCACTGCTGGAATCGCACCAATGACCGATGCCCAGTTAGCTGCTAAGACACCTGGTTTCCGTGATGGGTACAATAAGATCATGAAGCCACACTTGGCTGAAGTAGCTCAGGCTGATCAACTTGCATCAAAGGGCCAAGGCCAAGCAACACAAAGTAGTCAAGCTACGATTGATCGCGACGCAGCAACTGATGAAGCTACTAGTGATGCGTTAAATAACACTCATCTTGGTGGAGATGTCCTTTCAGGTAAGAGTGAAGCCTTTGTTAGTGCTTACAACGATGCTTACAAAGGTGCTCAAGATGGCATTGCTGCCGCTGAAGCAAACAAAGTTCTGTCAGAAGCAGAATTAGCTGCTAAAACGCCTGCATACCGGACAGCTTACAAGACTGCTTTTGCTAAAACTAGTTCAAATATCTTAGCATCTAGTGCTAAGGGTATTGATCAAGCTACGAAAGATTTCGCTGCTGGTAAACAAGCAAGCGAACAAGAGTTAGCTACTCAAGACCCAGCTTATCGCGCTGCTTACAACAAGCAGTATGGTAAGTTGACTGCTGAAAAGTTAGCAAATGCTGGCCAAGGCCAAGCAACGCAAAACAGTCAAGCTACGATTGATCGCGATGCAGCAACTGACGAAGCTACGTCTGATGCATTGAACCACACACATCTTGGCAGTGATGTTCTTTCAGGCAAGAGTGAAGCGTTCGTCAATGCATACAATGATGCTTATAAAGGCGCTACTGATGGGATTCTTGCTGCTGAAAAGAACCAAGTTTTATCTGAACAAGAGCTGGCAAGTAAGAGTCCTGCATACCGCACCGCTTACAAGAATGCTTTCACTAAGACTAGTCAAAACATCTTGAAGTCAACTGCTGCAGGTATCGATCAAGCTACTAAAGACTTCGCGGCTGGTAAACAAATGAGCGAACAAGAATTAGCTGCTCAAGACCCAGCCTTCCGTGATGCTTACAACAAGCAATACGGTCATTTGACTGCTGAAAAGTTGGCTGAAGCTGGTCAGGGTAAGGCAACTGAACCTGATCAATCACAACTTGATGCTGACCGTCAAAAAGCTAAAGATGATGCTGCCGCTAAGGGTAATGGCGGGGATACCAACACCAACAAGCCTAGTGACAACAATGAAAGCAAGGGCGAAGACAACGGCTCGACGACTGATGCCAAGAGTGGTGAAACAGCTGGTAACAAGACCACAAATGGGGCTGAAGTCACTGGTCAAAACGGTGCCAAGGTAATGCCAACTGCTGTTTCTGGTCACAAAGCTGCGACTAAGTCGGCTACTACTAACAACAAAGCTGCATTACCAGCAACTGCTGCTAATGAAAATGCTAGTGCTGTTCTTGGTTTAACTTTGATTGCTACTTTGGGTGCAGGTTTACTGAGCTTCGGTCTTAAGCGCAAACATGCTTAATCCAGCAATGTAGCTGTGATGATTAACTTCCAAAAGTAAATGATTACCATTTGCTCAGGTAGATGAAGCATTTCAAAGTATGCACGAAGGTTTTAAAAAGATCGTGTCTCTTTTAGAGGCACGATATTTTTGTAACCAAATTTATCGGAAAGTTTTAATGAGTGATCGTCCCGTAAAAATTTACCATCATTTCCTCATGGTATGTATCTAAAAGGGGCGACTAACCTTAGCAAAGGGGTTTGTGTTGATCTTTAAAGTCATCTGAACTTTGAAGATTAAGCGGTAGCTATACCGTATTTATGGTGGAATTTTTATTTCAAAGCTGAATATTGTTACTCGTTTTAGCGATATACCAGATAATTCCAAAGTATCCAGTACTAGAGGCTGCCAAGTCTTTAATTGTGTCTACGAAAATGAAGTTGAATGGTACTTTGGTATGTTCTCAGTGTTAGGCAAACAACTTAATTAATAGGTACCATATCTTGCTTGTCAATTAAGATAAACCTGAAGAAGAAATTCGCTAATTATATAATGGTTGAACACAAAGTGGCGAGGTTAAGATACTATTGGTGTCACAATTCTGGGTTGAGATTTATGTTCACTGTAACTGATAGATTTGGAATTGAACAGCAAACTTATTATGACCAGTGGGGAGGCTAAACCAACTAAAACGCTTCAAAAAGCGAATGAGAAATCGTCGGTTTTTTATGACAATCAATTGATAACTTTTACCCTAATAAGTGATCAAGTAATGTTTAATGACAGGCTTCTCGATGAGGATTCGACCGTGGCATAGCACTGCGGTTGGAGCTTATTAAATATTTATGTTCAAGTTTTTGTATGCGCGTTAATAGCGGCCTTGCGTGTTCTTATGAGTGCAGAGTGATCAGTTTTTGGTTCAATAAAGGGGGGCCTGCACACTTATATTTGAAAAAATGAGTCTAGCGTATTTAAAAACGTTGGGAATTTACGCGACGGGGCAAGCTAAATCATATTATGGGATTGAATTTATAGTTTGCTTTGTTAAATGTGTTTTGTCATCCTGACTGACGAACCAGGCTGGAAAATGCGCTTTTAGTCTTTTAGCATATTATGGAAATCTAATGTAAGTGAGGTATAAACGAGCTAAACATCGTTACTATTAGGTACCCAGAGGTATCAAATAAATAGTGCATAACAAAAGCAGTCCAAATACTCTTTGAATGTAAATAGGAGCCAGTCATAAAGATTCGGGCAACCCCGATCACAAGTAACATTTGTGGTAGGTTCCAATTATAAACTGCAAAATGGGCCAAGCCAAAAGCGATCATTGAGATAAATAATGACCCCCAAATTGCTGTGTTTCTAGAGAGATGGAATTGTTGGATTAAAATTGCCGTCATTGCTAAAAAGATAAAAATCCCCAGAAACTCTTCATCCATTAATTGAAAAAGATTATTAAAAGCTTGGATAAAAAAAATTGGCCACTTATGGGAGCCTAAAAGTGCTGTGGCATTTGGATTACCTACAGTTTTATCCCCAAACACCAATAGTATTTTTGGCGTAATAATTGAATAAATGATTTGAGCAATGAACAATAGGCCAGTATATCCCCACTCTTTCAATGAAACATGCTGAAAAAGTTTCCATGGTGATTGGCCACTGATTAGCCAATACCCACCAAGAAACAAGCAGGTAGGAATCAATGATAGTATAAAAAAGATTAACCAATCGTGTCCGGCTGATAATCGTTCTGAAATGAGGACCACACTTATTATTAGAACGATTGGATAAATGAATAGCAGCCAGAGGCGACCATTGTTAATGTGATCATCCACTATTGGTAAAGGGCGAGAATCATCGCGACGTTCAAAAAAACTATTTCTCATCTTCACATCCTCCTATGCGATTTACTTTAGTCAACTTTATCGGTAAATACCAAATAAATTAATTGTGGATTTTGGAATTTTATAGCCTCTAACAATATGTATTGATGGATATTACTATATGAGTAAATGATCGGGCCGAGACAAAAATAAAAATTTTGCCTCGGCCCGATTTGTTATCTAGCGATTACTACCATAGAGGCTAAGTCAAAAGCCTCACATTTCCGATTGTCCGGTTAAAAAGTCCAGCTGATGCATCAATGTTGTCGTGAATTCAATAATTCTCTTAGAGCCATGCCGGTTCTTGAATCGTTGTGGCTTACGGCATCTTTTGGTCGACCGCTAAACATCAATCGGCCTCCATAGCGGCCAGCGTCGGGGCCAATATCAATGAGCCAATCGGCCTGGCTGATAACAGCCAGGTTATGTTCAATGAGAATTAATGAATTACCTTGATCGACTAATTTGTTGAACAACATCATCAGCCGATCGGTGTCTTTCAAATGAAGACCGGCCGTGGGCTCATCTAGTAAATAGATCTCACCAGAGTGACTGAGTTCTAACGCCAATTTGAGTCTTTGTCGTTCACCGCCTGATAAGGTGGTGAGGGGCTGGTCCAATGTGAGGTAACCAAGACCCACTTGATCTAAATGGCCTAACTTTTCTGCAATCTTGGGTTGATCAGAAAAAAAAGCCAGTGCATCTATCACTGTCATCGCTAGAACATCAGCGATGGTTTGCCTGTGATACTGGTAGTTTAATGCTTCTTTATTATAGCGTTTGCCGCCACACAGTTCACAGACTTGAATTACCGGATCCATGAATGCCATGTTGGTGATCGTCACGCCTTTGCCATGACAACGTGGGCAGCCGCCTTTACCGTTATAACTGAATAGTTGTGTTGACACGTTATTTGTTTTGCCAAATAATTTTCTGACCGAATCCAGAATTTCTAAGTACGTGATCGGTGTCGACCGAATTGTAATGCCAACCGGGTCTTGGCTTAAATCGACATAGTCATCTGTCAGTTGTTGTTTGAGTGCTGATACCAAGGAGCTCTTTCCAGATCCTGCAACTCCGGAGATCACCGTGAGGACGCCCAATGGGATGTCGACTGAAACCTGTTTTAAGTTATGGCTCGAAATGTCACGTAACGCTAAGAAACCCGTCATTGTCCGATTTTTGCCAAACGAAACAGGACGTCGTAGCCAGTCAGCGGTCATCGCTTTTGATTTTAGAAGTTCAGGGTAGCTACCGGTAAAAGTTACTTTTCCACCAGCTTGACCCGCTTGCGGCCCAATTTCAACTACGTAGTCAGCGAAGTCGATCATACTAGGATTATGCTCCACGATCAAAATGGTATTGCCTTTTTCTTTAAGCTTTGTCAGCGCCCGTTTGATTAATTGAATATCATGGGGATGCAGACCTACGCTAGGTTCATCCAGGATATAAACCATATCGGATAACGCGCTGGTCAAGAATTTAGCGATCTTAATTCGTTGGGCCTCACCACCTGAAAGTGTATTTGTACTCCGATTTAAGGTGAGATAGCCTAACCCGATATCGATCAAGGATTGGATCTTTGTCTTTAATTCTCGAATGACATCAGTGGCAAGGGGCACCTCGATTGCGTTCAGAAAACGGATCACATGGATTAAATCAAGTTCGCTGACCTCTGCAATATTCATATCGTTAATATGATTAGTCAGGACTTTTGGGTTTAACCGCGCGCCATGACAAACAGGGCAAGGTTGTCGGGTGACAATGGCAGCAATCGCGGCTTGATGATGTTTGGCTTCAGCCTTACCCAAGATTGAGCGGCGAATCCGTGGAACTAAACCTTCATAAAGGGCAGATTTGTACCAATTAGCCGGTGGGTTCTGTAATTTTTGTTGTGGTGCGTGCATGAGTAGCTCGAATTCCTTAGGTGTGTAGTCTTTCAATGGTTTGTCGTTGTCGAATAATCCTGTATTGACATATCGTTTCCAGCGCCACGTATTGACGCCAAAGCTTACAAATGTCAGCGCACCTTGATTCAATGATTTCTCTGGATCAATCAGCTTTGATTCGTCGATATCGTCCACATACCCTAATCCCTGACAGTGTGGACACATCCCTTGGGGGAGGTTGAATGAAAATGAGTCCGAATAACCAACAAAGGGTTTTCCAATTCGTGAAAAAAGCAGTCGGAGCAATGAATAAATGCCTGTATAGGTTGCCAGTGTCGATCGGGCATTTTTTCCAATTCGTTGTTGTTCAATTACAATGGCAACCGGTAGATGGTCAATGCTACCGACGTGAGGTTGACCGAACTTGGGTAAATATTGTTGTGTAAAACTTGGAAATGTTTCATTGAGCTCTCGTCTTGAGGCGGCTGCAATGGTATCAAAAACCAACGAAGATTTACCAGATCCAGATAAACCGACGAATACGGTGGTTTGATATTTTGGAATCTTCAAACTTACGTGCTTTAAATTATTTTGCGTGGCGTCGGTCACGTCAATCGATCCCCGGGCAAATAAATCTTTCATTTGTCGATCCCTCCTTTACATCTTTTTCAGCATAGCACGAAGAAAATTTTTCCGGAAGTTTTTGGGTTAAATCAAAGTAATGAGAAAGGGGCTTATTGTTGTTGGCAGCCTTCTTTTACTTTAAAACTTAAATAAATGACCATAAATTCAGATTTGTGAATGTCGAAAAATAAAAGGGCTGGGATTAGACTTCTTATAAACATTGGCATTCTATTTAGCATGTTTATTTTTAGATTTGAACATAGTTAGTTTAACTAAGATAAATTAAAAGTACCCGTGGCGGGAGAGTAACTAATAAAAGTCAGATGTATCAGAAAGATAATGTGTGGAAAAAAGTTTAATTATTCTTTAAATGGAGATAGATATCCAACATAATAATTCGCTCTGCAGCGATTACGCACAAGATTTTGAATGTATTCTGAGATTAGAGCAATGCTTACCATCTGGATGATTGGGTAAATTAAACAATAGCTATTGATAATAGATGAGAATCCTTAGTAATGCAGCCATTTCGAATACAGAGTTAATTAATGATAAGGTGGCGTATTGTTGTAGTAAGCATTTAGAAAATAGAGCTAGTTTAAAAATCAATAATTTAGGAAGACCTAGGAGATTAACCTGGATTTTACTTGCCATAGTATTTGTATACACTCTGAGATTGTTGAAAAAAGTGATTTGTTAGGCGATTTTGACAGCCCATCATCGTTATTTGTGATATGAATTTCATCTGTTTATTTAATAAATTTATGATGATAATCATGCGAAAAAAATTATAAATATTTCTGGAACAAATCACTCAAATAAGTGGGGCTATGATAGAATGTTGGCGCCAAATAAAATTCAATCGGGAAGGATCGTGATTCTGATGGCAACACGTTACCTTGATGATAGTTTGACGCTTCACACTGATACTTATGAGATTAGTATGTTACAGACCTATTTTGAGGAAGGGGTGGCTGATCGGCACGCTGTCTTTGAGCTGTACTTTCGTGATTTACCTTTTCACAATGGCTACGCGGTGTTTGCAGGTGTAGAACGTTTGATCGGTTACATTAACCAACTTCGTTTTAGTGAAGCAGATCTTGAGTATCTAGCGAGTTTAAATCAGTATTCAGTCGGGTTTTTAGAATATTTACGTAACTTCCGGTTTACTGGAACCATACGTGCTGCCCGCGAAGGCGACCTGGTTTTTAATAATGAACCTGTTGTTCAGGTTGAAGGTATGCTTGCGGACTGTCAACTAGTTGAAACCGCGTTGCTCAACATCGTTAACTATCAAACACTGGTTGCTACGAAAGCGGCTCGCATTCGTTCCGCCGTTGGTAGTGATGGCATAATGGAATCCGGTAGCAGACGTGCGCAAGAAATGGACGCAGCTATTTGGGGAACGCGCGCTGCATACATCGGTGGTTTTGATTCAACGAGTAATATGCGAGCTGGAAAAATTTTCGGTATTCCTGTGAGTGGCACGCATGCTCATAGTTTGGTACAAACGTATCGGAATGATTACGATGCCTTTATGGCCTATGCGCGTTCCCATAAAGATTGCATTTTTCTAGTTGATACGTATGATACGCTCCAATCTGGAGTTCCAAGCGCAATTCGCGTTGCTCGTGAAATGGGCGACCAAATTAACTTTTTTGGTGTGCGGATTGATTCAGGAGATATGGCGTATATCTCTAAGCAAGTCCGGAAACAATTAGATGAGGCTGGTTTCTCAAATGCGAAGATTTACGCCTCTAATGACCTTGATGAACAGACAATTACTAACTTAAAGATGCAACACGCAAAAATCGATGTCTGGGGCGTGGGGACAAAATTGATCACGGCATATGATCAACCCGCTTTAGGTGTTGTATACAAATTAGTTTCGATCGAAGATGAACAAGGTAAGATGGTAGACACCATTAAATTGTCAAGCAACGCCGAAAAAGTAACCACCCCTGGGAAAAAGCAAATTTGGCGGATTACTAAGCGGGTTGATGGAAAATCGGAAGGTGATTACGTGGCTTTAGCGGATGAACGACCTGACCAAGTCGATAAGTTGCACATGTTTCATCCAACCTATACCTACATTAATAAAAATGTATCCGATTTTAATGCTCGCCCTGTCTTGATTGATATATTTAATCAGGGACAGCAGGTTTATGAAATACCTACGTTGATGGAAATAAAAAAATTTGCAGCTGAGCAATTAGCATCGTTATGGAGCGAATATAAACGAGTTTTAAATCCGCAAATTTATCCAGTGGATTTATCACAGAAGTTATGGGATCACAAACAACATGTCATTGATGAAGTGCATGCTTATGTAAGCTCCTTAAAGTTTAACGTCGAATACACTCCATCTAACAAAAGCGTGAAATAACTGTGTTAATTACAGTGATGACATTGGTTTTAGAGAGTGTCAAAGTGGGATTGACTGATCTAGGAACGGTTAACTTAGTAAAGGTCGCTTTATGAATCAAAGTAGCTTTTTTAAATGCTTGAATATAATAGTTTAACTAATGTAGATACAGTATAAATGTGCTCGTGAATGTCACCAGTAAAAGGCCCAATTTATCCAACAGTTAATACATGGCGAAAGAAGCCCGAATGCTCTTTGAGTGAAGATGGGCGCCAGTCACAAGAATTCTTTTGACACCAGTTATGAATAACATTTGTGGCAGATCTCAATTGTAGTCAGCAAAATGAACCAAACCAAACAAAACAAGCCTATTAAGTTAAACAAGCACGTATACGAGGAACTAATTGATGATTTTTCTGACAAACTGACGCTAACAGTTATCGAAGAACACAATTAAGTTGTGGACTGCTGGGGCTATTTTGGATGGGCAGTGTTAACCGAAATATTTAATCAAGCGGATATGCAGCTAGTTTTTAAAACCTAAGTGAAACAATTGAAGCACGGGGCTGCTGGTGGTATAGTTGTAAAGGTTATTTTGACCAAAATAATAATTACCTCAAAGGAGTTGCTGAATATGTCAGGACATTCCAAGAGTGGCTCCGGGGTAAATTGACTCCATTAAAAATCGTGAAAAGTGCTGCTACCATTAAGTTGGTGGCAGTTTTTGTTTTTGGACTAAAAATTAGAATTCTCGGGATTTTTGTACTGTGGTTAGCGAAGAGAGACCAAATTGAGCACACAGGAAAAGTTTGGTACTTTTTGAGACAGTAGGCGAGTTGATTGACCGAAACTTCAAACTGGTAAAAGTGAGAGACCCAAAAGAGACCACGTGCTTAAGAATCCAGTAACTGTGCTGGCTTAGAAATCTTTACAGATAAGCCATTGCTTTAAAGATAATTGAGTAATGCTAAGCTATCTCATAAGGTTAAGTCATCCGAGACCAAATCGAGCTATTCAAAATGAACCAAGTAATCGACCAAGCGTGTTCTAGTGTGTTTCAAAAACTATGTGAAACAATTGAAGCACGGGGCTGCTGGTGGTATAGTTGGTAAGGTTATTTTGACCAATAAAAAACTAATTAATCAAAGGAGCATGCCAATATGTCAGGACACAGTAAATGGATTCCTGAGGCAAATTTGCTCCATTAAAAATCGCGAAAAGTACTGCTACCATTGACTTGGTGGCAGTTTTTTTATTTTTACCCAAAAAAGTGAAATGTAAGGACTTTTCCCTGTTTTTGGCAAAAGAGAGAGCAAAATGAGCACACAGTTTTGTAGGGCAAGGTTTTTGGGACACTAAGACAGTTGATTGTGTGAAACATCGTTACGAGTTAAAACAGAGACCAAAACGAGACCAACAGCCTGAGCTAGCCGGTTATGAACGTTCCGAAAGATAATTGGATATTCTATGCCAAGGTAAGCCATTTTTAGGCCACTGATTAACCGGTGGTATAGCTACTTCATAAGGATTAAGAAGAAAAAAGTAGGCATGTTTTGAAGCAAAGTGCCTGTGGCTGTTGGACTAAGGCGCCATCGCCAAATCGGGTTTTCACGGGCGCACACAGGGCGTCTATATGAATAATATGTATTTATACCAATCGTCGAATCAAATTGGACACACGGCCTCACGTTTCCCAAGGAACTCGAAATAGGGGTGAGGAGGAGGTGTAATCTGACAGCTAGATCGGAAATTAGGAGGCTTATTCGGTGCGTTGATTAATCGAAAAGAAGTGATTTTTAGATTTCTGAGAAGATAAATTAGAGAAAAAATCTTAAAAACGTCTGTATTCCTGAACTGAAATTTTGCGGCTAAATTCTTAAAAACGTCTGTATTGCTGACCTAAAATTCATGTGGATTATGGTCAAACTTTAGAACGGATTACTGATTAACCACTAGCCAACGAGAAGCATAATATAGAGTGGATTAACGGTTCTACTAGGCGGTCAGAATACCTGACCTGCCAGCACTTTTAAAAAGTTGCACGAAGAGATAACCTCCACCAACAACTGGCTTGAACAGATCGTACACTAATTTCTGTTAAGCAATGCTTGAAAGCTAAAACTAATGTTGTTGTTTAAAGCCAAAGCAAAAAAATCTGTATTGATTCAATTAAAACAAGTGTGAACTACTCATCACTTACAGTAAGCATATTAATACTCAGGAAGCATTGAATCGAAATAATCATGATTACAATTTTTAACAAGGAGAGTTGAAAAAGGGACTTGTTATTATGCGAACGTATGTTCTATAATCTACCTTGTTAGGGAGGCAATATTATGAGCATTACAGATCAAAGATGGCAAGTTCAATTAATGAATATTCCCCATGGCGCTAGGTTTCATCTGTCTGATTTACCAATCTATCCGGTGTTTAAGGATGACCCACGAAAGTTAGTTGAATTTCAACGTGAATTCGAGGATTGGATTAAATCAACTGATGAACGGTATGTTAGCCGTGGCGCTAGTGATTACTTAAAGGTTTAGCCGTGAAATCAGATGCTGCAATCATCACCGAACGTATAGAGAAACTTTTTAAACGGGCGCCAAAGACGATTTACAAAATTGAATGTGTGAATGACCGTTTCGATCGAACGTATAATTTCTTTTTTGAGGAACACCCCAAGGGGAAGAGACCGCATTCCACGCCACTACATACAGTTGAAAGGTATGAGATTGCTTATTTAGAACAGCTGATTAAACAAATCAGACAGAAGACTCAATTAACAATTTACTTCGCTGGCTTTACTGGTCAGCATTGGCCTTATGCCCAGACCATGATCCAAAAGAAACCAATACCCAATGAGTACAAATTGGACGAGGATTAATCACACAAAGACCGGCGGCTAGCCGGTTTTTACATCATCTATATGTATTTACTCTGATGAAGAGTGGAGAATGGGTAAGTGGATTACTTTGATTAACGATCCCAAGCTTCGGCGAAATTGCCTTAATCACTATCGCCAAAACTGCTGAAACGTCTGCATTAGTGATCCAAAACTTGCATTAATTTGATTAAGTTAAGCGCGAATCGCCAAAGAGGATTAAGCTTCACAAAGTAGATTAAAGCATACTGATTATGGCATGATCATGAAGACCACTATAGGCCATATTGCTTGTTAGGTCGGCATTTTAAAACGATCTGAATGAAGAGATAACGTTGGTCAGATTAATCACTTTACAAAAGTTACAATGATTTTGTTGAAAAGATGCTTAACCATGCAAAGCAAAAACAGCCGCCGAACTTTTTCTTTTAATCCAACTATGAACATAATCATGAAGATGACTCATCAAGTGATCAACCATGGAAGAAGATATTAATACAGCAACAGTGAAGACCATGTTAAGTTGATTCAAATCAGCAGAATTAAGTGATTATTCTAAATTGAATTAGCATTTTGTTAAGGCAAATTAGAACAAGACGACCTCAATAGTTGATGGCCACTGATCAAGTTAAAAGCTATGAATCAAAGAATGAGCCTTGGTGCCAAATTGATCTAACAGCCAAGTATTTAATCGCCAGCGAGGCAATCTTATCGCACAAATCGCCACACAGCCATCCAAGGTTGAAGACCAATATTCATACCAAACAGCAATCAAGATGGTACACAAGCTCACACGTTGGCACACAAGGGTTGATTATAGGAGATGAAGACTCCTGATGACGATCTAAAACTGGTTAAGTTGATTCGAAATGGCAAGTTGGTTAACTTGATTAACTTGATTCAATCGATAAGATCAGTTGATTCGGTGCGATGGGTATCTTTTTTAAAAGGGTTTCTTCATATTATTGTGTAAGTATTGATGATCGGCTCAGCCGGTCTTTTCTTTTGCCCAAATTATAAACTTGATCCAAATGGCAATCTTTAATTTGAGGCGATTTACCAAAGAGTATTTCACGACGGAATTTTATCCATTGGGTTAAGTTAGCAACCTGCCAGAGACGACCAATCCTGTGCTGAGAGACGATCCGTTCAAGAATACTTCATTGCTGCGTTCCAGCTCAAAACTAAGATTTAAGCACACTTCAGAGACGATCCACCACAGGTCGGTGAGCCGATTGCTGAAACAATACTTCAATTCTATGTTTTGTAATCAGGCACCAATTATCAGCATGAGAAAGTGCGAGAGAACTTTGCGACGAATGGCTCAAGAATACAGTATGACCATTCTTTGGCTAATCACTCTGAGCTTTTTTAATTTACTGACAATCAACTCAACAATACTTCATGACCGTATTTCAGCCAATGAAGGCAGCAGTTTCGAACAAGCGAATGCTATTTCATCACTGAGACGATTGGTTAAGGAATACCACTGCTGTGAATTTTATCGATTTTGCAAAGAGGACTATGGCACAGAGACGACAATCTCATATTTTGAGACGATCGTGGCAAGAATACCTTATGACTGTTTTCTAGCCAATTTATTAACTTGGAGTTGATATTTGAGACGACTGACCTAATCTTGGTTCGAAAATGGGACGAATGTTGATTTACTACCAAGAAGTAACCACTGAAATAAAACCGTACGTGAAACTTACATAAACTCTTATACATCAAGCATAGGAGTGATTGAAGATGACAAAAACGGTGGCATATATAAGGACTAGTACTAATCGACAAGATTTAGGGTTAGAGTTCCAGCTTGGCGAAGTTAGGAAATATGAACCAGATAGAATCTATAAGGAACAGATATCAGGTAGAAAGGAAGATCGGCCGGAGTTGTCAAAAGCACTTAAGAGTTTGAAAGCTGGCGATACTTTATTAGTTTACAAACTAGATCGATTAGGGCGTTCGGTTAAACAATTGGTTAATATAATCGCTGAACTCGACGCGATGGGAGCTCATTTCAAATCCATTCATGATCAGATCGACACATCAACGACGAATGGTAAGTTCATGTTCACAATCTTATCAGCGGTTGCAGAACTGGAGGCTAATATGATCTCGGAACGAACCAAGGATGCCTTAAAGGCAACTAATAAAAGGTTAGGACGGCCAAAAACGGTAAGTGAATTAACTAAGAAAAAAATTTTAACTGCATACCAATCGCATGATTTAACTGTTCAAGAACTCGCCAAACGTTATCACGTTAGTACTACTTACGTTTACAAACTAGCCAAAAAAGCCGGTCTATCAAGGTCTAGCAATAAAATGAACGTTGCACATACGTAACGCTTTTGGTACGATAAGCCTGTTAATAAGAGTAGCCCTCTTATTAATTAATCGAACGTTTAGTTTAGTTTCCAAAATTCCAAATACTACATATCTTGAAGTGTTGATATCACTGACATTGATCAGTTATATCAGCGCTTTTTTTAGTTCTTCAATAAACGTTCGTTTTGTTGAGTCTATTTACGTAGGAAAGTAGGGGTTATTTATGATGAGCAGAGCTCAGTACAGATCATTACATACAGACGAGAAACGCCACGTTAAGTTATATAAATCAGGCAAATTATGGTTAGCAGCCGGTATCAGTTTGCTTGCGCTGACCGGAGTTGCCACATCGGCGAATGCATCAGTAGCACCACAATGGCATGCAAATAGTGTTGCTACGGTTAAGGCAGAATTAGCTAAGTTAGGCACCGATCCATATACCATTCAAAATGGTGATACCCTTTGGGCAATCAGCCAAGCAACCGGCGTTAGCGTTAACGATTTGGCGAACCAAAACAAGATCGCTAATGTTGATTTAATTTATGTCGGCAACCACCTGTTTGTGCATACAAACGTTGATGGCTCAAAGCAGGTTACGGTAACTGACGCCAACGGTGCGACGATCGGTCGGTTTAATACACCGACTCAAGCGCCAGCTGCCAACGTTCAAACACCATCAACTATGCCAAGTGCCTCAACTCAGCCAAGTGTTGGTACTACTCAACAACCAGAAGCAATCACGGACGCCAACCATTCCGGCGAGATGGGCGCATCTTACTTCAAGCCAGGAACTCCAGACAATTCACAAGCCGCTTCTGACGCCGGCAGCGTAACAAGCCAAGCACCGAGTGACGCTGGTTCTGTGACAAGCCAAGCACCAAGCGATGCCAGCCAAACGCCATCACAAGCGCCAAGTGACGCCAGCCAAACGCCATCACAAGCGGCAAGTGACGCCAGTCAGACGCCATCACAGGCACCAAGTGACACTAGTCAGACGCCATCACAGGCACCAAGTGACACTAGTCAGACGCCATCACAAGCCCCATCTGACGCCAGCCAAGCTCCATCGCAAGCACCAAGCGATGCTAGTCAGACTCCATCACAAGCACCAAGCGATGCCAGCCAAACGCCATCTCAAGCACCTAGTGATGCCTCGACAGCTCCATCTCAGGCGCCTAGTGATGCTTCACAAACGCCAAGTCAGGCACCAAGTGGCGCTTCACAGACCCCAAGTCAGGCGCCTAGTGATGCTTCACAAACGCCAAGTCAGGCTCCAAGTGATGCCTCAACAGCTCCATCTCAGGCACCATCAGATGCAAGTCAGACGCCGAGCCAATCCCCATCCAACGCTTCAACCGCGCCATCGAACGCAGGTTCAACTAGCAGCGAGGCCGGTTCCAGCACGAGCCAAGCCCCTGCTGAGCAGTATGCAGACGTTACGGTAAGTTACACCGATATGGACGGCAACACGATTGCCCCAAGTACCACACTTGCACACCAATTAGTCGGTTCCACAGTTAGCGCATCTGCACAAGTGATTAATGGTTATGATTACTACGGCTCAACCAAATATCTAACTGTTGCGGAATCGGGCAACTCCATCGTGTTCCACTATTCGAAGCAAGCACCCGTAGCCCAATATGACGATGTTATTGTGGAATACCTGGACGCCGATGGTAATTTATTGACCCAGCCAACCACGATGGCACACCAGCAGGTAGGTTCCACACTTACGGTAAGTCCAATCACTATCGACGGTTACACCCCACGTGATCAGAGCAAGAGCTGGACGGTCAAGTCAGCAGGAAACATCATTGATTTCTACTACGACCGTGCCGAACAGCACGCCAACGTGACCATCAATTATGTGGACGCCGCAGGCAACCAACTTTCGCCAAGTGACACGCTCTCCGATCAGGTAGTAGGCACCATGGCCAGCGCAACGGCCAAGAACATCGATGGTTACACGGTTGATCAAGCTACCAAGACGGCGAACGTGACCGACTCTGGCGCAACGATCACCTTTGTTTACACGAAGAATGCTCCTGCCCAATCCACGGTTACGATCCACTTTGTTGACGAGAATGGTAACAAACTAGACAACGATCTGACTCTGACCGGCACCACAGGTGACAATTTCAGCTTTGCCGCTCCATCCGAAATCAATGGTTATGACTTGGTAGGTGACTCATCAATCAACGGTATGTACACTGCCGGAGGTTCTGACATCACGGTTAAGTACGCTAAACACGTATACGCCAACCAAGATATGGCTACTGTAGCCAACGATATCCTACAAATGGTGAACGATCTCCGTGCCCAACACGGCCTATCCGCAGTAACGATGGACAATGCAACCTTACAGGCAATTGCCCAGACTCGAGCTAACGAGACTTTCACTGAAGGCAAAGAGGATATCTCCGCAGCGAGCCACACTCGTCCGGACGGCACGCAATGGTACACGGCTTACACTGAGGCCGGTTACCAAGGTTCGGCCATTGCAGAGAACTTGAACATCGATAAGATCGGCGCCACTGAAGCCGAGACTGCAAGCATCATCTTCAACGACTGGAAGAACAGCGCCGGCCACTTGGCCAACATGTTAGATGCTTCGGCCAACCAAATCGGCATTGCGATCGTAGAGAACCCCGACAATGGATACACATATGCAATCCAAGATTTTGGTTACGTTAAGCCGGAAGTAACCAAGAACCCAGATGGTTCAGTGAATTACTCTGAGTACGGCCTAACCGAAGCCGACATTGATGCCCAAGTAGAAGCACGGTTAAAGGGTATGGGCTGGAGTTACCAACCGGGTTCCGTGAAAATTCAACCAAAGATTTGGAACGGCATGGAAGCAGCGAACGACTCAGCATACTTTGATCCAGACTTTGTAAACTATTACTACAACGCTGGTGTAAGTGGTTCTGACTATGGCCAAGGTGAAGTAGCCATCACAGACAAGAACGGCAACATGCTCGGATTTATGGAAGTCCAGTGGTTGAAGTAATCATCCAGATATTCAACCCTGTTAAGTGAATTCCTCCACCCAGCTTCAGCACCACGAAAGAGCCTTTCCCATACGGGAGGGGCTTTGAGGAAGACGAATTGAAGATAGAGAAGACCGTTGTAAACTCAGCGGTCTTTTTCATGAAAGGAAATCTAAGTTATGAAGCCACGGCACATAATCGACACCATTGTTGCGGTTGTGATGATCCTTATGGCAGTATTTATCGGATTCTTGTTAGGTGATCATAAGCCAGCAACGAAAACGGTAACAAAGGTTGAAAGTGTAAGTACTAGTTCTTCAAACTCCTCGCAAAATAGTAAGTCCAGTGAGAGGAGTTCTTCCACCACATCATCACAGACTTCTTCGACTAAACAGGTTAAGCCCTATCAAAATGTGGTTTATTCATTTCATAAGACCAATTCTGCAGGAACCGTTGACGTTGATTACAGTATCATCTTACGTTCTGATGGTACGGCTACCCAACAATTGATCAATCGTGCGCAGACTTCTCCTAACATTCAAATCGAAACTATCACTTACGCCGTTAATGATGACGGTCAAGTACGATTCCTTAAGCCAGTAACTGCGGTTGATGCTGAATATGCCGCCCCAGGCGATATTCTAAAATTGCCACCAAAGTCAGTAAGCTGGACGGGGAAGGGATCAGACACCCCCAATCAGGCTGGTACGGTAATTAATAATAGTTACCAGATACGTTTTAAAGGTGACGATTATTCCAAGTTGTTGACTAATGAAGTTGGTCTATATGCAACACAATCAGGCGCCCCAGAGCCAAATGATCCGGTTAAATTGGGGCAACAGTTACAAGATCAGTATACTCAAGATCAAAGTGGTGACTAAAACATGAAGACAAGAAGAATAATAAAAGCGACCATCAGCTTGTTGGCATTGATGACTTTAGGAATCACATTATCAGGTTGTCAATCTGGAACTGCTAGCAAGCAAAGCAGTAAAGATAACGCGTCGAGCAATAAGCCCTCCGTTAAGGCATTGAATAAATTTAGTGCCACTGATCGTTATGCTTTGATTTATTATGGCGGCGTTAAAGCAGTTGACCAAATCAAGGCCGATGACGAAACAAAAACTTTTAAGAATGCGATAATGGCATCTGATCGCAGTAAGGATACAGCGCTGAATGTTACGCCAATGAAAATCAGTAAGGACTTCGTATCCAACCCCGGAACGGGCTATTTAATGGCAATAGCACCAGCTGACGTAACAATTATTGGATATGTTGGTTATACTCGTGAGGCGGATAATATCTATTACTACGCTTTGATTGGGAACGACCCTAATCGTGCGGCTTTTTCAACGGTTTCCTTAAAGAGCCTTTATCGTCAATACTATTTACCCGAGAAACAGCGGTTGCAAGTTGAGAATCTGAAAGCTCGGTTAAATATTAAAAAGGTCAACACTACTTTTGCCTCCGACTCATCAAGTAGCGCTTCTGAGAGTGAGTCAACTTCAACAGCAGATTCATCAAGTGGTGAAACTAATAACGATTCCTCTGGATCTGGTATTAGAACATCGCTCGGCCAATCTATTTTTGACGAGGGTGCACAACCAACTGCTAAACGATTATTTAAGTACATTCGTGGAACTGAAGACCCTAATGCAAAATTGGTATCATCTAATGCGCCCGATCCTGATCCATTGCAGAATGGTATGGACGATTATTTGTTAAGCATAAGCGTGATTAAAGATCAAACGGCTACAAATGCCAAGCCGGTTACCTACGCAGTTGCTAAAAACGGACAAATTTATTTTCAAGTAGAAGGTGGTCAAACCGAAAATGGAGTAGATAATTATTTTACGGATGTTGATGGTCGATATGGCTACTATTTCTCCAAAGATGACGTAAGGAAGCAATTGGGTCAATAAATACATGTAGTGAAGACGCCGAATAGGCGTTTTTATTTTGGTCAAAATTAGTAATTTCAAACCGCCAGATAAACTGAGCCACATGGGCAAACTAACAAGAGGTAATCTTTGATCAGTGCTCGAGAGAAATGTTCCTCAACCATCGCATTTTGAAGACCTGTTAATTTATCGAACGAATCCTTGGTTGAGGCATTCTTTCAGATCAGGTACGAGAATTTATCGAAACTTATATCGTATTGAAACAAATCAATACTTACACGTCAGGAGGTGATGACGAGGTGAAAAAGCAACTAAAAATATTGATCGATTTGGCTCCCAATTTGAAACCAGATCGATTTGCTAAGTTGAACAAGCAATCGCAAAGTGATTTGCTCTGGTTTGTTGCAACCACGTTACCAAAGTTAGCCGACCAAGATGACCTATCCCAAGTTGGACAGGAGACCGCCTTGTAGGTTTTGACAAACCGAAAAGCATGGTCAAAATCGAGGTGAAATTGCTGAATCTGGGGTTAACGGATCACCATCTGAATGGTTTCGGACAGAAATCTAACTTAAAGAGAGGAGTAAGAGAAGACATGTTAGAAAATACAATAAAAGTTGAATGTATTGAAGAGCCGGGATTTTCTGAGGAGACCTTAGTGATGACCGCCTATGCACGGCCAGACATCATTATCGCTAAGGAAGTTCACCACTCGATCAACGCCGGTATAATCACCGAACAAGCAACCGATGAGCAGGTTAAACACTATAACTTAATTATAATTGGCCAAGCTTTATCGTTCGCCGAGCGATTAAACCTACAAATCTATCCAACTGTTTTTAGTTGGAAGGATGGCCTTTCGGACTATGCTGGTTCGCTGTTTGAAAAGGTCCGACAAGACAAACCGATTAACTATCACCAACAAGCGCTTTGGCCAAAAAATGAGACCTATCAGGAATACTTAAAGGATTTGGTAGAAGAGATCAAACTGCTATGGGGTAAGCCGAGCGAAGCTAGAATCTTGAGAATGCAATACGGCGGTCACTTATCCGATTTAACCAAACAAATTCAAGAAATGGATATCGCAAATAATATTAAGTGAGGAGAAAAAATATGAATGAAAGGACAGTACGGCTACAGGTCAACAGTATTAAGATTCAGGATCATCTTGTGATCCAGTTAGACGGAAAAATCAATGGTATCACGGCTTATTATGACAAGTTGGATAATGTTAAGCTTTGTAACCCGATCATTGAAGCGGCTATGGAAAACAAGGATGAATACTCACAAAACCTTGCATTACTTGAGCTGAGCTTAGTTTTAAAAGCAATCGAGAACTTCCCTGGTTATGACATTGAGGTTGAGAACCTGCAATTCGGCTCAGGTAATGAACGTGCCATGGACGCCTTAGACCAGATGATCAATGACATTAAGGGGTACACGTTAATGGCCAACTACGTTCCGCAGACCAAATTTGAAACAATCACTTCACAGCGTGCCTTCGATAAAATTCGTGATGGGGTTGATGACTTGCATCGTGTGGAACTAATTCGACCAAAAGAAATCAATGACTTGGAATTGAACTTTGATGATTCAGATCTGCCGTATTGAGGTACTAATATGAAATTTGATGAACTAACTGTAGAAATCAATAATCACGATCATGGTAATGGAACAATCTCTGTTGATGTGACAGCCAAAATTGACACATTGCCAATTTATCACCAGCGGTATGACAATATTAGCGTTGCTGATCCATTTTACGTTAATTTAAACGGCACAGGAAGCGGTTATCACGAGGGAAACGCCGTATTTAATCTTCACGTTTTGCTTCATGCAATCGAAGAGTTAGGCGTTGATCAAACAGATCTAGAAACACTAAACCTCCGATTTGAAGATGAAGACGGAGATACGGTTAAATGTTTACAAAAGTTGGTAAAAGACTGGAATAGCCATACCTATTTTGTGAACCTAAATGAACCATACGAGTTTAAACGTCCTTGGAATAAGGAGCACTATTATGAGTTGATTAAACGGTTTCTGGCGTTTCCAATCAATATGTTGCCAACGGATCGGGGTAAGGAACAGAACGAGTAACAATTTGTATATTTAGTTACATACATAATGCCTGGATAATGGGCTTTAAAAATAAGAGCACAAAAACAGGTAATGTTTTTCCGAAAATATGGGGAAACATTACCTGATTTTGGAAGGAAGGGAGCATGAAAAATCATAAAATCGAACCGATCAGAGATAAAGCACTGTTACAAGAATTTATTGGCCAATTAAGGCAAGGACGCAATGGGAAAAGAAATGCACTTTTATTTAAGTTAGGCATCACTACTGGGTTACGGGTATCTGACCTGATTAAAATTAAGGTGAGCGACGTTGTAGGAAAGAACTCGTTTACTTTAGTTGAACAGAAAACGCATAAATCACGAGTTGTGGACTTAAAAGAAGTACTGAGTGACTTAATTGAGTATTTACCTACGGTTAAGTCAGAATGGTTGTTTCCATCCAGCGTCAATCCCACGAATCACATAGGCACCCATCAGGTCTATGTTTTTATCACGAAAACTGCCGATAACTTAGGCTTAAAGAATATCGCTACACATACCATGAGGAAGACATTTGGCTACTTCTTCTATCGTGACACTAAGGATATTGCAACCCTCATGCGGATCTTAAACCACTCTAGTCAGGCCATCACGCTCCGGTACATTGGGGTTGAGGAAGAGCAGGTTAAGGAGAGTATGGCCAGTTTTCGAATTTTTTAAATAAAAAAGACAGCCAATTTTGACTGTCTGAAGTGGTGAATTTATTTAGTAAACTGATGAATGATTGAGGCATACTTTTTGGCACGTTTAGCGCATGTTGGGGACATTTCCTTAATAGATACGGCAAAAAAGTCTGAGGCTTTTACGCCTGTGTATCCGTCATCCTTAGTTGCTTGGATGATATCTATCAGCAGTTGGATCAAAGTATTGCCAGTAATACCAGTTAACAACTTAAAGTAACTGTGAAGCCAGTCTGAAGCTACTGGATCTAAGATTAAAACATCCATATTTAGACTACCATCTTGAATGGTCTTAAAATAGTCTTGAGAGGTTAATAAATGACAAATGTAGTCTAGTTGAATTGCTGGATTAAAACACTGATCAATATCATCGTCGAATTGATATATTCCAAGGCGGTCAATTCTTTTAATGGTTAGAGAAAACTCGTCAACAAGCGCAATATAATCACTAAATTTGAAAGGTGCTAACCAGGTTGAATCGTTTTCTACAGATGCGAAATTAACTGAATTAAATTGATTTTTTTTAATATTCATAGTTGTTTATCTCCTAAACTAATAATTTGTTATCTACGGTATTTTTATTGAATCTGTTGAATGGCAGTTTCGACTGCGTTAGCGAAGGGTTTAAAGCTGGAAGACATTTGACGATAAGTGACGTTTAAAAAGTCCTTTTGCATATTTTGAATTGTTGGATGAAGGTTATTGTCTTGTAGTATCTGAGCGAGTGATGTAAAAAAAACCTGTGCAGGAAATTCTCGCTTTTTCGGGTAGTTGAAAAGATATTGGAAATAATCTCGTAAATGCTTGAAAGTTTCATAGTCACCAGATTTATCGATGCTTGAGATATCTAGATATTCTGATATCAGCAAAATCTGTGCAACTGGATTATAGATATCTGAAGTCAATTTGAATCCGGCAGCGGTTTTATCAGGTAGTTTGAAAAATGTGTAGAACATGTCACTGAGGTGAATGTAATCGTAGAAGCTGAAGTTAAGGTCCCAAGTAGTAGCATTTTCGTTTGTTGTCATGAGTGTATCTCCATTTCTGTTTAATTTAGCTGCGTACAGCATTAATGTGATAAAAGTTATGAACCGAATAAAGCTAGAATATTTAGTTGTCAATGTACGTGGCAAAGCAACCTTACAAACGGATAATGAATGTTTTGCTAGATGTTAAATCCTTGCTGATGACTATATAATACATCTAGCTTTATTAATTTCAAGCCTTTTTGAATAAAAAGTTTTATTTTTTATTCTAAGTTAAATCATTTTAGAATGTTAAGTCGAATGTTTACACGCCGATATGATTGATAGTACAATGTTTGTAACAGAAAGGAATGTATTCAATGGCAAAAAAAGGAAGCCGATTAAATGAAAAAGAAGCGGCATTTTTTGATGAGCATTTTCGTCCTTCGATGAAGAATCAGCATGTCACGCAGGCCAATTTAGCCGATCAAATTGGAACAACCCGGCCAACAGTGGCTATGTGGATGCAAAATAGATCACGACCATTGAGACCTGCTTTTTTGAAGATCGCCGAAGTACTTGACTGGGATTTATCAGGTGTGTCTAGACAAGAAGACGATCCAGCCCCAGTTGAAGAGCTGCCAGAAAGCAAAACATCTGAGCCAGCACCAGCCTCGGTACCCGAAAAACCAACGATTGTGGACTTGAGACTTAGCTTGATCAGGCAACAAGTTGCCGAGATGGACGAACTACAATTCTTACAACTTCAAGAACACATTGCTGATATTCTGGCTGGTAAGTAAGAAACCCCCAAGTCACAAGCGTGACCTGAGGGTTTTACTGATTGATTAGCTGTGAAGACCTAAGAAGATGGACTTACCACGATTTTTCTTGAACTCGTCCAAGCGTTTTGAACTAGCCTTAAATTGTTTTTCATCCAATTCAAACGCATAGAAATTTCGTCCCAAATCGGTTGCTGTTATTGCCGTAGTACCGGAACCTGAGAATGGATCAAGTAATAAATCTTCTGGGTTCGAGAATCTACGAATAAGGTAAGACCACAAATCAAATGGTTTAGGTGTGGCATGTTTAGCACCGTTATCACCATAAACATATGATTTGTTCTTCGGTCTGGTGGTAACGAACGTGTTATCGATCGTTGTGTTATCAACATAGTTTTCTGCAAGGTTAGCAATCGTTCGTTGGGTTGTGGCAAAAGAGTTCGTGGCGATTAGCGCATACTCTGACCAATATTTTGGATCTAAAGTTGGTTGTGGGTTCGTTTTTGCCCACTCGAAAGTGCTATCGACGATCCATTTATCCTTAATTTTTGGCGATTTTTTGAGCCAGTTGCGCATGATTTGGACATTGGCATACCGATTGAAGACGATCATGGCGCTATCATCTGCCATCTTTGGTTCGATTACTTCCAAGAAGTGTTCGAAGAACTTTTGCTTAAGGATTGAGAGAATGGTTAAGCGCCGGTCAGTTGTGGTGGATTCGTCAGCATATTCAGCTTTGAGGGCAGGATCTGTTTCTAGCAAAATACGTGCGTCATCCCAAGTTTCACCGTTAATACCAGCCGATACATCTTTTTTAGTGGCGGTGTTCAAAAAGTAGGGTGGATCTGTTATCAGCAGATTTACACTCTTGTCGGGAACTTGTTGAATGAGTTTGAATGAATCACCCTCGATAATTCGATTTAGGGCGACTTGTTGAGGCATTTCTGACATTAGGTTACTTCCTTAAGGGACATATTAATTAGGCATAATTTTAACAGGAGTTTGATGATGACGGAAGATTTAAAAAAACGAGCGCACGAAATTTCGGTAAAAATTGAGGCAGATTGGAAAGCTCATTCTCGGCGATTTGACTACCTGTTTGAGTGTGCGGTTCATCGATATCTCGGCTTGAACGCGCAAGAAGCTATGGAATTAACAAAAATATGGCTCGAACATCCCGAACGAAATATTGACGTTGCGATAATGATATCTGACTATGCTGGAACACAAGGTGATCAGCCATTGCGAACATTTGCTCGAGAAAGCTTCGGATGGAATTTATCAGATAAAGATGAACAATTTGAACTATTTGGTGAAGTAGCCGTACGACGAGCAATTTTTGTTAGCCAAAAGCAAAACTTGATTTATCAGCGTAATCTAGCTAATAAATTGGACCTTTCAAATAATTACAGCAGTAATCGATATTTTCGGAAGTTTTCTAATCTTGTTGATAGGCCCATATATGGTCGTTTACTTCTGGCCGATCTTTCAAAATTAGAACCTAAGTATCGAGAGGCCTTAAGCAGCAGAAATTCAGTGGACGAAGAACATTACAAATATTTTTGCAAATTAAGTTATTCCGCGCTTATTTTAAGTGACGACGAGGATGGTAGAGAAACCATCTTACCGTTGCTTAAGCATTTGTTTTTCGATAACGGTAATGAGAAATTTTGGGATTCCTTTAATTGCTCAGATATTGAAGCCTATGCTAAATATTCAATTACAACGGAAAGCTCAATTAAGCAGCTTTTAATTGAAAATTCAATTGAGGACGAGCGTTTACAACTTCCAATAGCTATGTTGTCAGCACAACAAGTGTTGGACAATGATAAAGAAAGACTGAACGCTTATAACAGATCGCTTTGGTACACAACTAGTTTGACGGATCTGGTATCGACTAACTCAATGGTGTTAAATCATGAGCAGCATTTACAACTCCAAGCAATTAACCAGGCTACAACGGAGGCAATACAGTATCTGAATAAGCGAGAGAAGACTAGAGATGATCGAACTGTCAGCGATCTTCCATTTGCTGAGGTTCTTCAACCAGACGTGATGGCAGAGAAGCTAGGCATCACCGCTGGTGACGTGAGAAAGTACAACCTAGTTTTGTTTTATCACTCTGGCATTCAAAACCTCGGGTTAAGTGAGAGCACGATCAAAAGGTTACTGAATGAAAACGGTGAATTAACGCAGACTAAGCAAGCGCAGGTTAAGAAGCGTGATCTGCATAATGGCAAGCTCATCTGGTTAATGTTGCATCCCGAGGAGGGGAAGACTAAATTGGCCAGAGAATTAACTGCGGTAAGAAAATCACTCACTAGCTTTGAATACCTTGACGCGATGAATGAGTATCAGCGTGGTACCTATAAAGTTCAGCAATTGTTTGTGGACTATATGGAATCAGGTGATCGACTGAGTTACAAGATCGAATACCTAAGTCAACTGGACGGCTGGTCAAAAAACTTCATCTACCGGAGCCTCTACCAGTACTGGTTCTATCTATATAAGGAAGCTAAGAATAGCCGATTGAAGTATCTTCGCCAACATGATGACGAAGCAGGGAACTTGTTAGTGGTTAAGCAGGGTAAGCAGGTATTTTCTGATGACGCAGAGGTGGCGTTACGTGAACAAATCGCTAAAGAGGTTTGCCTGATCAAACCGACCTTACTTGATAAAGTGATCGATAATAGTGGGGAGTATAATTCTGGGCGGAAAAAATGAATTAAGTGGCAAAAAGAACTCAATTCGTCTGTAGTTGTGAACTGAAAATGGGCGGTTTTTTACAAGATTTGACTTAAATCTACAACAGAGTTCCAATCACATTACCTATAAATATTAAGGAGTGTGATTGTTATGTCGACCACGAGTGAAATGTTAACTAGAGTTCAAAATATTCTACACGATCCTAAAAATCAGAAAGGCTTAACTCGTCAGGAATTGTGGCAGAAACTGGCCGAAGATAAGGACTTTGTCAAAGTTATGTACAACGCCGAGGGCGATCCACGAGGTGGCTTGTTGTTAGGTATCATTCATCGTGTTAAGGATGGCAAGATCCCAGGCCTAGTGCAGGTTAAGTCAGCTGACGGCCGTAGCTTGATTATGGCTGACGATCGGCCAATGGCGCCATTGGTAAGGCAGTTAGAGGATTTTTTGAAGGCAGCCAGAAACCTTGCTAAACCTCAAAAGATGACGAGCAGCATGGTTAAGTGGTACGAGCAGTATACAGAAGAGATCGGCAGATTACGGAAGCTAGCTGACGAGACGGTTGGTTTTAAGTAATACCAAACGCTATTAATATAGAAGAAAGCGATGACTGCTCATTTTTTGAGCGGTTTTTTTGTGCTCAAATTTGATCAGATGACTGGGATTTGACCGTTTAAAGAGTTACAACACATCAAAATGTGTTGATGGATAAGAACTTCCTGTGCACGAAGAGAAAAGTGTGTAGGCTTAATGTATCGATTAAGGAAAGGGCAGAATCATGGCGAATAAGTAGTGTGGTTAAGGCTTTTAAATGACGAGAAATTATTGAAATAAGAGGTCTGCTTATCTAAAAGCGCTGATAGATAAGAATGACCGGCCAAAGAACTTAAAACTAAGTACGCTAAACATATCAAACGTTAGAAAGGTAGATTGGAATTATGACAAAGCAAAATGCGACAGGTAAGGTAGTAAAGGGAAAAGGCAAGGTTTGGATTGGTAAAACAACTTCGGGCGTATTGAAGCGGGAAGACGGAAGCTTGTTGTTCCGTGTGAAATTTAATGTAAACGGTAAAGCCACTCAATTTGAAGAGGCTGTGTACAATAAGTTGGATAAACGAACAGCTGAGAAAATGTGGAATGACTGGGCTATGCAAGAAAAGGCTAAGGCACAAGAGAATCCCTTTATGGATGAAACCCCAACATTTGCCGAAGTGGTTAAAAATGAGGCAGGGTGGACGAGCTGGCTAGAGGAGGTCTCACGAAGCGAAGATAGCATTAGCCACGTCCGTTCTAAAGCTAAAATGTTGTTGGAAAATGATGACCTTGCAGGATTTGTAAATAAAAAAATCAGCAAGATTTCGCGAGGCGATTGCCAACAAGTGATTAACACGTTAAAAAAATCAGGGCAAACTTATTGGCAATGTCATGCTGTTAGGCAAACGTTATCTTCAATTTTTAGATATGCTGAAGAGCAAGACTTCGTTGAAAATATTCCAAGTAGTCATGTGCGCTTAGAAACCGCAAAGCAAGCCCAAACGAGGAAAAATGATCAGGCAAAGGACTGCTTTTTTGAGGGAGAGCGCGAAAATATTGTCAATTACCTCTTGTCGGATGAAGTAAAGCCAGCTCAGCGGATACTAATTTTAATTGCATTGGCGACGGGGCTACGTCAAGGTGAGTTATTAGGGTTAACTTGGGATGACTTTCATAAGTCGGAAAACGATTATTATCTGACCGTAAAACGGGAGGTGACTATTTCGAAAATGAAGACCAACGCCATTGATGCTAGAGTTAGTATCAATAAATTTACCAAGGCAGGTGATTTACGGTCGGTGCCTCTGTTAGCAGAAGTCGGGAAAATATTAGAGGAGTATCAAAAGACTGCTGATCATACTAAGTGGACGATAAAGGGAGAAGAATATGATTTCATTACGTGTCATGACGGCCGTCCCTATGTCGGAAAGACAGCACATGAATGGTGGCAAGTCATTAATCGGAAATTGATTGAGAAGGGGTTACTAAATCGTGTTCTTACATTTCATAAATTAAGAGCCACTGCCATTACAATGTTGGCTAATGAAACTGAGTTATCTATTTTTGAGGTTTCGGTTATTGCTGGCCATCATAGTGTACAGGTGACTCAAGGTTACTATCTATCTCACGAAGAGGAGCACATGCAAAAGCTGAGTCAAAAGATGAACGGTGTTTTACACAAGGCGTCATAAGGGGAACTTGACCTTTGTAATCAAATGTTTCGTTAAGCGCTGGAATGAAGACTGTCACTATTAAGTTGGTGGCAGTTTTTAGTTTACCGGTTTTGAATAAGCTATTCGAGATCAAATCGAGCTGTTCAAAATGAATCGAGTAATCGATCAATCATGTTTTAGTGTGTTTTAAAACCTAAGTGAAACAATTGAAGCACGGGGCTGCTGGTGGTATAGTTGTAAAGGTTATTTTGACCAAAATAATAATTACCTCAAAGGAGTTGCTGAATATGTCAGGACATTCCAAGTGGCATAACATCCAAGGACGTAAAAACGCCCAGGATGCTAAGCGTGGAAAAATTTTCCAAAAAATCTCACGTGACTTATACCAAGCCGCAAAAGCTGGTGGTGCCGACCCTGACGGCAACGCCCAGTTACGGTTAGTTATGGATAAAGCCAAAGCAGCCAACATGCCAAAAGATGTTGTTAAACGCGCTTTGGATAAAGCCACAGGCGCTGGTGGTCAGAAGTTTGAAGAGATTACCTATGAAGGTTATGGCCCTGGTGGAACAGCAATCATGGTTTCAGCCTTGACCGATAACAAGAACCGGACTGCTTCCGCCATCCGGTCGGCTTTCACTCATCATGGTGGTGCGCTTGGGGCATCTGGCTCTGTAGCATACATGTTCAATCGTCGCGGATACATTGTCATTTTGCGTGATGAATTAGATATCGATGAAGATACTATGTTAATGAGTGTGTTAGATGCTGGTGCTGATGATATGACAACCACTGATGAAGCTTTTGAAATCTATACAGACCCAAGTCAATTGGCTGCAGTTCGTGATGCTTTACAGGAACAGAACTTTGATTTAGATACAGCGGAAATCACGATGATTCCGGAAAACGTCACGACAGTTCCTGCGGACAAAGCCAAACAGTATGAAAACTTAATTGATGAACTTAGTGATAACGATGATGTTGCTGATGTTTACGAAGCAGCGGAAGTCGCTGAACCAGCTGAATAATCGTCATCATTGATAAATTGAGGACGCCAACTTGAAAAAGTTGGTGTTTTTTTTTTTCAAAAAAATATTAACAAGCAATTTGCGTATGTAGTGGTTGAAGGGAGTGAGGAAGATGCAACCAGCAGATCATTTAAACCAAGTCGTGGCGCAGGCAGTTGCCAAAGCCGCAAGTGATATCTATTTATTTCCCAAGGTTGTTGGATATGAATTAATTATTCACACAGCTTCAGGAATTGTGAAGTTAACTGATTTGTCTACAGAACGAGCCCAGCAATTGATTGCTTACATTAAATATGAAGCAAACATGGTGATTAGCGATCATCGACGCCCACAGTTAGGCGCCCTGACTTATCGAGTCGGACAACGGGAGTTACATTTGCGGTTGTCAACAGTTGGTGACTTTCAAGATCATGAGTCAATGGTTATCCGGATTATCTACCCATTAGCAAGCTTCCAGAAGCACGTGACAACGACCGATCAGTGGCGATTCCTAACTAATTTGGCAACCCGGCGTGGTCTGATGGTATTTAGTGGACCGACCGGCTCGGGTAAAACAACATCACTTTACCGGTTAGCTCGTCAGTTCAGCGAAGAGTCGGTGATTTTATCCATTGAAGATCCGGTGGAAATTCATGAATCATCCTTTTTACAATTACAGATTAATGAGTTAGCTGGCATGGATTACAACGCTTTATTGAAATTAGCCCTTCGCCATCGACCGGATGTCCTACTTATTGGCGAAATTCGCGATGAACAAACAGCCAAAGTTGCTTTACAGGCGGCGCTCAGTGGGCATCTCGTGCTCTCAACGGTTCACGCGCAAAATGTTTTGGGTGTTGTAAGTCGCTTAGAACAGTTGGGCGTGAGCAATCAGGATCTAGAACAGGCGCTAACAGCGGTGTGCTATCAGCGATTAGTACCTGGTATTCAACAACCATTGGTAATTTATGACTGGTTAAGTAATGATGAATTATTTGGTGAACAACGATCTAAAATTCGCTGGCATCAACAAATGACCGGGAGGTGGCATGATGCGCTCAATCAATCAGTCTTTAATGGTCAAGTTGCACCTAACGTGGCCGAAGCATTTCGAGCAGGTTGATCAGAAAAAAATCAGCCGATTGCATACTGCTCAGGCTGCTCAATTCTTTAGCTTGATGGCAGACGTGTTAGCTGTGGGATTCTCATTACGAGAAGGGCTAAACTTTGCACGGATCATGCTCCCTAGATTAGGTAAGCAACTAACGTGGTTACAAAAGCGACTTAGTTCGGGGGAAGCCTTCGCGGCGGCCATCAAACCATTGGTTGACGTAGATGTTTATTATCAAATTAAAATTGCGGAGGAAAATGGGGCGTTAACAGAAGTAATGACTAATCTAGGCAATTACCTGGCTTTACGATCTCAGCAACAGCAAAAGATTCGGTTAGCGCTTCGTTATCCGCTATTTATTTTATTGGGATTAGGAATTTTGCTGATTGGCGTTAAAGAAGCGTTGTTACCGGAACTACAGGCTTTAAATCCACAATTGGTGCTCCGCTCACCATGGATGATGCCAATGTTATGGCTACTGATTGCCTTAATTATTGGATTGATTTTAGTTAGTGTTTGGGTATTGCGCCAACCCCGATTACGACGTTTGGAGATAGGGGCACATGTGCCAGTGATCGGTCCTGTCTTACAGTTGTATTGGCATTATTATCTTTCAATGAATCTAGGTCTGTTAATGGGAAGCGGTTTACAAACACGGGATGTTTTGCAGCTTCTGCTATCTTACCAACAACAATCAGTCTTACAACAATTGGCGGCGAAGCTAGATAAGCACCTTCGCACGGGGGCGGAACTTAATCGATTTGTGGATCAGCACCACTTCTTGCCTAATTCTTTCAAAATATTTTTCAGTAAAGGGTTGACCAGCGCACAGTTAGCTAAGGATTTACAAGCGGATGCTATGCTAACCTATCAGCGTTTATTTCGGAAAATTGAAAGTATGATTGGATTAATTCAACCCATTTTGTTTGCCGTTATTGGGTTAGCCATTGTCGGATTGTATTTAAGTTTGCTTTTGCCGATGTATCAAACAATTGGAGGACTATCATAATGAAATTCTTTTTTAAAGCGCCGAGTCACTTGCACTTTAATCGGGCACGGTCAGGCTTCACCTTGATTGAAATGGCCGTAGTCTTATTTATTATCTCGCTGTTAATTCTAATTATTTTGCCCAATATCACTGATTCACGACGAAGCGCGACAAAAACTCATGGGCAGGCATTAACTCAAGTGGTTCAAACACAAGTTGATCTCTATCAAAACGATCATGGAGATCAAACAGTGACCTTTGATGAACTACAAACCGGTAAATACTTAACTGGAAGGCAAATTGATAAGGCGAAGGCTGAAGGAATTGAAATTAAAGATAATGTCGTGGGACAAAAATAGAAGCGGTTTTACCTTGGTTGAAACGCTAGTTGTCTTATCAGTGACGCTTTTAATTGTGGGCTTTGGCATGCTGAAGTTTCACACAAGCCGACAAATTCAAACGGAACGCACGTTTATTAGTGCGACTTTAGCACTAGTTGAGCGAGCAAAATCCCAAGCAACTCGGCGTGAAGTCACGGTTATAATATCTTTTGATAAGCACTTTGTTTGGTACAGAGAAGGTGCTAAAACACCTGTAGCCAAGCTAGTTATCCCGCAAACATTACAATTAATTCAGGGGCGGCGAATTGTTTTGGCCGGATCAAGAATGGTTACACCGACGTCGTTAATTTTTCTGTCAACACGCCGGATTGAGTATACATTAAAACCACAGTTAGGGTGGGGAGTTATTCATGTTACAGAAACGGCAGTCTCATAGAACTGGTTTTATGCTGATGGATTCGTTATGTGCGCTAACGATTGCAACTTTGTGTTGCTTATTCGTTGCTGAAACAAATTATATGATGAGCCAACGATTACGCGAATTGGAGCGTGAGGAGCAGACAACTAAATCAGATTACGAAAAAAGTAGTCATCGATGGGGGATGATTTTGAGTCATGAGACGACATCTGCAAGGCTTTACTTTGATCGAAACACTGTGGGCACTGGCGATCGGAATTTTGGTCTTCTTCACCGTCGCGCTCACTGCCCAACAGCTGACACGTGATTTTGAGCGGCCCTTACAAGTTCGTGAACAATTGGACAACGCTTTGATCCATTTAACCAGTCCGACTAGCCAATTTAAATATCTCAGCGGGGACAAACACACAGTTGAACTAGCCGGCAATGATCGTTCTGGCCGCCGTCATGAATATGTATTGGCAGAAAAGCATGGCCAATTATTGCTGACAACATTGAATGGTGGTTATATGCCATTGGCAGAGCTGGTTTCTCAAGTGAAATTTAATTATGAAAAAAACAGTCAGTGTTTATCCCTTCTGGTGACATTTGCCAGAGGACCAAAACACCCACAAGGACAGCAAGTGACCGGAGTGATTTCTTTACCGATGGAAGATACGCATGGAAAATAAATCTCGATCCGGGTTCATTTTGCCCTCTTCAATTTTTTTAATGGTACTAGCGGTGGGATTGATACTGCTACATATTCACGCCTACGAGGCTTCAGCCCAAGCGTTGCGTAGTAATATTTATTATTGGCAAATTCAGACAATCACAAATGAAGTAAACGAGGTACATTACTATCGACCAGAGCAAAAGACTTTTGTGTTTAAAAACGGTCGAGCAACGTTAACTAATTCACAAATAAGCATCGTTTTAAATGGGGGTCAAACCGCGTCACGCCAAGTTTGGCAGCGCAAACAAGCCTTGAAATAATGCTCAATAATCGGTATCCTTAGTAAGGACAAGAATAATTAGTGAGCGGTATAGAAAGCAGGTGGTTGCACTGGCACAAACAGATGTAGAAACGCTGTTTCATCGGCTTGATCAAGCAACGTTGCTGCTTCAACAACAGTTATCAACCAGTTATTTAGATGCATTGATTGAAGTTGGTGACGATTTAATCGATGGTGGCCAAGTTCGTGTGGAAGAGGGCCGGCCTGACGTCACTGCGACGGCGGAATTGACGAAGCTTTATCAGGGAATTCAACCTCTGTTGGTAGACGCTGAGACGACGCGACGTGGCTTGCAGTTGGCTTTGCTGAAGGATATTGAAACAGACGCGATTGATGCGAATCATCAACTCACACCTGATAGTATTGGTTTCTTAGTGACCTATCTAGCTAACCAATTAATGCGACAAACGCAAATGTCGGTGTTAGACCCAGCGGTTGGAACTGGCAATCTTTTAACAACGGTGATCAACCAGTTGAGTCAAGTGGACGACGTTCAGATTCAGGGTTTTGGTGTAGACAATGATGACTCGATGCTAGCTATGGCAAACGTCATGAGCACTTTACAACATCGTGATATCCAATTATTCCATCAAGATGCATTGGATCCCTTGGTCATGCCAAAGATGGATTTAGTCGTCAGTGATTTACCAGTTGGCTATTATCCACGTGATGACCAGGCCACTCATTTTAAGACAGCAGCTCAACAAGGACACTCATATGTCCATCATTTATTGCTGGAACAGTCGATTAATCAATTAGTTGCCGGTGGATGGGGAATCTTCTTAGTGCCGAGTCAGTTGTTTACTTCAAATGAAGCACCTAGTTTGGTGAGTTGGATACAAAGTCAGGCTCATTTGCAAGGAATTTTAAATTTACCAAGTGAACTTTTTCAAAATAAACAAGCGCAAAAGGCCATTTTGCTGTTGCAAAAACATGGTGGTTCGGCCAAACAGGCGGGCCAGGTGCTGCTTGGTGAATTTCCTTCATTGAAAGATGCTCAAGCCGTGGCAGATTTTACTAATCAAATTGATGAGTGGGTCGTCACTAACGTTTCACAGTAGCCGACACGAATGTTTGAATTTAAAGGAGAATGTATTTATGGCAAAGACAATCGCAGTTAACGCAGGAAGTTCGACCTTAAAGTTTCAGCTCTTTGATATGCCTTCAGAGAAAGTGATTGCTAAAGGGTTAGTAGATCGAATTGGTTTAGCCGAAGGTTCTTTCACAATTTCGTATGGAGATGGGGAACACTTTAAGCTAGAACAGCCATTTAAGGATCACAAGGTAGCAATTAGTATTCTGCTGAAGGAGCTCATCGATCTAAAGATTATTGATAGCTTTGATGAGATTACGGGGGTTGGTCACCGAGTTGTTGCTGGGGGTGAGTTCTTTAAGGACTCTGTCGTTATCAACGATGATGTTTTAGCTAAAATCGACTCATTAGCAGAATATGCCCCGTTGCATAACCCAGCCAATGCAACGGGAATTCGGGCGTTTAGAGAAGTCCTACCTGACGCAACGGCTGTTGCAGTCTTTGATACTTCCTTCCATACGACCATGCCAGAAGAAAACTATCTGTATTCAATTCCTTATGAATACTATGAAAAATTTGGTGCTCGCCGTTATGGTGCTCACGGAACCAGTCACCGGTATGTTTCGCATCGTGCTGCGGAAATTCTGGGTCAACCATTAGATCAAATGAAAATCATTACGTTACATTTGGGAGCAGGGGCTTCAATTGCAGCTATTGAAAACGGTAAATCGATTGATACGTCAATGGGCTTTACGCCATTGGCTGGGATCACGATGGCAACTCGTTCTGGGGACATCGATGTCTCACTTGTCACGTTCCTCCAACAAAAGCTTGGTGTAACAAATCCAGAAGCAATGATAGATATGTTAAACAAGAAGTCGGGTCTCTTAGGGATTTCCGGTATCTCAGGTGACATGCGGGATCTAGAAAATAGTGATGAGCATCGAGCAAAGTTGGCGATTGAAATCTTTATTAACCGTATCGTTAAGTACGTAGGCTCGTACATCGCAGAAATGGGCGGGGTAGACGCTTTAGTCTTTACCGCTGGAATTGGTGAAAACGCACCAGAAATTCGGGCTGCTATCACAGATGCCTTTAACTTCATGGGCATTAAGATTGATGCTGAGCGTAATAATGTTCGTGGCAAAGAAACCGTTATTTCAACGGATGATTCAACTGCCAAGGTCGTATTGGTACCAACAGATGAAGAATTGATGATTGCGCGTGATGTAGAGCGATTGTCCAAATAGTGGCTACGCAAAAGGCTGATCATAAGTGATCAGCCTTTTTTGAGCCTTAGAGTGAATTTATTTCATCGATGTCGTGAAATGTTTTCGTTTGTTCATCTAAACTGATACCGTTATAATTAATTTCATTAGTTAAATGGAGAAAGTAGGTACATGAATGGCAGAAAATCAGGAGACAACCCAACAATTGTCACGAGCGTTAAAGAGTCGCCACGTACAATTGATCGCAATTGGAGGGACGATCGGAACCGGACTTTTCTTGGGGGCCGGCGAATCAATTCATCTCGCGGGGCCAGCCATCCTTCTGGTTTACACTTTGACCGGACTAATGTGTTTTTTCTTGATGCGGGCATTGGGTGAATTACTCATGTCGGACCTTTCGCAACATTCATTTATTGATTTTATTGATCGGTACATTGGTGAACGAATGGGATTTGTAGTGGGATGGACGTATTGGGTTTCATGGATCACGATTGCCATGGCTGAAATCACCGCAGCTGGCTTATATTTTAAATTCTGGTTTCCTAGTGTGCCTCAATGGGTTCCGGGATTTGTGATACTGATCGTTTTACTGGGATTAAATTTAATTACTGTTGAGGCCTTTGGAGAGACTGAATTTTGGTTTGCAATCATCAAGATTGCGGCCATTGTGGCATTAATCGGTATTGGATTAGTCATGGTATTCTTATCGGTTAAGACGCCAGCTGGACACGCTTCATTTGCAAATTTGGTTCGTAACGGTGGTTTCTTTGCCAAAGGAGCCAAGGGATTTATGTTGTCGTTTCAAATGGTGGTTTTTGCGTTCGTGGGAATTGAAATGGTTGGGTTGACGGCCTCAGAGACGGCCAACCCACGTGAAGTGATTCCAAAGGCCATTAATGATATTCCAATGCGAATTATTATTTTTTACGTGGGCGCGTTATTAGTGATTATGAGTATCTATCCTTGGTCGGCTGTTTCACCTGACAGTAGTCCCTTTGTACAGGTTTTTCAAAATGTGGGGATTAAAGCAGCTGCCGGGATTATCAATTTTGTGGTCCTCACTGCGGCAGCGTCTGCTTGTAATAGTTCGTTGTTTACAACTGGACGAATGCTTTACTCATTAACCTTCGACGGAACCAGTCGCTTCTCAAAGCGGATGAGTCGTTTATCAAAGCACCAGGTTCCGGCAAATGCACTACGTTTCTCTACGTTAGTTATCGCGGCAGCTGTTGTGTTGAATTTACTATTTCCTGCCGGCGTCTTTACCTTAATTTCAAGTATTGCAACGACTTGTTTTTTGTTTATCTGGAGCATGATCATGGTCGCTCACTTGCGTTATCGTAAAGAACTTAAGCAACGCCAACAATCAGTTGCGGCATTTCACTTAATTGGTGCGCCGTTCACAGATTACTTAGTCATTGGTTTTCTCGTATTCGTTGCCATTGTGATGCTTTTTAAATTTGAGACACTGGTCGCTTTAGTTGGCGCCGGTATGTGGTTGATCGCTTTGTACATTTTTCACCGACTTTCAAGAAAGTCCACGACAGTCATTTCGTCAAAGAATGAGTAATGAAATTTTGAAACACATGAGTGAACGTCTGACTCCAACTGGGGGCAGACGTTTTTTACAGTAAGGTTTTTGGTGGATGTGGTACAATTGTTACCATTAATGATAGGGGGCATAGCTGTGCGTTATTTTACGTCAGATACGCATTTTTTTCATAAACAGTTATTGGGCCAAAATGATTTTGCACCCCGGCCATTCTTGACTGTCGAGCAGATGAATGAAACGATTATCGAAAATTGGAATTCGGTGGTCACTGATCGAGATACAGTTTATCATCTTGGCGATATTGCGATGTATTTTACACGACCAGCCAGTGTCTCTTGGAACGCCGTAAATGAAGTGTTGCACCGACTAAATGGTCATTTGGTTTTGATTAAAGGCAACCATGATAATCGAGATTTATTTAAGTATTTGGCTGCCCATAATGAACCGTTAGAAGATGGTGAGCCCAAATTTCAGTTTCATGATGTGGGTGTGTATTTAAAATACGATCATCGCCAGTATTATTTGACACATTATCCATTTTCATTAGGAATTGTTGGCAATATCATTAATCTGCATGGGCATATCCACCACTATGCGATGCCGGCCAAAGAGAATATTAATGTTGGAGTGGATACTCCTGAAACAGCCTATTTAGATCATGAAGTTCCATTTGGACGTCCTTTTTCTTTTGCAGAAATTGAGCAGATGATCAACGGTAAGGCTGATGACTATCACAAACGGCGCTGACAAAGCGCATTACTAACAAAGAAGGTGTTTTATTATCGATCGCGAGCACATTGCCCAATTAGCCCAAGAGGCCGCAGTTAAACGCGCGGCAATGTTTAATGTCGTGCGAGAAAATGATGCGCAGTTTTTCATTAATGGGCATCCATACGAATTAGTTTACGATTTTCACCAAGCGTTCGATGTTCATCAATTTGCTGATCGGTACAGTACTGTGCTCAGCAAATATGATTTTATCGTTGGCGATATTGGTTTTGAACAGTTACGACTGAAAGGGTTCTACGCTGCTGATGCACCGCAAGTTCCTGTCAGTCAGACCATCACTGCATTGAATGATTACTTATATGAATATTGCAATTTTGGTTGTGCATATTTTGTTTTGCATAATTTAGATGTTGAAATTGATCAACAAGATCAACCACAAAAGGTTGATCGTCATCGTTCTCGGCACGCTTCTCGTCAGCGACGGCGCGAGGCTAGTTCAAACCAGCAGGTGGAGACTAACAATGGTAATCACCGGTCAACGCATTCTCAATCGGGAAATCAAGCAGTGTCGCATCATTCAAAAAATAACCGACCTCAATCGACGTTGGGGAATGATCGAACCACAGCGGCGGATAAACGGTCGTCGGTTAGGTCTGGATCAGAACAGCCACAGCGAACCGCTCATCGTAAAACACGGCGCCACTTTACTATCCGTCAAAAGGGTACGTCAGAATCAGGTACGTCCTCATGAGCGTTTATGACGGCTATTTAATTGATTTAGATGGCACAATTTATCAAGGTTCGCGTGAAATTCCTTCTGCGCAAAAATTTATGGCTCAGTTAATTGAAAGTGGGCGACCATACTTATTCGTGACGAATAATTCCACGCGTAGTCCTGAAGCAGTTGCTAGCAATTTGCGACAACATCACCATATTAAAACGACGGCTGACCATGTTTACACAACAGCACTGGCAACTGCTGATTACCTTCATGAGCAAGCAAACGGTCAAAAACGATCAGTGTACATGATTGGTGAGGCAGGATTAGCTAGTGCATTGCGGGATGCTGGCTTCGTGATCGTGACCGATGCTGCGTCACATCCAGATTTTGTGGTCGTGGGCTTAGATCGGGAAGTTACTTATGAGAAATTTGTACAGGCAGTTTTGGCCATTCAAAATGGTGCCACTTTCATCGCCACTAATCTAGATACAAATATTCCGAATCAACGAGGGATGTTACCGGGAGCTGGAGCAGTCGTTGATTTTGTGCGATATGCGACGGGGATTACCCCCATCTCCATTGGAAAACCGGCTGAAATTATCATGTTGTCAGCTCTGCGGCGCCTGCAATTAGGCACTGACCAAGTGGTCATGGTCGGTGACAACCTGCACACAGATATTTTGGCTGCTCAACAAGCTCATATGGCATCAATTTTAACGTTGACGGGGCTATCACAACGTTCAGATGTCAAGGAAAGTGGTATTATGCCGACGCATATTGTGGAGGACTTAACTAAATGGCGGATCGAAGGGTGATTTTGGCTAGGCTAACGCATTTTGGTCGTTACCTTGCCGGGTGGTTGTTTATTCTAACCAGTGCTATTTGGCTGACAGTGCATGCCGTGTGGCTATACCAGTTGACATTGAGAACGACAAATGTGCTGCAACAGGTCAATTTAAGTCGAGCAACGATGATGCATAATTATCGATATTTATTGGCTTACCTTGATTTTCCGTGGGTGACCAAGTTAGCATTGCCGAATTTTTCTGATTCTAAGGCAGGGCTTCAACACTTTGCTGATGTAAAGCATTTATTGATGTTGAACAATGTTGTGTTGATTATCACTTTGTTTATTACTGTCTGGGGATTGTGGCGCTTGCTCAAGCAACATCGATTGTGGGAATTGCAATTACCAATGCAAATTGCATTGCCAATTGCGCCAATTCTGGCATTAATCATGAGTATGAATTTCAATCAATTTTTTATTACGTTTCATGAAGTCCTATTTCGTAATGATGATTGGTTATTTGACCCTAACCGCGATCCAATTATTGATGCATTGCCGAGCAGTTTTTTCCTTAACTGTTTTGTTCTTTTTTTCATTATTTTTGAAGGTTGGTTAATCCTCGGCTGGTTAGTGGGACGTCAGGCAGTAAAGGCTATTTAAAAAACGTTTGTCCATTTTGTGGGCAAACGTTTTTTATGACTGAAGATTCAATTGGTGATGATGTTACTTACGATGCTTTGGTAAATTTACCATGCAAGTAGCCGATAATTGCGGGAATTAAAGAAATGCCGATGATACCAAGGACGACGATTGAAAAGTGTTCTTTGACAAACGGAATGTTGCCAAAGAAGTAGCCACCAGCACAGCATAAGGCGACCCACGCGAAACAACCAATTAGAGAATAACGAATGAATCGGCGATAAGGCATGCGGCTACCGGCTGCAACAAAGGGCGCAAAGGTACGAATGATCGGCATAAAACGGGCTAAAATGATGGCCATCGCACCATGCTTATTAAAGAAAACTTCGGATCGTTCAAGTGAGTCCTTTTGAATTAATTTGCCGAATAGTGAATGATTAGTCAAGGCTTGACCAACAGTGCGGCCAATTAAAAAATTGAGTGAGTCACCACCGATACAGGCGACTAAGAACAAGATAACAAAGGTCCAGATGTTCAGATGATACAAGGGATTAGCAGTTAAAGCGCTAGCAGCGAAAAGTAATGAGTCACCTGGCAGGAATGGAAAGATGACCGGACCGGTCTCAACAAAGATGATGGCGAATAAAATGAGGTAAGTCCAGTCACCGAAGTTGTTGACCAAGCTGACTAAATGCGCATCGATATGTAGGACAAAGTCAATGAGCGTTGACATAATGTTTCCTTTCAAAATGAAGTAGTCTAATTAATTTGGTGCCCTGATCAGTCAAGGCGATGGTGATACTATAGCAGAGATCGGCAGGTCACAAAATAGTGGGTGCAGGTTTAGTGGTAAATTTAATTAATTTCTTGAGAATTTGTTGTTGCCCCAGCGATTGACGAGTTTGATTGCATCATGGCGATGGGTTGTTTACAATAAGACAGACTTATAAATCATAGTTGATCAACTAAGTGGCTAAACGATTTTTGGCTGATAATAAACGTTAAAACTAGAATAAATAAAGGATGGCATAAGCGATGTATCCACAAATTGAAATTGGATTGGCAAGTGGTCCACAGGTGAATTTGACAACAACAATGGGAGAAATTAGTGTACAACTGTTTGAGGACTTAGCTCCGAAGACAGTTGCGAATTTTATCGGTTTGGCAGAATCTGGCTATTATGATGGCGTCAGTTTTCATCGCGTAATCGCTGATTTCATGGTTCAAGGTGGCGACCCGACAGGTAGTGGGGCTGGCGGTGAAAGTATTTACGGTGAGTCATTCGAAGATGAATTCTCGGATCGGTTGTTTAATTTTCGTGGTGCACTGTCGATGGCAAACGCCGGGCCAAATACGAACGGTAGTCAATTCTTCTTTGTCCAAGCGACAAGGGTTCCAGAAGATATGTTGGCTGATTTGAGTGAATCCGGTGTGGATCAAGCAGTTATTGATAAATATCGTCAAGGCGGTACGCCGTGGTTAGATGGACACCATACTGTTTTCGGGCAAATCACAGCAGGCATGAATGTATTGGATGAAATTGCAGCAGTACCAACAAACTATGAGGATCGTCCAGAAACGCCAATTCTGATCGACCACATCACAGTCACCAAGTGAGTTGAGGGGGCGGATGATGTGGATTATCGAATTGGCCAGATTGTTGATGGTGTTGTGACTGGCATCCAGCCTTATGGTGCTTTTGTCAGTCTTGATAATGAGCACCAAGGTTTGATTCATATTTCAGAGACACATTTTGGCTATGTGAAGGATTTGCATGATTACCTCACAGTTGGTCAAACTGTTAGAACTAAAATTCTTGACATCGATGAATATTCTCATAAAATCAGTTTGTCGCTTCGCTGTCTGGCGAAAACTGGGGAACCACATCAATCCGGTGGTTCAATCCATAAGCATTATTGGACAGATCGAAGTGTTCAAACGGGTTTTTCACCGATTGCCAGTGCAATGGGCGAGTGGTTGGATGAGGCTAACCGACGCTTTTGAAATTTCTTCTTAAATTAACTACTAAATGTACACCAATCCAGCGAGGAATTATGATGAAACAAGTTGCAGGAACAATTTTAATGACTGATGGAGAAAACACACAGTTTTTAGTTACTAGGGATGATAAGACTGGCACGTATCAATTTTTTAAAACACCAGTGGTGGCGGATAAAACGGCATTAGCCAGTATTCTAGAGCAAATGAGAGATCTCTTATCTATCGAGTTGAATGACTTAAGACTAAGCGAGCTGACGACTTGTGAAGTTAACCATGAAGATATTTCACTGTTTGTTTTTGATCACTTAGTCATCTCGCCTGAATTGCAAGATCGAGTGACTAAAGCCGGTTTATCATTTGTTGATGGTAGTCAGCTGCATGACTTATTTCATGATGTTAAGATTGATGCGGCCCCAGTTTTTGACTAATTTGCAACTTTTTTCAATTTGGGGCTTGACCGTTTTTACGGAGATTGATATAGTATTACTTGCTTTTACGAATGTTGATGCAGCAGCCATTTGAACGATTTAGTCAATTAAAAAGTTCCTCAAATTCTAATTGACATGATATTGCTTAAATGATATTATCTAATAGTTGTCTTGCGACAGCAAAGTAGATCTTTGAAAACTGAACAACGTTTCGACGAATCAAATGTGTAGGGTCTTTGAACTTCGGTTCAAAGCAATACAAATTGTGAAGTCAATTCACTTTATAACCAAGTAACAAAAACAAGAGCTATTTCAAATAACTCATTAATTTGAGAGTTTGATCCTGGCTCAGGATGAACGCTGGCGGCGTGCCTAATACATGCAAGTCGAACGCGCTTTGGTTCTAGATTGACGGTGCTTGCACTAGATTGAAAGAACAATGAAGCGAGTGGCGAACGGGTGAGTAACACGTGGGTAACTTGCCCTGAAGTGGGGGATAACATTTGGAAACAGATGCTAATACCGCATAACAACGAAAACCACATGGTTTTCGCTTGAAAGATGGTTTCGGCTATCACTTCAGGCTGGACCCGCGNTGCATTAGCTAGTTGGTAAGGTAACGGCTTACCAAGGCGATGATGCATAGCCGAGCTGAGAGGCTGATCGCCCACATTGGGACTGAGACACGGCCCAGACTCCTACGGGAGGCAGCAGTAGGGAATCTTCCACAATGGGCGAAAGCCTGATGGAGCAACGCCGCGTGAGTGAAGAAGGGTTTCGG